>NZ_KB898664.1:0-45388 GCF_000377765.1 Gracilibacillus lacisalsi DSM 19029 | reverse complement strand
TTATACAACTTTTTTCAAAAAAATTATTAAAAATGTAACATTTTTATTACTTGAATAATTCTCATTCAGTTCGTAATTATACTGCATTACATTTGAGATATGATTCCTCACAGTTTTTTGCGAAATAAATAACTCTTGGGCGATTTCCTTTGTTGTTTTGTCCTGTACTAGTAGCTCAAATACTTCTCTTTCCCTTTTCGTTAGTAATTGCTTCGGCTTGTAGTCATTATCTTTCAAATGTGAACCCCTCCTTGCTAACTTTAGGGCGTTGAAAATAAGAGGGTAATTACTTAGTCAATCTTATAATATGTCAACCACAGTGAAGTTGTGCTCTACAAACGTCTAAATTGGCTACAAGTTTTTATGGATAATTATTAGCATAAAAAGGTACATGCGACATCTAGATCACTGTCTTCATTCCCTCACACCTTCTACTGGTACATAATAACTTATGATTGACACTTGAACTTTGCAATCAACTGTAGCCCATTATTTATTAACAAAAGGATTTTTGCTAGCAAGTTTATGGTTTTATTGGCAACTCCGTGGGCTTTACTGGCAACTTCAAGCTCCCAGAAGCACAGAAAACCCTTCTCCATCTCTGGAGAAGGGTTTTGAATAATGATATTAGTGTGCGTTGTCGCTTCCGAAGAAGTTTTTGAATGATTGGATGTTGGTATCACGGTTTAGTGCTGCGATGGATGTTGTTAAAGGAATTCCTTTTGGACAAACTTGTACGCAGTTTTGTGAGTTACCGCATCCTGCTAGACCGCCATCTTCCATTAGTGCTTCTAAACGTTCACTCTTGTTCATCTCACCAGTTGGATGAGAATTGAATAGGCGAACTTGAGACAATGGTGCAGGACCGATGAAGTCGGACTTGCTGTTCACGTTTGGACATGCTTCTAAGCAAACACCACATGTCATACATTTGGATAATTCATATGCCCATTGGCGTTTCTTTTCTGGCATTCTTGGTCCAGGGCCAAGATCGTGTGTACCGTCGATTGGAATCCATGCTTTTACCTTTTTTAAGGAGTCAAACATACGACTACGATCAACGACTAAGTCACGAACAACCGGGAATGTCGACATCGGTGCGACACGGATAGGTTGTTCTAATTTATCAACAAGCGTTGAACAAGCTTGTCGTGGTTCCCCATTAATTACCATCGAACAAGCACCACATACTTCTTCTAAACAATTTGATTCCCATTGGACTGGTGCTACAGATTCTCCGTTTGCATTGACTGGATTTCTTTGTGTTTCCATTAATGCGGAGATAATATTCATATTTTTACGGTAATTTACCTTGAAAGTCTCCTCATAGGGAGCTGAATCTGGACTATCTTGACGAGTTACTATTAGTGTTAATTTCTCCTCTGCCATTTCGCGCTACCCCCTTTATTTTTTCTTACTGTAGTCACGTTTTCTTGGCTTGATTAATGACACATCCACATCTTCATATTCAAATTTCGGTGCTTGATTTTGTTCGTCAAAAGATGCTTTCGTTGTCTTTAACCATTCTTCATCATTACGATCAGGGAATTCTGGTTTGTAATGGGCGCCACGGCTTTCATTACGGTTATATGCCCCTTGTGTAATAACGCGAGCTAAATGAAGCATGTTTTTCAATTGACGAGTAAACATAACACCTGAGTTATTCCAACGTGATGTATCGTCCATATTGATGTTTTCCCAACGTTCTAATAATTCCTGAATTTTTTCATCTGTTTTTAACAGCTTATCGTTGTCACGTACAACGGTTACGTTATCAGTCATCCATTCCCCTAGCTCTTTGTGGATCTGATATGCATTCTCGTCACCACGCATATTCAATAACGCTTCGAATTTCTCTTCTTCATCTTTTAATTGGTTATCAAATAAAGTGGATGATACGTCTTCAACTGTTTTTTCGAGACCTTCCATATATTTAATCGCATTAGGTCCGGCAACCATACCACCATAAATAGATGATAGTAATGAGTTAGCACCTAGTCGATTGGCACCATGCTGAGTGTAATCACACTCACCAGCGGCAAAAATACCAGGAATATTGGTCATTTGTTCGTAATCAACCCATAGACCACCCATGGAGTAGTGTACAGCTGGGAAGATTTTCATCGGTACTTTACGAGGGTCTTCCCCAACGAATTTCTCGTAAATTTCGATGATACCACCAAGTTTTACATCTAATTCCTTTGGATCTTTGTGTGATAGATCCAAGTAAACCATGTTTTCACCATTGATACCTAATTTTTGATTGACACAGACATCAAAAATTTCACGTGTTGCAATATCACGAGGTACAAGGTTTCCGTATGCAGGATATTTCTCTTCTAAGAAATACCATGGCTCTCCATCTTTATAAGTCCATACTCGACCACCTTCACCACGAGCAGATTCACTCATGAGACGAAGTTTATCATCACCAGGGATTGCAGTTGGGTGGATTTGAATGAACTCACCATTTGCATAAATACCACCTTGTAAGTAAAGAGCTGCAGCTGCAGAACCAGTATTAATAACGGAGTTAGTAGATTTCCCAAAGATAATACCAGGTCCACCTGACGCTAATATAGTGGCATCCGCTTTAAATGCTTTTAGTTCATGAGATTTGATGTTTTGACCGATAATACCTCGTCCAACACCTTCATCATCAATAATAGCCGAAATGAATTCCCATCCTTCATATTTCGTTACAAGCCCTTGTACTTCATAACGACGAACTTGTTCGTCTAATGCATACAATAATTGTTGCCCTGTTGTCGCACCGGCATATGCTGTACGGTGATGTTGTGTACCACCGAAACGACGGAAGTCAAGTAACCCTTCTGGCGTACGGTTAAACATAACTCCCATACGATCAAGCATATGTATAATTCCCGGTGCAGCTTCACACATTGCTTTTACTGGTGGTTGATTCGCTAAAAAGTCACCACCGTAAACTGTATCATCAAAGTGTTCCCAAGGAGAATCTCCTTCCCCTTTTGTATTTACTGCACCGTTAATTCCACCTTGTGCACAAACAGAGTGAGACCTTTTTACAGGTACAATTGATAATAGATCAACGTGTACGCCTGCTTCTGCTGCTTTAATTGTGGCCATTAAACCTGCCAAGCCACCACCAACAATAACAATATTGCGATCACTCATTTATACTCACTCCCTTTACTCCCTACTACTTATTAAACAAATGCGAACAATGCGCGAATACCGATATATGTTACTGCTAAGAAAACTAATAGTGTTGCATATGTAGCAATTTTTTGTGAACGTGGTGTAACGGTAATACCCCAGCTTACTAAAAAGCTCCACAAACCATTTGCAAAGTGGAATGTAGTGGAAACTACACCAATCACATAGAACCAGAATATGACAGGATTAGCCAAAATGTTTTCCATTAAGCTATAATCCAATTCTTTAGTTCCCATTCCAATTTGAACTCGTGTCTCCCATACGTGCCACACAATAAATACAAGTGTAATGATACCTGTGATTCGTTGCAGATAGAACATCCAGTTACGGAAGAAACCATAACGGCTGACATTGTTTTTAGCAACAAATACGATATACACACCCAATACTGCGTGGAATATTATAGGAAGAAAAATGATAAAGATTTCAAGCACGATACGGAATGGTAAATCATGCATAAAGTGTGCCGCTTTATTAAAGCTCTCAGGACCATAAACTGCAAAATGGTTGACAACCAAGTGCTGAATTAAAAAGATCCCGATTGGCACAACCCCTAATAGTGAATGTAACCTGCGATAAAAAAATTCCCTATTCTCCACCTTTTGTGTACCCCCCTCTAGTTCATCATAAATTCAACATACGACTCTTTTTTTGCGCAAAAATTTTAAAGCGCTTTACATCTCGTTGTACGGATTCTTTCTTTCGTTTCCTCCCTCTTACGAGACATCCCATCCAAGAATTTCGTATATTGGTACCACAACTATTGTACTTCTATCAGGAAAAAGCGTCAAGAAAACGAATTCTTTTTCTTCAAATATTTGTCGATTATCCATGGAAAAACAGAGAAAGTTACTTTTGAACGATTGCAGAAAACGGTAAAAAAGGTGATAATAGTTGTAAAGAGTTAGGTTTTGATTGAGGTAAGAGAGGGGACAATGAAGTGACAAATAAAAAGACAAACATTGCTACAGTACTTACAAACCTTCAAACAACAAGCAGTGGCTATGATTTACTTCGCTATATCGGATTACCAGATATGTTGGGACAGGAATCCGATCTTATTTTATATGTTATGGGTAAAAATTTGGCTAGACAAGCGGAATGTGCATCAACAGAAGAAATACAAGAATTTTTTCAACATGTTGGCTGGGGAGAGTTAGCTTTAACACACGAAAAGCGGCGTGGTTTTATATATGAATTGAGTGGAAGCTTAGTTAAAGCACGACTGCAAACTTTAAAAGAGATTGATTTTCAACTGGAAGCTGGATTTTTAGCGGAAACTATGCTACAAATAACGGACAAAAGCTGTGAGTGTGTAGCTGAAGTCAATAAAGACCATGTTATTTTACATGTACTACATAATTAAAGCCCCTTATTCCTATTAGTCGGATAAAATGGCCACGTCCTGTGGCCAATGCCGACGTCCATTTTAGGAAAAGGGGCTTTATTCATCTTCCTGGAGATGTTCTAAGATATTTTCTGCAACAGGTTTTGGGATTCCTAGCTTTACGATCGAGTCAACAGATGCCTGCTCGATATCCTTAATCGATTTAAAATGGGTAAGTAATAATTTCTTCCGCTGGGCACCTACACCATCAATTTCATCTAACTTAGAATGAAAGGCACTTTTTCCTCTGAGCTGACGGTGGAAGGTGATTGCGAACCGGTGTACTTCATCTTGTATCCGTTGAATAAAGTAAAATTCCTGTGAACGCCGATCTAATTCGACTACTTTTGGCGGATCTCCATACAATAATTCACTTGTCCGGTGTTTATCATCTTTTGCTAAGCCACAAAGTGGAATATCTAAACCTAATTCATTTTCTAAAACGTCTATAGCGGCCGACATCTGACCTTTGGCTCCATCAACAAGGATTAAATCAGGCAGTGGTGCTCCTTCTTTTAATACCCTCGTATATCTTCTACGAATAACCTCACGCATTGTTTCATAATCATCAGGACCATCCACTTGTTTAATTTTATACTTACGATATTCTTTTTTTGCCGGTTTACCATCAATAAAAACGACCATCGCTGATACCGGATCTGTCCCTTGAATATTCGAGTTATCAAAAGATTCAATTCGATGTGGTGTCTCGATATGCAGTTTGTCACCTAGTGTTTCGACCGCACGGATAGTCCGCTCTTCATCTCGTTCAATTAAGCTGAATTTTTCCTGCAAAGCTATTTCAGCATTTTTCTTGGCTAACTCTACTAGTTCCTTCTTGCGACCTCTCATTGGGATATGCACATCTACTTCTAATAATTGCTTGAGCAAATCAACATCCGTAGGAATTGGTACTAGTATTTGCTTTGGTTTCGGATGATGGTGGTGCATGTAAAAACTCCCGATAAAACTAAGGAAGGTTTCCTCTGCTTCATCATAAAACGGAAATATTGAGATATCACGTTCAATTAATTTTCCTTGGCGGATAAAAAATACTTGTACACACATCCATCCCTTATCATAGCTAAAGTTAAACACGTCTCTGTCAACCTGATCTTTCATCGTCATTTTTTGTTGCTCCATGACTGATTCGATATGCTGGATTAAATCACGAAATTCCTTAGCTCGTTCGAAATTTAAATCTTCAGAAGCAGTTAGCATCTTTTCTTTTAATTCCGCTTTTATTTTTTTATGGCCACCATTTAAAAAACTCGTGACTTCTTGGGTAATGTTTCGATATTCTTCTTTAGACGGTGGCTTATCAGCACAAGCTAAGCACTGACCCATATGATAGTACAGACAATGTCGCCCTTTTTGATTATTACATTTGCGCAATGGATATAGGCGATCTAACAATTTTTTCGTTTCCTTTGCCGCCAATACGTTAGGATAAGGTCCAAAATATTTTCCTTTATCCTTTTTGACTTTTCTTGTAATAATAAGGCGCGGATGTCGTTCATTAGTAATTTTTAAAAAAGGATAAGATTTGTCATCTTTCAATAGTACATTATATTTCGGATCATATTTTTTAATTAAGTTCATTTCCAAGATTAATGCTTCGATCTCTGAACTGGTGACAATATATTCAAAATCTCTTATCTCACGGACAAGACGTTGCGTTTTTTGATCATTAGCCCCAATAAAATAAGAACGAACCCGGTTACGAAGAATTTTGGACTTACCGACATAAATAATCGTTCCATGCTTATCCTTCATTAAATAACAACCAGGTTGTGCTGGCAACACTGCTAATTTCTCCTTAATATGGTCATTCACCACTTCACCCCCAGGTTTTCATGATGTTTCTCTCTATTCTTTATTTTCGTGTGTAAGTATTATTATAGTACAAAAAAAGACGCATTACGTAAAGAATCCCTTATTATAGGGTCTCTATAATAAGGGATAATCGCATTTTATTAAGCGTGTTTATTAATTAGTTCTACAAGCGCTTCTTTTGGTTGATAACCAACTACTTGGTCAACTACTTCCCCATCTTTGAAAAGTAGAAGAGTTGGAATACTCATTACGCCGTATTTTCCAGCTGTTTCTTGGTTTTCGTCTACATCAAGTTTTACGATTTTAACTTGATCACTCATTTCACCATCTATTTCTTCTAGGACTGGTGCAATCATTTTACATGGTCCACACCAAGTAGCCCAAAAATCAGCTAATACTAATCCCTCGCTAGTTTCATTACTAAAAGTGCTATCGCTAGCTGCTACAATTGCCATTATGAAATTCCTCCTTCATTATTCCGATTTCTTTACAAGTATAACATTGACAAAATAATCAGCCTAATACTTTGCTTATCGTTATTATATGTTGCCAAAAAAATACTATACAGTCATGACATAATAGATACCTACTGCTAAAAAGATGCCTGCTATAACCATTAAAACATAGGCTAATGTTTTCACGACGCCACTCCTTTACTGGATGCTTGACCCGATAACATAGGATAATCCAACGGAAATTACTAGCGATATAAAGCCAACAGCTCGATTATCGTTGGCAATTTCCTGATCAATTTTATAAGTTGGGGTTAAAAATTCAAATATAAAGTATCCGAATAACAGTAACAAAAACCCATATCCACCCCATGCAATGCTTTCTAAAATTGTATCATTGTGTTGTATGGAATAACGGATAACATTAGCAATCCCAAAAATTTTCCCACCTGTTGCCATCGCTACACTGAAATTACCTCGTTTGATTTCTTCCCAATTTTTATAAGAAGTGACTAATTCAAAAATAACAAGAAATAAAACTAAACATAACACTGCTACACTATAACGGGCTGCGGTTTCGACAAAGATATTTCCCCAAAAGTCAGACATGACATGGCCTCCTTTTATTTTAATTCCATTACTGTAACACCAAGACCACCTTCACCCATATCACCATCACGTGCACTGGCAACTTTCGAATGCTTCCGGGCAAAATCTTTAACCCCTTTTCTTAGTGCTCCGGTTCCTTTTCCATGAATGATTGATACTTTGTTGTAACCTGCAAGCAAGGCATCATCGATATATTTTTCTAGCTGTTGTACAGCATCTTCAAAACGTTCCCCTCGCAAGTCTAACTCTGGTTTGACATGGTAGGCAGAACCTCTGACTGTTGCTAATGGTTTTTCCATTTTTGGCTCTTCTCTTCTAATAAATAAAAGATCTTTTCGTTTTGCCTTCATTTTCATGATACCTACTTGGACCTGGAATTCATTTTTACCTGTCTGTTCAATAATAGTTCCTTTTTGATCCAGTGTTAATAATCGTACTTCATCACCAGGCATTAACGCTTTTGCTTTGTCTTCATCAATGGTTGGTGCTTGTTTTTCCTGTTTTTTCGTTAACTCAGGCCTTGCTTCATTTAATAATTTCTTTGCTTCGATCCATTCATGCTCTTTTAATTCTGCCTCTGTCTGCATATTGCGCAGTTCAGATACGATGGTTTCAGCTTCTTCTCGTGCTTTAGCGACTGCTTTTTCTGCCTTTTCTTCTGCTTTCTTATATAATACTTCGCGTTCTTTTTCGAACTGCTGCCATTGTTTTTCCAAATCCTGTTTTAATTGTTCAGCATCTTCTAAAATGGCCTCTGCATCTTCATAATCGCTTTCCGCTTTTCGACGTGAATCTTCAAGGGATGCGATCATATTTTCCACACTTTTCGAATCCGTTCCGATATGTCCTTTAGCGTCTTCAATAATAACTTCATTTAAACCTAGACGTCTAGAAATTTCAAATGCATTACTCCGTCCTGGTACACCAATCAGCAGACGATAGGTTGGCTTTAATGTTTGAATATCAAATTCAACGGATGCATTTGTCACGCCTTCGCGGTTGTATCCATACGCCTTCAGTTCCGGATAGTGGGTAGTTGCGATCACCCGAGCTTGTTTGCTAATAACATGATCAAGAATAGACATGGCTAATGCTGCCCCTTCTTGTGGGTCTGTACCAGCACCAAGTTCATCAAATAATAGCAATGATTTTTCGTTGAAAGTATTCAAGATCTCTACAATGTTCGTCATATGCGAGGAAAAAGTACTTAAGCTTTGCTCAATCGATTGTTCATCACCTATGTCTGCGAATACATCTGAGAATACGGCTAACTCGCAACCGTCCAAAGCAGGAATTTGTAATCCTGATTGAGCCATTAAGGTACAGAGTCCCACCATTTTTAAGGTAACGGTCTTACCACCCGTATTGGGACCTGTTATGACAATCGCCGTGAAGTCCTCACCTAATTCCACATCATTTGCTACGACTTCATCTGCCGGAATCAGCGGATGGCGCGCCTGTTTCATTTTGATGACCCCTCGGTTATTCATCGTTGGTCTGCTTGCTTTCATTTGATGACTTAATTTTGCCCTAGCAAAAATAAAATCAATCATAGCAAGTGCTTCGACATTTTGGATTAAAAATCCTTCATCAGCAGCGATTCTTTGTGACAAATCTTTTAAAATCCGTTCGATTTCTCTTTTTTCATCAACTCGTGCTGCTTGTAATTGATTATTTAATTCCACAACTGATTGCGGCTCCATGAACAATGTTTGTCCTGAGGCTGATTGATCGTGGACAATGCCTCCTATACTAGAACGATATTCTTGTTTAACTGGAAGCACATATCGGTCATTACGAATCGTAATAATCGCGTCTGACAGCATTTTTGCTTTTGTTTTTGTAACATTATCCAAACGATCACGTACTCTATTTTCATTGGTACGAATTTTAGATCGTAATCCTCGGAGTTTATCACTTGCCCCATCCATCATATGGCCATGATCATCAATACAGCTTTTGATCTCTCGTTCTAGTTCATTTAAGGGGACAATTTCATCTGCTAAACTCTGAATAATTGGTAATTCGATGTCTTCTAATTTATCAATAAAAAGCTTTAGCTGTTTACCTCCATAAATGGTACTAGCGATATCCAAGCATTCATGGGTAGTCAATATCCCTCCAATAACAGCTCTTTTCACACTAGGTTTAATGTCGGAAATGCCACCGAGCGGGACATTGCCTTTTAAGCGAATAACATGATAGGCTTCATCTGTTTCCTCTTGCCAATTCACAACTTGATCGAGATCCGTTGATGGCTTCAACTTACGTATTTTTTCGATACCTAGGGAGGAAGCTGCTTTTTCAGCTAGTTGATCGATAATTTTATGAAATTCTAAAACATGAAGAATTCTTTCGTTCATAAACGGACCTCCTCTTCGTTTATTTCGTTAAAAATTCAATTAATTGTTCTTTCGTCCACGTATTTACGACGGTTTGTTTTGTTAGTTTACCTCTTCTAGCCGTTCCTACCCCTGTTGTCATATCTTCTAACATAGCATAGCTGTGGGCATCCGTATTAATTGCAATATGCACACCTTGTTGTTGGGCAAGTTCCACCCACTTTGCTGCTAAGTCAAGACGATTTGGGTTCGCATTTAATTCTAATATCGTATTGGTTTCTTTGGCTTTTTCGATCAACCATTCTACATCAACTGCATATCCGTCTCTTCTACCTAGGAGTCTTCCTGTTGGATGAGCAATCATATCGACATTCGGGTTTTCTAACGCATTTAGTAACCGTTCATGAATCTTTTCTTGTGATTGTCCGAAACTAGAGTGGATTGACGCGATTACAAAATCAAGTTCTTGTAGAAAGTCATCATTAAAATCCAAGCGTCCATCAGGTAAAATATCCATTTCAATACCAGCAAAAATATGAATATCTGGATGGTTTGCTTGTACTTGCTCGATTTCTTTCCGTTGTAATCGTAAGCGTTCCTCGTTTAATCCGTTTGCGACACGAAGATATTTGGAATGATCAGTAATCGCAATGAATTCATAGCCTTTTTCTTTTGCACGGATCACCATCTCTTCTAAAGATTGTGCACCATCACTCCACGTGGTGTGCATATGCAGATCTCCACGTATCGCTGTCTCATCCACTAAATCTATTTCTGCTTTCGCTAGTTCTATTTCATCTTTTCCTTCACGAATCTCTGGTGGGATGTAGTGAAGTCCAAAACTTTCATAAAATGCTGTCTCGGTAGCAAAGGTTTCAACTTCGCCTGTTTCTACATCCTCTACCCCATATTCACTAATTTTTTTACCTTGTGCTTTTGCCAGTTGTCGCATCAAGACGTTATGGTCTTTCGAACCAGTAAAATGATGTAATGTTGTCAGAAACTCTTTCTCTGTAACTAAACGGAAATCAACACTTATATCGAAGCGCCCTTCCACAACAATCGAAACCTTCGTATCACCAGCGGCAATTGTGTCAATCAGGTCTTCAAACTGTAATAGCTTTTCACGTACTACTTCAGGTTCATCAGTTGCAATGATAAAATCCAGATCTTTGACCGTCTCCCGAAAACGTCGCATACTACCAGCAATAGAAAACTGCTTAATCTCTTCAATCGTATAAAGGAAAGCTTCGATCTTCTCAACAATGGCTACTACCATTGATACTGGTAAACGTTCCGGTCGAGCGCCAGCACTATTTAATGCTTCTAAAATTTTTTCCTCTGTCTTTTTACCAAAACCTTTTAACCCACGGATTTCACCTTTTTCACATGCTTCTCTTAAAGTTTGTTCATCGACAATATTTAGTTCTTGATATAGCTTAGCTAATTTCTTACCTCCAAGTCCTTGTAGGTTTAACAACGGGATTAAGCCTTGCGGTACCTCTTTCTCTAACTGTTTTAAAGTATCTGATTCACCATTGTCAATAAACTCCTTCATAACCGCTGCCGTCCCTTTGCCGACTCCTTGTAATTTAGTAAAGTCGTCTATTTCCGTAAGAGAACGATCATCTCGTTCTAGAGCTTGTGCTGCTTTACGGTAAGCAGAAATTTTAAAAGGATTTTCTCCTTTTAGTTCGAGATACGTCGCTATTTTTTCAAGTAGTTTAATGACATCTTTTTTGTTAACAGACATCTTGATTCCCTCACTTCTTCGTATTCTACATGTGAAATACCCTTGCTTACTCCAGTGGCAAGGGTATATGATGGATTAACCATTATTGAATGGATCATTTTCAAACCAATACGTTGTTAATTTATCCGTTAATACTGGTGTATGTTCAATAATATAAGTGGCAATACTTGAACCATCAATATAGTCCTGAATAACGGAGACAGGTGCAAGTGCTAAAATATAAAGTGCAACAAAAATAAGTAAATAAACTTCTATAAATCCTAAAATAGCTCCTAGCCAGCTATTAATAACATTCAGCAGTGGTAAATCCGCAACAAAATCAAGCATCGTTGCTACGATTTGCAAGATAATTTTAGTTACAAAGAACAAAGCACCAAACGCAATCGCATTATAATAGGCTGCTTCTAAAGGTAATGACTCTAAAAAGACAGCCCATGAAGAATCAGACATTAACTCAGGATATGGTATCCATAATTCTAATTTGGAAGCAACATCATCATAATATGTAGCTGCTACAATAAAAGCAATAATAAACGCAGTAAGATGAAGTACTTGCAGTATAAAACCTCTCCTTAGACCAACAAGTACCCCGATAATTAATAAAACAATCAATATAAAGTTCACCATGACAAATTTATTCCTCTTTCTCCTCTAGTAATTTTTGTAATACTTCAAACTCTTCTTTCAGTTTCATATAATCATTCATTGTATTTACAGCTGTCAAAACAGCCAAATTAGTGGAATCTAATGATTTATTCACAGCATGAATTTCACGCATTTTTTCATCTACTAAATTTGCTACAGCACGGATTTGCTCAGGTTTTTCATTTCCAACAATATTATATGATCTTCCATATATATCAACGGTAGTCCGTGTTTTTTCTGGCTGGGACACCACGATTCCCCCTTCTAGACAAATAACCTTAAAATTAATATTAACATGAAGCATCCAAATAGAAAACTATTCTGATAAAACCTATCTCTGTTATACTTATAGAAAAGAGGAGAGAGTACCGTTCTAGCCTCCTATTTTTTACTCTTAGGTTAAAGAAAGGACGAATACTGTTGTCAAATATCGTATTACAATTTTCAAAAAATGAGTTATCTAAGGTTAAAGAATACTACGAAAAATATATTACCAAAGTTCCGCCAAATAGTCTTTTCTTAGCAAAAATCAATCATGTAACAGTTACTGCCTATAAATCTGGAAAGGTTATGTTTCAAGGTGATCATGCTCAACAAGAAGCAGAGAAATGGAGTGCGCAGTCTACAGGGAAATCTTCCTCCAACCGCGCTAAAGCTTCGGTTAACGAGCATAATTACCAACCACCTGAATCACTTTTTACCCATGCACATATCGGCACAGATGAAGCAGGTACAGGTGACTATTTTGGTCCAATCACAGTTAGTGCTGTTTATGTCCCAGAGGATAAAATCCAGTTACTGCAGTCAATGGGCATTACCGATTCCAAAACATTAACAGATATAAATATTGCTCGACTGGCCAAAGAAATTGTCCAAGAGAAGATTCCTTACACTTTGTTAACCTTAGATAATACGAGATATAATAAACTGCAGAAAAAGGGCTGGAATCAAGGTAAAATGAAAGCAATGCTCCACCAGCACGCGATCCAAAAATTATTAGCCAAAATCGGTCAAGCACCTAGTCATGGTATCTTAATTGATCAATTTTGTCAGCCATCCTCCTACCTAAAACATATCGGTCAAGAGGGAATGAAATTAGAGAAAAACACCTTTTTTATGACGAAAGCTGAAAGTTATTCCACGTCGGTTGCCGCAGCCTCGATTATTGCACGTGCTAAGTTTGTGAAAGAGATGGATCAAATGTCCAAGCAGTATGGCTTCACCATTCCAAAGGGTGCTTCCAGTAAAGTCGATGAAGCTGCCGCATATTTTATTAAGAAAAATGGTTTAGATGCTTTATCTCATGTTGCAAAAATGCACTTTGCTAATACAGATAAAGCTTTGAAATATGTAAAAAGGTAAGGTGCATTCATGTAACAATGTAATACCACTTCCTTTTCTGTTGGATTTTGCCCTTCAGCTATGGTTAGAACTGTAACGACTTCAAGACCAACTTAAATAATGAATAGTGTCACGAGGAAAACTGTTAAATAAAAAAGTAAGATTTCCCCGTAAAGTTGGATTAACAGGGAAATCTGTCAATGAGGAGGAACGGTTTTCCCGATAAACAGATAATTACCGGCAAATCTTACATGTGAAATAAGAGGTTTTCCACGTAAGATATGCTAGTTCGATGTATGTTTGCCACTTCTTTCGGTGGTGTTACTCCAAGATCTTCACACTTGCCAGGTCTTCGTCTATAAGAAAGAGTCTCGACTTTCCTTTTTCCCTAGTAGAGGGTTCTAATTGACAAGGCTGTAAGAGAGTTACTTTGTAACGGGAATTCAACCTTAGAATTTCTCTATCAGTTGCTCGTCAGCTACCGAGCGTCTTGGCACATCGGATTGAACTTTCACCATCTTGGCTAGGCACACTGCTTTTGAAAAAGAGAATAGAAAAAAGATTGATTAGATAGGAAAATCCGAACATTAATGTCTGATCGCAAATACCGCTTCAGATTGTTCGGATTCTCGTCCTAACTATTTTATTATGTTCTAGCCTATTTTGTTTTACCCTCTTAATTCAGCATTATGGTCGTTTGCTACTGCATCTAGAATCGCTTGGTAGGATGATTCTACTTCTTTATCTGTTAGTGTTCTTTCAGGATCTTGATAGAACAAACTGAATGCAATAGACTTCTTGCCTTCTGCTAAATGCTCACCTTGATACACATCAAATACTTGGATATCTTTAACCAATTCTCCGCCAGCTTGTGCAATCGTTGCCTGCAATGCACCTGCCTGAACAGATTCATCGACAACTAATGCGATATCTCTAGTTACACTTGGATAACGAGGTATCTTCGCAAAACTAGGTTCGTTTGCATGGATGGAAAGAATATAATCAAAATCGATATCAAACACGAACGTTTCTTTTAAATCATAATCTTTTTGCAATTGCGGGTGCACCTGTCCAACAAAACCAATTGCTTGATCAGCTACGAATAATTGTGCTGTTCTACCTGGATGCATTCCCTCCACTTTCGCCTGTACAAAAGTAACATCTAGATTTAATGTTTCAAATAATGCTTCTATAATTCCTTTCACAACAAAGAAATCTACTGTTTTCTTCTCTTGCTGCCAAGGATGTGTAAGCCATTCTCCAGTTAGTGCACCTGCTAATCGTACTTTCTCTTCTGGTTGCTTTGTTACTTTCTCTTCTTTGGAAATGAAAATACTACCTAATTCATAATAGGCTACATTTGCTTGTTTACGCGCTAAATTATAGGCAACAGATGATAGCATTTCAGGCAAAATGCTTAAGCGCAATGTACTGTGCTCTTCACTCATCGGCATTGCCAACGAGACAGAAGAAACCATTGCTTCAGCTACTTCAGGACTAACAAGTTCAGTTGCTCGTTCCTTACTTGTTAATGAATAGGTTACCGTTTCAGATAAGCCTGCACCTTCTAAGAATCGTTTAACATGACGTTTTAACGCTTGTTGTTTCGTTAGTCCCCCTGCTTGTGCACCACCACTTGGTAAGGTGAAAGGTAAATTGTCATAGCCATAAATTCGTGCCACTTCTTCTAGCATATCTTCAAAAATAACAATATCCTGACGACGAGTTGGTGCATAAACAGTAAATGTTTCACCGTCTTGATTATGGTTAAAGTTTAATTTTCGCAAGATATCAGCAATATCAGCATCAGAAATATTCGTACCTAATCGATCATTAATAGTAGACGTCCAAATCGTTACAGTTTTCTCTGAATAGTCTAATTGATCATATTCTGCTACTCCGTTTAAAACAGTTGCTCCTGCATATTGTTGTAGCAATTGACAAGCTCTTTCACCTGCTTGTTTAACACGATTAGGGTCTACTCCTTTTTCAAATCGATTACTTGCTTCACTACGTAAATCAAAGTCTTTAGATGCTTTACGGACGGTTTGACCATCGAAATAAGCTGCTTCTAATAACACAGTAGTCGTTTGCTCAGATACTTCTGAATCAGCCCCCCCCATTACACCAGCAAGTGCTACAGGTTCTTTTCCATTTGTAATCACTAAATGCTCATTTGTTAATGTACGTTCTTGGTCATCTAGTGTAACCAGTTTTTCCCCTTCGTTCGCCATTCTAACAACCACTTCATTTGATCCAAACTTATCAAAATCGAAAGCGTGTAATGGCTGACCATATTCTAACAACACATAATTGGTAATATCTACCACATTATTAATTGGTCGAATACCCGCTGCCATTAAGTAGTTACGCAGCCAAAGTGGTGACGAACCAACTTTCACATTTTTAAGCAAAAATGCTCCATAGTATGGGTTTTGCTCAACTGCGTCTACTTTAACAGAAACTTGCTTCTCTATCTCCTCATCATTTGAATGATAATTCGCCTGTGGCAAACGAATTGGTACATCTAAAATAGCCGCTACTTCATATGCAACACCTAGCATGCTTAATGCATCGGAACGGTTTGGTGTTAAACCAAGCTCGATAATAATATCATCGAGATTCAATAGTTCGTTTACATCTGCACCAATTTCTGCATCTTCCGGAAATACGAAAATGCCACTAGCAAATTCTTTTGGGACAAATTTTTCTTCTACACCTAATTCTTGTAGGGAGCATATCATCCCATTTGATTCCACACCACGCAGTTTTGCTTTTTTTATTTTAAAGTTTCCAGGTAAAATAGCACCAGGTTTTGCTACAGCAACTTTTTGTCCTTGTGCAATATTTGGTGCACCGCAGATGATTTGCAGTGTTTCATCACCTACATTTACCTGACATAAGTTTAATTTATCAGCGTTCGGATGTTTTTCACAGCTTTCTACATAACCAACAACCACATTATTTGCTGGGCTTGCAAAATGCTCTAACCCTTCTACTTCAATCCCAGACTTAGTAATACGTTCCGCTAAATCTTCTGGGGATAATTGATCGATATCTACATAATTTTTTAACCAATTTAATGATACAAACATGTTTCAGCCTCCTCCTTATGCTTGATGATACTGCTTCAAGAATCGAATATCGTTCGTATAGAAATGACGAATATCGTCCACACCGTATTTCAACATGGCAATTCGTTCTGGTCCCATACCGAATGCGAAACCGCTGTATACTTTCGGATCATATCCTGCCATTTCCAATACACGAGGATGTACCATTCCGGCACCTAGAATTTCGATCCAGCCAGTTTGTTTACATACGCTACATCCTTCTCCATTACATACTTTACAAGAAATATCCATCTCAACAGATGGTTCTGTAAACGGGAAGAAGCTCGGACGTAAGCGAATTTCTCGTTCTTGTCCAAACATCTGTTTCGCAAAACGATCCAGAACACCTTTCAAGTCGCTCATTCGTACGTTTTTGTCGACATAAAGGCCTTCGATTTGCGTAAATTGGTGGGAGTGTGTCGCATCATCGGTATCACGACGATATACTTTACCCGGGCAAATCATTTTGACGGGACGTTTATCCTCCATTGCATTCATTGTTCTTGCTTGTACTGGTGAGGTATGCGTACGCATCAATATTTCTTCTGTAATATAGAAGGAATCTTGCATATCTCGTGCTGGGTGTCCTTTTGGTAAATTTAGTGCCTCGAAATTATAATAGTCTGTTTCCACTTCTGGACCTTCGCGCACTTCGAACCCCATACCGATGAATAAGTCTTCAATCTCTTCAACAATACTTGTTAAAAGGTGTGGCCCACCTGTTGGAACAGGTCGTCCTGGTAACGTAACATCAATCGTTTCTTCTTCCAGCTGTTTTTCCAACTCTGCTGCTTCGATGGACGCCTTTTTGCTGTCAATAGCGTCCGCGATATTTCCTCTTACTTTGTTAGCTAATTCACCGATTATCGGTCGTTCTTCTTTCGATAATTTTCCCATTCCTCTTAATACTTCTGTAATTGGACCTTTTTTACCTAAATAGGCAACTCTTACATCTTGTAATTCCTTGAGTGATGTTGCATCGCCCACTTTTTGTAATGCTTCTTTTTCTAATGCATGTAATTGTTCTTTCATTTTGTGAACCTCCTTCTTTTATTCAAAACTTATTTCTGACTGCGAAAGCAATTAAAAAAGTCTCGCCCCCTAAAGAAGGGACGAGACTGTATGTATCGCGGTACCACCCTTGTTGATATAGTTCACTATATCCACTCAAGTTAAAAGATAACGGTATAAACCGGAACACCTTTACTTGTCAAACAAGGTCCAAGTGTCAGCTCCAGAGTGAAATTTCAACATGTGATCGTTAGAAGCATTTCCAGTCCGTGATGCTTCTTCCCTTGAAACGATAAGTCACACATTTACTAGCTCTTTCAACGCTTTTATAAATGTTTTTACTTCATATAGTATAAGCAAGCATTGCAAATGTTGCAAGTCCAACTGTTTATTTTTTTGCTACTTCATACATAAGAATCGCTGCAGCAATGCTGACATTTAATGATTCTGCTTGACCGTATATCGGAATTTTAACATTTTGAGTGGCTTTTTTCATTAAATCAGGATCTACACCTGATCCTTCATTTCCAACCATTATTGCAAGCTTATTCGGTACTTCTATTTCATGATAAAACGTTGCATTATCGAGACCTGTTGACCATACTATCGTACCTTCCTGCTGTAATCGGTCGATTTCTTCATGTAAATCTGCTTCATAAATATGAAGATGGAACATCGAGCCTTGAGTAGATCGAATCACCTTATCATTAAACAAATCTACAGTTCCTTCTCCTAATATGATAGTGTCAAACCCTGCTGCATCTGCAGTTCGGATCATTGTTCCTAGATTGCCTGGATCTTGTACACGATCTACCAACAAAGCACGTTGCAGTTGTCTTTCTCTTGATTGATTCTTCCTTACTACTGCCAATATACCTTGAGGCGTTTTCGTTTCCGTAAGAGCTGCCATTACATTATCGGAAACCTCATGTAATGAATAAGCATGCCATTCTGGATTAACCTCTACTCCCGTTTGATAGATAATTTCTGTAATTTCCCAATTACTTTTATCTGCTTCTTCAATAAGGTGGAAGCCTTCAATCAAGAAATTCGACTCAATATCTCGCTCTTTTTTCTTTTTTAATTTTCGCCAATTCTTTACTTTTTCATTCTTAACAGATGTTAGCATTTAACTCATTCCTCTTTTTTGATGTTTCTATCATACATATTATCCTTTATAAAGGTCAAACTATAATGAAAAATGTAAAAGATGTGGGGTGATGATATGGATTTAAATTTACGAAAAGCAATCATGTCCAACGTGTCAGGTAATTCTGCTAATGATTTAGAAGCTACTATTGTCGATGCAATTCAAAGTGGAGAAGAAAAGATGCTTCCTGGTCTGGGAGTTTTGTTTGAATTATATTGGCAACAAGCAGACGAATCAGAAAAAACAGAAGTTCTTGATACATTGGAACAGGCCGTTAATCAATAAAACCCAAAGAATTCCGATCATCTAAAAACGATGATCGGAACTTTTGTGTTATACCACAATTTGTTTTATCAGTCACTTTTATATGTTTATCAGTCACTTTCAAATATTTATCAGTCATTCTCTATATTTCCATAAGCTTAGCTCTTTCCCTTTTCAAGATATTGCTTTTTCGAGTGATAAATTGTATATTTATAATAGATATATTTTACTAAAAAAAAGGGAGAGCGTTTCAGTGAACGTACAATCCATTTATCATCTAATGCAAATGCAGGCGATGTCTAATTTAACAGGCAATTCTAATAGCAATGCTACAGAAACTGATTTTAGTCAATTATTGCAATCCTTAATCGGTAATTCTTCCTATATGAATACATCCCATAATAGTAAGATTCCTGCTGAATACTTTCTGAATAATCCAGAGATGGCCCAATCAATCAGATCACAGGTACATGCCAACTCCTTTACAGATTTATCAGATAATACGGGATTTACTTCTGATATAACTGCTATTATTGAACAAGCAGCAAATCGATATAATATCGATCCAAAATTAATTGATGCCGTAATCCAAACAGAATCAAATTATAATCAACAGGCTGTCAGTCATGCTGGCGCTCAAGGCTTAATGCAATTGATGCCCGAAACAGCCAAAGGATTGGGAGTTCAAAACCCATTTGATCCAGTTGAAAATATTTTAGGTGGAGCAAAATATTTAAAACAAATGTTGGATCGGTATGATGGTAACAAATCTTTAGCATTAGCTGCGTATAATGCAGGTCCGGGAAATGTTGATAAATATAATGATGTTCCCCCTTTTGCAGAAACTCAATCTTATGTACAAAAAGTACTTGGCAAATACTTAGCATAATTACTTACTGATAACTCTAAAGAAAAACACGAACATCGATTTGATGTTCGTGTTTTGTCGTATATCAATAATGTTTGATCAAGCTTAAGAAAAAGTAATATTATCTACCGTATCTTGATCTAAATTTTTTATAACTTCAACAATTAATTGTACAGCATTTTCGAAATCATCCTGATGTAAAATCGCAGCATGTGTGTGGATATATCTTGTAGCAATGGTAATCGATAAAGCCGGTACTCCATTTGCTGTTAAGTGAATCGAACCAGAATCAGTTCCTCCACCAGCCAAGTGTCCATATTGATATGGAATTTGATGCTGATCAGCTGTTTCAACAACAAAATCTCTTAATCCTTTATGGGATACCATAGAGGCATCATACAGGATTATTTGCGGGCCATCACCTATTTTGCTATCTGCATCTTTATCTGAAACACCTGGTGTATCACCTGCAATACCAACATCAACCGCGAAACCAATGTCAGGCTCAATTGCGTATGCAGAGGTTTTTGCGCCTCGTAATCCGACTTCTTCCTGTACTGTTGCAACACCATAGACACGGTTAGGATGATTTTCTCCTTTTAATCTTCGTAAGACTTCGATCGCAATTGCACAACCGATACGATTATCCCATGCTTTGGCTAGTAATAATTTTTCATTTTTCAAAGGAGTAAATTCGAAGTATGGGACAACAGAATCACCAGGTTTAACACCAAATTCAGCTGCTTCTTCCTTACTAGATGCTCCAATGTCAATAAACATATCTTTAATATCTACTGGTTTCTTGCGAGCTTCCGCTGAAAGAATATGAGGAGGTTTTGAACCAATTACTCCTGTAACATCTCCACTTTTGGTCAGGATCGTTACGCGTTGTGCTAGCATTACTTGACTCCACCAGCCACCAACTGTTTGAAAATAGACAAAACCTTTATCATCAATCCGTGTTACCATAAAGCCAACTTCATCCAAATGACCAGCTACCATTATTTTCGGACCATTTTCGTCGCCATTCTTTTCGGCGATTAAACTTCCAAGATGATCGGTATAGACTTTGTCAGCATAAGGTGAAATCCATTTCTTCATGACTTCACGTGCTTCTCGTTCATCTCCTGGAATTGCTCGTGCATCTGTTAGTTCTTTTAACATCGTTAATTGCTCATAGTTTGACATCAGATTTCCTCCTAGAAATTAATAACCTTGATTTTGTCGTTCAAAGTTAATTTTATTTTTATCCACATAGGCTTTTTTTATATCACTTGCAGAAAAGCCTAATTTTTCACCTAAAGTTAAATATGTATCAAAGACAGCTTTATACGCTTCTACTGACTGTTCTTCCTTTAACACAGAAATGGTACGGAAAACATGATGAAACAAGGATGTTAAATCTTCATCACTAGCTTGATTACTTGACTCGTATTGATCTAGTCCTAATTCCAACCCTAATGATAAGATGAAATGGATTCCGTCCACATATTCCTCTGCAATAACAGCCTTCTCACTAGCTGGTTTGACACTCCAATACTTGAAGCATCTTGTTTCATTTGCTAATTCTCCAACTTCTACCAAGAGCGCTAATACCTTTTTATCAAAAACATTTTCGTTTTTCAAATCATGTTGTGCTAAAATATAGTTATCTAATTCTCGTTGCATATCAAAAAGTGTTTGCCAATTCATATTGTTCTCCCTCAATTTTTTGGATTTATTCTCATATTATAGCATGTTTGGTTTATTTTTTTGAAACCAAAGCATCCATGAATTCGTAAGCCTATTTAGAAGTCTTGTATATTAGGAGTTGATTTTCGTGATCGTTATTCTTTTTCGTTTTTTAGTAGTTATTGCTATGATTGTATTAATATATACTGCCTATAAATATATCGTTAATCCAAAAAGAAAACTAGAAGTTGCCCAGGAAAAAAGTGAATTCTATTTCCTTGATTATAATGATAATATTAAAAAAAATTTTTTTATCACGTATAAAGGATTTTTATTTGAAGGGGAAAAGTATTTAGGGACAACAGAGGATGCCTTTGAAGTAATCAACATCGTGATGCACACGAGAAATCCAGAGAAATTAAAAGGGTTTGAGCGCAAGGATCTCTATTTCTTAGAGGAAGAAATATTGATTCGTTATCCTCACGCTGATATAGAGTGGAAGTATCCCATTAATAAACTGCATTTAAAATAATTCAGGCTGTGTTTTGCTGAAAAAAAGTTTGCCATTTAATAATTACCTGTTTTCTTCTGACCAAATAGGCAAGAATTATTACCATTACGACAAGTGGAATCGCATAATAGATGGATATTTCTTGGATCGTTTTACCTAAAGTAGTATAAAAACATGCAACAGGAATCACCGTTAAAAATGTTGTCCGTAAGTAAGAGGAAAAACTTACGGATTTTTTATATATGCAAAAGGACATAAGGTGGAAGTGGATAAATGGCAGCATTCTTAAGAGCATAATTTGAATCGTATTTAACGATAGTTCATTACCTAACAACTTTTCTTCCAGCCGTTTACAGCGTTTTTCAATGGCAGGTAACAAGTGAATGATCAGATAAAAAATAATGCTCGAAATCATTAAACCGATAATCGAATATATCGTACCAGCTAATAAGCCAAATACAAGCCCACCGGTAATACACAGCAGCAAGACAGGAATAAAAAATAGCGGGCGAAGGATATGAACCATAATAAAAAGCACAGGGGCTACAAATGCATAGCTTTCCATTACTTTCACTTGGCTAAGCATTTCAATTGGCATCATTCATCAGCTCCTTCTATTTAACAATATGACAAGAGACGAGCCTTTATGACAGCCATTATAAGAAAAGCTCAGAGCGCCCGTTTAGAAACGTAGCTACTTCAGCATCAACTGAGATAAAGGAATCACGGTGAGTTTACGAACCGATGATGACTTATCGTAGGGCGATTGGTGAAGTCGCCTAGTTTCTGGGCGTTTGCGTAGACATCTGTGCAAATTTTATACTTTCTTGTCTTATAGGAAAAAAATGATGATCAATAACCATTGAATAATGGCTATAAAAGGTAAACCGATTAGAAATAGTGTATGTTTCGTTTTATGTCGACATACATACATCCCGATAGTCGCTCCCAGTGCACCACCAATAATAGCAAAGAACCAAATTCGTCCTTCCGGTATACGCCATTTATTCTTTCTTGCTTTCCTTTTGTCTATCCACATAGTAAATAACGAAATGATATTAATAATTGCTAAGTACACTAACATTTCTTCACACCTTTATCGAGATTGTAGTTGTTGATATAATTTATCTAACTCTGATTCATTTTCTCTGTTAAAAATGATAAGTCCTTCCTCTGTTTCCACTGTAACATAATAACTGGACTTCCCTGCTATAAACAATCTGATCGATTCTTCCGATTTTTCTGTCAGGAATTTCCCCTTTAAACGATTACTCATAGCAAATCCGTTTGTCTTAGCTGTAATCTCTGGAAGTTGGTCTATCTTTTCCACTTTATTAATTTGGTCAATTGGAATATTATCGCCGTACATCCCTTCAATTACTAGTGTGTTATCAACAACTACCATATCATTTTCTTGATAGCCAAATATTGATAAGAAAGCAATAAATATAACAATAATTCCTGTAATAATCCCAATCAGCCAATAGTTTCTTTTGCGTTTACGAGGTACTTCGTATCGCTGCAACCAAAGCGTGCCTGCTAATAGTACAATTAGAAAAATAGCCATACCAACCTCAAAGCCATACGGAACAGAAAACACACCTAACAAAAAGGACAATGCTAATAGACTAAACGTAACCATTAGTAGTTTACCAACCGCTTCTATATATCCGTTCTGTTTTAAGTATGCTTGTTCTTCTTCAGGACGATTAGCGAATCCTGAAAGGAGAAAATAATCTTTTTTCTTCACAACTAAAAACGTAAGCTCACCATAGATGAGTAATGTCCATCCCATGATAATTAGAAAAATAATAAGTCCTTTCTCCACCTGTAACACCACCCTAAAATTTTTACGTATGTGTAGAATAGAAGGTTTCATATTTTAAGCATGGAGCGGAACTTTAGCAGTCTTATTATAATGGATAACCTCTGCTATTAGCGTATATAAAAAACGGATAACTCTAAGCAGAGCTATCCGTCATTCTTAGTTATCGTTATTTTAAAGCAGATTTTGCTTGGTCTGCTAATTGTGCAAATGCTTTTTCATCATTTACAGCTAAGTCAGCTAGCATTTTACGGTTAACTTCAACACCTGCAAGCTTTAATCCGTGCATGAAACGGCTGTAAGAAAGATCGTTCATACGTGCCGCAGCGTTGATACGAGAAATCCAAAGTTTACGGAAATCACGTTTTTTCTGACGACGGTCACGATATGCATATTGACCTGATTTCATTACTTGTTGTTTTGCAGTTTTAAACAATGAATGTTTTGAACCATAATAACCTTTAGCTAGCTTTAATATACGTTTACGACGTTTACGTGTAACTGTTCCACCTTTAACACGTGCCATAATAATTCCCTCCTATAAATCAACGAATCTGTTTTGTTATTTCAATCAATGTCTAGCTCGGAGTGACCAGAAACTAGGCGACTTCAGGAAAGCGCCCTACGATAAGTCATCATCGGTTCGCAATGCTCACCGTGATTCCTTTATCTCAGTTGCTTCCTTCCATTCGCTACGTTTCTAAACGGTCACTTTCGCTTTTCTACTTTATTTTGGTAGCATTTGTTTAATGCGTTTGTAGTCTCCAGCTGATACAAGAGCGGACTTACGAAGTTTACGCTTTTGTTTTTGAGACTTGTTTGCAAATAAGTGACTTGTATATGCGTGGGAACGTTTTACCTTCCCAGAACCTGTCTTTTTCATTCTTTTAGCTGTTCCGCTGTGTGACTTCATTTTTGGCATTATTACTTCCTCCTTGAAACTAAATCTATTTAACTCAACGATTGAGCTAGTTATTTCTTTTCGTTTACAGGTGCAAGCATCATGAACATACTGCGGCCTTCCATTTTTGCTTTTTGTTCAACAGTGGAAAGGTCTTTACATTCTTCTGCCATACGTTCTAATACTTTTTGACCTAATTCTTTATGGGTAATCGCACGTCCACGGAAGCGAATAGAGACTTTTACTTTGTCTCCTTTTGTTAAGAATTTACGCGCGTTACGAAGCTTCGTATTGAAATCATGCTCTTCAATACCTGGGCTTAAACGTACTTCTTTCACGTTAATTACTTTTTGTTTTTTACGTGCTTCTCTTTCTTTCTTTTGTTGCTCAAAACGGTATTTACCGTAGTCCATGATACGACATACTGGCGGTTTTGCTTTTGGCGCCACCAATACTAAATCAAGGTTTCGTGTTTGAGCAATGTCCAGCGCTTCTTGACGAGATTTTACTCCTAATTGATCCCCATTTGAATCAATGAGACGCACCTCACGTGCACGAATACTCTCATTGACATTCATATCTTTGCTAATAATCAGCCACCTCCGAAATTTAATAAAAGCGTAATGAAACATGATCATTTTAACTAGACAAGTTTAAAATATTCATAAAAAAAGTGTCGGTACACATACTGCACCCACACATCCTAAATTTCATTACAAATAAGTCGGATTTGTACCTGTCAACTACAGTTGTGTGTCAATCAGGTGAGAAGCGGGTGCTTCTACTTGTCTCTAGTGATCATATTTAATTCACTTTTTACATATTATCATCTGAACCATCCCATGTCAATAGTTAGCTGAGACAAAATTCACCTTGACTAAAATGTTAATCTTTTTGGATTTCCTCCCACTCTTCACGCAAGATCCCCATCTTAATAAATCCCTCCTTCAGAGTGAACAACATTCAAAAAATGGCCCAAATCATTCTCGATTTGGACCATTCCCTTAGCTACTTACGCAATTTTTTATGTTGAATTTCATCAGTGATCAATGATTTAAATGCATCTAGCTCAATTGTTTCTGAATCTTTTTCTCCGTAGCGTCGGACGTTAACGGCATTTGCTTCTACTTCTTTATCACCTACTATCAGAGCAAACGGAATTTTCGCAGTTTGTGCTTCGCGGATCTTATAACCAATTTTCTCATCACGGTGATCGACTTCGACACGAACACCACTCATGCGTAATTCATCTTCTACTTTCTTCGCATAGTCAGCATGGACTTCTGCAGAAACTGGAATCACTCGTGCTTGGATTGGCGCTAGCCATGTCGGAAATGCACCTTTATATTCCTCAATTAAGAAGGCAACAAAACGCTCCATAGTTGATACAACACCACGGTGGATAACTACTGGACGGTGTTCTTTACCATCCTCACCGATATAGGTTAAGTCAAATTTTTCTGGTGAGTTAAAATCTAATTGGACAGTAGATAATGTTTCGTCCTTACCTAGTGCAGTTTTCACCTGAACGTCTAACTTCGGTCCGTAAAAAGCGGCTTCACCTTCAGCCTCTACATATTCAAGATTCATGTCATCCATTGTTTCTTTTAATAATCCTTGTGCTTTCTCCCACATTTCATCATTATCAATATATTTTTCAGTATCTTCAGGATCACGATAAGACAAACGGAAGAAGTATTGATCAATACCAAAGTCTTTATATACATTTTCCACTAATTTCACGACACGAATAAATTCTTCTTTTAATTGATCCGGTCGCGCAAAAATATGGGCATCATTTAAGGTCATAGCACGAACACGTTGCAACCCTGCTAATGCTCCTGACATTTCATGACGGTGCATCATACCCAATTCAGCAATCCGTACTGGCAGATCTCGATAGCTGTGTAACTCATGGTTATAAATCATCATGTGGTGTGGGCAATTCATTGGACGTAAGATTAGTTCTTCATTATCCATTTCCATCGGAGGGAAATTATCATCTTTATAATGATCCCAATGTCCACTTGTTATATATAATTCTTTACTACCAAGTACTGGTGTATAAACATGATTATAACCAAGACGCTCTTCAAGATCTACAATATAACGTTCAATAGTACGGCGAATTGTAGCACCATTAGGTAACCATAACGGCAGACCTTGTCCTACCTTTTGGGATACAGTAAAAATACCAAGTTCTTTACCAAGTTTACGGTGATCACGCTCTTTTGCTTCCTCACGCAAACGTAAATATTCATCGAGTTGGCTTTGTTTTTCGAACGCTGTACCATAAATACGTTGTAGCATTTTATTATTACTGTCACCACGCCAGTAAGCACCGGAAATGCTCAAAAGTTTAAACACTTTTATTTTACTTGTTTGTGGTACATGGACACCACGGCATAGGTCAAAGAATTCTCCTTGCTCATAAAGCGTTACTGTTTCATCTTCTGGAATGGCATCCAGTAATTCTAGCTTTAATTCATCGCCGATTTCTTCATAGATGGCTTTCGCTTCATTACGACTGACTTCTTTACGAACTACTTCTAAATTTTCGTCAACAATTCTCTTCATTTCTTTTTCAATACGTGGAAGATCTTCAGGTGTAATCGTTTCTTCCATATCAATATCATAATAAAAGCCATCTTCAATAGTTGGTCCAACACCTAGCTTAACATTACCATACAAGCGTTTAATTGCTTGTGCCATAAGGTGAGCTGTCGAGTGTCTTAAAATATCAAGGCCTTCGTCTGTTTTAATAGTAATGATCTCGATTGCACCATCTGTCGCTAATGGTGTACGCAAATCATAGAGCGTATCATCCAATTTAATTGCTAATGCCTGCTTTTTTAGACCTGGTGAAATCGATGCAGCAATCTCTTCACCAGTTGTTCCATGATCAAACGGTTTTACAGTTCCATCTGGAAACGTAATATGAATCTTACTCATTTTCACACTCTCCTTTTTATATTAAAGTTGATCACGCCAAACTTTTGAACATTAAAAAACGCCCGTCCCCCTACGAAAAAAAGTAAAGGGACGAGCGTTATACCCGTGGTTCCACCCAATTTTCCACACATAAACGTGTAGCTCATTGACAATCGATAACGATGATGAATCGCTACTAATTACTAGCATAAGCATTCCTTAGTAGTGCTCAGAGGTGGTAATAGAATGCGGTCATACAGGAAGCTTTCAGCCAAGGCTTCCCTCTCTTATCCGTACGCCATACAGACTATCGTGTCCTCATCTTTGCTTGTTTATTCATGTTATGCGATTTATTATAACGATTGTCAACGAAAAAATCAAGATTCTTTTTCATCAGCGTGATAAAAAGGAAAGTATTCTGTCGGATAAAAAGAACATCTTTCTTGAAATATAGTGATTATCGTATGAGTTCTCGATTCTGCCTGATCTTCCCCATACATATAAATATGGTTTGGCGCCAACATAATGAGAGGTGAAATATCCCATTCTTCTTGTTCTAATCCGAAAATAAATAATGGAAAACGTGATTTGACTTGTTGTAAATCTTCCATTGTGTAGACTTCCCCATTATCCCTAAAAATGCGAAATCTTTCACCTTGCAATACATGAACAACCTCTTCTTCCGGTGACTTACGTCTGACAAACTCCCTAATCGAGTGAATAAAGTCTTGATATTCTTCTTCTCTCTTAAATTCATCTATTGCCAGACCGACCATTTCCGTTAATTGGTCGATATAGTGATGTAATCTGAAATGAACAATCGAATCAAAGCGGATAAAAGAAGCGTCTATTTGTAAGGAGAAAATTGTCGTTAACGTGTCGCGCAATTCATGTTGATGGATTCGATCCTCATAAACAGATTCATCTTTTTCCAATAATGATCTGGCAATGGCTGTTATTCTCTCGATCTCCTCTTCACTTGAGAAATAATACTTTTTCATTAGTATATGCTGAATCATAGAAGTCTCTCGACACTGAATAAATACCATACTTAACAACGGAGCAAGATGTTTCTTCTTTTCATCCCAATTCAAGTCTTCCAACAAATGGAGTTGCACAAGATTTTTCTTGGTTCGTTTACGTGTAGCTTGCCATTTGTTATCTTGTTTGGCTAATTGATAAAACACCTCTGCTTCGTTGTCATGCTCAAAATATACTTCTAACACATATCATCACCCTCACCACCATCGAACTGGTATATTATATGGGTGATGATGAAAAAAAATAACCTCTGTCCAAGGATTAGACAGAAGTCATGGTTATTCATTCGTTCGAAAACGATTCGTTAATTCGATTGGTTTACTAAGCTGGGTAATTCGTTCAATTATTCTTCCAGCTTTGATCGTTTCTACATCTCCTCGGTTGGATGTAGATAAATGATCCTCTAATTGCTCTAAATTATAATTTGACGTGAAGAAAACAGGCAGCTCTTCCATCATCCGATATTGCAAGATAGCACCGAGTACTTCATCTCGGAACCAGGGTGATATCGACTCCGCCCCAATATCATCAAACATAAGAACTTGCACCTTTTTAAAGCTTTCAATTTTCGACTGAAAACTGTCATTTCCAATGGAGGCCTTTATCTCTCTTACAAATTCAGGCATGTAAATAATGTCTGATTGAATATATTGTTTTTTGAGTTCATTAGCAATAACACCAAGTATATAAGATTTTCCCGTTCCAAAAGGTCCATGAATATATAAACCACGACGGAATTCCCCTTTGGAATAGTTTTGCACGAACTCAATAATCTCTCTTATGACCTCCTGGCGTTCATAAGAATTACGTTCCATATTTGCTAAGTCAGCTTCTTTAATTTGTTTTGGTATATACAAACTGCGAACCAGTGATTCTTTTTCAAGCTGTGCTTCCTCATGGACTTTATTTTTACATTTTTCGTATCGTAAGGAAATATCTTTGCCGTCAATATCTAAATGAGGTGTATAACCTTTTAGAATATTTTTGCAACCTTCTAAGTTAGGGCAATCGGCACAATTTTTAGACGCCTGTTGATATTCGTATAATTTCATTAAATTACGGTTAATATCTTGCTCATCTATTTCAACATGTTCACTTAACTTTTGTTTGATTTCCGGATCATTGATAACTTTATTTCGTTGCTGGGTAAAATTATCTTTCATTTTTTTATTTTCTTTCATCCATTTTTTCATGGCAGATTGAATTGGTTCCATGATTATCACCCTATTCCTCATTCGCTTGCTGTTTCAAATATTGTGCAAGCATTTCATCCGTTTCTTTCGCGAGGCGTTCTTTTTCCTCTGTCGAAGTTTCTTTCTTTGTCTGTTGTTTGGTTTGCTGTTTTTGTTTTTTATACCAATCCGGTACAATGTCTTTTTTAGTATTTTTATACGAAAATCGTTGATTACTTTTTGAACTATTGGTCCACTGCTGATATTTCTTATTTTCAGACTTGGCAAGTGTCATAGCTTGTCTGACTGTTTTTACATTTTTTCGTGCCCAGTGACTGGCGATTTTCTCTAAATAACTTTTAGAAAGTTTCATATCTGTTTTTAATAAAACATAATGAATTAAAACATTCATGACACCTGGATTTAAGCCCTGGCTGGTCATAACCTCACTGATCACTTTTAAATCTTGTTGTGATGCCTGATTTCCATCTGCAAGGTCTTCTAAAAGTTGTCTTGGTGAAATGTGTTCCAACATTTCAATAAATTGTTCTTCTTTTGATTTTTTTGTTGTTTTTGCCGGTTTATCAGGTAATTTTTGTTTATCAGAACTAACCTGAATAGACACTTGCTTATTGGATCCGCTAATAAGGTCCATACAAGCATTTTTAAATTCTTCTGTTTGTAACTGGTTTTCATCATTAATAGACCAGAGCAATGCTTTTTCTATATCTTGATTGTGTAAGTCGTATGCAACATACATTTGATTAATCAATTTCCTTGTTGCCGGAGTTAAGATCGATTGGACAGGTAGCATCCGTTGTTTTAACATTTGCTCTAACCATTCAAAGTCCACTTTCTCCTGTATTGGCACTTCGACAACTTGCTCTTCCGCTTGTAGATCAGATGGATTTGGTTGTTGATCAACAAGTTGAAACACTTCCTCAAATCTTGCCGTCGTTTCTTTTTGTTCTTTCTTTTCACCGTCTTGTTTAACAAATGCTTGTTTGACTTTTTTAAACTTGTCACTTCCAAGCTGATGATATAATAAGTGACTTAAAAAATCATTCTCAAAAAAACGAGCTGGTGATTGAGGTGGATGTAACAGATAATGATAAGCCTTATGTTCTTGTTGTTCTTGTTCAAATGTTTGCAATAAGCCAATTGCTTCTAGTTTTCTTCTCGCTCTATAAATACGATCGAGTGGTAAACCAATATAATTCATCAACATGTGATGTGTTTGAAAATTGGTAGATAATGTTGACTCTGTGTACAATGTTTGATAAAGGGATAGCGCATCAATACCGATAAGAGGTTGATATAAGTGTGTTAATGCATTGGTATAGGATAGTGGCAGCTCCTGAGACATTTCAACTATATATAATTCTGATGGTAGTATTTTTCCGATGTCACCGAGTTCCATATGCACATCCCCTTCCTATCCATTACTCGTTCTTATCATTGTTATCATTACGGATTAAGTCCTTTAATTCATCTAAAAATACACTGATATCTTTAAACTGGCGATAAACCGAAGCAAATCGCACATAAGCTACTTCATCGACATCAGCTAAGCGATCCATTACCATTTCACCGATCTCATCACTTTTTACCTCTGAAGTACCTCTGTTACGTAATTCCTTTTCAATTTCCACTGCGATATGTTCTAACTGCTCAAGTGCTACAGGGCGTTTTTCACATGCTCGTATTAAGCCACGCATTAACTTATCACGACTATACTCTTCCCTTGTCCCTTCTTTTTTAACTACAATTAACGGTACTTCTTCGATACGTTCAAAAGTAGTAAAACGAAAATCACATGATTCACATTCTCTTCTTCGTCGAATCGATCGTCCTTCTTCAATTGGTCTGGAGTCTAAAACCTTTGTGTTTTTATAGTGACAATGTGGACATCGCAATCTCAATCATCCTTCGTTCATTATTCTTTCGTACCAATAAAGTCTAGTTCTTTTTTTATTTTATCATAAAGTTTAGGAATTAATTTATGGCTGTAACCAAAATCAAATGGAATAGCTGATTCTGTTGTTGCAGAAATATCAATGGCCGTACGATAAGGTTTTACCATAATAATAGTCATGATAACAAATACTTTTCTACCTGCCTTATAATTAAAGCTGATTTCCCCATGATCCTTTGAGATACCGACGATCTGACATTCTTTCATATTTCGGAAAAGTGGCTCTAATTTATCGAAGGCTTTATCTTTTGTTGTTTTAAAATAGTGTGTTTGCAAAGCAGGGTCCCAATGCTTGTCTCTCGTTTCCGAATGATTATTAAAATGCTTATTTAACGTGTTACGAAATGACATAAACTTACACCTCATTATGTATTTTTGTTTACTTATAATTGTAACATGTTTTTAAAAAGAAAACGATTAATCTCCACTAGAAACAGCCAACCATCTAATGATTACAACTCTCATAAATGACCATGACAATAATATACAACCCTACCCCGTGCTCTAATAGATAGTAGATATATACTGCGAAGTAATAAAAGTTTTGTTTGTTCGAAGTAGTGTATTAATTAGATGTGCGGTAATCTAAAACATAATTTTGAAATGTATAGTGATGATAACCACCACTCCGGCTGCCCACTTCCCTTTCCGTGGGTTTGCCCTTCAGCTAACTTTTTCGAGCCAAAATCGCTAGAAAAAGTGGATCTTCAGGTCAAACAGGTCCCACAGGAGTGGAAGTGGGCGGCCTTCGTTAAGATATGCTCCACAACACTAATCCGAAATCAACCAGTCGATTTCTCCACCATATGTAGTTCCAGAAGTGTCGCATTTTCCACAGCTTAGTATACAATTCTGATCAAGTGACAAGAAATTCAAAGAGTTTAGTTCCATGAGTTCTATCCTTTCTATAACCAGAGCACAACAATAGCGGAGGCAGAATACGGAGACTCCTGTGGGAACAGCACGAGCCTCAGCTAACTTGGTAAAGTGCTTTTCTTTACCAAGTTAGCTGAGGCCGTGCCCACGGAAAGCGCAGTATTCTGCCGAAGCGGTATTCGGTGCACTCTCTATGGGGGATGGACAGAGCAGATCCTCAAGAGAGTTACTTCGCAGTTTATGGATGTTGTTCATCATTCTTCAAAAGTAAAAACCCGTTTCATTGGTTCTCGAAACGGGTTCTCTCGTTTTCAGCCTGTTTATTGTACTTTTATATTTTTCATTTGGACAGCACCCATACCTCTTGGTACTTCCATTTTTTCTGTTGATTTGGCTTCTAAGTGTTCTTCAATATATGCAACCGCAACATTAGGATCAATTATGTCACCACAAGTATATACATCAATACTTGCATAACCATGCTCCGGAAAACTATGAATCGTTAAATGGGACTCGGAAATAATGACTACTCCACTTACTCCAAAAGGTGCGAATTTGTGAAAGGCAACTTCTCTTACTTCGGCACCTGCTTTTAGAGCAGCATTAACAAATGTTCTTTCGAGACGTTCGATATCATTTAACATATCAATATTACATTCCCATAATTCTGCTATTACATGTCTTCCCATTGTATCCATATATTACTCCCCCTTGTTCGCTAATTCTTTCGAATAATAATGCCTGATATGCCTCGGGGGAAAGTTAGTCCAAAGAGGTCCTAACCCTTTAAGCAATCATTCGGTTGCCATTATTCAAAAGTTCTCGTTACAAGCTAATCATTCCTTTAAATGATTTAGCTGCAAAAAGATTATATCTACTTTTGTCGACTTTGACAAGACAAAATTAGTTACCTTTGTATTTTTTACAATACCTAATCGATTAATTCCCATTTTTTGAGGATGTTTATTAATTGAATTTCTGACTCTTTGATGGAACCACTATTATCAATTACTGCATCAGCAAGTTCCCGTTTTTCTTCGATATTCATTTGACTATTCATTCGGTTTCTGGCTTCTTTCTCAGTCAGGTCGTTTCGTTCGATAAGACGCTGTAATTGCACATCCTCTGTAGTATAAACTACTATCGTTTTTTCAACTAAATATGTAAGATTATTTTCGAACAAAAGCGGGATATCCATCACAATCGATTGGTATCCTTGTTGAAGTAGCTCTTCTTTTTGGGAAATCATCCTCTTTCGAACAGCGGGATGGACAATAGCATTTAATTGTTCTCTCTTGCTCTGATCCTGAAAGATGATCGATCCAAGTAGCTTGCGATTTAGCGTTCCATCTTCGAGTAAGATTTCTTCACCAAATGTTGCTGCTATTTTTTCTAATGCTTGTTCTCCCGGTTCTACTACTTCACGCGAAACTATATCGGCATCAATAACCGGAATCTGATACTTTTCCTGTATCATGTTACTGATGGTTGACTTCCCTGTTGCTATATTACCTGTTAATCCAATAATCAATTCTTTCACCCTTTTCTACCGACACCTTGTCCACTTTTATCCATCAAAAAGGTAACAATAGATAGTGGTACTGGGATACACGACCTTATTCGTATATCCCAGTTGCTAAATAAAATGAACGGTGTGTCTTTTTTAAACTACCATTTTCCATATCCCAATAATAATAAGTAGACATCCTGGGATAAACGACATGTTCTTTAACCCTTTAATATTTGCGCAATATTTACCAACATTTACACCTAATAATAAAAAGACAACGGTTATGAAAAAGACATATAGTGGTGTGAAAATCGGGGAAGCACCCAGTATATAAATCCCGATTCCAGCACCAAAAGAATCTAAGGATAAGGCGATTCCAATCAGAATTGGTTCCACACCATTAATCTTTCCAGAACGGTCAATGTCAGCTGCCATTGGCTTCTTTAAAATATTTATAAAAAAGGCGCAAAGCGCTCGTATAGAAACGAAGCGACTGGAGCGAATCAACTGCGATAAAGAAATCCTTGTGCGTTTACGAACCGATGAAGACTTACCGTAGGGTAATTCGTGATTTCGCTTCGTTTCTTGGCGATCAGAGCTAGACAGATCGCTACTTTCTTTCCTTCTTAAAAAAGGAATATCTTTCTTCTTTTTTTCCTGAAATAGTGAAACTAATAAGACGACACCTACTAGCGCCAAAATAAATCCTCCCACTATTTCTGTAGAACGAATCGAGATAATAGAAGATAAAATCGAACCTGATAGCATTGATATAGTAAAGACTATCCCGACCGTCGCCGAAATTAACAGCAACGCTCGAACAGGTAACGTCAATCCTCTTAATCCGTACGTAAATGCCACTAAAAAGCTATCAATGCTAATTGCTATAATAAGTAAGGTTAACATCATCTTCCTTCATTACTCCTTCATACGTCGTTTCTGTATTATATGGAGTAAGGAAAGAAGTTGTGAGAAATTTAAATCGGCTGGCACGTCGGACAATAGTGTGTTCCTCGTCCATTTACTTTTATTTTCATAATGGTATCTTCACATCTATTACATGGCTTCTCATTTTGCGCATATACATTTAACTTTTGCTGAAACATGCCAATTTGACCTTGTGAGTTGACATATGAACGAATCGTTGTTCCTCCTTGCTTTACAGCATCCTCTAACGTCAGAACAGCTGCTTGTTTGATTTTAATGACTTCTTCATCTGTTAGACTTACACCTTTCGTTAATGGATGAATTCCTGCCAAAAACAAGGTTTCGTCTACATAAATATTACCTAAACCTGCAATAACCGATTGGTCCAATAGTATATTTTTAATATTACGCTCACTCTTTTGCACTTTCTCTTTAAATGTTTGCACGGAAAAATCAGCTTCTAGCGGATCTTTTGCTAACAAAACAAGTGGTTTCTTTGTTGCTTCCGTTCCTTTTTCCTGCAAATGCATCGTTCCAAATTTTCGAACATCCCGATAGCGTAAATCTGTTCCATCAGTAAAACGGAAAATAATGTGAGTGTGTGGTACAACTTCTTCTTTCCTATCATGCACACCATATTTCCCTTCCATTCTTAGGTGAGATACTAAGACATGCTCGTCCAGATCAAACAATAAAAATTTACCTTTCCTGCGAATATCATGAATTGTTTGTTCCTGGATTAATGCAATAAATTGTTCCATATCATCTGGCTCTTGAATGATTTTTGGCCAAAACACATCAACAGTTTGAATGGTTTTGCCTATTACTAATTGTTTTAAAGTCTGTCTAATCGTTTCTACTTCAGGTAATTCTGGCATTTTCTTTTAACTCCTTACTTCGCATCATACCAAGTGTCCCCCTGTTCAACATCCACTTTCAAAGGAACAGTTAGTTCGATCGCATTCTCCATGACATCCACAACAAGCTGAGATATCGCTTCTAATTCTTCTTCAGGTACTTCCAGAATCAATTCATCGTGTACTTGTAATAACAATTTTGCTTGGTAGTTTTCATTCTTGAGTTGTTGGTCTAATTCAATCATTGCCAATTTGATAATATCAGCGGCACTTCCTTGAATTGGTGTATTCATCGCAGTTCGCTCTGCAAAACTTCGCTGATTAAAGTTTCTGCTCGTAATGTCAGGTAAATACCTTCTTCTGTTCATAATCGTTGTAACATATCCATGTTGCTTCGCTTCTTGGACGATTTCATCCATGTACTCTTTTACACCTGGATAGCTTTCCAAATAACGGCTTATAAACGATTTTGCTTCTTTTCTAGTAATCCCTAGACTTTGAGATAACCCATAATCACTTATACCATAAACAATACCGAAGTTAACCGCCTTAGCCTGACGTCGCATATTGGAAGTGACTTCTTCCTCCGCCACATGGAATACATCCATAGCGGTTTGGGTATGAATATCCTTATCTTGTTTGAATGCATCCTGTAACCTTTCATCCTTAGCAATATGTGCTAACACTCGTAATTCAATCTGTGAGTAGTCTGCTGCAATCATCTTCCAACCTGCAGTAGATGGAATGAATGCTTGACGGATTTTACGCCCTTCCTCAATTCGGATTGGGATATTCTGTAAGTTAGGATCAATTGAACTTAATCTTCCTGTCTGTGTTAATGCCTGGTTAAAACGAGTATGAATTTTACTAGTATCCTTATGAATTACTTTTAATAATCCCGCGATGTACGTTGAATCTATTTTTTTCAATTGACGGTATAATAAGAGCTTGTCAATAATGGCATGTTTTCCTTGTAATTGCTCTAATACATCAGCAGCAGTAGAATACCCCGTCTTCGTTTTCTTAATCACAGGCAATTCTAATTTTTCAAAAAGGATCGGACCAAGCTGTTTTGGTGAGTTTATATTAAATTCTTCACCTGCTAACTCGTAAATTTCTTTTTCTAACGTAGCAAGGCTTGCTTTTAACTCTTCACCCATATCAACGAGACGCTGTTTGTCCACCTTTACACCTGTTGCCTCCATCTCACCTAAAACAAGCGCAAGTGGTAACTCCAGATCAATAAGCAATGCCAATTGCTTATTCTCTTTTAATGCTTGTTCCATTTGTTCTTTCAGTTGATAAATCATATTCGTTTTCCGGACAATATGCTCTTCCCATTGCTTGGTTTCTTCAGGTAAACCTTTCTTTGCTCCTTTACCGTAGACCTCTTCATCAAACAGCACATTTTTTTGACCAAATCGGTGGCTAATCGCAGGAATGTCATGATTGTTTTCAGATGGATTAATTAGATAAGATGCTAACAGGGTATCGAAGGCAATACCTTTGATGGAAATCGATAATCGCTTTAATAGAACAGTAATTTTCTTAGCATCAAACACATATTTCTTCTGGGTCTCATCTTCTGCCCATTCTTGGAACACTTGTGAGCTTTCAAGTATAGAAATCGGAATGAAATACTTACCATTGTCATTCACCAATGAAGCACCAATCATTTTCTCAGTATGATAATTTTCATCTAGTATTTCTATTTCAAATGCGTCATGTCCAGTAAAAATATCTTTTTTAATTTCTGTCAGATTTTCATATGTAATATCTTCTAATGCTTCTGACTGTTCAGTCTCTTCCACATCACCGTCTATCCGATTTAATAAGGACTGGAAGCCTAAATCCAGAAAGATTTCTTTAACATTTTGATCGACGTATCCTTCGTACACTGTATCATCTGCTGCTATTTCAATTGGTGCTTGTAGATTTATCGTTACAAGCTCTTTGCTCATAAAGGCTTCTTCTTTATTTGCTTCTAACTTCTCTTTTAATTTTTTTCCAGATACTTCATCCAAATGTTCATATAAATTTTCCACCGTTTCAAACTGTTTGATCAGTTTGACAGCTGTTTTTTCTCCAACACCTGGTACACCTGGGATATTATCAGATTTGTCTCCCATCAATGCTTTCAGGTCAATGATTTGTTCCGGTGTAACTTCCATATCTTCTTTCAATGTTTCTGGTGTATAGGTCATAACATCACTAATACCTTTTTTAGTTAGTCTGACATCGACTTTGTCAGAAACTAGTTGTAGCAAGTCCTTATCACCTGAAATTACTTTGACTTGCCAATCCTTATCTTTAGCCTGATTGGCAACCGTACCAATAATATCATCTGCTTCATAGTTTTCTAATTGATAATGTTTAATGTTAAAGGCATCTAATAGTTGTCGCAAAACGGGAAACTGTTCACTTAATTCAGATGGCGTTTTCTCTCGTCCGCCTTTATATTCCTTGTATGTTTTATGGCGGAATGTCGTTTTCCCAGCATCAAATGCAACTAGCAGATGAGTAGGCTGTTCTTCTTCCAAAATTCTTAATAACATGGTGGTGAAGCCATATACCGCATTCGTGTATACGCCTTTATCATTATTTAATAATGGCAAGGCGAAAAATGCACGATATGCAATACTGTTTCCGTCGATTAATATTAATTTATTCGTCATTTTACCGATCTCCTTTTCGATTCTATACATTGCTTCTATTTTACCATGATTGCAAATGATTATAAAAACTTTCGTTACTCTTGTTACCGTCTTTATGTATAAATTAACTAATGTAAAAAGATACATACTGCGAAGTAATGAAAATTTGTGATGAGGATTTCTTCCATTCTTTCCATAAGGAGTGCTAGGATACCGCTCCGGCAGAATACTCCGCTTTCCGTGGGCTCGTCTTCAGCTAACTTTGCAAAGAAAACCACTTTGCAAAGTGGATCTTCAGCTCTCGTGAGTCCCACAGGAGTCTCCGTATTCTGCCTACGCTATGTGAATAGTTCTTATATTTTTATAAGAGGAAATACTCGGAAACCAATTCCCCTGTGTTACTTCTTTCAAAAATCGGGATACTACACAAAGCGGAGGCAAGATACGTAGACTCCTCACGACGTAGCGCGAGCCGAAGACCCTGTGATGCACCTGCGTCTGCTAGTAATGCTCCGAAGTTGGCTTCCTCGGTGCAAGGGAGCATGGAAAGCGCAGTATTCTGCCGGAGCGGTTTGTTTGCACTCTCTTAGTCAAGAATAGAAGAGAGTAAATCTATGTCCACTTTACTTCGTAGATTTGTTCATCAATTTAATCTTCACTAAAAATAGGACCAACCTGATTCCACATAAGTGGACACAGGTTGGTCTAAGCACTGATTATTCGATATATCCTAACAATAAGTCCGCATATGGTGATCCTTGCGGGATAATGATGGTTGTTTCGCCATCTATTGTTTCTTTGTATGATTCAAGTGTTCGATAAAGCTGATAGAATTCCGGATCTTGTGAGAATGCTTCGTTATACATTTCTGCAGCCTCTAATTCCCCTTCAGCACGGATTTCTTCTGCTTCTGCATTTGCCTTCGATAACATTTCGGTTACATCACGGTCGGCATTGGCGGTAATTCTGCTTTTTTCTGCTTCCCCTTGGGATAAATATTGCTGAGCTTGTGATTCACGTTCAGAGATCATTCGGTTAAAAACAGATTGTTCATTTTCTTCTGGCAAATCTGTACGCTTGATGCGAACATCGTCTACCTGAATACCATAGTTATCTCGTTCTAAGAGTGTATTAACACGTTCCATGACCCTTTCATTAAGGTCACCTCTAGTACTTCCTTCATCATTAATAATTTCATCGTAATCCATGGCTCCAAGTTCGGATCGAATAACAGAAAAGATAAACTCTCCCATTCTTGCTTCTGCACCCATTTCCGTTCGGGCATTCGCAATCATCGAAGCAGGATCTGTAATTTCCCAAATAGCATAATTATCAATAATCATACGTTTCTTATCTAACGTATTGATTTCACGCTCCATTACATCATATACTAACTTTTTCTTTGGAAGTGTTGTAATGGATTGTAATATAGGTACCCGAAACTTAAGTCCAGGTTCGTCTTTAATATCAACCACTTCACCAAACTGACGAACAACCTTGTATTCTCCTTCTTTCACAACATACATACTACTTACAAAAATGATTAAAAGCACTACTGTAAGCAAAATAGCAAGACCAATTTTAATTAATCTTCTGATTTCTTTTGGTGTCATTTTCTTCATTTCATAGACATTATTCTGATCTGTCATTATTATTTCCCTCCTCACTATCTTCAGTATCATTATCTGATTGATTATCTTCGGAGGACTCTGTTACTGGTGGTTTGGGCGATGATGTGTTTTCTCCTAACGGTAGATATTTCAATGTATTTCCATCATCATTCATAATGTAAATATTTGCATCTGGCAAGACTTGATCAAGTGTTTCTAACACCAGTCGCTGTCTTGTAATATCAGGATTACTTTCATATGCATCATATAATGCGTTGAATGCTGCTACATTCCCTCTCGCTGTTTCAATTCTTTCAATCTTATCACCTTCAGCTCTTGAGATAATAGCATCCTTTTCCCCTTGAGCTTCCTCATATATCTCATTACGATATTTATCTGCTTCATTTTTCTTGGTATTCATTGTTTCACGTGCATCGGTTACTTTCATAAAAGCTTGACGCACTTCTTCGTTAGGTAAATCTACTTCTTGCAGTTTAACATCCTGAATCGCAACTCCGACTTCATAATCTTCCATAAGTGTTACTAATAAATCCAATACTTCATTCTCGATTTCTGCTTTACCATCTGTTAGTGCTTCGTCAATTGTCGAAGATCCGATAATACTTCTTAAAGAAGCCGAGGTCGCATTATAAAGTACTTGTTGTGGATCATCTGAATTAAATAAGTATTTGCTCGGCTCAATTATTTTCCACTGAACGACTAAATCTGCTTGAAGTATATTCTCATCCCCGGTAATCATTCGTACAACATCTGCATCTTCTTCGTTTTCCGGGTCATATCCAAAGTTCAAACTAAACGTTTCCCTTGATAAAGTTTCTACTGTTTGAATCGGCCATGGCAATTTAAAATGCAGACCTGGTTCCGTCGTTCCTTCTTCTGCTTTACCAAATGTAATTAAAACAGCTTGCTCTGATTCATCTACGGTATACCAACTTGTTGCCGCAAATAAACCTAAGACAACTACAGCTACAACAATTCCGATCCAGCTGTATATTTGCTTTAAAGTCATTCTATTTCCCCCTTCTGTACTTCCTCTGTAACTTTACCATACAACCAGTACATACGTAAGATGTTACAGAAAAGTTTCATTTTCTTTACAAAAAAAGTGGTGAAAGAATCTATTCCATTCTCTCACCACTTTTTCGGTATTTTTACGGTAAAGCACGATCCTTTTCCCATTTCACTTGTTACGGTTATCGTGCCTTGATGTGCTTCGATAATATGTTTTACAATGGCTAACCCTAAGCCTGTTCCTCCCGTATTGCGGCTTCTTGCTCTATCTACACGGTAAAATCTTTCGAAAATACGTTGTCTTGCTTCGTCAGGTATACCAATTCCAGTGTCCTCTACTTCGATTATCACTTCATGATCATTTTCATCAACTCGAAGGAAAATGCTTCCTTCTTCAGCAGTATAATTAATCGCATTATACATTAAATTTAATACCACCTGCTGTAAGCGGTCTGGATCACCATGGAAGGAAATATTCGGTTTTATTTCTTTGGTAAATTCCAGTGATTTTTTACTTGCTTGTTGCTCGATTAACGTCAAACTGCTTTGTAACCATTCGTCCACTTCAATGAGTTTAGTTGAAAGCTTCATTTCTTCTTTTTCTATTTTGGACAGCTCGAGTAAATCATGTACTAACGATTGTAAACGAGTACTTTCTTTTAAAATGATCGTTAAAAATTGTTCTTTAATTGCATCGTCTGCTTTTTCATCTTCTAACAATGTTTCAGCAAAACCACGGATCGATGTTATCGGTGTCTTTAATTCATGCGACACATTTGCTACGAAATCTTTTCGCATTTCTTCGACTCGCTTCAAATCTGTTATATCATGAAAAACTAGTACAGCTCCCTTTAAATCCCTTACATCGTTAATAACAGGTGCTCCTGCAACTTCAAAGTAATGTTTTTCACCATTTATTGTTTTGGTAATATTACCAGTCATTTTTTCTTCGTACAAAAAAGTTTCCTGCACCACTTTATGAATCGTCTTATCCTGTAACACGTCATAATATAGGAAACCAATATAGTCGACAGATTTTTTGCCAAACATTTGCATGAATTTGCGGTTGATCAAATGGACATATCCTCGTTCATCAATTAGCATCAATCCACTTTCCATGTTATTCATCACTGTTTTCCATTGGCTACCTTGCATTTTTTCTTGAATGGTCATTTCTTGTAAATTTCTTGCCAGTACATTAATTGCATTACTTAACTGTTGTGCTTCACCGTGAGGCTTTACATAAGTACGGGCATTATAATTCCCTTTAACAAGTTCATTTGTAACATTAATGGACGCTCGAATTGGACGAACATAGTTTTCAAACATATGATATATTAATATCAATAATATGATAAATCCAATAATTAAGGAAAATAGTACAAAAAATTGCTCTTCCCCAGAGGTAAGAGGCAAAATAACAATACCGATTAAAATAAATACAGAAGCTGTCATTAAAATGTAGCGATAAAACAGATTTATTCTTTTTTTGGCGTCCATTAATATGGCTCCTCCATTTTATAACCAAGCCCTCTAATCGTTTTAATATAAACTGGATGTTTCGTATCTGGTTCAATTTTTTCACGTAAATGGCTAACATGTACATCTACAATTCTTGTATCACCAACAAAGTCATAATTCCACACTGCACTAAGCAATTGGTCACGTGACAATACTTTTCCTTTATGTTTAGACAGATAGTGTAATAGCTCAAATTCTTTACGGGTAAAGCTAAGAGGTTCCCCTTTGATCGTAGCTTCATATTGTTGTGGATAGATAAGTAAGTCAGATATTTTAATAAACGGCTGGTCTGCTGCTCCTTCTTGTTTTCTAGTCCTTCGTAAGATCGCTTTAATTCTTGCGACTACTTCCTTCGGGCTAAACGGTTTTGTTAAATAGTCGTCAGCACCCAATTCTAGCCCTAACACCTTATCAAATTCATCATCTTTTGCCGTTAACATTAAAATAGGTGTTTCAATTTGCTTCTGTCGTAAAGCTTTACACACTTCTGTGCCTTCCATACCTGGTAACATTAAATCTAATATAATTAAATCAAATTCCCCGGTAGCCGCTTTATGTAAACCTTCTACTCCATCGAAAGCAGTATCCGTTTTAAAACCAGATTTCTCAATATTATATTGTAATAAAGTTACAATAGATTGTTCATCATCAACGATTAATACTTTCTCTTCCATAAAAAAAGCACCCCATTTTTATATCTATCTTAATTTAATCATACATGGACGTGCAATTAATGTGAATAGATTTACACTAGAAAAGTGATAATTACTTGTAAATTTTTCTTTACAATATTAATTTTTATTAATGTTGTAAGATAATATGGAATTTGAAATTTTATACATCAAGTATTTAGCTCAAGTTAACTGATAACAAGCAAATGTTCTTCCTGTTTAAGTGCTACTCTCCTATTTACAAATGAATGGTAAGCACTTGATTTCTGTTAACCGTTCGTTTTTTGTTATGTTGAATGTGTAAGAAAATTCTAATTGACAGGAGAGGTAAAAATGAATAACAAAAATAAACAAATACTTTTAGCTAAACGTCCAAGTGGAACGCCCAGTAAAGATACCTTTCAGTTTGTTACAACAGATATAAAACAGCCTAAGAAAGGCGAAGTACTTATTCGCACTTTATATGTTTCAGTTGATCCGTATATGCGCGGGAGAATGATTGACTCTCCTTCTTACGTAGCACCTTTTCAATTGAATGAAGTAATTGAAGGTGGAGCAATTGGTGAAGTAATTGAGTCACAGTCTGATCAATTTGGTGAAGGTGATATAGTCATTTGCGGATTTGGATGGCAGACATACTATACTGCTAAAGAAAAGGAAGTGAGAAAACTAGATAAAGATATTGCCCCGATTTCTACTCATTTAGGTATTCTAGGCATGACTGGATTAACCGCATACTTTGGATTACTCGAAATTGGTAAGCCCAAAGAAGGTGAAACTGTCGTTATTTCTGGAGCAGCAGGAGCTGTCGGATCTGTTGTTGGCCAAATTGCCCGAATTAAAGGCGCACGAGTTGTTGGAATTGCTGGTTCAGATGAGAAGCTTCAATACTTAAAAGAAGAATTACAATTCGACGAGGCGATTAATTATAAGACAACATCAAATCTCAAGGATGATTTGGCAAATGCTTGTCCAAACGGTGTAGATGTTTACTTTGATAATGTTGGTGGAGAAATCTCTGATGTAGTACATGCAAACTTAAATAAATTCGCACGCATTCCAGTTTGCGGTGCCATATCAAGCTATAATCTGGAAGAAGAGGATATTGGTCCACGAGTACAAACAACGCTTATTAAGAAAAGTGCTTTAATGCAAGGTTTTACCGTCGGAGATTTTGCCAATCAATTCCCTAGTGGTACAGCTGAACTTGCAAAATGGCTGAATGAAGGAAAATTAAAATATCAAGAAACAATCAAAGAAGGCTTTGAAACTATCCCTGACGCGTTCCTAGATCTATTCAAAGGTCACAACATCGGGAAACTATTAGTAAAAGTCGCAGATATATCTGATTAATAGCTTTCTTTCAACTGAAATAGAAAAACCGGCAACCCCCGCCGGTCCTGTGCAAAGTAGTTATTTTGACATGAATAATAGGCGTAACAACCGCTAAGGCTTGCCCACTTCGCTTTCCGTGGGGCGTTTCTTCAGCTAACTTTTGTAAAGAAGATCGCTTTACAAAAGTGGATCTTCAGATCACGCTGATCCCACAGGAGTCGAAGTGGACGCCTACGCTAATTAATGCTCTACAATGAATGTACTCGCTGACATTCCAATTTTATTACACAGGTTAAGAAAGCTCGAGAAGTGAGCAGTCACAAACGTTGTAGAACAGTTTCATAGCGGAGGCCGTCCACTTCCATTCCTACGGGATGATTTTCGACTAAGATCCACTTT
>NZ_KB898663.1 GCF_000377765.1 Gracilibacillus lacisalsi DSM 19029 | reverse complement strand
GACAAAAGAAAGCTAAAATTGGAAAAAGTGTCCACGAGAACCGATCTCGCGGACAAAAGAAAGCCAAAATCGGAAAAAGTGTCCACGAGAATCGACCTCGTGGACAAAAGAAAGCCGAAATCGGAAAAAGTGTCCATAAGAACATCTCTCGAGGAAAAGAACCATATAATTAACTTTATGTAAAATATATATTGCATAAAGTAAAATATCATGTATAATAAAAATATAATATAACAGGAGGTACAGTGATGAACTTATTTAAAAACAAAATCCAAGATGAGCGAGTTGTTCATGAACAAAATAAGATATATCGGGAAATTTATCTTTTGATTTTTGCTATTTGCTTCGTATCGGTGATATATAAATTTTTTATTTACGGCTTTGAGATGGAGCATGTGGCAACCGAAATGATTATTTTTTTCGCAGCAGGTATTTATTATTCTGTTCGAGCATCACAAAAAGGGCTGTTTTCTGCAGAAGTGGAAATGCATGATAGTAAAAGTAAGTGGAGCTATCAGACGAAAACGATTGTTATAGGTGTTGCGACTGGAATAGTATTAGGGCTGTTCTTCGGAATCAATAGTGCTGTCAACTATGCAGAAACTCCACTAGAAAGGATTTATTATTTCTTTCTAACGTTTGCAACGTCCATGATGTTTTATATTCCGATTCTAGTTCTAGTATTGGTCATCAGTTATACGGCTGCCAAACATCGTAGTGATAAAGCGGTAGACGAACAACTAGAGGATGACGAATCATGAAAAACTTGAAGCTGAAAGTAGCAAGAGTGGAGCACGATTTATCTCAGGCCGAACTAGCTGAAAAAGTTGGTGTTACGAGGCAAACGATAGGTTTGATTGAACAGGGTAAATATAACCCAAGTCTGCAGCTGTGTTTATCGATATGTAAAACATTAAATAAAACATTAGACGATTTATTTTGGCAAGAAGAAGACTAAGTGCTTCATACACTTAGTCTTGATTTTTTTCATATTGAATCTTATGCAATCGTGCAAAAACTCCATTTTTGGTTAAAAGCTCCTGGTAGCTTCCTTCTTCAACAATACCTTCATTCGTTACAACTACAACTCGATCAGCATCTTTAATGGTGGCCAATCGGTGGGCAATCACTAATGTCGTACGGTTTTCGGCAAGCTGGTCAAGTGATTGCTGAATCATTCGTTCAGTTTCCGTATCTAATGCAGATGTTGCCTCATCCAATATTAATATAGGTGGATTTTTCAAGAACGTACGGGCAATCGCTAATCGTTGTTTTTGACCGCCAGAAAGTTTTAAGCCCCGCTCGCCAATTTGGGTGTCATATCCATTTGGTAATTCAGCTATCACCTGATCCAGATGTGCTTTTTTGGCAGCATCGATAATTTCTTCATCCGTTGCCTCTTGATTACCGTAGGCGATATTTTCCCTCACAGTTCCGGTGAAAAGGAAGACATCTTGTTGTACAATACCGATTTGCGAGCGCAATGATTTTTTCGTCATTTTCCGGATATCGATTCCGTCTATCGTAATCGATCCGTCATCTATGTCATAAAACCTTGGTATTAATGAACAAATTGTTGTTTTTCCTGCACCAGAAGGGCCAACAAAAGCGACCGTTTCTCCAGGATGGATTTGTAAATTAATATCTGCTAATACTTGTTGGTGACCATCATAGGAAAAATCGACTTGGTTAAATTTAATATCACCAGTTAGTTTATCGACAGTAACAGCATTAGGATCATCCTTAATTTCTGGTTCTTTTGCAAGAATTTCCTGAAAGCGCCGGAATCCTGCCATTCCTTTCGGGTATAATTCTAACAATGCACTGATTTTGTCTATCGGTTTTATTAAAACATTGGTATATAGTACAAAGCTGACTAATTCCCCATATTTTAGATCTCCATTAAAACTTAGCCATGCGCCAACTACAAGGACTATTACAGTTAGAAGTCGAGTCATCATATAAATACTAGAGTGTGTACCTGCCATCACTTTATATGCTTTAATTTTGGCTTTGCGGAATAGTCCGTTATCATGGTTGAATCGTTTTAATTCAAAATCTTCATTTGTAAAAGATTGAACGACTCTTACACCAGATACAGCATCTTCAACACGGGCATTTACACCAGCAATGTTGTGGTACATATTGTGCCAGGCCTTATTCATCGCAATGTTACAATATGTTACTAAAGCAACTAACAGCGGCACCATCACTAATGCAATTAAAGCAAGTGTAGGGTTAATGGTGAACATAATCCAAAATGCTCCGGTAAAAGTCATAATCGCAATGAAAAAGTCTTCCGGTCCATGGTGTGCCAATTCACCAATATCAAATAAGTCATTCGTGATTCGGCTCATAATATGACCAGTTTTCGTATTATCAAAGAACCGAAAAGACTGGCGCTGTACATGTGTAAATAATTGCTCACGCATATCTGTTTCAATATTAATCCCCAATTTGTGTCCTAAGTAACTAACAACATATTGTAAGAAGGTACTGAGCAAATAGACTGCAAATAATAAGATACTGACTGTCACAATTAGATTCCAATCGCGTTCAGGTAATAATTCATCAATTAACCACTGTACGGCAATAGGAAAGGCGAGTTCTAAGATCGCGACAATGACAGCACTGGAAAAATCAATGATAAACAGTCGTTTATGCGGTTTATAATAAGAAAAAAACTGCTTTAACATGTTAGTAATACTCCTTTTTGATTATTGACTAACATATTATAGCAGAATTTTACCAAATAAGCTTATTATAAAAAGTTTTTCTTAATACCTGATCTGCCGCCTTCGGTATAATGCTGGGGAATGCGTTGTGTTTTTTCCAGTTCTAGTTGGTACTGATACCATGCGGCTTGAAACGTTTGACGTACTATCCATAACCCAAATATCACTTGTATGATCAAAGCTCCCCAGATCCAGTCTGTCGGAAGAAAGCTTGTAACCACTACAGCGAATACCACTTGTAGTAAAAATAACCCCCAATGCATCAGCAAAACAATCAAACTACCTGTCAAAATCGCGAGAATAAGAAACCATTCCATTAATATACCTCCATTATTGTGATATAGATCAATTCTTAGACGCAATCGGTCCGCTACAATAGTAAGTAAGAAGGTGGCGGGCGATCATGAACTCACTATTATTATGGATTCATATGGTGGCAGGTATTCTATGGATTGGTGGATTATTTTTTCTGGTCTGGGGTGTTTACCCTGTGACAAGGATCTTGCCAATTTTTCAGCAAAAGCAATTTCTTCTACAAGTAATGAAATGGAGTCATAAAGGATTTGCTTCAGCAGGTATAACAGTACTGATAACAGGCTTTTTAATGGGAATTAGCGGGCCGGTTAACAGTTTGACGATGCTTTTTACTACTTATTACGGAAAATGGTGGATTACTTCACTCTTTATTGGGTTATGTACATTAATATGGGGAACGTTTATCGGCTATCGTGCTTTTATAAAAGTGTTATCACGGGATATCATTTGGAAGATGGCTGCTAAAGGTTATCCGCGTTTATTATACATTAGCTTATTACAAGTAGCTTTTATCTCTTCTATAGAAGGTTTAGGTTTTTTTATGCTGATTTGGCTGATGGTCATCATTTAGAGAGGAGAGATTGAATGGATAAGCACATCGATTTATTTGGATATCGTCAATTGAATCATACCTATAAATATCAAGGTAGCTGGTGGAAGGTTATTCGTCCAGCTACTTTAACAGGATCGATCATGCCAATGATTTATGGTACGCTGATTGCTTTAGGTGGGGACTGGCAAGCGATTGATTATCAGCATTTCTTACTGTTTCTTGTTATCGGGGTTATGGTTCAGATGGCAGTCAATATGCTTAATGACTATTTTGATTTTTTAAAAGGCCAGGAGGAAGGAAAATGGCTTGAGGTAGCTCAAGGTAAAATAGGGATGACACCATATTTACAACAAATTCCTTTTGTATTTATTGGGCTAGTAATCGTGTTTTCTAGTTTAACGTTATGGTTAGCGATTCGGACAAGTCTGGTCATTATCGCAATTGGGATTACTGGTTTAGTGCTCGGGTATTGTTATTCGGCAGGTCGTTCTTCCTTATCTACGTTAGGACTGGGAGAAGTTACGTCTACTTTTTCATTAGGCTGGTTTCCGATTATGATTGCCAGTTATATCCAAACAGGGTTCGTGACAGAAATGACACTACTACTGGCACTTCCTTTTTGTTTTTTGATTGCATCGATGATTTTAACGAACAATATCCGTGACATTAACAAAGATCAGTCCACGAGAAAAACAATTGCGATTCGAATCGGTCATGTGAAGGCCTATTGGTTATTAATGCTAATCGTTATCGCAGCTTACGTATCTGTGTTTATATTGATCATGACAGACTTATTACCTTTTACAACATCTATGGTCTTATTAGCATTTCCGGTTAGTTACCGGTTAATGACATACATCAAGCCGACGTCTAATAGCATAAAAAAAGGGATGCGACAAGCAGCCCTTCATCATTTTATCTTTAGTTTATTATTAATCATTGGAACACTTATATCAAGCTAATACCAGTTTCGCTAATCTCCTTCTAGGAAACACGGACCTTTGATTTCTTATGTTGCATTTTTTTGACGAGTACTCCTTGTTTCGGACTAAATAAATATGCCAATAGAAAGAAGACACCAGTCATAGTGGCCATCGCACCTGCAATCGATACATTCCAGAAGCTAGCGACTAGATAACCACTAATAGCAGACAAAATGCCAATAAGTCCGCTCAGCACAATGACTAGTAAAAATCGCTCGCTTAAAAGATAAGCGGTTGCTCCGGGAACAATTAACATGGCTACAACTAATATCGCGCCAACGCTGTCAAAGGAAGCGACGGTAGATAGTGAGACCATCGACATTAACAAGTAATGAATAAAACCAACTGGAATACCAATTAACTTTGCATAAGCCGGATCAAATGTAGAGATTTTGATCGGGCGATAGAAGATGATAATCATTACGATATTAAGTATGCAAACAATGCTAAGCATCCAAACAGCAACAGGTCCATAGTTTACCCCAGCGATCGTTAATGGATTCCAGGGGACAAACGTAATTTCGCCCATCAATGCATGCTTTACATCTAAATGAACTTGGTTTCCGATAAATGAAATCAGTACAACGCCAAGTGCAAAAAGCGAGGTAAATACAACACCGATAGCAGCATCAGATGGGATTCCTGTTCGATGTAGCATTTCAATAAAGATAGCAGTAAATAACCCGATTACCAATGCACCGATTAACATAGGGAAACCTGATATCGACTGGGTAACGAAAAAAGCGAGTACAATCCCTAATAAGACGGTGTGGCTGATCGCATCTGCTATCATAGCCATTTTTCGCAACACAAGAATCGAACCACTTATGCCACAAGTGAACCCTACAAGACATCCGGTAATAATAATCCACATCGCATAGGTTGTCATCTTACCAACCTCCTAACGACCAGTCCTTTTGTAAAGCCAAATAATAATGATATAAAGAATAGAACAGAAGCCGTTAAGACGATCATTGGTCCAGTCGGTAAATCTTGGATCACACTGCTCGATATCGTGCCAATCAATCCCGATATTGCCCCGAATGTTCCACTAATGACTGTCATTTTGCCAAGACTGTCTGTCCAGTACCTTGCAGCAAGGGCAGGGGTAATTAATAATGCAACGATTAATACGACACCTACCATTTGAATCCCGATGACAATGACAGCTACTAACAATGAGAAGAGTAAACCATTGATCCATTTTACTGGGATTCCAATTCCTTTAGAAAAGGTAAAATCAAATGTCGTATAATGAAATTCACGAAAGAAGATCACAGTAAGCAGCAAAACAAATAGGGAAACTACTCCAATCGTATAGACATCATTTTTTACAATGGATGCTGCCTGCCCGAAAATAAATGAATCAATTCCTGCTTGGTTTCCGGACATATTTTGCTGGATGTAGGATAATAATAAAATCCCAAACCCGAAGAAAACGGATAGAATCACTCCGATTGCCGCATCTGTTTTTAATTTCGTTTGTTTGATAATCATTTGAATAAAAGAAGTTGCTAAAAGACTTGTAACGGTTGCACCTATTAACAATACTGGTAGGGATTTGTTTTGAAACAAAATATACATAAATGCCACTCCCGGTAATGTTGCATGTGCCATCCCGTCACTAATTAAACTTTGCTTGCGTAAATAGACAAAACAGCCAATTGCTCCACTAGAAAATCCTAATAATAAGCTACCGATCATGACCCAGCGAAAGTTCGGGCTTTCTAATAATGTCATCCATTCCGTTATCATAGTGAATTCCCCGCAATAGAAGGTGGAAAAGTTAAGCTGCCTCCATATGTTCGTTCAATATTTTGCGGATGAAAGACATCACGCGTTTTACCACAGCCGATTGTCTTTTTGTTTAATAATAGAACGTGATCAAAATATTCCTGGACGGTTTGTAGGTCGTGATGTACGATGATGACCGTTTTTCCATCATTTTTCCATTGTTTCATCAGTTGAATCATCATTTTTTCTGTTGCCGCGTCAACACCTGCAAAAGGTTCATCCATAAAATAGATCGGTGTGTTTTGTGCAAGTGCTCTAGCTAAGAAAACCCGCTGCTGTTGCCCTCCAGATAACTGGCTAATTTGTCTGTTTGCATATGTTTCCATTCCAATTTCTTTTAAAAATGTCATTGCTAAATCTTTTTCTTGCTTGGAAATCGGTCTAAATCGTTTGAAATGTTTGTAACGCCCCATTAAAACAACATCTAAAGCATTGATGGGAAAATCCCAATCGACTTCACTACGTTGTGGAACATAGCCGATCAGATCCATCTGTTGTGTAAAAGGTTGTTCCAAAACATCAACTTTTCCCTCGGTGATCGGAACTAATCCTAGTATTGCTTTCATTAGCGTGGACTTACCAGCACCGTTTGGTCCGATAATGCCAGTAATCGAACCCTTGGGTACCTGAAAGTGAACGTTTTCCAGCACTTTTTGTTGTTGATATTGCACAGATAAGTTGTGAACAGATAGTGCTAACATGAGTAACCCCTCCTATTTTAGTGCATCTACAATCGTGTCAATGTTGTGTTTTACCATTCCGATATAGGTGCCTTCCTCCGTTCCTTCTTCCCCCATTGCATCAGAGAAAAGTTCCCCACCAATTTCTACAGGATGTCCTTTTTCTTTTGCCCCTTCTACTACAGCTTCGATCGAACGTTCAGAGACACTACTCTCAACAAATACACCTTTAACATCGCGATCAATCAATATATCAACAATATGATTGACATCATGGACACTGTAGTCTGATTCTGTACTGAGTCCTTGCAAGCCAACAACATCAAATCCGTAACGCTTGCCAAAATAATGAAAAGCGTCATGAGCGGTGATGAGAACTCTGCTTCGTTCTGGTATTTCATTAATATGTTCTTCAACATATCTTTCTGTCTCCGTTAATTCTTCGAGGTATGTTTGAGCATTGTCTTGGAATTGTGTCTCATGATCTGGGTCTAAGCTGCTCAATTCGTCAGCTACTACTTGCACAACATCCTTCCAAATCGAGATGTCAAACCAAACATGTGGATCATAGACTTGCTCATTTTCAGGATCTGCCAATAGTTTAGCTGAATCGATTTGTTCAGCAACTGCAATCGTTGGTTTTTGGTTTTGCATTTGTTCAAATATTTCAACCATTTGACCTTCAAGATGTAAACCGTTATAAAAGATGATTTTTGCCCTTTCTAATGTTTCGATGTCACCTTGTACGGCATTGTACAAATGTGGGTCTACTCCAGGCCCCATTAAACTTTGCACTTCTACCAAATTTCCACCAACGTTTTCTACAACATCTGCAATTTGCGCAATTGTTGTGACGACTTGTATTTCTTCGGATTCACTGCTTGCATCATTTGTTCCACAAGCACTAAGTAGTCCTAAACATAAAACAATCCCTAATAACCATTTTTTTATCATAAATTCCCCACTCCTAAAAAAGTTTTACAAAGGAAACTTTTACGGTAAAAAATAGGTTTACGCACAAAAGTTTCCTTTGTCTAAATTATATGCGTTGATGAAAAAATGTCAACTATTTCTTTTTTGTTTTTTGGCTCTTTGGTATACTAAGGGAAATAGTAAGCTTGGATTAGTGTGAAGGAGAGTGTCATGACAACAATCAATGATATTGCAAGACTAGCTAATGTATCGCGTTCAACGGTTTCACGCCACTTGAATAAAAATGGCTATGTAAGCCAAGAAGCACAGGAACGAATTGATAAAGTTATCGAAGAGACCGGTTATTTCCCGAGTCAATCAGCCAAATCGTTACGAACGAAAAAAACGGGTGTAGTTGGAGTGATTTTACCGAAAATAAGCACTGAAACAGCCAGTCGTGTTGTGGACGGTATTAATCAAGTATTGCAGGAAAATGATTATCAAATGCTGTTGACGCAAACCTTATTAGAAAAGGAAAAAGAAATTGCCTTTATCAGACTATTACAATCTCGAAATGTAGATGGGATTATTTTATTAGGAACCAATACAGACGAAGCTCTAGTGGAGGAGATCAAGAAATCAGATGTTCCTGTCGTTGTACTTGGCCAAGACATGCCGGGAACTACATCGATACATTATCCTGATTATAAGGCAACCGCAGAAATGATTAGCTACATGATTGAGAAAGGATACCGAGATATTAGTTTTATTGGGGTACCGGAGGATGATCCTGCAGTAGGAATAGTAAGAAAAAAAGCATATATTGATACATTAAAGGAGCATAATCTACCGGTTTTAACTGAACGGATAACTTATGGTGATTTTAGTATTAATTCTGGCTATCATGCGATGGAAACAATTATGAAGCAATCGACGAAACCAGATGCTGTCTTTGTTGTAACGGATAATATGGCAGTTGGTGCGATGCAATATTTAAAAGAAAATCATTATAATATTCCAGCGGATATCGGTATGGCAACAACGGGTGTGTCGCGTTTATCCAAATATATCGAGCCTGTCCTAACAACGATTGATTTTCAGAACGAAGAGGCAGGTGCCGCTATTACTCGTTTACTCATGGGACAATTAAACGGTTACAAAAAAACAAAAAAATTAACCCATACCTATAGACGATTGACAGGAAATAGTTTATAATCTGTTTTAACGAATGTGTGAGAACGATCCCATATCATTCGTTATCATTTTTGTCTAATGTGGAATCGATCCCACTTTTAATAAAATAGAGGAGGTAATCTTAGATGGCAAGTAATGAAGAGATAGCAAAACAAGTCATCCATGCCATAGGTGGAGAAGAGAATATTCAATCGATTGCTCACTGTGCAACGAGACTGCGTATTATGGTACATGATCGTGAGAAAGTGAATGTAGAAGAAGTAGAAGAGATTGATAAAGTAAAAGGAGCTTTCTTTAATTCAGGACAATATCAAATTATTTTTGGAACAGGAACAGTAAACCGGATTTACGAGGCAGTGACCAATCAAGGTGTTTCTGGTTCATCCAAAACAGAAATGAAAGAAGAAACCAAAAAGCAAGGTACTACTTTTCAACGGGCTATCCGCACATTTGGTGATGTTTTTGTACCAATTATTCCTGTCCTTGTTGCAACCGGTTTATTTATGGGGTTACGCGGACTGATTACTCAAGAACAAGTATTAGCATTATTTGGTTTAACACCCGATAGTATTTCGGACAATTTTTTATTATTTACTGAAGTATTAACAGACACAGCATTTGTCTTTCTGCCGGCTCTTGTAGCATGGTCAACTTTTAGAGTATTTGGCGGCACACCTGTAATCGGTTTAGTACTAGGGTTAATGCTTGTTTCACCATCATTGCCAAATGCATGGGCAGTAGCAGAAGGTGCAGCGGAACCACTTTACTTTTTAGGTTTTATTCCAGTAATCGGTTATCAGGGTTCCGTTTTACCAGCATTTTTTGCCGGTTTAATCGGAGCAAAGATTGAGAAGTTTTTCCGTAAGCGTGTTCCGGAAGCATTGGACTTAATTGTAACACCATTTTTAGTATTACTAATTATGATTATTTTATCGTTATTTGCATTAGGTCCAGTACTACACTTAGTAGAAAATTGGATTTTTGACGGAACAATGGCATTACTAGAATTACCCCTAGGGTTAAGTGGATTAATCATTGGATTTTTCCATCAGCTCATCGTTATCACAGGGGTTCATCACATCTTTAATTTCTTGGAAATCCAGTTGTTAGAAAACTTAAATTACAACCCGTTCAACCCTATTATTACAGCATCGATTGCAGCCCAAGGTGGTGCAGCATTAGCAGTTGCTGTAAAATCAAAGCAAAAGAAAATGAAGGCTTTAGCGTATCCTTCATCATTATCGGCATTTCTAGGAATTACTGAACCAGCCATCTTCGGTGTTAATCTACGTCATGGTAAGCCATTTATAATGGGATTAATTGGTGGAGGTATCGCTGGTTTTATCGCAACATTATTTAATTTACAGGCAACGGGAATGGCCATCACCGTAATTCCTGGTATATTACTTTATTTAAATGAACAATTATTCTTATATATTTTAGTAAACATTGTGGCAATTGGTATTGCCTTTGGTTTAACCTACTTCTTTGGATATAAGGAAGATAAATAAAAGTAGCCGTGATAAGAAAAGGCCGGATTGCTCCGGTCTTTTGTCTATAAATGCTGGTCTTACGGACAAAAGATAGCCAAATTTAGTTTAATTGTCCATAAGAATGGATCATACAGACAGAAATTAGTTGTACCAAGAAAAAGTGTCCGTAAGACTAAATCTTATGGACAAAAATAGTGAAAAACAAATAAAAGTGTCCATAATAAAGAATCTTACGGACTAAAAATAGTCAAATCAAGAAAAACTGTCCACAATAATTTTACAAGGGGATAATCGAATGGATAGAGATCGAGAATTGCGACAGAAAGCACAACGGGAAATAGAAAAATATCAGGTGATCGTCACTTCTGATCCTTACCGACCGACCTATCACATAGCACCGCCAGTAGGTCTTATCAATGATCCAAACGGTTGGATTCAATGGAATGGCATCTATCATCTTTTTTACCAATGGATGCCGTTTGGAACCGAGCATGGGGCTAAATTCTGGGGACATCTCTCATCCACAAACTTAGTGGATTGGAACCAAGAACCGATCGCTTTAACACCAAGTGAATGGTTTGATAAAGATGGTTGTTACTCGGGAAGTGCCATTTCACATGATGATCAACTCCATCTTTTTTACACTGGTAATGTCAAAACTAATGGTGTTCGGGAAACTTACCAATGTTTAGCGACATCCAAAGATGGGATTCATTTTGATAAAAAAGGAGTACAAATTGAACTTCCAAATGGTTTCACTGCTCATTTCCGTGATCCAAAGATATGGAGAGAGAACGATAAATTTTATATGGTGATTGGAGCTCAAAAAGAAGATAACACAGGCTCTGTTGTTTGGTATGAATCAGAAGATCTTCAAGACTGGGAGTACAAAGGGATCTTAGCAGATGGATTCGGATATATGTGGGAGTGCCCAGACTTTTTCTCACTTGATGGACAAGATGTACTGCTTTTTTCCCCACAAGGATTGAGAGCAGAGGGTATCAACTACCAGAATGTCTATCAAAGTGGCTATGTGAGCGGGAACTGGAAGGATCATTTTATGTTTGGCGAGTTTACAGAATTAGATCGCGGTTTCGAATTTTATGCACCACAAACCACCCTAGATGAAAAAGGTCGACGTTTGTTATTCGGGTGGATGGGTGTACCTGATCAGAAAGAAGAATATCATCCTACTAAAAAGCATCATTGGATTCATCAATTAACATTACCTAGAGAACTAGAATGGAAGGAAGGGAAAATCTATCAAAAGCCTGTAGAAGAGCTCGTCGAATTACGGGATGAGTTGCTAGTTCATGAACTTGGACCTATAGCCAAAACCATTCCGAGAGCGAGCGAAATACTACTAGATGCAATTACAAGCGAAAAAGGATATATTACGATATTCGATTATGCTACAATAGATTTTGATAAAAAAAATCGAACTATCAAACTAACACGACCAGCACTCGATAATGGTGAAAAAGAAGAACGAGTAGGGATTGTCGAGAAAGACATAAACGACATTCGTATTTTTCTAGATCACTCTTCTTTTGAAATATTTATTAATGGCGGGGAACTCGTCTTTACCTCACGTATGTTTGCTAATATTCATCATTCAACATTAGAGGTACAAGCACAAGGTCAGTTGTCATTATGGTCGTTAAAGCAGAAGTTTTAGGGAGGTAACCGTGTTGAAGTTAGGTGCAATTGAAGCTGGAGGAACTAAATTTGTTTTAGCCATAGGTAATGATCAAGGTGACATTCTTGAAAAAGAGGTTATTCCAACGGAACATCCTAATATTACCGTGCCAAAAGTGTTGGCTTTCTTCGAAGGCAAAGGTATCAAACGCCTTGGTCTTGGAGGCTTTGGTCCGATTGATATTAATGAAACTAGTCCTGCGTATGGTCAATTACAAAAAACACCAAAAACAGACTGGGTGGATTATCCCTTAGGAGCCAAATTAAAGGAAGGTTTAGGTGTCCCGATCATCATTGATACGGACGTAAACGTAGCAGCGATGTCGGAAGCGAAATGGGGAAATGCCACAGATGTAGATACTTGCTTATATATTACAGTTGGTACTGGTATTGGTGCGGGAGCGTATTTCCATGGACAAACATTAAAAGGATTATCCCATCCGGAAATGGGACATATTAAAGTCCGTCGTCATCCGGAAGATACCTATGAAGGTACTTGCCCTTATCATGATGACTGTCTTGAAGGTGTTGCTGCCGGCCCTTCCTTAGAAAAAAGATGGGGAAAGAAAGGTCATGAACTTGCAGATGATCAAAAAGTCTGGGAAATGGAAGCCTTTTATTTGGCACAAGCATTGACTAGCTATATTTACATTTTATCACCAGAGCGGATTATTATGGGTGGCGGCGTCATGAAACAACAACAGCTCTTTCCTTTGATCCGAAGAAATGTACTAGAAATGCTTAATGGCTATGTCAGTTCGCCATATTTAACAGAAAAAGAAATCGATCGTTATATCGTATCGCCTGGATTGACTGATGAAGCAGGAGTAAAAGGTGCTTTGTATTTGGCGATGCAGGAATAATCTTATTACTATATAAGTCATTGTTTAGACCATAATCGAAATCATAATAAAGGGTACAGTCCCTTTATTATGGAAACAGCTATTGATTAGTTTTAGCTGACTGATTTTACTTTCAGTCAGCTTTTTCATCTATGAAATAATTAGCTCCGTTGTTTTAAAGAAATGTAAACAAATTTACATTCTCTCATCAAACCCCCCTTCAACCACACGATTACCTTATTCTTCCTTTACACGTACTTAACAAATTCCATACATTCCGTTTAATTGTTATTAATAGTCAGCCTGTACAATAATCAATACAGACTAATTAACAGACAAACTGTAAAGGAGAGGAATCATACCATGTTTAAATTTAAATCTTCTATTATTTTATTTATCACTCTATTATTACTTGCTGCTTGTTCTGATAGCACATCGGGAGAAGAAGACGGAGTATCAGGAGAATTATCGTTCTATACATCTCAACCTGATGTTGATGCCGAGCAATTAGTGGAAGCTTTTAATCAACAATATCCAGATGTAACTGTTTCTACATATCGTTCTGGAACAGAAGAGGTAATCAGTAAAGTACAAGCAGAGGCGCAAGCTGGTGATGTACAAGCAGATGTTTTGCTTGTTGCAGATGCAGTAACATTTGAAAGTTTAAAGGAACAAGAAATGCTGCAAGCTTATGAATCGCCTGAATTAGAAGCTATTCCAGACAATTTTGTTGACCCAGATCATATGTATGCTGGAACGAAGGTAATGTCAACGGCAATGGTTGTCAACACCAATAATGTTTCAGAACTTCCAACTTCATGGAATGCTTTAACAGAGGCAACAGATAATTTAGCAATGCCTAGTCCGTTATATTCTGGAGCAGCGGCATATAATTTAGGAGTGTTTACCCGAAATGATCAATTTGGCTGGGAATTTTATGAAAATCTGCAAGCAAATAATCCGACCGTTACGCAAGGAAATGGAGGAGTTCTGCAAGCAGTAGCAGATGGAGAAGTTGATTATGGAATGGTTGTAGACTTTATTGTCGCGCGTGCAGAAGCAGAAGGTTCTCCAGTTACATTAGTTTATCCTGATGAAGGGGTTCCGGTTATTACAGAGCCAATTGGTATTATGAAAGATGCGCAAAATCAAGAAGCAGCCCAAGCGTTTGTTGATTTTGTCCTGTCTGAAGAAGGACAAGAATTAGCAAAGGACATTGGCTATACACCGATCCGTGAAGGTGTCGAGGCACCAGAGGGATTGAAGACTATTGATGAGATGAATGTATTGGATGCAGATATTAATGAATTGTATCAAGCAAGAGAAGAAGATAAAGAACGTTTTACTGAATTGTTTGGAGAATAGGATGAGTCAAGAATGAAAAATATGTCCAAGGAGATAATGCCGATTCGTGCATTATCTTCTCTGTTTAAAGTGAAATTTATTAAAATTATTGCCTTACTGGCGATTATTATTTTCTTTTTAGTACCAGTTTTACGATTGGTTTTGCTAAGTTTTCAAGTAGACAGTCAGCTATCATTGCAAAACTATGCCGATATATTACAAGATAGCAAGACTTGGTCCGTATTAACGGACACTATTCTGATCGTCATAGGTTCCACTGCTATTTCGGTAATATTAGGCGTGTTACTGGCATGGCTCGTTGCCTATACAGATATACGTGCCAAGAAATGGATGCAGGTGTTTATTATTTTACCTTTTGTGATCCCGTCTTATATATCGACATTAGCATGGACACAATTTTTAGGTGCAAATGGTCTTTATGGAAAATTAGTATCGGTTCTACCTTTTTCACTGGAACCTATTAATTTATACAGTATGGGTGGGATCATTTTTGTATTGGGATTTTCTCATTATCCATTAGTGTACTTGCTATCTGTAAGTGTATTTCGTAAGGTGCCGCGTGAAGTAGAACAAGCGGCACGTGTATCTGGTGCAAGTGGCTGGAGAACCTTTTTGAAAGTAACGGTACCATTGGCTCTCCCAGGAATAGCGAGTGGTGGTTTCCTAGCTTTTCTTGCTAACCTTGACAATTTTGGTATTCCAGCTTTTTTGGGGATACCTGCACAAATTGATGTATTAAGTACCTATATTTATCAGCAAGTAGTTGGTTTTGGGCCGTCAGCATTTCAACGGGCTGCGACACTTTCTGTTTTGCTTGGGATTATTGCTTTATGTGGTACATTGGTGCAATGGCTGTTGTTAAAAAAGTCTAAACGTTTGGAGACAACAGTAGAGGACAAAAAGCCTCGCGTGCAGCTTGGTAAAGCTAAAAACTTGATAGAGTTTCTATTATGGAGCTTTTTCTTGTTAACGAGTTTAGTACCATTTATTTCGATGTTAATGACTTCTTTATTAGCAGCGTATGGATTGGACTTCACATGGGAGAATATCAGTCTGAAAAACTATCAATTTGTCTTAGAAAACAGTCCAAAGGCAAAACGAGCAATCGGAAACAGTCTGCAACTAGCGCTAGTAACCACTATTATTGGCGTGGTCATCGGTACGGCCTTTGCATATTACCGTGTTCGGAAACCAAATCGTTGGAGCCAATTCTCAGAAATGTCGATTAGTTTACCATATGCATTACCAGGTACCGTAATGGCGTTAGCGATGATTTTTGCTTGGATGGAGCCTGTACCTGGCTGGAATCCAGGAATATATGGATCAGTGATGATACTTTTTATCGCTTATGTTACTAGATTCTTAATTTTGCAGGTAAGGGGAAGTATTACGGCTATTATGCAAGTAGATGTGTCCATGGAAGAAGCGGCAATGGTGAGTGGCTCGAACGGCTGGTCGAAATGGCGAAAAATATTAATTCCGCTGTTATTACCGAGTGTGCTAAGTGGGGCATTCTTGGTTTTCCTCACAGCATTAACCGAATTAACAGTATCTTCTTTATTATGGTCAAGTAATAGCGAAACAATCGGTGTAGTTATTTTTAGTTTTGAGCAATCTGGTTATACCACTTACTCAACAGCCTTTTCCAGTTTGATCATCGCCTTCATCTTATGTGGTTTTATCACATTATATGTGCTTCAATACTTTTGGAACAGAAAGGTGGCAAACGTCAAATGACAATAGCAATTAATCAACTAAGTAAAGAATTTGACGGATTTCAAGCACTTAAAAAAATAAATTTGCAAGTAAGGGAAGGAGAATTTATTGCGATTTTAGGTCCTTCTGGTTGTGGCAAAACAACATTACTTCGGTTATTAGCAGGTTTTCTATCGCCGAGTGAAGGAGAAATCGTGATCGGTAATAATGTAGTTGGTAATCCGCAGCAAACATTACCACCTGAACATCGAAATATCGGGATGGTCTTTCAATCTTTTGCATTATGGCCGCACTTAAATGTGCAAGAACATATCCGTTTTCCATTAATGCATCATCGATTTGTCAGAAAAGAAATAAAAAAGAATCAACATGAACGAATTAATGAGGTGTTAAAAATGGTGGATTTAGAGGCGTTTGCTGAGCGGATGCCTAACGAATTATCTGGTGGACAGAAACAACGTGTGGCATTAGCTCGGGCAATTGCACCTCAACCTGAATTATTATTGATGGATGAACCACTAAGTAATCTAGATGCCGAACTGAGAATGGAAATGCGCAGTGAAATCCAAGCTTTACATCAGTTAACAAAGGCAACGATTGTCTATGTGACACACGATCAAGGTGAAGCTTTGGCAATGGCAGACCGCATTGTTGTAATGAACCAAGGGGAAATAGAACAAATCGGTACACCTAGTGACATCTATACGAAACCAGTTTCCCCATTTGTTGCACGTTTTGTAGGAAAAGCTAATTTAGTAGAAGGTGTCTGGCACGAGAAGCATTTTGTCCCTTCGTTAGCTTCCGATATCCGCTGGCCAGATACAGGTGTCGTTTCGGCTATGAAAGAACAAAACATTTATCCAGTACGGCCGGAACAGTTTAGACTATCTAAAGAGAATGAAAGTGGCAGTGGCTTACCTGGACTGATTACTAGTGTACAGTTTCAAGGGAAAGAAATTTACTATACGTTAGAAGTAGCAGACCAAACATGGGCTGTTCATACTGATGTATCACAACAATTTTCTTTAGGCGAAGCGGTATATATTCATCTGTCAGTGCCACGTAATACAGTAACCAAGAACTATCATCATCAAGCAATATAATCGCTTACATTATATCTCTATGCTAAAATGAGACTAGATTTGATAGGAGAGGTGAGAGTGATGAAGAAGCTTGAATTAGGTAACAGTGGTTTGCAAGTTAGTGAAATTTCGTTAGGCTGTATGCGAATGGACCAATTGTCCAAGCAAGATGCAAATCGTGTGATTGAAAATGCGCTAGAGCTAGGGATAGACTTTTTTGATCATGCTGATATTTATGGTGGCGGTAAATCAGAAGAAATTTTCGCTGATGCGATTAATATGAACCCATCTATTAGAGAAAAAATGGTGATTCAATCGAAATGTGGGATTCGTGACGGCTTTTTTGATTTTTCCAAAGAACATATTCTTGCCTCAGTGGAAGGCAGTTTAAAAAGATTAAAAACAGATTATTTAGATGTGCTTTTATTACATAGGCCAGACACACTAGTTGAACCAGAAGAAGTGGCAGAAGCATTTAATGAGTTAAAGCAAAGTGGAAAGGTTCGCCACTTCGGGGTAAGTAATCAAAATCCGACCCAAATCGAATTACTGAAAAAATATGTCGAGCAAGACTTAGTAGCTAACCAGCTGCAATTAAGCTTGATGTTTACACCAATGATCGATGCGGGGCTTAACGTAAATATGGAGCATGATCCGGCGATTGTTCGCGATGGAGGAGTCTTGGATTACAGTCGTCTTCATAATATGACGATCCAGCCATGGTCCCCATTCCAACATGGTTTCTTTGAGGGTGTATTTGTAGATAATGATCAATTCCCAATATTAAATGAAAAATTACAAGAGTATGCAGAGAAAAAGGGTGTCACGAAATCAGCGATTGCAATTGCATGGATCTTACGTCATCCAGCTAGAATGCAGCCTATTGTAGGTACTATGAATCCAGAACGCCTGCAAAATATTGCGAAAGCATCAGAAGTAAATCTGACAAGAGAAGAATGGTATGACTTGTATCGGATTGCGGGGAATAAGTTGCCGTAAGAAATAGTAGCTGTTTATCTAAGATGAACAGCTACTTTAGTTTTTTTAGAGCATTTCTTTACAAACAAGGAATGCTCTTTTTTATATCTTTAATATGTGTAATTTATATTTATCACAATAAAAAAATAACAAAAAACAGTAATTATTTATTGTTAAACGATAAAAATATGCTATAATTCAAATGAAGAATAATGAAATGAGGTGCTTTTTATGAAACAAGGTTCAACGCTTTTTTTAAAGATAGCTGTTCTTTTTATTGGAATTCCAGTTCTAGCTTTGTGTCTATTTGGATTAGTTCAGTTAGCTAATAATCCAGTAAATCCCGATTATGCCCATTTACTATATCCTATTGTAATAGGGATGTATGTATCAGCGATTCCATTTTACATGGCATTGTATTGGGCTTTTAGACTTTTAAGCTATATTGATAAAAACAAAGCTTTCTCGCAAATATCTGTTAAAGCTTTAAAGAATATAAAAAATTGTGCTATCACAATCAGCAGCTTGTATGTCGTTATCATTCCGTTCGTTTACCTTGTGGCAGAGAAAGATGATGCTCCAGGTCTTATCATATTCGGAATGGTCCCTATCTTTGCTTCCATGGTAATCGCTGTATTTGCTGCAGTTTTACAACGACTTTTACAAGAAGCAATAGATATAAAATCGGAAAATGATTTAACAGTCTGACAAGATAGAATATAAAAATACGAAGAAGTTCAAGCATCATAAAGCAGAATATTATGTGTTTTTCCCTAGAGTTCGTATAATAAAGGGGAAGTAATTTGGAGGTGACAGAATATGGATAAAAATCAAATCAAAAAGGATATCATCGATGCGCTGCATTTTCGTCATGCAACGAAAAAATTCGATCCGAATAAAAAAATAGAGGAAGCGGATTTTCGATTCATACTTGAAACAGGATACTTATCTCCAAGTTCATTTGGTATTGAGCCATGGAGATTTTTAGTTATTCAAAGTCCGGAATTGCGCGAAAAAATTAAAAATACGTCATGGGGAGCAAGAGGGAAAGTAATGGATGCTAGTCATTTCGTTATATTCTTAGCTAGAACAGCGAAGGATACGAAGTATGATGCTGAATATCTACTTGACCATTACAAAAACGTACATCAATACCCTGATGAAGCATTACAAGGATTATTACCGATGATTGAAAACTTCCAGAAAGAGGATTTCGATTTATTGGTCGATGATCGACGCATGTTAGACTGGTCTTCCAAGCAAACATATATTGCACTGGCTAACATGATGACAGCTGCTGCCCAAATAGGTGTTGACTCCTGTCCAATTGAAGGTTTCCCAATGAAAGAAATGAACGACTTACTTCGTGAAGAGGGACTTTTAGACGATGACAGCTTTTCGATTTCTGTGATGGCAGCGTTCGGCTACCGTGTGCAAGATGCTCCAGAGAAAAGCAGACGTCCATTTGATGATATCGTGAAATTTGTATAATATGTAAAGCCGTGGTGATACCACGGCTTTCTTCACATATAAAGGGTGGCCAACATAATCCCTAATGTTTCTTGGTAAATCTCATCAAATTGACTAATAGGAAGTGGGTTCATACCTGATCCTAACTCGACAGTGTAACCAGGCCTGCGAAACTCCTGTATAAACCAATCCTTGTATCCTGCAAAGCTATCAACATATTGAACAGCCTCATATCCGCTAACACGACTATATTCTTGAACAATCGTTTCAGAGGCTGGTGGCTCCATTCCTTGATATCCCCAAAAAATCACTTCACCTTGTGTATGAAAAGCGTTCATGATTTCAAATGGTCGCGCTCTCGCCAAATCAGCCATGGCAATTGCTTCAGGTTCTGATAATGGTTCGTAACCTGGGAAATCTCGTGGCGCTGGTGAATCCGGTTTTCTGGCTGCTTCTGTTTCCCATAATGCTGGATATTGATTGTTCAGATCCACCCCATTAATATTAGCCTTCCATCCCGAGAAATCGGTATTTCCATTATTGAGTGACAGTACAAAATCTTGTTGTGATCCTGCAGCCTCGGCACCGTTGATGACAAGGTTAACACCATCTGGATTTACCATTGGAACAAGAGAGAGCGTATTCGATTCAAAGTAAGTTAACATATCTAACCCACGTATTGGTGAATGATTGGTCAATGCTAATGCATAATCATTCAGGAATAGCATAATAACAGGGGTAGTGATCCATTCTTGAGCGTGAAAAGATCCATTAATATGTTTTTGTCTTGATCCACTACCTATTTGTAATTCAATTATCTCTTTATCTAATACTGAATTTCCAATCGATTGTTGCTGAATAAAAGGGTAAAGTTCAATAAGTCGTTGGAGATCTGTAACCATTTTTTCGTATGTGTAGTTATTTACATCGGTAATAATTGGAGTTGTAATTCGTTGAGGAAGAGTAATTGTTTGCCCAATTTGAAGTTGTGTTGGCTGGACATTTGGATTTATTCGTAGTAAAAGGTCAACCGGAATTTGATTGCTTTGAGCGATCGACCATAACGTATCGTTCGCTTGTATCGTATAGGCCACAGCTTGGTAGCCTGGAATGCTTACCTCTTGCCCTATCATAAGTTGATTAGGGTTAAGTTGTTGGTTAGAAGCAATAATTAAAGGAAGAGGGATTCCAAATAATTGACTGTAGTACCAGAAAGAATCCCCTTGTATAACTTGAATTTTCATCGACATTACCTCCGTTCTTAGCTGCTATTTCATCCTATGATCGAAAGTCTGGAATCATGACAAATCGCCATTCCATCACCATATGAAATGACGATTTATATCTCGGTCCTAAACGGACATAATCTCACTTTATCTAGAAAGCAGAGGTCCAGCCACCATCAGCGGTAATCGTCGTACCATTTATGAATTTAGATTCTTCAGAAGCTAAGAATAACGCAACATTAGCGATATCTTCAGGTGTTCCGACGTTTGGAATCAGACTTTGCGATAATTTTGTTCGTTCCAGACCAAATTCACTGATATTTTTCATAGACCCTTGGATGTTGGTTTGGACTGCTCCAGGTGCTATCGCATTACATCGAATCCCTTTTTGTGCATACATATGCGCTGTGTTTTTAGTTAAACCAATGACAGCATGCTTAGAAGCAGTATATGTTGCACCAGCATGCGCTCCATTTAAACCACCAGAAGATGCAGTATTAATGATGATTCCTTGTCCTTTTTCTAGAAAAATAGCTACAGATTTGCGCATTGCACGCATAACGGCTTTTGTATTCACATCAAAAATTAAATCCCAACGATCGTCGTCAATTTCACCAACCGGTTCGAACCCGTCCATGATACCGGCGTTATTCACTAGAATATCTAACGTGCCGAATTCATGAATAGCCGTTTCTATCATCAGGTCAATATCGTTGGCATTTGCAATATTTACTTCAAGTGCTTTAGCTTTTCCACCATTTTTTTCGAGTTCTGCGGCAAGATTATTTACACCATCAGCATTTAAATCCGCTAGTAAAACCGCTGCCCCTTCACTTGAAAATCGTTCAGCGATAGCTTTTCCCATCCCAGATGCAGCACCGGTCACAATAGCGACTTTATCTTTTAATATCATCTTCATTCCTCCCATTATGTCAACGCTTAACTATAAATAAACAAATGTTTGTTAATCAACATTTGTTTACAGTATAATCTAAAAAGTATGATAGAAACAATCATCAATCAATGCAGCCATTGTTCATTAGTGTACATTTTTGAACAATATGTATATATTTTGCAAAATATTAAACAAAAGGAGAGGGATTGTTGATGGATAATTACCATGACAGAAGAGTGCGAAAGTCGAAAATTGCTTTGAGGAATGCATTAATATCGCTGTTACAACAGAAGAATCTTCAGCAAATTACAGTGACTGAAATTGTCCAAGCTGCCGACGTTAACCGTGGTACTTTTTATAAACATTTTCAATATAAAGAAGAATTATTAGAAGAAATGGTAGATGATATTATTGTTGATTTAATTGATTCTTATCGTGAACCATTAAAAGATGGGGAGAAGATTTCGATCAATAATTTAAATGTGTCTGCCATAAAAATATTTGATCATGTAGAAAATCACGCGGATTTCTACACGATTATAGCAAAATCCAATGCACTTGTTGGATTACAGAGCCGGATTTGCATGCAGTTAACAGATTTGATGAGAGAAGTAGTAGAACGGGCGCACAAAATAAAGGGAATTGAACTCAATTTTTTGGCGAGCTATCAGGCATATGCGATATGGGGGTTAATTATGGAATGGATTAACCAAGATTTTAAATATAGTGCTACCTATATGTCTAACCAACTGTTAACGATTTTGCAGTTCACACGGTATAGTTAGAACGATTCCCTCGCTCTAACTATACTTTGCTTGGATACGCCTGTCTAATACAAAATTTCCAAATGGAATAAAGGCGACTGCAACGGCACTAAATAACCAGATAAATGACCAACGTACTTTGTATGTCGTGTACAATGTCAAGAGTATGTATGCAATAAACAAGGCTCCATGAATACTTCCGACAACAGTAACGATTTCTGGTAAACCACCCCAATATTTTAATGGCATTGCAAGAAAGAGTAAGATTACTAGTGATGCACCTTCGATAATACCAAGTATTCGGAAACGTTTAATATCCTTCAATGTCCTTCTATACCCTCCCTTAGCCCTTTATCATGGTGCAATTTCATACTTTATTTTATAGAGTATGAGCACTCAGAAACTAGGCAATTTCACGAAACACCCTGCTATATGATTCCTTCTAATGAGCATCTAAAAATGGACCGGCGGGGTTTGCTGATTTTCATTATTATAGCAAACATCTTGCTGTAATACACCATGTTTGATGAATTGTAATTGTGCTTGGTAATTATGAATCGATTCGTCTAATGGAAGATTTTTTGAGAACTTCTCAATAATATTATGAAATGTAATAGCTGAAATCATTTTCATTAATTGAAATAGCTCTTCTTCATTTTCAATTTTTAAAGAAGCTAAATCTAATTGACTTTGCACTTGATGAAAATGATCAAGCTTTTCCTTACTAGCAAAAATACCTGATAATGCCTCTTCAATTTTAGAATTCATGTTTAATAGTGCATTTCGGAAAAAAGTAAATTGTTCTTCCACGATCAATCGGTAAAATTCAATGCAAGTGTCAAATAGATCCCCATTATTACTTTGAAGAATACATAAAAATTTTTCCATAGCTAAACTTGTTTGTTGATTAAAAATATAGAAATAAGCATCCTCTTTATCAGTAAAATATTGATAAAAGCTGCCTCGGGGAATTTCGGCATAAGCAATAATTTTAGCAATCGACGCTGTAGCTAATGGAGCTTTCGTAAATTCTCGATGAAGCGCGTCTAGTAATTTTTGTTTCTTTTCCTTTGGCAAGTTAAAAAAAGTCTCGTTCGGCACTTTTGTTACTCCTTTTTATGATTTTTTAGGCAATCTGTGAAACAGGAAGTAGATGGAAATATCCTTCATTATTATTTATCTATATAAATAGTTTTATGCTTTATTAATAGAAAACTCCTTGTGGAAAACACGGAACATGTCACAAAGGAGTTAGTATGGCTAATCACATGCCATGTGTAAGAGTATCTAATTGAATGAATAATAGAAATGGTATTTATTATATCGGACACAGTTTGAAAATTATAAGAAAAAAATAAAAAATATCACATCCAATTGATGTTTTACTGTTATGGAATCGGATGCTCTATTACGACAACCGTCCCCCAACCTTTCTTACTGCGGATGATAAACTGATATTGGTTGTTAAAAAGTAATGAAATTCGTTTTTTAATATTAGCTAAGCCAATATGGTTGGTGATATATTCATCTTTATCATGTTCTTCCAATAACTCTTTCAATCTTTCTTTCGACAAACCTGTTCCATTGTCAATAATCGTAAATCGGATTTTATCTGCTCTTTTTCTAATTTTGATTTTAATTCGAATATTTTTGTCATCGTCACAACCATGTGTGACACTATTTTCAACAATTGGCTGCAAAATAAATTTTAGTACTTGTTCATGAAGAATACGCTCATCGTAATCCCAATCAATTGTAAAAGCATGATCAGAACGAATATGAATGATAGTTAAGTAGTTTTTGGTATGATGAATTTCTTCTGCAAGCGTCACGGTATGGTGTTTAATCCGTAAAGAAAAATCTAATATATCTGTTAATGTTTCCAGCATTTGTGTTACCTTGTTTGGTTTCCCTGTCAGTGCCATTGCTCTCCAATAAATGATTGCTAAGGTGTTCGAAAGAAAGTGAGGATTAATCTGATTTTGTAATGCCGATAATTCTGCTTCTTGAAACTGGTATTTCTTTTCGTGTAATTCCATTTCTAAATTCTTTTTAGCTATAAAATTCTTCAAAAGTTTACGGACAATTAGTTGGTATTCGTTATCCTTGAACGATATATTTTTGATTAATTCTTCTTCGTCATGATTGGATGTATGTAACATCGAAATGATATCACTGACATGACGCGCATTTTTACGAGTTAAATAATAGATTGTTGTCGTTCCAAGCATTAAGGATAAAAGGACGAAAATCAATGTCAAGAATCGTAATTGATTGGGAATCATGTAAATTTCGGCTTTTTCGACGAGTGAAAAGTACCGCAAACCATAATTGTCAGAGGCAAGTTGATTCACAATATAAGGTGTTCCATCTATAGTAACCTCATAGGTGGAACGGTTACTCGGCAGTAAAAAGTGTTCCGGATCGATTGAATTACTCATACTGTTACCAAACAATTTATGATTGTTTTCATCCAAGACAAAGATACTTTGATGGTGATAGTTGTTTAACTCTTTAATTAAATTGGAAAAGTACCGCTGATATATATTTAAGACAATCAGTCCTTCCGAAGTTTGTGAATTGGATTTGAACACATTTCGAAATACACTGATTACTGGTTCTTGTTTGGTGAATGAATAGTCTGGTATTTCCCGGCTTTTTATCCAAATATCTTCCGTTGTAGCAGTTTCATCAAACTCTTGCAACCAGAAAGCATCAGGCATTTCTTCTACTTCGGTTATGCCGTATCTCGATGTTAAGACACGATTATTTTGGTTTTGGTAATATATATAAATCGATTGAATATATGGTGTAGCGATTTCTTTTCTTCTAATTGTCCCTTCCTGATAGTTTGCATTCTTTACTTGGTCGTAAGTAAAAGAATCAGCATCAAAAATATTTTGTAAAGATAAAATGATTTCCGGATTCCAATTATAATCGAGGTTTAACAAGTACATTTCATTAAGTATCGTATTTGTTTGTTGTTCAATTTGCTGTAAGACGTTGGTATGATTACTCTGGATCGATTCCCGCATATATTTATCGGTAATGAATATCGCAAATGAGCCAAGGATAAAAACAGGAATAAAAAGAGGAAAAACAAACAATAAAATGTTTTTAATTAATATTTTGTTGTTCATTTTGTTCTCTCCATATTCGCGTTTCTGAAATCCCTTGGGGTGACACCGTGATATTTCTTGAAAGTTCTAGTGAAATTCTTCGGATTATGATAACCGACTGCTTCACTAATTTCATATGTTTTATAATGATAATCCCTTAACAACTCAGCTGCTTTTTCCATGCGTGTTTTCATAATAAAGTGGGAAATGTTGTCGCCTGTTTTGTCCTTATATAGCCTACTGATATAATTAGGAGACATTTTTAATACATGAGCAATGTCATCTAAGCAAATATCTGCATAATTTTTTTTAATATATTCCTCGATCGTCTGAATAATATTGTCGATGTAATTTGCTTTTTTGTGATTGTGACTCCATTCTTTGTCCATTTGTGCTTTTACAGCAGTAAATACTTCTTGTATTTCTTCAAATTTGCCGGGTTTTACAATATAGTCTTTAACTCCATATTTCAAAGCTTCTTTCGCATATTGAAAATCTCGATACGCACTTAAAAAAATGATATAAACCAAAGAATTTTGTTTATATAGTTCCTTAGCCAGTTCGATTCCATCCATTATCGGCATACGAATATCTGTTAAGATTAGATCAATTTCGTTTTGCTCGATATATTCCAATGCTTGCTTGCCATTCACACATTGATATACAACCTCAAACCCAAGTTGATTCCAAGGGAAATAATTCGCTAATCCAATTCGTATTTCGGCTTCATCATCGACAATGATCATTTTATACATCACGATTCCCCCCCTAAAAGTATCTTATGTTTATCGATCGTAAAAAAGGATACCTTTTTGACATGGTAGATAAATAGAATGCCTAATTTCATTGTTCAAGCTACTTCCTAATTGTGAAAACGCTTACTATAATAGTTCTAGCACAAGATGTTTAAGTGAAGAAACGAGGTGAAGTAATGAATGCAGTAACGCTAACAGAAGTAGTGCGTAAATTCTGTGAAGGACTGATAAAGCTTGTTTATCTCAACTTGTTATGGTTATTGTTTTCGCTTGTTGGATTAGGAATATTCGGAGTTGTACCAGCGACTGTTGCCTTATGTAAAATTCAAAAATGCTGGCTGGAGGAGGTCCACATCTCATCTGTTTTTTATCAATACTGGCGCAGCTTTAAACAGCATTTTATTCAGTCGAATCTATTAGCAATTGTATTGACGTTAATAGGAAGTCTTATCTATTTTGATTTGAAGTTCTTTATTGAGCAAGGTGGCATATTATTTCAGATTATCAGTGTTTTTATCTTTATTTTATCCGTTTGGTTTATGATTACTGTTTTATATATTATTCCGATTTATGTATCTTACCGATTAAAATTGTTTGGTTATATCAAATACGCTTTTATTATCGCGATGTTAAACCCGTTGAAAACAATCGGAATGGCTATTTCAACCTGGGGTATGGTGTATATTTCCCTTTATTATCCGCAAATTTTGTTTTCAATTGGGATCAGTCTCAGCTTTTATATGATCATGATTATTTCGTTACAAGCAATAGATCGAGTAAAGACTTATCAACAAAAGCTTGCTAGAACGGTGTGATAAAACAATTACACTATAGGTGATTGTTTTCTATAAAAATGAAAAAGGGGAGAAGCATGATGCAGAAGAAATGGAATCTTTTATTGTTGTTTATCTTGTTGTTCTTTTTGTGTAGTTTTGTAACAGCCTGCAGTTCCGGTGGGTCAGGTGATGGTGATGACAATGCAGATCAAGTGGATGATGCGACAGAAGAGACTGGATCAGGAGATGCGGTAGGGGATGAAGATGCAGAAGTAGAGCTACGGATTTTATGGTGGGGCTCACAAGACAGACACAATCGCACACTGGAAGCGATTGATATGTATGTAGAAGAAAATCCTCACGTCAAGATTTCACCGGAATTTACCGGCTGGGATGGTTATTGGGAGAAGATGGCGACACAAGCAGCCGGAGGGAATATGCCTGATATTGTGCAGATGGATTATGCCTATTTGACAGAATATGTTGGCAGAGATTTATTAGTGGATTTAAATCCTTTTGTTGAAGATGGCACATTAGATTTAAGTGATGTCGATGATATCTATCTAGACGGTGGAAAGGTAGAGGGTGGATTATATGCTGTTAATTTAGGAGCAAATGTTCACGGTGCTGCCTATGATAAGGAAATGTTCGAGGATGCAGGAGTACCAGAACCAGAGCCAGGTTACACTTATGAAGATTTAAAAAGTTTTGCGGTTGAATTATCGGAAAATCTCGATGGTGCCTATGGAATACAGCCATTTGCAGGCGTCAATAACCTTAGACACTATTTACGACAAAATGGTGTGTCCTTATTTAATGAAGAAGGGACGGCGCTAGGTTATGAAGATGATCAATTACTCATCGATTATTTGCAATTGACGGTTGATATGCTGGAATCAGGAGCGGCGGCACCAGCAGATGTGTTTATGGATGCAGGATCTAATATAGAACAACAGCCGATAGTAAATGGTGAAACAGCCATGTTCCTTGATATATACAGTAATCAAATTGTTGCATTAGAATCTGCTGCCGGTCGTTCTTTAGAATTAAGTCTCAGTCCTGTTTTAGAAGGTGGAGAACATGGACATTTCTTAAAACCAAGTCAATTTTTCTCGGTAACAACGCATTCAAAGGAACAAGAAGAAGCAGCGAAGTTTATTAGCTATATTACGAATAATTTAGAAGTGAATGAAGTCTTAAATGCTGAACGTGGAGTTCCGATCGCAGCTTCCGTACGTGATCACCTGCGTGATTTACAAGATTCAGTTGGGGTAAAAATGTTTGATTTCGTAGAATTGGCACAAGATTATTCGAAGCCAATTGATCCACCTGAGCCAGAAGGGGCTACAGAAATTTTATCGTTATACGAAAATGAAGTAGAGCACGCGATTTATTACGGTCAAACGACACCAGAAGAAGCAGCAGCCAATTTCAGGGAAAAAGCCAGTGAAATTCTAGCGAAAAACGAATGAAGGTAGACTTATTAGCACTGTGATAAAAAGTTCTGCGGCAAGCCATCTTAGAATGGCTTGCCTACTGAATCAGGAGGTGTGACAAATGAGGAAAAATAGAACAAATGGTATGAAACTGAGGAAATTAAGGTCTCAAACTTCGATAGATGTAATTGGCTTTTCATTTATTTCGCCTTGGTTAATCGGTTTTCTCGGTTTTATTGTCGGTCCGATGCTTGCATCATTATATTTCTCATTTACCGACTATGACTTATTATCTGCTCCGACATGGATCGGGTTAGATAACTATATAAATATGTTCACCAATGATGAACGTTTCATCCAAGCATTAAAAGTTACCTTTATCTTCGTGTTTGGATCGGTACCATTGAAGTTAGCTTTTGCGTTATTTGTGGCGATGTTATTTAATACGAAAAGAAAAGGTATTGGCCTTTATCGTACGATGTATTATGTTCCATCTATTCTTGGTGGGAGTGTGGCAATTGCTGTAGTGTGGAGACAGTTATTTGGCAGAGACGGTGCATTAAATGATATTTTAGCTTTTTTTGGATTCGAAGGTACTAGTTGGGTAACGCATCCAGACTACGCGTTATCGACTTTGATTATATTAGTAGTTTGGCAGTTTGGTTCACCGATGTTGATCTTTCTGGCAGGACTTAAGGCGATTCCGTATGAACTATACGAAGCAGCTGCAGTTGATGGCGCCAGTCCGTTTCTCCAGTTTATCAAGATTACGTTACCGATGTTATCACCTGTTATTTTCTTCAATTTAGTGATGCAGACGATTCAAGGGTTTATGGCTTTTACCCAAAGCTTTCTGATTACGAATGGTGGTCCAATGGATCGAACGTTATTTTACGCGGTATATTTATATGAAAAAGCATTTGCTCATTTTGATATGGGCTATGCTTCCGCATTAGCTTGGGTGCTGTTAATTATATGTGCGGTATTTACAACATTTATTTTTAAAACAGCGAAGAGCTGGGTTTATTACGAGTCGGAAGGAGGTAACTAACCGTGCAGAAAAGAAGAATGCGAAAAACAATTGTCTATCATGGTTTTATCTGGTTGTTAGGTTTTATTATGATCTATCCGATTCTATGGACAATAGCAAGTTCCTTAAAACCAGAATCAGAGATTTTTAGAAATGCTGCTTCTTTGATTCCTTCCGAATGGATGTGGGAAAACTTCACAAAAGGCTGGGAAGGCTTTGGTAATCTATCCTTTTCAACATTCTTTATTAACTCTACCTTTGTGACGACGATAGTAGTGATCGGAACATTGTTTTCCTCCACTTTAGTAGCCTTTGGTTTCGCTCGGATCCAGTTTCGCTTCCGTACTATTTTATTTGTTTGTATGATTGTAACCTTGATGTTACCACAACAGGTCACGTTGATTCCACAATATATTTTGTTTCACAATTTAGGCTGGGTAAACACTTATCTGCCGTTGATTGTTCCATCATTTATTGGTGGAATACCGTTCTTTATTTTCCTGATGATTCAATTTATTCGTGGTATTCCACGTGAGTTGGATGAAGCTGCCTATATGGACGGAGCCAGCACTTTTCAAATTTTTTGGCGGATTATTCTACCGCTGACAACACCTGCACTAGCTACAGTGGCAATCTTTTCTTTCTATTGGACGTGGGATGACTTTATGACACCATTAGTCTATTTAAATGATACAGAATTATATACGGTTGCTCTTGGCTTACAAATGTTTTCAGATCCATCATCTTTATCTGCATGGGGCCCAATGTTTGCCATGTCTGTCGCATCGATTGTACCGCAATTATTAGTGTTTTTGTTTTTTCAAAAGTACTTAGTGGAGGGGATTACAGCTGGGAGTGTGAAGGGATGAAATTGTAACTACTTTTCTTTATTGCGAAAAGTGGATTGATTATTGCGAAACGAAGTCCCTTTATTGCGAAAACGTGTCTGATTATTGCGAAATGAAGCCCCTTTATTGCGAAAACGCGTCTGTTTATTGCGAAATGAAGCATCTTTATTGCGAAATCCCACTCTTTTATTGCGAAACCAAAATTTCTAGTTCTCTAACCCAGTACACTCTCAGTCAAAATCATTCCAAAATAAAACAATATGAGCTATTTTATTAATTTGTCGCTTACCATACAATAAAGTGAGACAATGATCTGTTTACCACTTCGCGAGATGAAGTGGGAAAATTGCATCATCATATTACAACGGTGTAAAGTTAAAGTTGAAAACGTTTTATTATTTTTCTAGCACTATATAGAAGGAGTGACAAACAAATGGCAAAAGTGAGATTGGGAATTATTGGTTTAGGTCAGCAAGGTGGAGCTTATGGAAATATGATCAAAGAAGGTCGTATTAGCAATATCGAGATTGGCGCAATCTGTGATAACGATCCAGAAAAGAAAAAACGCGCAGATCAGGAATTTCCCGGAGTACCTTTTTATCAAGATTATATCGACATGTTAAATAGCGGAAATGTTGACGCGATTGTAACCTGTGTCCCCCATTACTTGCATCCAGAAATGGGAATCGAAGCCCTTGAACGTGATATTCACGCACTCTTGGAGAAGCCCGCAGGTGTATATACTAAACAAGTTAAGGAAATCAATCAATTCGCCAAAACTAAACCTGATGTAACTTACGCAATTATGTTTAATCAGCGCACCAATCCTCTTTATCAAAAAGTAAAAGAAATCATTGATAATCGAGAAATTGGAAATATTAGAAGGACAAACTGGATTATTACGACCTGGTGGCGTCCGCAAGGTTATTATGATGCGGGTTCATGGCGAGCGACATGGGATGGTGAAGGTGGCGGTGTATTAGTGAACCAGGCACCACACCAAATTGATTTATTGCAATGGATTTGCGGGATGCCAGAAAAAGTCTACACGAAGGCACAATATGGCTACCAACGAAACATTCCTGTAGAAGATGATGTCGTAACGATATTAGATTACGGTAACGGTGCAACAGGTGTATTTATTACTTGTACCCATGATGTAATGGGGACAGATCGTTTAGAAATTCATGGTGATCAAGGAAAAATTATTGTGGACGACAGTAAAAAAGTAACGATCAAACGATTGAATAAATCGGAAAAAGAAATGAGTGACACCATGTCGATGCAAGAAGTATCGAAATTATTCCAAGGTGAAGGACCGGGAGCGATTTATCAAGAGGAAGTGCTAATTTTTGATAGTGTGTGGGGCGGGCAGCACATTGCTGTTCTAGAAAATTTCGCTGCCAATATTTTAGATGGAACCCCATTGATTGCACCAGGAAGTGATGGAATTCATGGAGTGGAACTAGCAAATGCCATGCACCTATCGAGCTGGTTGAATAAAGAAATAACCTTGCCAATCGATGAAAATCAATATCTAGAAGAATTAAACAAATTAAGAGAGCAAGAAATCAGATCAAACATTCATTCATGACAAAGGGTGTGATATTGTGCTGCGAGTTGGAATTATTGGCCTCGGTGATATTTCAAAGATTCATATAGAGGCGATTTACGAAAATGCACATGCTGAATTAGCAGCAGTTTGTGATATAGATCGATCATTAGAAAATAGGGTGAAAGGTGTTCCTTTTTTTACAGATTATCACGCTATGTTGGACGAAATAGTCCTTGATTGTGTTCATATTTGTTTGCCACACTATTTACATTATCCAGCAACAAAAGCTGCGGTAGAAAACGGCGTGCATGTTATGTTAGAGAAGCCTCTTGCACAACATGTAACAGACAGCCGTGCCATCGTAGAGTTGGAAGAGAAACACCCTGATTTGAAAATATGTGTCAGTCTTCAAAATCGACTGAATGAAACCGTGGAAGAACTGGCATCCATTATTGCTAGTGGTATATACGGGGAAGTAAAAGGGTTAAAGGGAATTGTCACATGGCATCGTCCTAAATCCTACTACGACGTAAAGCCGTGGCGTGGTTCGATGGAATTGGCCGGGGGCGGTGTCATGATCAACCAATCCATTCATACACTAGACCTTTTACAATGGTTTGGCGGTAAGATAGATAGTATTCGAGGCTCAATCGATTGTTTACTAGATTATGGTTATGAGGTGGAGGATACTGCAACCGCTCATATAAAATATCAAAATGGTGCCACAGGTCTCTTCTTTGCGACTAATTCTCATGCCGAGAACTCATCTGTTGAGTTGCAAGTTATCTTAGAGAACGCAAAACTGACGATAAAAGACAGTGTTTTAACGATGATGAATGATAATGGTATGGAAGTGAGATTGGTGGAAGACCGAAAATTACCAGGCACAAAATTTTATTATGGAGCAAGCCATGTAAAATTGATCGATCAATTTTACCAAGCAATTATCCAGGATAATAATGATTATATTCATGCCAGAGATGCGCAAACTTCGATGGAAATGATTCATTTAATTCGGGAATCCTCAGATGCAAAACAAACAATGAAGATGAACCTTTTTCATGATCAAACGTAATGGGAGACTAAGATCAGTGCTGGTTTACAGACGTTTAGCATCATGATAAATGTTTTTATTAGGAAAATTATCTGAAAACACTTACAATAGATAATAGATTAATAGATGTAAGGAGTGTTAGTGGAATGAGTAAAGCAGATGGTATGAATTATGCACCAAAAGGAAAGCCGAATCCAGTTGTCAAAGAAGGGGAATTTGTCTTTGCAGCAGTAGGATTAGACCATGGACATATTTTCGGACAATGTAATGGACTATTAGAAGCTGGTGCTACTTTAAAGTGGGTTTATGATCCAGATCAAGAAAAGGTAGATAATTTTCTGAAAAAGTTTCCACAAGCCCAACAAGCAGAGTCTTTAGAACAAGTGTTAGACGATCAAGAGGTGAAGCTTGTTGCAGCAGCGGCCATTCCATCTGAGAGAAGTACCTTAGGCAATCGTGTTATGAGAGCGGGGAAAGATTACTTCACAGACAAAACACCATTCACAACCCTCGAACAATTAGAAGAAACCAAAAAGGTAGTAGAAGAAACAGGACAAAAATATATGGTTTATTATAGTGAACGGTTGCACGTGGAGAGTGCTGTTTTTGCCGGGCAACTTATCGAACAGGGTGCGATCGGTAAAGTGATTCAAGTTACCGGTTTTGGTCCACACCGCTTAAATGCACCAAGTAGACCAGATTGGTTTTTCCAAAAAGAGAAGTACGGCGGCATCTTATGCGATATAGGTAGCCACCAGATTGAGCAATTTTTATTTTATACTGGCTGTGAAGATGCAGAAGTATTACACAGTAAAGTTGGCAATTATGATAATCCTGATTATCCTGAGTTGGAAGATTACGGTGATGCCACATTACGGGGAGATACTGGAGCTACACAATTTTTCCGTGTTGATTGGTTCACCCCCGACGGCTTAAGTACTTGGGGAGATGGAAGAATGTTTATCGTTGGTACAGAAGGAACGATCGAAATTCGTAAGTATGTTGATTTAGCAACAGATAAAGGTGGAAACCAACTTTACCTCGTTAATCAAGAAGGGGAAAAACACTTTGACCTGAATGGAAAGGTAGGTTTCCCATTCTTTGGTGAGTTAATTAAAGATTGTATGCATCGTACTGAGAATGCGATGACACAAAAACACGCATTCAAAGCAGCTGAATTATGTCTAAAAGCTCAAGAACAAGCGATAAACGTAACATAAAGAAAACGTGGAGATTTTCGAAGAGGCTGTTCCATAAGTTATCGTATATAACTTTTGGGCAGTCCTTTTCGTTTCTTACATAAGAAAAAAGTAACGAATCGAACCTAATCGCATTTCCACCTTGTTTTTTCTTGAAAACGAAAAACAACTACTGACCGTTATCAAAAAATCATATTCCTTTTTCCAAAATTATGTGATAAAATCAAAATAACAACGTTGTTATAAAAGGGAGTGAGCATTTGACAGAGTTTCTAGTCATCTTTAAAGATGTAATTCTCCCTATTTTTATTTTATTAGCGATTGGGTTTTATTTACATCTTAAATTCACATTGGATTTAGCAACCTTAGCAAAATTAAATATTTATTTTGTTGTACCAGGTTTTATTTTTGTGAGATTATATGAGGCAACGTTTAGCCTCCAGCTTTTCGCACATGTATTAGCGTTCTTCTTATTACTTGTTTTTTTGCTCTATTTAGCAGCGATAACCATTGCCAAGTTAATGAAGATAAATGGTGGAAAAAGGACAACATTTGCTAATAGCGTGATGTTTTTCAATTCAGGCAATTATGGTGTACCAGTAAACGATTTAGTTTTTCGTGCTGATCCTTATGCCATGTCGATTCAGGTTATTGTGTTAACCTTACAAAATATTTTTCTTTTCTCCTATGGGATTTTCTCCTTGCGAGCAGCTAAAGATGGAAAATGGAAGGCGGCAATGGGTTATTTTAAAATGCCTGTGTTATATGCGATGCTTTCAGGGGTTTTGTTGAATGCGTGGGAGGTTCCGATTCCTGAGCCAATTTGGGTATCAGCCAATTACATAGCTAATGCAATGATAGCACTTGCATTAATAACACTAGGTGCACAAGTAGCTAGAATGAAGTTTAAAAAGGGATTATATACGGTTTACGCAAGTATTACCTTACGTTTGATTGGTGGTCCGGTTGTAGCATTTATTATTATTAGTTTGTTTCAATTGGATGGAGTGATGGCACAAGCCTTATTGATTGCTTCAGCGATGCCTACTTCCGTTAACAGTGCCGTTATCGCAGAAGAATACAAAAGTCATCCAGACTTAGCTGCACAAACTGTATTGTTCTCCACTATCGCAAGCATGCTCACTGTCACAGCAACCGTCTATGTTGCGCAGTTACTGTTTTAAGTACAGACGCAACAAGTTACTTCGATGTTTTATGACGTCACATGGTTGCTAAAGGAACATAATGAATGGTGCGCCAAACAAAATAGTTAAGCGGTATCATATGAATCAAAAAAGGAGTGAATCAGATGGGGATTTTACATGAATTAGTGAAAGATATTCCAATTCCTAAAATGATGAAAGTGAAGCAATATTTTGATGATCAACAAATAGATGATTTAGGTGCAGAATTGAATAAGCAATTGAAACAAAAAGATATTGCGAATCAAATTAAACCTGGAATGGAAGTGGCAGTTGCCGTAGGTAGTCGTGGACTTGATCGTCTGGTGGAGACGACAAAAGTGACGATAGATTTTCTGAAAGAACATGGTGCCAAACCTTTTATAGTGCCTTGCATGGGAAGTCATGGCGGTGCAACAGGTCCAGGCCAAAAAGCGGTCCTCGAGCATCTTGGTGTTAAAGAAGAGGTAGTTGGCGCAGAAATTCGTTCATCAATGGAAGTTATAAAAATTGATGAGTTAGAAAATGGATTACCAATTTACATTGATAAGATAGCATCTGAGGCAGATGGTATTGTTGTCATTAATCGTGTGAAACCACATACCGCATTTCGTGGCCCAGTTGAAAGTGGCATTATGAAAATGATTAGTATTGGATTAGGGAAACAAAAAGGTGCAGAGGCTTGTCATCAATTAGGTTTCAAACATATGGCAGAGCACGTACCAGCCATGGCTAAGATCATTATAAATAAAATGCCGATTATGTTTAGTGTTGCGACAGTGGAAAATGCATTTGATAAAGTTGCCGAAATAGAAGTTCTATTACCAGAAGAAATTGAAGAACGGGAACCAGAATTACAAAAGCTTGCTAAAAAGTCCCTACCAAAGCTTTTCTTTGACCAGATTGATGTATTGATTATTGATGAAATCGGTAAAAACATCAGTGGTGATGGTATGGATCCTAATATCACTGGACGCTATCCAACACCGTATGCGTATGGTGGTCCAGATGTAACGAAAATGGTCGTTCTCGATTTGACCCCAGAAACAGAAGGGAATGCCAATGGTGTCGGTACTGCTGATTTTACAACACAAAAATTAGTAGACAAAATGAATCGTGAGGCAACGTATGCCAATGGACTAACTTCTACCGTTGTTGGCCCAACACATATTTCTACTGCAATGCCCAATGACAAAACAGCGATTCAAGCAGCAATCAAAACATGTAATATTTTAGATTTTACCAAAGCTAGAGTAGTTCGTATTAAAAACACACTAGAAATCGGTGAGATCGAAGTATCAGAAAATATGTTGGAAGATATAGAAAAGCATGAGAGTATCGAGAAATTATCAGACTTATATGACTTGTCATTTAATGAGGAAGGGAATCTAAAATAAACAAGAGAGGGGAAAGGATATTAATGAGTAAGTTATTTGATTTGACGGGGAAAGTAGCAGTTGCACTTGGAGGTAATAGTACGTTAGGTGGTTCCATGGCAAAAGGATTAGCTGAACATGGAGCGAAAGTAGCTATTGTTGGTCGTAACCTTGATACGGCAGAGGAAGTTGTAAAAGAAATAAAAAATGCTGGCGGTGAAGCAAAAGCTTTCAAGGCAGATGTAAGCGATCTTTCTACAGTAGAAAGCGTAGCAACAGAAATTGAAGAATGGTCAGGTGGATGGGATATCCTCCTTAATGCGCCGGGTATGAATAGTACTACTCCCTATTTAGAACTGACGACAGAAGAATGGGATAAAATTATGGATGTGAATTTAAAAGGAATTGTCTTTGCTACGCAAATTTTTGCCAAGAAAATGGTAGAACAGCAGCGAGGTGGAAGTATTATTAATATTTCTTCTGTATCATCTACCACGCCATTATCTAAAGTGTTTACGTATTCTGCATCAAAAGCAGCGATTAATAGTGTAACACAATACTTAGCACGTGAATTTGCTCCGCATAATATTCGAGTAAATGCGATTATTCCAGGGTTCTTCCCCGCCGAACAAAATCGTAAAATTCTAAGTGAAGATCGTGTTCAATCTATTATGAATCATACACCGATTAAACGTTTTGGCGATCCAGAAGAATTACAAGGTGCAACAGTCTATCTTGCGTCTGATAAAGCAAGTGGTTTTGTTACTGGTGAATTACTACGTGTTGATGGTGGATTTGGAAGCATGACGATATAATAAAAAGAGATGGTGAGCAAGTTATTAACAAACCGCGTAAGGGAGGGAGATAGAACATGCATGAACAAAAGCATCAAAAGTTAGTATCTATTCTCCAGGAAATGAAGAAGGTAGTGGTGGCTTTTTCCGGTGGTGTAGACAGTACCTTTTTGTTGAAAGTAGCGGTGGATACATTAGGTGTCCATAACGTTCTAGCAGTTACAGCTGATTCAGAAACATATCCAACTAGTGAATTAGAAGAAGCGAAACGACTAGCTGAGCATATTGGTGCTAGACATCAGGTGATTGAAACGAGTGAGTTAGCGATTCCTGGTTATACAGAAAACGATAAAAACCGTTGCTACTTCTGTAAAAATAGTTTATTCGATCATCTCGTACCCATTATGAAGGAGAAAGGATTTCAGAACATTGTCTATGGTGTTATTGCCGATGATATGAGCGAATATCGTCCAGGGATGAGAGCTGCCAAGGAACAAGGTGTACGTGGACCATTACAAGAAGCCGATTTATATAAAGAAGAAATTCGTGAATTGTCTAAACAAATGAGCTTACCAACATGGGATAAACCATCATTTGCATGTTTATCTTCAAGGATTGCGTATGGCGAAACTATTACTAAGGCTAAGTTGACGAAAGTGGAGAAATCTGAAGCCTTCCTAAAAACAATTGGTCTTCGTCAGGTAAGAGTTCGTACCCATGAAGACATTGCGAGAATTGAAGTAGAACCACAAGATATGCAGAAATTATTAGCAAATCACCAAAGAGTAACGGAAAAATTACAGAGCTATGGCTATAAATTTGTTACAATGGATTTAGTAGGTTATAAAAGCGGTAGTATGAACCGCGCTCTATCATAGCAAACGAGTAAAAGCTTTGGATTTTTCCAAAGCTTTTACTAGCTGGGTGAAGGGGGATATTATGGAGGAAGTAGTAATCGGTCTTGATTTCGGGACTACAAGTGTAAAAGCAGTAGCATTCGATTTACAAGGCAAGGTAAAAGTAGAAGCAGAACAATTAATTGAAACGTATTTTCCAGAGCCATCTTTTGTCGAACAGAAGCCAAATGAGATTGAAGCTAGTACTCGAGAAGTACTAAAAGATGTTTTTGCGAAAACGAAAGATAAAAAAGTATTAGCAGTGGGTATCTCTTGTGCCATGCACTCATTGATATGTGTAGATAAGGAGGGCACACCACTATCAGATATGGCGATCTGGTCTGATGGTAGAAGTAGTGAATTAGTAGCGAATCTGGATCCTGCTGTAAAAAAGAGTGTCTATAGTAAAACGGGGACACCCATTCATCCGATGTCACCATTATTAAAATTAATGTGGATGAAAGAAAATGATTATCAGCCATATCAACAGGCAGCCTATTTTATATCATTGAAAGAATATCTACTATTTAAATGGTTTGGTAAACGTGTGATAGATTATTCAATGGCATCTGCAACCGGTTTAATGAATGTTAAATCATTAGATTGGGAAGAGGAAGCATTAGATCTTGCTGGAGTAAAACGTTCACAACTATCAACAATTGTTGGACCAACTGAGGTTGTTGAAGGTTTAAACCAGGATATCGCAGCCGAGTTAGGTTGGCCTAAAGGCACACCATTAGTAATTGGTGCTGCAGATGGACAACTTGCTAATCTTGGGAATGGAGCCATTAAGCCTGGAGAAGTTGCGGTAACCGTCGGCACTAGTGGTGCCATCCGACAATTAATTTCCGGTCAACACGTAAATGACAATGGTGAAACTTTTAGTTATGCCTTTACTTCTGACACCTCGATCATTGGTGGTCCGACAAACAATGGTGGGATTGCTTTACAATGGTTGAAGGATATGATGGAATTTGAAGGTAGTCATGAACAATTTTTAGCAGGTGCAGAAAATGTAGAAATTGGCGCAGACGGGTTACTTTTTGTTCCATATGTGAACGGTGAACGAGCACCAGTTTGGAATCAAAATGCGAGAGGTAATTTTTATGGTTTAAGTGTCACCCATCGCCGCCCGCAATTAGTTCGAGCTGTACTAGAAGGAATCGTTTTTAATTTGTATCAAATCGGTCAATCATTAGAGGAAATTGCTGGAGCTCCAACGACAATCTCCGTGAATGGCGGATTATCGAAATCTCCTCTATGGGTGCAAATTTTAGCAGACGTGTTTGGCAAGGAAATTCAATTAGCTGACACTCACCATGGAGCGGCATGGGGAGCAAGCTGGACAGCACTCGTAGCAATTGGTAAAGTAGAATCATTCGAACAAATTAAAGAGAATATACCAATTGATCAGGTTGTCAAACCAAATATGAAAAACCATGAAAGATATAAAGCTGTATTTACGAAATATCAGCAAATTGCTAAGGATATAGAGAAGTATTTTTAAAAAGTGGCCATAAAAAGATTAAAAGTGGCCATAAACTGCGCGAAAGTGGCCATAAAGTTGAAAAAAGTGGCCACAAAATCACAAAAAGTGGCCATAAATTCATCGAAAGTGGCCATAAAAAATGTTTGTATCAGTTTATGGATGTGATGAAATGCTAGAAGAGATATTACAAAAAGTAGCCAATGGCGAGCTATCACCTGATAAGGCGAAAGAAAAGCTTGCTACATTTGAAAATCTCGGGTTTGCCAAAGTCGATCACCATCGTAAAAAACGTCAAGGCTTCCCAGAAGTGATTTTTGGCGAGGGAAAAGAACCGTCACATATTATCGATATTTCCCGGGCAATGATGGTGAAAAAAGAAAATATTTTAATAACAAGAGTTACATATGAAAAAGCACAAGTAATTATGGAGCGATTGCCTGATTTTCAATATGATCATACAAGCAGAACTCTATTTATGCAAACTAGTCTAGACTCCGATCATTATAAAGGCTATATCGCCATCGTTTGTGCAGGTACTTCGGATTTGCCTGTTGCAGAAGAAGCAGCAAAAACTGCCGAAGCCTATGGTGTGGAAGTTAGACGTTTTTATGATGTTGGTGTTGCGGGGATTCATCGGTTAATGGCACATATTGATGAAATAAGAGAGGCAACGGTTTCTGTCGTGGTAGCAGGGATGGAAGGAGCATTGCCGAGTGTAGTAGGAGGACTTGTTTCTCACCCGATCATTGCAGTACCGACAAGTATTGGTTACGGAGCTAATTTTCAGGGACTATCTGCATTATTAACGATGCTCAATTCTTGTGCATCGGGTATTAGCGTGGTTAATATTGATAATGGTTTTGGCGGGGCCTATAATGCAGTGATGATCCACCGAATTGCCAATCAATCATAATGAAAGACTTTCACAGTGATGACTCGTTTCTATTAAAATGGAGCGAGTTTTATCATTTAAAAGGCTTGTACATGTTATAATAAACATTATTTCTTTTCGGAAAAGGGGCAATCTATATGAAGAAATTCGGTTTCATTCTGTTAGTAATCGTTGTTTTTGCCTTAGTAGGATGTAACGATAAACCCACACCTGAAACAAATGCGAAAGCAGATCAAGCAAACGAATTAACATTAGCAATTGGTGGCGAACCAGAGGATGGTTTTGACCCGACAACAGGTTGGGGAAGATATGGCTCACCGCTTTTTCAAAGTACATTGTTAAAACAAGATAGCGAAATGGAAGTTACCTATGATCTAGCGACAGATTATCAGGTATCAGAAGATGGATTAACATGGGAAGTGACACTTCGGGATGATGCAACATTTTCTGATGGTGAATCCGTAACAGCTGATGATGTGATCTTTACATATGAAACAGCAAAAAAATCGCAATCGGTTGTCGACTTAGCAGACCTTGAAAACATCGATAAAAAAGGTGATTATCAAGTTGCATTTCACCTATCACAGCCTCAATCATCATTTTTATATACGCTGCAACGATTAGGGATTGTTCCAGAACATGCTTATACTGAGGACTATGCAGAGAACCCAGTTGGTTCAGGACCTTATCAATTAGTAGAATGGCGCAAAGGAGAGCAATTAATCGTTGAAAAAAATCCACACTACTATGGAAATCAACCTGTATTTGAAAAGCTTACCTTTTTATTTTCGGGAGAGGATCAAGCACTAGCAGTAGCAAAAGCAGGGGAGATCGATGTATTATCGGTCCCAATTACAATGGCCAATCAAGAAATTGCTGGTATGAAGCAAATCTCTTTACAGAGTGTTGACAATAGAGGTGTGATGCTACCATATCCGGAGCCAACCACAAATGAAGAGGGTGAGGAAGTCGGTAATTCGGTAACGTCAGATCCTGCTATCAGAAAGGCACTCAACTACGCGATTGACCGTGAAGCCATTGTGGATGGTGTGTTAAATGGTGAAGGAACTGTTGCTTATTCCAGTACAGATGACTTACCTTGGGGAAGCTCTGAGATAGCAATAGAAGATGCTGATCAAGAGCGTGCCGAACAAATTTTAACAGATGCAGGCTGGGAACGTGGAGAAGATAATATTTTTGAAAAAGAGGGACAAAAAGCTAGTATGACGTTGTATTATCCGTCAGGTGATCAAATGAGACAATCTTTATCTCTTGTGTTCGCAGACCTGATCAATGAATTTGGTATAGAAGTCATTACGGAAGGTGCGAGCTGGAATGAAATTGAACAAGAAATGCATGCTAATCCTGTTATGATGGGGTGGGGGAGTCACGACCCTCTTGAATTATATTCTTTATATCATTCCTCGATGCAAGGGATAGATTACTATAATGCTAACTATTATCAAAACGAGCAAGTAGATCAATATTTAGATCAGGCAATTCATGCGAGTACAGAAGAAGAGGCCAATGAATATTGGAAATTGGCCCAATGGGATGGTAATACAGGTATGAGTACATTAGGAGATGCACCATGGGTTTGGCTCGTGAATCTTAATCATATCTATTATGTTAGGGAAAATATTAAGATAGGTGAACAAAAAGTACAACCTCATGGTCATGGCTGGCCAATTACTGATTTTATTACAGAATGGCAAGTGATGGAATAGAAAAGAAAGGAGACGAACGGAAATGGCAGTTGCTATTATAAAGAAATTGGTACGATTAGTGATATTGCTGTTTGCGGTAAGTCTCCTTACTTTTTTACTTGTCAGCATGTCTCCGGTTGATCCGATAAGAGCCTATATTGGTACAGATATGCTGCTGGTAAGTCCGGAACAACGGGAGCAGATTGAAGCGTATTGGGGATTGGATCAACCGCTTTTCTCTCAATATGTACAATGGATTTCTAGTATTCTATCAGGTGATTTTGGTACATCATTAATCCATCGAGTGCCTGTAACAGAGGTAATAGCTGATCGGTTCTTCTCTTCGATTCTATTAATTGCTCTCGCTTGGCTTATGTCAGGAATCTTAGGGATTGTATTAGGCTCTGTTGCTGCCATGAAAAAGGGATCATGGCTCGATCGTGTTATCAAAGGGTATTGTTATTTGTTACTTTCAACACCAGGGTTCTGGCTAGGACTATTACTCTTAATGGTGTTTTCGGTCTGGCTTGGTATCTTTCCAACAGGATTAAGTGCCCCGATAGGCATCACTACAGGGGATGTCACCTTGCTTGATCGCCTTTATCATGCTGTTTTACCAGCTTTAACACTTAGTATTATCGGTGTTTCCAATGTCTGTTTACATACACGAGAAAAATTGATCGATGTGCTGAACACCCCTTATATTCTCCAGGCGAGAGCTAATGGTTACCAAGGTATCCGCTTATTTAGGAGACATGGCTTGCGTAATATGTTATTACCAGCTATTTCGGTACATTTTGCCTCTTTTGGAGAATTATTTGGTGGTGCAATAATCGCTGAGCAAGTATTCAGTTATCCTGGATTAGGGCAAGCTGTGGTGGATGCTGGTCTGCAAGGTGATATGCCACTTTTTCTCGCAATTGTTCTGATTAGTGCCGTGTTTGTTTTCGTTGGAAATTGGATAGCAGATATCTTATATCTCGTTTTAGACCCACGTTTGCGAAAAGGGGGTAAAAGTTCATGAAAAAAAACATGATGATCCCGCTTTTTCTATTTCTAACCTGCTATGTACTATCATTCCTAATTAAAGATACAATAAGTTTGGAATTAACGAATAAAAATCAAGCACCAAGTTTATCGCATTTGTTCGGAACGGACTGGCTAGGACGCGATATGTTACTCCGAACGTTGAAAGGAATTCAACTTAGTATTACACTTGGTGTGGTGACGGCATTGCTTTCGACCAGCTTAGGATTATTGCTGAGTCTCTTGGCAATAGTCCATCCCTATCTGGATAGGATGCTCTCCTGGTTGATCGATTTATTTTTGAGCTTACCCCATCTTGTTACATTAATATTAATTTCATTTGTTTTAGGTGGTGGATTTAAGGGAGTAGTAATTGGTCTCATGCTGACCCACTGGCCGGCGATTACGAGGGTACTCAGGGCGGAACTTTTACAGTTACAGACCATGCCATATATCCAAATATCGAAACAACAAGGGAAAGGTTTTTGGTGGCGGGCAAGACATCATTTTCTTCCACACCTGTTTCCGCAATTAATGGTAGGCTTTACCTTAATATTTCCACATGCAATCCTGCATGAAGCATCGATCACATTCTTAGGATTTGGTTTAGCAGCAGAACAACCGGCGATTGGTATTATTTTATCGGAATCGATGCAGTATTTATCTTCAGGTATGTGGTGGCTTGCCTTTTTTCCAGGTGTGACACTGTTATTGATGATGTTGCTATTTCAACGTTTTGCCAATGCATTCAAACACCATTTAGAAAGGGATCGTTCCTATGAACACTATTTTAACGGTTAATGGCTTATCTGTTTTTCATCAGCAATCAGAACATTATTTGCTAGAAGATATCAACTTTTCGTTATCCAAAGGGCAAGTCTTGGCACTTGTAGGATCCAGTGGCTCAGGTAAAAGCTTATTAGCACAAGCTATTTTGCAGTTGCTACCTGAAAACCTATGTCACAAAGGAGAGGTATTATATAACGGTCGTCAGGTTAATCAATATGACCGTGGCAATAATATCGTATTGATACCGCAATCAGTAGAAGCACTGGATCCTCTGATGAAAGTTGGTAAACAGATAGAAGGCTTGATTCTAACCGAGGACTCTCAACAGGTCATGCTCGACTTATTAGCGCGATTGGGACTGGAAGCTGAAATCGCAGCCCGTTACCCGTTTCAACTATCGGGAGGACAAGCACGTAGAGTGTTAACAGCAATTGCATTAGGTAGTTCTGCCAGCATTGTGATTGCGGACGAGCCAACCCCTGGTCTTGACAAAGAGGCAAAAAATGAGATGATTGCTTTATTAAAAGAGGTGCAGCAAGCAGGAAAAGCGATTCTCTTGATTACACATGATTTCGATGCAGTCCTTCAGCTTGCAGATCGTGTAGCCTTTTTATATCAAGGGAGCATCGTTGAAGTAACGGATGCTAATCATTTCTCGGGTGATGGGCAGAAACTAGCACACCCTTTTACTAAAGCATTATGGCAATCCCTACCACAGAATTCATTTATCAAATGAAATAATTTTTCAAATGCCAAATTTAACAGGGGAACATACAGTTTTACGTAGTTTTGTTTTATCTAAAAATCAAGTAATAAGGAGTTTGTGATGCTTGAGATTACCAACCTATCTTTTACATTACCAAATCAACAAACGCTCTTTCAAAATGTATCAGTGACGCTTCATCAAGGAGAAATAGTAGGAATAAGTGGTGCCAGTGGCTTAGGTAAGACAACCTTTGCCAAGGTGGTGACAGGTTATCTACCCGCTGAATCGGGAGAAATCAATTGTAAAAGATTAAAAAATACCCCACATCCAATTCAGTTAATATGGCAACATCCCGAACAAGCCGTTAATCCCAAATGGCGAATTCGGAAAGTGCTAGAAGAAGCTGGTCCCATTGATCAGGAATTACTAGAAGAATTACAGATTCCCTTTGAATGGTTACAACGTTACCCTCACCAACTTTCAGGAGGCCAGCTCCAAAGAATATGTATTGCGCGTTGTTTATTAACGGATCCTTCCTATATTATTGCAGATGAAATGACGACGATGTTAGACCCGATTGCGCAAGCTGAAATATGGCAACTGATAACGAATCATGTCCAAGAGAAAAAGATCGGATTACTGATTATTAGTCATGATCGGCTTTTGTTAGATAATCTATGTGAAAAAATAATAGATTTTAGACAATATGTGAAACCATTGGATGATAACTCTCGTAATAAGCATGAAGGGGTGAGAACACATGAGAGAACAACCTAACGAAAGAATCGCCACAGATGCGATTAAAGCGTGGAAATTAACGGCTCAACTTATTGCAATTATACCGTTATTAATTACAATTGGAGCATTTGTTGCAGCCTATTTTTTTGATTTTCTATCGTATTGGATAGGAATTGTACTAGCAGTTTTAACTGTTCTGGAATGGATTATCTCCATACTAATTATTCCAAAATTAAGATGGAGAAGATGGCGCTACCAAATCTATGATCAGGAAATATACATACAGCATGGCATTTTAATTGTGACTAGAACGGTAGTGCCAATGATACGGGTACAGCATGTCGATACCCAGCAAGGGCCGATTTTAAAGAAATATGGATTATCGACACTGCAGATTTCCACAGCTGCTACAACACATGAAATACCTGCCTTAATAGAGGATGAGGCTGCCGATTTACGTGACCAAATTTCTGAACTAGCGAGGGTGGAGCAAGATGATGTCTGAACCAAAGCGATTACATCCTGCAGGCATGATATTTAGTATCTTTCAGGCAATTCGACATTCCGTATTTGGTTTTTTACCACTTGTCATTATAGCTGTGGGGAATGATGCCTGGTTTTATGTCATTCTTGGTGCCTCCATTCTCATCGGTTTAATTATTTTATTTAGTGTTTTATCTTGGCTTCGCTACAATTATCAATTAGAAGAAGATCAAATTCGGATTGAACAAGGTATTCTTATAAGGAAAAAGCGAACGATTTCCAAACATCGGATCCAGTCGATTGATCTGTCTCAAAATATTATTCATCGTATTTTTGGTTTAACAAAAGTACAGATTGAAACAGCTGGTAGTGACCACCGGATCGATGCCGCTTTATCTGCAGTAACGATGGCAGATGGAAAAATGCTTCATGATCAGCTGAAATATAAAAAACAAGTAACCGAGACTGATGTGAACGGAGAAGAACAGGATCTAAAAGAGGAAGTACATGAACAAGATCATCCACAGAAAAAAATTACACCGAAAGCGTTATTTGTTGCTGGATCAACATCTGGAAGTTTTGGAATTATCCTTGGTTTAGCTGGTTTAGCCTTTTCAGAATTAGAAACATTTATCCCGGATCGATTCTATAATCAGGCAACAGAATGGGTGTTTTCTCAAGCTGTTCAAGTATTGATTGCGTTAGCGGTTATCGTTTTAATTTTATTGTGGGTACTAGGTATATTATCAACTATCATCCAATATTGGAATTTTACCATTACCAGATACGACAAAGAATTGTTTATAACGAGAGGATTATTAGAAAAGAAGCAATCAACCATTCCGTTAAAAAGGATACAAGCGGTTGGTATTAAGGAAACGATTATTCGGCAGCCATTAGGATTAGCTTCCGTTTATGTCGAGATTGCTAGTGGAGAAATTGGCCAGAATCAAGAGATGCATACGTTAATTTTCCCTATCATGCGTAAAAAACATATTGCTAGCTTTTTAAAAGATATATTACCTGAATATCGATATCAACCGGAAGGATTGGTGAAATTACCTACGAAAGCAATACCTTACTATATTATTCGATCAGTTATCATTCCGTTGATCGCAACGGTTGTAGTAGCTGTACAATTTACTGAATTCACCTGGATACCGGGAATAGTAATGTTACTTTCCTGCATATATGGTTATTTTCAATACAAAACAACTGGTTACCTTATTCAGGATCAGCAATTGTTGGTCCAATCTCGAACCATTAGTAAGGATACAGCTTTAGTTCCACATAAAAGGTTACAGTCCCTGCAAAAGAAACAGCATATCTTACACCGAAAACAGGGATTAGCCACATTAGATACCGCAATTTTAAATAAATTTGTTGGTCGTCATTTTATTGTAAGAGAACTAAATGTGGAGGATGTCGATCAGATAGCAGATTGGTATTCTTATCGAAAAAAGCCGTTATCATAATAAAGTGAAGAAGGATAGTGAGTACTGAAAAGTGTACTGACTATCCTTTTTTATAAGTAAAGAAAGTATATAATCCGCGGTATCAACGCATTTGTAAGCAGAGTAGCCATTTTGAAATAGCTTGTACAGGAAACCATCGCTGCGGCTGTCCACTTCCCTTTCCACGGGATTTTCGCCTAAGCTAACTTTGGTAAGCAAAGAGCGCTGACCAAAGTGGATCTTAGTCGAAAATCATCCAGTAGGATTGGAAGTGGGCAGCCGGAGTGGCGGTTATGCAATTGATATATTTCAAAATGGTCACTAAAACAATCGCATAACCACTTAGCATTTAGCGATAAGGACTGAGCAGATGTTGCTATCTCATTCTATAATGGCGATCGTGTGTTTTTTTGTCTTTTATTAATAAATAAAAAAGTTGACGAATTTTTGCGTTAGGAGTATTATTTTTCCCATGAGAAACTTTTTGAATATTTGGGCATATATATAATTGAGTCCTTTGAACAGTCGCCCGTAAGCTCCTCACTTCCAGAACAGGGAGACAACGGACGCTATGGAAGTCTTGCTCTATTATAGTTTGCATAGGAGAGGTGTACAGCTAATGGAATTAGAAGGGGTAGCGTTGGCGTTTAGTTTGACCTTACTAGCAGGTTTGGCAACAGGGGTTGGAAGCATATTAGCATTTTTTACGTCTAATACAAATACGAAATTTTTGTCCTGGGCATTAGGTTTTTCAGCTGGTGTGATGATCTATGTCTCAATGGTAGAAATTTTTGTGAAAGCACAAGACTCATTAGTTGGCGAATTAGGGGAAACAACAGGTAGCTGGTTGACCGTCATCGGATTTTTTGCAGGTATGATTTTAATAGCATTAATTGATAAATTTATTCCCAAACAGGGTAATCCACACGAATTGAAAAAAGTAGAGGATATGAACAAAAATCCAAATGGTGATGGCAATTTATTAAAAATGGGTACGTTCACAGCACTAGCTATTGCCATTCATAACTTTCCTGAAGGGATTGCTACTTTCACAGCTGCCTTACAAGATCCAGGTTTAGGGGTTGCCATTGCGGTTGCCATAGCAATTCACAATATTCCAGAGGGGATTGCGGTCTCGGTGCCAATTTATTTTTCGACAGGAGATAAGAAGAAAGCATTTAAATTGTCCTTTTTGTCAGGATTAGCTGAACCAATTGGAGCATTAGCCGCCTTTCTATTTTTAATGCCTTTTCTATCAGATGTGTTGTTTGGTATGATATTTGCAGCCGTTGCTGGAATTATGGTATTTATCTCTTTAGATGAATTACTGCCAGCAGCTAAGAAATACGATGAAGCACATACATCTATATACGGTCTTATTACAGGAATGGCAGTAATGGCATTAAGTTTATTATTGTTCATTTAAAAAAACGGGGAGGTTCCCCGTTTTTTAAATAAACTGAAGAAAGTATATAACCATTGATATCACAACTTTTAAGGATAAGTAATAAAATATGAAAAGTGTGATGTTAACATGTCATAAAAGGACCGGGGCTGGTTTTGTCCTGCATTGCTGCTAATTCCTTATCATTCTTGCAATAAAAACTACAAGCGCAATGACTAAAAGAATGTGAATTAGACCACCTGCAATTTCAAACAAGAACCCGATAATCCATGCTAACAATAAAATTCCTATAATGGTCCAAATCATGAAGTCCACTCCTTTTTTCACATGTTACGTATAAAATACCCAATATCGACAATAATAAACTTTTTTCGAAAAAATGTTGCAATCATAGAAGTAGCTTGTTATAATAATCAACGTGGTTTCGTTAAGAGATTGTTAACTGTTTTTAATAAATTGTTAATAAATTATAGATGCGGGTGTAGTTTAGAGGTAAAACCTCAGCCTTCCAAGCTGATGTCGAGGGTTCGATTCCCTTCACCCGCTCCATACATAGGGTTGAACGTAGTGTTTCGTTTTTTAATGAAGCATTACGTTTTTTTATTTTATCAAATGATCTATCCAAAAGAATTACGACAAATTAAGTTAGAGTCTGATTAAAACACTTGCGCATTACTGTTTACAACTTGTATTGTAGAGAATGAATAACAATATTTAAGAGGGGTAAATATTATGAAGAAGTTACAACAACTCTTACAAAATATAGATGGAAAAGGTTATAAAGCTTATAAATCAATTCAAGGAAGTTATTCCTTCCACCGTTATGAAGTAGGTGTGGACTATGTACAGGGTGATCCCTTTGCCTCACCTTCGAAAATCCGTATTGTGATACCAGATGTCTATCGTCCAATTAAAGATGAATGGAAGCAATCCAAACAAAGAAACATATATGTAGCTGATCATATTGCCCGTTCGGTAGCGAAGGCGATTAAGAAAGAATCCAACCAACCAAAAGGATCTGGTAAAAGCGGATTAATCCATATTGACCAGCCCGGTCAGGAAATTCTCGAACGGACAGCAGTTCAAATAAAAAAAGATAAAACAATTATTTGTTTATCAGTTGGTTTGCCAGCAAACGGTCGCCGTATTAATGGTAAAGAAGCAGAAAAATTATTTTTTACAATTTTACCTTCGATTTTAAAAAACTCAATTTTCTCTATTCAAGATGATGAATTAACAAAAAGTGTTCAATTAGCAGATCAACATACTGCTATTAGAGAGAAAATGAAGGAAAATAACTGGATTGCTTTTGTTGCAGATGGTGCCATACTTCCACGTGAAAGTGGTGTAAGCAACCGTCCATTAAGAAAAGCAGTACCTTTTGAAAGTCCTCAAGAAAACCGAGTGGAAATTAAGCTACCACATCGTGAGGAAGCTTTAACAGGTATGGCAATCAAGAAAGGTATAAGTCTGATTGTAGGTGGCGGCTATCATGGTAAAAGTACGTTATTGCAAGCGTTGGAACGTGGTGTTTATCATCATATTCGCGGTGATGGGCGGGAGTATGTGCTAACTGATCCTGACGCAGTGAAAATAAGAGCGGAGGATGGCAGACAGGTTACATCGGTTAATATTTCTGCTTTTATTAATGATCTGCCTCATGGACAGACGACAACAAAATTTACGACAGAGAATGCCAGTGGCAGTACCTCACAAGCTACAAATGTAGTGGAAGCAATTGAAGCCGGGGCGACAACCTTGTTGATTGATGAAGATACAAGTGCGACAAATTTTATGATACGTGATGCACGTATGCAAGCACTTGTTCACCAAGATAAAGAACCGATTACACCTTTTGTCGATAAAATTAAACAATTACGAGATGATTTGGATGTATCCACGATTTTAGTAATGGGTGGTTCTGGTGATTACTTTGATGTGGCAGATCAGGTCATCATGATGGATCAATATAAACCATTTAATGTAACAGAAAAAGCTCGAGAAATTGTGGAACATCAGCCGGTATCCCGACAGTCGGTTACGGACAAACTGGCAAGTGATATGAATCAACGGATCTTTTTACCACCAAGTTTAAACTTACAAAAAGGGAAAAAGAAAAAAGTCCAAGCAAAAGGTTTATATACAGTTCTCATGGGCACGTCAACAATTCAGCTTGATGATGTGGAGCAGTTAGTTGATGCTTCCCAAATTCGAGCAATTGCAGAACTAATACGTTATATGGAAGCAAAAGGGTCGTTAGAGCAAGGAAAATCTTTAACTGCATTGCTTGACGATATCGAGCATGTAATGGATCAAGATGGCTTACAAGCTTTTGCACCTTTCCCGAATCAACACCCAGGTGATTTAGCTAGACCGAGGCGATTTGAAATTGCGGCATGTTTAAACCGTATGAGAACGGCAAAAGTTCAATAAGGAGGTGAGTGTAATGGCATATCAACAGCTAAAAGAAGAGTTAATCACTTATAGTAAAGAAATTGGTATCGACAAAATCGGTTTTGCCAGTGTAGAACCTTTCGCTGAATTTAAATCAAGGCTAGAGGAACAGCAAGCACTAGGCTATGCTTCAGGTTTTGAAAAAGGAACGAATGAAGAAAGAACAGAACCGGAACGATTAATGCCAGGTGCAGAGTCGATTATTGCCATTGCACTTGCCTATCCAACAAGAATTAAAAACGATCCGAAAAGTGTCAAAGGGGATCGCCGCGGTTTTTTCGCCCGTGCATCGTGGGGAACAGATTATCATATCGTTTTAAAAGAAAAATTAGATAAGCTAGCTTCCTTTTTACAGGAAAAAGTGCCAGGCTTTCAATTTAGTTCAATGGTTGATACAGGAGAATTGTCTGATCGAGCGGTGGCAGAGCGGGCCGGTATTGGGTTCAGTGGTAGCAATACGTTAATCATTTCACCGGAGTATGGGTCTTATATTTATTTAGGTGAAATGATTACCAATATTCCTTTTCCAGCTGATCAACCACTTGATGAGGGGTGTGGGACTTGTACGAAATGTATTGATGCTTGTCCAACAGGTGCACTCGTCGAGCCGGGAAGATTAAATGCGCAGCAATGTCTCGCATTTCTCACCCAAACGAAAGGTTTTATGCCAGATGAACATCGAGAAAAGCTGGGAAACTACATCTATGGCTATGAAACCTGCCAGGTTGTCTGCCCGTATAATAAAGGAGTAGATTTCCACCATCATGAAGAGTTTGAGCCTGATCCAGATCTAGTAAAACCACGACTTGTCGATTTGCTAGCTGTTTCTAACCGAGAATTCAAAGAAAAATTCGGGAAAATGGCCGGTTCGTGGCGTGGAAAGAAACCACTGCAACGTAATGCCATTCTTGCCTTAGCTCATTATAAGGAGTCATCAGCTATCGATACGTTAATCAAGTTAATGAATGAGGACCCACGTCCTGTCATCCGTGGAACAGCAGCATGGGCAATCGGTAAAATTGGAGAAGAAAGAGGATTCCGTGCCATCGAACAAGCAATGCAGCGAGAAAAAGAACCAGAAGTTATAGAAGAGATGGAAAAAGGTTTACAATTCGAATCTATATCAACCAATAAATAGGAGGTTCTGTATGAATGCATTAAACTATTATCCGTATAATTCACCACTTGGCACTCTATTACTCGTAAGTTATGATCAGCATCTTATTTTCATTAAATTTGGGACGATGAAGGAGAATGAACAGGAAATTATTGCTTGGGCTGAAAAACATGCTTTACCTACTAAATTAGTAGAATCAAAGGAAGCATTGCAAGAGACAATCAGCCAATTGACCCAATATTTTAACGGGGAGCGAAAGACCTTTTCAATACCGTATAAATTTTATGGTACGCCTTTTCAACAAAAGGTATGGCAAGCATTGGCCAAAGTAGAGTATGGTAAAACATGTTCTTATCTGGATATCGCTAAAAGTGTTGATTCACCGAAAGCAGTACGAGCTGTTGGAGGTGCGAATAACAAAAATCCGATTTCCATCATTATTCCTTGCCATCGCGTGATTGGAAAAAACGGTAAGTTAATCGGTTACGGTGGTGGCTTGAACAAAAAAGAATATTTACTAGAATTAGAGAGGGCGGAAGTTTGATCTTCCGCCCTTATATCATTTTATTCTGCAGCTTCGTCTTCAGATGTCTCAGTAGTTTCTTCCGTTTGATCTTCTGTGTCACTTTCATCATCTTCAGCACAAGCAGTAAGCCCGCCAAATGCTAAGAAAGCAACAGCTAAAAGAGATAGCCATTTTTTCTTCATCCGTAATCCCTCCTTCAAATTCCATTCTAAAAATCCATATGGTAAATTACAACTGAAAATACCATATATTAACTAAAATTTATATTATTTACATAGGCTTAATATTAATAAATTAATAGGATAGAAGAAACCTAATCCATATTGTTTACAGCTATTATCGAGGAATAAGTGTGTGATTTTAATAAAAATGAAAGTGATTAACAAGAACAGAACGCTTGGATATTTTTATCCAAGCGTTCTGTGTTTACTTATTTAGTATTATTATTCTAACTCAACGTCGCCGTCCATTTCACCTTCAGCTCCGGTATCGTCTCCACTATCTTCTTCCATTGGTGCCTCTTCATCCGCTGGCGCTTCCTCATCAGCAGCAGGGTCATCTTCTGGCGCTGGCGCCTCTTCCTCAGTAGCAGGATCATCTTCTGGCATTGGCGCCTCCTCGTCCGCTGGCGCTTGATCTTCCATTGGCGCATCTTCTGCAGGATCAGGACCTTCATCCTCACCACAAGCTGCTAAACCACCAACTGTCAGTACTGACATTCCTATCAATGATAATATTTTTTTCTTCATGTTTAATTCCTCCTTATTGTATGTTCACAAATCGTATTCCCAAGGAGTAAACGTATTAATCATAAAAAAACCACATTTAATATAATGGTAATGACATAAAAATATAGTAATAGATTTGAAAATTTACTGAAATACAGAAACAATCGTGTAAACTCTCCATTTGATTGAAAGGATAAGTTTCGTTGTGGTTGTAGGGGGATAAAAACTTCCACTGATACAAGGGTTAATGATGTTGCGTCATTTCTAGACTAATTGCAACTCTTGTGAATATACATGGAATCAGGGAGGGGATTGTTTTGTCAGAATGGGAGTTAATTAAAAATCATTGGAAAGAAAACTGGAATCGGAGCGAGCATTCTCTTCATAAAAAACAACAGCTGCACAGAAAACATGGCAAAAGGATTAATCATATAGATCTAATAGGCAAAAAGCGAGATACAACTACTAATGGTGAGCGCTCTGAAATAACGTATCACTTGTATATCAAATTGTTTATTGAGGATCAAGATAATTTTTACCATGAGGAAGTGGTAGAGCACCGTATTGCCACGATAGAGAATGGTGAAATCGTAGGGGATAAGGAAATTTCATTTCTCCCAGTTTTAAAACCAGAGAAGGTTGAAGCTGGACAACACTCTGTTCGATTTGCATATGATCGCAGAGCGGCAGTGCAATATGCAGAACGATGGTGGAACGACGCTAATCCTGCCTATCGTTTTTTTGAAGATAATGACTGTACGAACTATATCTCGCAATGTCTAAGAGCTGGCGGTGCTCCGATGCATGGTGCGCCCAATCGTTCAAAAGGCTGGTGGTATCAACAAGATAATTGGAGTTTTAGTTGGTCAGTAGCAAATGCTTTAAGATGGTATTTAAGTGGATCGACAACAGGGTTAAAGGGAAAAGAACTTGATAATCCAGAAGATCTTTTGCTCGGAGATGTGATTTGTTATGACTTTCAAGGAGATGGCAGATGGGATCATAATACGATTGTGGTTGCTAAAGATAGTCAAAATATGCCGTTAGTAAATGCTCATACCAATAACAGCCGTCATCGGTACTGGACTTATGAAGATTCAGCAGCATGGACACCAAATTGCCAATATCGTTTTTTTCGAATAGGAGAGGAAGATCGTGCAAATGATTAATATTATGGTATAATGACTAAGTTAATAAGCAATATATGAGGTGAAATACATTGGCAGTCCATGTCGTTTTATATCAACCAGAGATCCCAGCAAATACGGGAAATATAGCAAGAACTTGTTTGGCAACAAATGTTCATTTACACTTAATTCGACCACTCGGTTTTTCTACCGATGATAAGATGTTACGACGTGCCGGTTTGGATTACTGGCATGATGTTTCGATTAATTATTATGATTCATTGGATGAATTATATGAAACATTTCCGAATGCTGAATTTTATTATATCGAAAACTTTGGAACAAAATATTATTCGGACTTTGATTTTAGTGACAGTGAAAAAGATTTGTTTTTCGTTTTTGGCCGTGAAACTAACGGCATTCCGAAAGAACTGTTAGAAGGAAAAGAAGATCGTTGTCTTCGCATTCATATGACAGATAAGGTTCGTTCGTTGAATTTATCTAATACGGCAGCAATTATCGTCTATGATGTTTTGAAACAACAAGGTTTTCCTGGCTTAGATTAACCACAGCATAAATTGTTGTGGTTTTTTGAGTATTGGAAAAACAATTACCGGGAAACCTCTCAATTTATTTGATAGATTTCCCCGTAATTTCCTTATTACCGGGAAAACGCACCTATTTCATAGACACTTTTCCCGGTTAAATCATCTTTACGGGGAAATCCTACAATTTCATTCAGCAGTTTTCCCGATAAACTTCATGGAGGTGATAAAATGGAACAGGGAACAGTAATCCAAAAGACAGAAGAGATGGTACGTAAGCAGTTATTAGGTGAAGGATCTGGTCATGATTGGTATCATATTGAACGAGTGACGACTACAGCAAAAAAACTTGCTACTGAAGAAAATGCTGATCTTTTTGTAGTGACACTTGCAGCATTATTACACGATTTAGCAGATGATAAAGTAGTAGAAAGTGAAGAGAAGGGGTTAGCAGCAATTCAAGATTGGCTTGTTCAACATCAGGTAGATCAAGATGTTATCGAACATATTCTAACGATTATAAAGGATATGTCATTTAAAGGCGGTAACAGCAAACAGCTCGACTCAATGGAAGGACAAGTTGTGCAAGATGCAGACAGGTTGGATGCAATTGGAGCAGTTGGGATTGCCCGGTGCTTTGTTTATGCTGGTAAAAAGGGGCAACCAATCTATGATCCAGAAATAGAAGTGCGAGAACAAATGACAACAGAAGAGTACCGTCAAGGTAAAACAAGTGCGATTCATCATTTCTATGAAAAACTGTTGAAATTAAAAGATTTGATGAATACAAAAGCAGGATATCGTTTAGCACAAGAAAGACATCTTGTGATGGAACAATTTTTAGATGCTTTTTATCTAGAGGTTGGTGAAGTTAAAAGACCTGAATAATAAAGGAGAGGTTAATTTGACATCGATTTGTTTTGTAAGGCATGGGGAAACAGAATGGAACGCTTTAGGAAAAATTCAAGGACAGACAGATATTCCGTTGAACAACAGTGGCCGTTCGCAAGCCAATGAATGTGGTCGTTACTTACAAGATTTTGAATGGGATGTAATCCTAACAAGTCCCTTACAACGAGCGAAAGAAACAGCAACTATCATCAATAAGTATTTGCACTTACCTTTAATAGAAATGAATGACTTTCGTGAAAGAGGATTTGGCGATGCAGAAGGAATGACATTTCAGGAACGTGCAGAGGTATTCCCGAATGGGAACTATCCTAATCAGGAAAGTATTGAAGCACTTACGGATCGTCTAGTAAATGGATTGCAAAACATACATCAAATACATAAAGAAAAGAAAGTGCTCCTTGTCGCTCATGGCGCAGTAATTAATGCGATTTTATCCAATTTTTCAGACGGGGAAATCGGGTCAGGAAAGACCAGACTTGTTAACGGCTGTATTAATCATATCGGATGGATAGAAGAAACTTGGAAAATTAAGAGCTATAATCAGACAGAACATCTAACAGCGTTTAGTGAAAAAGGCAGTGTATGAAACTGGCTTGGCTCTGGAGTAGAATAGAGAAAAAAAAGAAGTAAGTTCACATCTATTAAACAAGCCAATTGATTTTAAGGTAGTGACATTCACTACTTTTTATCATATACTATATTCAAACAATCAAATGAATGTTTGAATGAGGTGTCGATAAATGAAATGTGAAACATATTGTTATGATGAAGCAGTTGTGGCGCGTGTGCAACCGAAAATAGAACAACTTTCAGGTGTCGAAATGATTTTTAAAGCATTATCTGATGCGACACGGTTAAAGATCACCTATGCATTAACATTAGAAAAAGAACTATGTGTATGTGATGTAGCGAATATTATTGGATCTTCGACAGCAACTGCATCTCATCATTTGCGAATGCTCCGCAATATGGGGTTGGCAAAATATCGTAAGGAAGGAAAGCTTGTTTTTTATTCATTAAAAGATGATCATGTACGTCAACTTGTGACGATCGCAAAAGCACATGCGGAAGAAGGTGTTCGTGTTGGCTGAGAAACAAGTCTTTCGCCTTCAAGGTTTATCATGTACCAACTGTGCTGCTACGTTTGAGAAAAATGTCCGTAATATTAAAAGTGTGGATGATGTAAATGTTAATTTTTCTGCTGCAAAATTAACCGTTTATGGTAATGCTACCATCAAACAGTTAGAAGAAGCAGGGGCTTTTGACCATATTAAAGTGTATCCTGAAAAAACGAAAGCACCGACTATTCCTTTTTACCAAAAAAGAGAAAACCAGTTAACGATGCTTTCTTTATTATTAGTCATGATTGGCTATGTCTTCTATTTCCAAATCGGTGAGCATCATGCTTTAACAATTGGAACCTTTCTAATGGCCATTATCATTGGTGGTTATGATCTGATCAAAACAGGAAGTAGAAACTTGCTGAAACTCCAGTTTGACATGAAAACATTAATGACAATTGCCGTGATTGGCGCAGCGATTATTGGCGAATGGGCAGAGGCAGCGGTTGTTGTTTTCCTTTTTGCTTTGAGTGAAGCACTGGAAGGTTATTCGATGGATAAGGCACGAAATTCGATCCAATCCTTAATGGATGTTGCACCAAATCGAGCAACCATAAAAAGAGATAATCAACTAATTGAAATCGATGTTGAAGATGTGCGAATTGGAGATACGATGATTGTTAAGCCTGGAGAAAAAATTGCAATGGACGGTGTTGTGATAGAGGGGAACTCTTACGTTAACCAAGCGGCGATTACGGGTGAATCTGTTCCAGTTGAAAAAGAAGATGGATCAACTGTTTTTGCGGGTTCTATCAATGAGGAAGGTGCATTAGTAGTCGAAGTAACCAAATCAAGTGAGGATACAACGATCGCTAAAATCATTCATTTAGTAGAGGAAGCACAAGCGGAAAAAGCGCCAACTCAACAATTTGTTGATCGTTTTGCGAAATATTACACTCCTGCGATTATGATATTAGCTTTGCTTGTGATCGTTATCCCAACAATCTTTGGCGCAGACTGGCAGACATGGATTTATAATGGGTTAGCTGTGTTAGTTGTTGGTTGTCCATGTGCACTGGTCATTTCGACACCGGTTGCAATTGTGACAGCGATTGGCAATGCAGCGCGAAATGGCGTACTAATCAAAGGTGGAATTCATTTAGAGCAACTAGCAAACATTGAGACTATCGCTTTTGATAAAACAGGAACGCTTACATTAGGTAAACCTATAGTAACAGAAGTAAAAGCTATAAGTATTACTGAAGAAGAATTATTGCAAATAGCAGGCGCACTAGAAGCATACTCTGAACACCCAATAGCTCGTGCGATTCATAACAAAACACAAGGGATGCGGTTGCCAGAAGCAACACAATTTCAATCCTTTACCGGAAAAGGAATCGCAGCGGTGATAAATGGTGTCCGCTATAAAATAGGAAACGCTAAACTGTTTGAAGAGAGCGAACTACCGTCAGTGTCAGCAAATACAGTATTGTATATTGGCACCGATGACGAAGTAATAGGATATGTAACGGTTGCTGATCAGCCTCGACCGAATGTAAAACAACAAATTACTAATCTTCATCGATTAGGGGTAAGTAATACAGTCATGTTAACAGGCGATGTAACGAATGTCGCAGAAGAAATTGGACAAGAAACTGGCGTATCGGAAGTAAAGGCAGAACTTTTTCCCGAAGATAAACTTGCTTATATAAGACAATTAAAACAGACTCACCGTGTGGCGATGGTTGGCGATGGAATCAATGACGCACCATCATTAGCTGAAGCAAATGTTGGTATTGCTATGGGCGGGGCAGGTACGGATGTAGCGTTGGAAACAGCTGATATTGCGTTAATGGGAGATGACTTATCGAAGATTCCTGACTCGATTCACTTAAGTAAGCGAACATTACGGATTATAAAAGCGAACATTTTCTTAGCGCTGTTATTAAAAGTTGTTGCCCTTTTACTTGTGATACCGGGATGGTTAACATTGTGGTTAGCGATATTTGCGGATATGGGAGCGACATTATTGGTCGTTTTAAATGCATTAAGGTTAATGCGAAAAAGAGGATAGATAGGTGCCTCTGTTCACGAGATCATACCACAAAAACTCGTGAACAGGCACTAAAAATCAATTAGTTGCGACCAGAGCGAATAATATTCTGCATCTTTTCTACATTAGGATAGTTAAACTCTTCATATTGCTGGCACACTTTTTCAAGATCATATGGAACTCGCACATGACTTGTTTGTACTTGTCCCGCGACAATATCAATGATTACATAAGAAGCTTTGGCAATCCCGTCAAAAGGTAAACCAACACTACCTAAATTAATAATGGTTTTACCTTCTACTGTACGTTCGTAAGCTTTGTGAATATGGCCATATAAATATAATTCTGCTTCTTTCTTTGTCGTTAATTTTGCTAACAGATCATTGTCCTTCATATTTGGTAAGACCACATCAAATAAACTGTCGGGAGTTGCATGGAAAGCATGAAGCCGGACTCCCTCTTCTTCTAATGTTAATTCTGTTGGCAGAGACTCAAGGTACGAAATTTGCTCTTCATTTAGTTGGCTTCTTATCCATTCTTGTTCTTGCTGCATGGTTTCCAAGGCTTGCTGTGGCACTTCACCTTCTCGAACACCCCTAACAACCCATTGATCAGCATTCCCTTTGATAACATCCGTGTTTAATCCCCGAATTAAGTTTATTGACTTGGATGGTTCAGGTCCACGATAGGCGATATCACCAAGTACGGCAATACGATCAACTTGTTTCTTTTCGATATCATGTAATACTTCTTCCAAAGCTACAGCATTTCCGTGAATGTCCGAAATAAAAGCGAATCTCATTTTATCACCTCATCCCCATCATAAGGTATTATCTTTTGCTAAAGCAAAGATTTTGACGTTCTACAGGTGTGAAACATATAATAGTACTATAGAGATAATTGTCATGAATCCTATACCAATGAAAAAGGTGTAGGTTTTTCTTTTAACAAATTTGGGTATAACTCTAGTAAGGAGGTTATCGTTATGGTTTCGTTTTTTACCAGTAACATTCCCGCATTTATGAAAGGCGAGTTAGAAAAGTTATTTCATAAAATAAATCCTTTAATCAAAAAGAATGCTAAATATATGATGTTTGCTGTTCCGTTATTGTTTATCTCGGTGTTTAACTTAATCTTTTTCTTGTTTTTTGGTGGATTTTCAAATGGTATGGTTGCCGTTGTCGTTGTCTATGCATTGATGGCCGCAGTTGGAATGGCGTTATATAAAGAATCCAAGCACATTAAGAAAAAAATCCAACAATTAGAGATGGAACATATCGTAACTAGAATTGAAAAAAGTGACATCTTAAATGAACACAAAAAGAAAGATTATATTTCTCTCATAAAAGCACAGCCGAAAATGGGGCTACAAACATTTATTAATTTCTTAACAGAAGAAAATGACAGAAGAAAGATGATGGAAGAATAGCGAACAATCAAATAGATAATAAGTAGAAGGATGAGCCATGTTCATCCTTCTATTTTTATATGGAACGTATAAAATCAGCGCAATAACCGTGTTAAACGAAGTAGTTATTTTGAAAGGTTTGATGGATATTGGCAACATTCCAACTAATTACTACGCTTTCCGCGGGCAAAGTAAAAGTCGCTAACTTTATGTTAGTGTTGTAGAGCAGATCTTAACGAAGGCCGCCCATTTTCACTCCTGTGGGAATTGTTTGACCTGAAGATCCACTTTTTCGAGCGGTTTTTGCTCGAAAAAGTTAGCTGAAGGGCAAACCCCACGGAAAGGGAAATGGGCAGCCGGAGTGGTGATCAAGTTGTTCAAATATTTTATCATTACTACCAAAGTAATAATGGACGTCGTTGTTTACCGGTTTTTCTTACTTCCAAATGTTAGTTGACATCCTATTAAAATCATGAGAATATATATTTATGTTCTTTATAGAGAAATGATGTAGTTTTAAAGGTTTGCATAAAAAATGATAGATTCCCACTTTATCACGGTACAAATCATCCGCAAATCTAAGGAGTTCGGAGAGTTAATACCCTTATAAGTTTTGCTAACATACAGTGGGAGATAAAGCCCTGCAATAAAACGATATACATAACCGTTCGTTATAATGAAATGATTGAGGAGGAACAAAGGTGGAAAGTGCACTTCGAATTTTACATGTGGTGGAAAGTATGAACCAAAGTGAGGTAGGAACGATGCTGATGAATGTCTACCGAAACTTGGATCGAAGCAAAGTACAATTTGACTTTTTAACAAATGAAGAAGGAGATTATGATCAGGAAATACATCAGTTAGGCGGTCTTATATACCGTATTCCGTCGATAAAGGAAGCTGGAATAAGGGGTTATCGAAAATCATTACGCCAATTTTTTAAAGGACATCGGTTTTACATTGTTATGCATTCGCATATAAATCAGATGAGTATCTATCCCTTAAGAGCAGCAAAAAGAACAGGGATACCTGTAAGAGTAGCTCATAGTCATCGTACAAAAGGTAACGCAACAGGAACGGTAAAGATGTTAGATGAGATAGCCAGCTCATTAATTCCACTCTATGCCACTCATTTTTTTGCTTCTTCACCTGAAGCGGCAGAATGGTTGTTTAAAAGAAGGGCCAATCAAGCAGAAATCATGTTTAAAGCAATCGATTTAGAGCGTTTTTGTTATTCGCATTCATTGAGAGAGCAAGGAAGGCAGGAACTTGGCATCATCGATAAGGAATTTGTTATTGGTCATATCGGTCGGTTTACTGCCCAAAAAAATTATCATTATTTAATAGAATTATTTGTAGGATTCCGCAGAAGAATTCCGCAATCAAAATTAATATTAGTAGGAGATGGACCTTTACGAGCAGAAATCGAAGCAAAAGTGAAGCAATATCGCATCCAAGATCATGTGATTTTATTAGGAGCGAAAGAAGATTTGGGAAAATGGTTACAAGTATTTGATTTGTTTATTTTCCCTTCTTTATCCGAAGGGTTACCACTAACTCTAGTAGAAGCACAAGGTGCAGGGTTGCCGATTATTGCTTCCGACAGTATATCGAAGGAAGTTGATTTGGGAGTGGGACTAGTTCAATTCATTCCTATAGATAATAAAAGAAAGTGGTTAGAAGCGATGTATGCTGCTTATGAGAACAAAGCTAGAAATCCTATTGCGCCAGAAATATTAATAAATAAAGGATATGATCTAGAGCAAGTAGTTCATCAAACGGAGCAAACGTATTTGCAGCTAAGAGATGATGGCATATAATGTAACACTCCCTTGAGTAAAGGGAGACTATGAGCATCTTAAAGACCCTTAACAATGTGATAAAAAAAGAATATCGATGGGATTGAGGTATTGTAAAAATGATAGGGAATAATATAAACCGAATCAGAAAGAAGAAGAATTTAACTTTATCGGAGTTAGCGGAAAGGTCCGATGTGTCAAAATCTTATTTAAGTAATATCGAACGGAACTTAAATGATAACCCATCTATTCAAATAGTAGAAAAATTAGCAGAAGTATTAGAGGTTGAAGTGGTGACACTGTTAGGAGAAGAAGATCAGCCGTTTACGAATGATGAGGAATGGATCAAGTTTGTCGATAATTTAAAATCCTTAGGAATAACGAAACCAGACTTTGATGAATATCGAATCGTCTTTGAATTCATTAAATGGAAGAACCAAAAGGATGCAAAGAAGTGAAGTAAAAGTGGATATAGACTTCTGCTTGTTTAATAACCAAGTAAGGTACTAGAAATAGTTATAATAAAAAACCAATTACATATACTTGTATGAGAATGGCCAAGAGGTTCAGGCAAGCATTTACGGTGAAAAGTAGATAGAAAGAAGGAATGTTCATGAAAAAAGTGTTAATGATATTTGATCCGTTAGACCTCGGGCTTTCCATTGAACATCAATTATATCTTACCTACCGTCATCTTGAGCCTATATCTGAGATATATGTAAAATTACTCGAGAATGATTCCATGTTTTTACAACATTTAAATAAACAGATAAAGGTAATGCTACCAATCAGTCATGTCCTTTCTTCTACTAGAAAGAATTTCCAAGATCAGCGGAATTGGAGTTATACGTTGCAATCTCATTCAATCCCATTACATATTAGAAAAGCATATTATAATTTTCCATCGTTAGTTCGGTTGTATTGGAAATCTATTAATGAGAGCATAGCGGAAAGTCATATTCATTTTGATGAGGCAGTTAGTTTGTCTTCTGGTATCCCATCCTTTTACTTAAGAGATAAAGTACAAGCTGACAAGAAAATTTATTACTTTCCAATTAGACAGTTCAAAAAGGCTGTAGCACCTGTGATAGGTCGATTACGTCAACAGGATTTGATATACACAGCTTCACAATCCATGTATCGTGAGTTAGCGAAAAATAATCATCAAATAAAGTACTATGCAGATCCTTATTATAAAGAATCACTCTACCGCGTTTTAAAATTAGATGAAGCAACAAGGTATCATCCTCAATATTTATCTGTTTTATCAGCCAATAATCTAAAGTACAGGAGGCATATTGAAGGATTTATTTTTATGATCAAGTACTTTGTAAAACAGCGGATTGCCTTCAAGTGGTATCTTTATGGTGATCATCACAATGAAACAATGATCCGGAATGAGCTCAAAAACCATCAATTAGAGGATTATGTTGTGTTTATTGGTAGTATAGCCAATGTATTTCGATATTTAGAACAAGCTGATCTCTACGTGGAATGGGAGCCACAATCTGCGTTAAATTTTGAAGCTGAAACAATGAAGAAGCCTATCATTTATATGAAAAATGAACCACCTTATTATAATCAACAGATCTTAAAGTTAATAAAAAAATATAAATAAAGTGGCTTTGATTCGACTAGTTTTCACGTAAAAGTCAAAAATTCTACAACTCAATGGACAATTAAAAATAAAAAATAGTAAATTTAAACCAAAATGTTCTTTAAAACGAATGAAAAATGCGTTATAATAAAAAAGAGTCAGGAGCTTAAGTAATAGCTAGATTAAAATAATCATTAATTTAGTAAATAATAGGGGGAAAATAGTATGATAAAACACACGGTAGTTGTGGCAGAGTCACAAACACTTTTTCGTGATATGATTACGAATTTTGTGGAAGACATGGAAGAGTTTCGGGTGATTGGTACATTAACAAATGGACAAGAAGTCATCAATTTTATCAAAGAGAAGGAAGTTCGTCCCTTTTTGATTTTATTAGATATTCATATGCCGGTTATGAATGGATTAGAATGTGCAAAAAAATTAAAAGAAATGCACCCAAACATTAAAGTAGTTTTATTATCTGCTTTTGATGATGAAGAGTCGATCGAAACAGTACTATCTGTTTCAGCTGATGGATACATATTAAAAAGTTCAGGATTAGATGAATTTAAAGATACACTTCGTTTTATTATGGATGGTAAATTTGTTGCTCCTCAGACATTAGTTCAGCATTTTTCACAGCGTTTAGAATCCCTACTTAAGCTGGAACGGGAAAGTTCATTGCATTTTATTAAAGAACAGTTTAATCAACATAAAGATTTGAACAATCGTGAATTGCAAATTATTCAGTTGATGAAAAAAGGTTGGACAAACCGAATGATAGCCGATCAATTAGGGATCAGTGAGGGGACAGTCAAGAATTATTTGTCACTCATTTATAAAAAGCTTAAAATTAAAAGTCGAGTCGAACTTCTGCAAATATTGTCTGATATGACCGGCTGATCATCCTACATTTTTTCACGATATGCTCTTGGGGAGACATCATAATTTTTTTTGAAAACGCGATGGAAATAAGAGTAAGAGCCAAATCCACAATTTTGGGCAATATTTTCAAGTGTCATCGTAGTATATTTCATTTGGTTAATTGCTGCAGATATGCGAATAGATTGGGCATACTCAATTAACGTTTGATTGACATGTTCTTTGAACAGATGCACACATCTAGAAACACTCAGGTTGCAGTGATTGGCAATGTCCTCTACTTTAAAGCCTTGTTTTGTCGCGTTTTCCTCAATGAAGCGCATCATTTTCGTTACTACATACGGACGGTAGATGTCATTCGATCTTTTATCCATAGCTCTTTGTAAAGAAACACACAGTGCACTAACCAAATAGTAGGTAAGTTCGCTGTTTCTTTCTTTTTTCGGGCGTCTTTCCTCAATGATCAAATGATGCCAGAAATCTAATACTGCTTCATCTAATGTGATTTTTGCAAAGGTTGGAGCGTCCTTGAAGCGTTCGTCTATCCATTTTCCTTCACAATATAAATGAAAATCGCCGCTTTGTTGTCCTTCCTCCACGTATAACTCATAATTCTCCCCGGGTTTTATAATAAGTAAATCTCCTTTTTCCACTACACGAGTATCCGCATTTACCTTCACCTGTGACCTTCCCTCTGTTTGAAGACGGAATAAGTATGACGCATATCGAGATTGATGGGATGTGTGATAACGATAATTATGATAAGAGTAACCGCAAAAATTAATTTTCATCAAAAAATCCTCCATTTCAGATAAGTTTCGCTAACCAACAGTGAAAATCCCACTGCTAGAAGTCTCACTTTTCCACGGTGGTAACCGTCCGTAATATGTAAGAGTATATCAAGAAGTTAACGCTCGGTAACACCCTGATAAGTATCGCTAACCAGCAGTGAAAATCCCACTGCTGCAAGTCTCACTTTATAGCAAAATAGTTCATGTTTTGATTATATCATTTATGTTCAAATGATAGCTGATCATTTATGATAATAAATAACTAATATTGCAAAATGAAAAGGGTAACATTATCAGAGCGGTCTATTTTCGCTCATCATGATTTTGATTGTTAACTCTTATTCTTTACGCAAATACGAAAGGTGGAGTAGAAATTAATGAATGTTTTAATATGGAATGAATTCAGACATGAACAGCAAGACGAAGAAGTAGCAAAAATCTATCCGAATGGGATTCATGAAGCAATTAAAGCGTTTTTAGAAACAGACGATATTCATGTTGAAACCGCTACATTAGATGAGCCGAACCATGGAATTACGGATGAAAAGTTAGCAGAGACAGATGTCATGCTATGGTGGGGACATTTAGCTCATCATGAGGTAGCTGATGAAATAGTGGATAAAGTACATAAACGTGTACTTGAAGGAATGGGATTGATTGTCCTTCATTCCGGACATTTCTCGAAAATCTTTCAGAAATTAATGGGAACTGGCTGTGACTTGAAATGGCGTGAAGCAGATGAAAAGGAAAGAATGTGGGTGGTCAATCCTTCTCATCCGATTGTCGAAGGGATTGGTGAATATATTGAAATAGAAAAAGAAGAAATGTATGGAGAACATTTTGATATCCCTGCACCAGATGAATTAGTGCTTGTCAGCTGGTTTGAAGGCGGGGAAGTATTCCGCTCCGGTTGTACCTATCGAAGAGGACATGGCAAAGTCTTTTATTTCCGCCCAGGTCACGAAGGCTACCCGACGTATTACCATCAAGATGTTCAAAAAGTAATTCAAAATGCCGTAAGATGGGCTAAGCCAACAACAAGGGAATTTTCTAGCTATGGAAATGCCCAACCATTAGAAGAAATAAAACCAAAATCATAAAGGGAGATGGAATCTATGGAAAAGTTAAAAGTTGCTGTAATTGGCTGTGGAAGTATTGCAATTCATCGTCATTTACCAGAATATCAGGGAAATCCTTTTGTAGAAATTGTGGCTGTCTGTGATATTAAAGAGGAGCGTGCTCAGTCAGCAGCATCTGAATATAACGCACAAGCGTATACGGATTATAAACAAGCGATAACAGACTCTAACGCAGATCTTGTCAGCGTTTGTTTACCGAACTATTTGCATGCGCCTGTCTCTATATTTGCTGCTGAACAAGGGAAACATGTTTTATGTGAAAAACCGATGGCAACTTCTGAAGAAGAGGCAAAGCAAATGATCGATACTAGCAATAAAGCAGGTAAAAAATTAATGATCGCACATAATCAACGCTTTGTACCTAGCCATGAAAAAGCGAGACAATTAATCGCAAATGGTGAGATCGGCAAAGTGTACAGCTTCCGTACCACATTCGGTCATGGTGGGCCAGAAGGTTGGAGTATTGATGGAAAGGAAAGCTGGTTCTTCCGTAAAGAAGAGGCATTTATTGGTGCGTTAGGTGACCTTGGCGTACATAAAGCTGATTTAATTCGCTATATTTTGGGAACAGAATTTACTGAAGTAGCGGCTATGGTAGAATCGTCTGCCAAGGAGAACAGTGATGTTGATGATCAAGCGGTTACGATTTTACGTAGTGAGAAGGGCATTATTGGTACATTGACAGCTAGCTGGGCTTATGGAGCTGGAGAAGATAACTCAACCGTCATTTACGGAGAAAAAGGAATGCTTCGTCTTGAAGATGATCCTGCTTACAGCTTAATAGCAACCTATACAGACGGATCAAAAATCAATTATGAGCTTGGTCAAATCCAAACCAATGACAGTGGTGGCCAAACGTCTTCAGGTGTTATTGATCATTTTGTTGACAGTGTACGAAATGATTCCAAACCATTAATAGACGGAGAAGAAGGCTATAAATCATTACAAATTATTTTAGCAGCATTAGAAGCGAATGAAACGAAGAAGAATATAACCTTATAGAAGGAGGAGACAGTCATGAAACTTGGTGTATTTACGGTACTATTTGCAGAAAAAAATTTCGAAGAGATGTTGGACCATGTGAAAGCTAGCGGGTTAGATGCCGTGGAAATTGGAACTGGCGGCTACCCGGGAGATGCACATTGTAAAATTGATGTACTTTTAGAAGATGCGGTGAAACGCGATCATTATTTACAAGAGGTTAAAGATAGAGGGCTAACGATTAGTGCCTTTAGCTGTCATGGCAATCCATTAACACCTGATAAGCCATTTGCGGAAGAAAGTGATCAAATTCTTCGTAAAACAATTGAACTTGCAGGTCTAACTGGTGTACCGGTTGTCAACTGTTTTTCGGGGACTCCCGGAGACCAAGAAAACGCTAAAGCACCAAACTGGCCTGTCGCACCATGGCCAACAGAATACGCAGATGTTCTGGAATGGCAATGGGAAGAAAAGTTGGTCCCATACTGGAAAGAGATTGGTGAACTGGCTGAACAACATAACGTTAAAATCGGTATTGAATTACATGCTGGGTTTTTAGTGCACACACCATATACAATGCTAAAGCTTCGTGAAGAAACAAGCCCAGCAATTGGAGCTAACTTGGATCCAAGCCATTTATGGTGGCAAGGAATCGATCCAGTTGCAGCGATTAAGATTCTAGGAAAAGAAAATGCGATACATCATTTCCATGCAAAAGATACTTACATTGATCAGGATAATGTCAATATGTATGGTCTTACAGATATGCAACCATATGGCAACATTCAAACAAGAGCATGGAATTTCCGGTCTGTTGGATGTGGTCATGGTTTAGAAGAATGGTCTAACATGATTAGTGCTCTTCGAACGTTTGGCTATGATTATGTTGTAAGTATTGAGCATGAAGATCCTATTATGTCCATTGATGAAGGGTTTGCTCGTGCTGTAGATAATTTAAAAGCAGTAAATATTAAAGAAAGCCCGGCTGAGATGTGGTGGGCGTAAGGAAAGGAAGTCACAGATGACAAAGTTAAAAGTTGCACTGATTGGTGCAGGAGGTATTGCGACAGATGTCCATATTCCTGCTTATCGAAAAGTGCCAGAACAAGTGGAAATTGTAGCTATAGCAGATGTCGCTTATGAAAAAGCAAAAGCAGTGGCAAGTGAACATGGTATTCAAGCAGCATTTGACGATTATCACACTATGTTAAGAGAAACAGACATTGATGCTGTCAGCGTTTGTGTGCCAAATAAATTTCATAAGGAGGCAGCGATTACTGCGTTAGAAGCAGGCTGTCATGTCTTATGTGAAAAGCCACCAGCAATGAATCAAGAAGAAGCAAAAGAAATGGAAGAGGCGCAGGTAAAATCAGGGAAATTGTTGATGTATGGTTTCCATTATCGTTTCCAATCGGAGACGCAGGCTGCCAAACGTTTTATTGATGCAGGTGAACTCGGTGACATTTATTCCGGACGTGTGCAAGCAATTAGACGACGTGGCATTCCTGGTTGGGGAGTATTTACTAACAAGGAATTGCAAGGTGGCGGTCCATTAATCGATATCGGTGTCCATATGTTAGATACAGCATTATATTTAATGGGCTACCCAGAGCCTGTAGTAGTCCTTGGTCAGACACATCAACAACTCGGAACGAAGAAAGGTGTCGGTTTATTAGGCGAATGGGATTATCAAAACTATACTGTCGAGGATATGGCGGTGGGGATGATAACTTTCCAAAATGGTGCATCACTCGTATTAGAATCAGCATTTGCTGCTAATGTGGAAAAGCGTGATACCATGCAAGTGTCGTTAATGGGTAACAAAGGTGGAGCAGACATTTTTCCATTAAAAATGTATCAGGAAAAGCATGATACTTTAATTGATATTACACCAGCCTATTTACCAGAAATAAATGCACATCAAACAGAAATTCATGCTTTTGTTGCGGACTGCATTGAAGGTAATATTACTGATCGTTATGCGAAGCAAGGTACCAATATTCAAAAAATTATCGACGGACTATACCAATCAGCTGAAACGGGTAAGGCCGTATATCTATAGGGAGGCATTACACATGGGGAAAATTGCAATTCAATTGTATTCAGTACGTGACCATACTTCAAAAGATTTTTTAGGTACTTTACGAAAATTGGGTGAAATGGGATATGAGGCCGTACAGTTTGCCGGATTCTTTGATACACCCGCCAATGAATTAAAACAAGTAATGGATGAATCAGGTTTAGTTGCTGCTGGCAGTCATATGCCTTTTGACAGTTTAACAGGTGATCAACTAGAAGCTTCGTTAACCTATAATAAAACAATTGGTAATGATTTAATTATTTGTCCAATTTTACCGGAAGAGCTGAGAGCAGATGAAGGTGCCTATTACCGTGCTGCAGAAGAATTAAATGAGATTGGACGTAAATGCTCCGAAGCTGGATTCACTTTTGCTTATCACAATCATAATATGGAATTCTTTGATCTTGGTAATGGAAAAAGAGGCTTCGACATTCTTTTTGAGGAAACAGATCGTGAGTATGTAAAGATGGAACTCGATTGTTATTGGGCAACACATGTTGGCGTAGACCCATTACAAACGATCAAAGCTTATGATGATCTAGTTGTGTCCTTACACATTAAAGATTTGACAGTAGAAAATGGTGAAAAACGCAGCATTGAAATCGGAAAAGGTTCATTAGACATTGCGACATTATGGGAAACAGGAGAATCTGTCGGTGTGAACTGGTATGTCATTGAACAAGAACAATTCGACGGTGATCCGCTCGAAAGTGCTGAAGAGAATGTTGTTAATTTGAAAAAAGTTATTAATAAATAAGAGTGAAGTTCCCCACTTTATGGAATCATAAAATGGGGAACTTTTTATCTGTTCATAAGATAAAAGCTGATTTATCGCCAACATTTATATGATTATTTTGGCTCATTTTGGGGTAGAAGTAACTATATATTAACCTAATGGAGGGGGTAAGCTATGTTAAAGAAGCTATTCAAGCAGAAAGAAGTGAATACAGACTTAATGGCACCATTGACGGGAAAAGCAATACCATTAGACCAAGTACCTGATCAAGTCTTTTCCCAAAAAATGATGGGGGATGGTGTAGCGATTGAGCCAACAGATAAACAAGTGGTATCTCCTATTGATGGTGAAGTAGCGGACGTATTTAAGACAAAACATGCGATTAGTCTGAAAACGGATGGCGGGGCTGAAATTTTAGTGCACATGGGATTAGAAACCGTTGAATTAGATGGAAAAGGTTTCGATATTCAAGTAGAAAATGGCCAGAAGGTTAAAAAAGGAGATCCACTAGCTACATTTGATCTTAATACCGTTGCGGCGGAAGGATACAAAACAGTGACGCCTATCATTTTATTGAATGGTGAAGATTTTGCGATGAGTAATGTCGCGAGTGAACAAGATGTCGAATTCGGAAAAGATATTTTATTTCATATTGAAAAAAAGTAACTTAATATGTCTGGTTTAGAGTAAACAACAAACAAAAATGAGGTGCAATTCGCACCTCATTTTCAATGTGATAAATATGCGATTGCGTTTGCTATTTTAAGTGATCTGATGTTAAGAACAGAAGAAGTTGCAAATAAATTCAGGAATTTGCAAATAAACAAGTCGACTTGCAAATAAATGAGTAAAGTTGCAAATAAATATCTACAAATGCAAATAAATTAGTAAAATTGCAAATAAATCTTGGAGCTTGCAAAAAAAGCGAGAACAATTAGAATGTCATATCTGCCTTAGATCTCACCTGCATCATAATCTTTGTCACATATTGCTCCTCACTGTTTTTAACGACAGTGTCATAAATATATTCTTCTAAAACATAGTCTCCTAATTCTAGATTTAATCGTTCCAGCTCTGACAAAAGTCGTTTATAGGTATGGTGAATTTTCTTATCTTCCCCTTTATGGTATCCGATTAAAAAGTCACCTTTTATAGTCTTTAGGTAGGGGTTATCCTTCTGAGAATGAAGTTGTTTTATATATAAATAACTATAATTAGTAAACTCACCCTTCAGCACTTGTTCTCGTTTAGTTAAGCCACCGATAGGGTATCCGGTATCAATATGTAATTTGTACAATTCCTCAACAAAGTCGGAGAACACTTCAAAAAATTCCTCATCTGAAATATCCTCGATATTTTTACTTAAATAATATGTTTGTTCCGGTAATCGTTCAACACTAACTTGATCAAAATCTATCCTTGCTGCTTTATTCATTAATTCAATTTGTGCATCGATCATATTCTCTTTCATTTCTATTTCCATCCGTTGTTTCGCTACTTTTTCTTTCTGTTGATGCATAATTGATAAGAATTTTTCTGGTGATTTATGTTCAACATATTGACGAATATCATGTAATGACATGCCTAGATCTTTTAACAACGTTATGAGGGTAAATAACTCTAATTGGTGAATGGAATAATAACGGTAGCCTTTTTCGTTTTTAAGCATAGGTGATAAAAGACCAATTTGATCATAATAAAAAAGTGTTTGCTTGTTTACTCTGCAGAGTTTGGCAAATTCACCTGTTGTCAAATATTTAATATTTTTATCAGTCATTTTTCAACACTCCAGTCTTGACTATATAGTTACTATATACCATAAGATGATTTAGTACACAACAATTAGAAATGGAGAAATGGCAATGAAACAATCAATCTTTCGAAATCGCACATATATGTTATTGTTAGTTGCAGGTATTTTTGCGATCGTTGGCTTTAGTATGTTTCTGACAACGACCTCTTGGTATATTATCAATGTATTAAGTTCACCTGGCATCTTGGGAATTGCTTTAATTACGGCAACAGTGCCACGTTTACTATTAATTACTTTTGGTGGAGTATTGGCAGATAAGTACAAAAAAACAACAATTATGTTTGGTACTAACTTGCTGCAAGCACTAGTACTTTTCTGTATATCTTGGCTTGTGGCAAGTGACTCGATGACACTAGTCTTATTATTCGTTACGGTAGGTTTATTTGGTATGCTGGATGCATTTTTTGGACCAGCTAGTTCATCACTGATACCGAAAGTGGTAGAAAAATCGCAATTACAGCAAGCAAATGCTTATTTCCAAGGTATAGATCAAATATCTTTTATTATCGGTCCAATCCTTGCAGGTGTAATCATGGAAACCAGCTCTATAGCGACTAGTTACTTTGTGGCGACTATATTGGTTTTGTTATCTGCTCTCGTAGTTTTTCCACCTTTTATTAAGGAAGGACCAGTAGAGCATAAGGGGGACCAAAGTACATTAGAAGATTTTCGTGAAGGTATATCCTATATGAAATCTTCTACATTTCTATTAACAGGGATTATTGTGTTGATCACGGTAAATTTCTTTGTATTTGGTGGACTGCAAATTGCTATGCCATTATTAGTTGATCTTCTTGGCGGAACACCTATTAATTTAAGTTTTATGGAGGTTAGCTTAGGGGTTGGTATGGTAATTGGTACGCTGATTTTGAGTTTTGTAAAAGTGAAGCGTAAAGGCTTTACATCGCTAATGGGACTTATGGCTTCATTACTTTTCTTCATTATTTTTAGTATTGCAACTAATTTAATGTTCCTGACAACAATATTGTTTTTTATTGGATTTTCGATTGCATTTGTGTTCATCCCTTTTTTCACAGCAGCTCAAGAAAATACCGAAAATCGAATCATGGGGCGAGTAATGAGCATTATCTTCTTAGCGATGAATGGTTTTGATCCAATTGCATATGGTGTTGTAAGTGCGTTAGCTTCAGCAGGAATAAATATCCGGTTAATTTTGTTTGTCGCTGGAGTGATAGGCATGGCTATTGCTGTTTGTGTATGGTGGAAAGGAAAAGCATTTGTTAGAGCTTATTAACTATAGTAACAATCTGAACAAGGCGATCATCAAAGATCGTCTTGTTTTGTATAAAGCTATTTTGGAATATTATGTTAGTATTAAGTTAGAACATCATTACGAAGTACAAACGTATATACTAATTAACCGGAGGAGATGAGGAAGAATGATTCACGCTAAAGAGGTTTTATTAGATCAGTTGCTGGCAAACGTAAATGATCGAAGCTGGTATGCTTCCTTTGAAGAAGCAGTTGACGGCATTTCAAATGAGGAAGCTTTTTGGAAACCTGATAAAGGAAGTCATAGTATCGCAGAAATTGTACAACATCTTATTTACTGGAATGAAGTTTGGCAAATCCGGTATGAAAATTCCAATTTTAATGCTCAACAATCTCTAGCGGATAATGCGGATAGTTTTCATATACCCGAAAACAGGAGCTTCCCAGAGCTTAAAGAGAGATTAATAAAGGTACTATTACGCTGGCAAGAATTAATTACCGAAGAGAAGTTGGAATCAAATGTAAATGGCTTTCCAGTAAAAACTGAGTGGTGGGCATTAATTGCAAATGCAACGACGCATAATGCTTATCATATTGGCCAACTAACTTATATACGCAAAATGAATAAGGAGTAGTTAAATTTAGTGAAGGGTTACCAGTCTAATGAAAAGAGGTTGAATTAAATGTGTGGGATTTGTATCTAGACACTTCGAGAGAGATTTAAAAATTCCAAAGCATCGCCAAGATTTAATTAATTCCATTGAAAAAGATTTGTTAAATGATGATGATGTCTTAGGAGTTTTCTATGGTGGTTCTATAGGAAATGATAATACGGATTTATATTCCGATATCGACCTACGTATAGTTGTATCACCTGAAAAATTTCAGGAATTTATTTTAAATAAAAAAGAGCGCCTAAAAAGATGGGGAAATGTTGTATATTTTGAGGATTTAGGACCTGATGTAACTTACTCCATCGCGCACTATGATTGTTTTATAAAAATTGATACATTTTATTATAAATTTGAAGATATTAAGCCCTCTGTCTGGTTACAAAACATAAAAATTGTACGAGATCTAGATGGACAGTTAGAAGATACATTGAATAAATCAACGAGTCTATCTTATAAACCGTCAAGAGAAGAGATTGAATTCTGGCGTACAAAGTTTTTTGCGCATTTTCACGAAGCTTATCGTCGAGCAATGAGAAAAGAATTGTATTATGCTTTAAAATGTATTGATAGCTTACGTTTATCTATGATAACAGGTTGGTATATGGAAGTTGGAATTCAACCAAATGCATTTGGTGATTGGGCAAAATATGAGGGTGAGAGAAGTAAACTAATAGATTGGCAACTCTCGCTTCTTGATAGTTGGGAATGTGGTAGGGATGTCTCTGAAATTATTAATGTTATGAAAAGTATAGTCCCAGAATTTAAAAGAGTCCATCTAAATATTTGTAATAAGTTCGGAATTGAAGAACGTACTGAATGGGTTGATGAAATTGTTCATATGGCCATATAATGAGAAAACCTTACATTATCATGGGTAGTGTGATCTTTAATGTGGAAATATAAAGAGCATTATTGATTAACTTTAGTGACAATCAATAATGCTCAAATTAAGAATAATCAACTTACTTTATTTTTTGTTAGCCTTAATCAAGCCGTCAATCAATTCCCAAATTAATCCTACAACTAAAAGAACTAAAATCCATAATGTAGATTGATTCCAAATCATACTTACAGTTCTATATCCATCACTATTTTCAGTAATTACACCTGCTTGTGTAAGCTCAAGAAGAAAATCAGGGTTCCAAAATGCATTTCCATTTATCATAAATAATACAGCTATAGTTGAAATCACATTAACTATTGCTATATAAGTGACTAGCTTGGAGGTCCACTTACCATATATGAGCTTAAGGCATTCTTTTGTTATTCCAATACCCATAATAAGAATAATGAATAACAAGGAAGTAGTATATGTTTCGTTATTTAAAAACGGAACCACATCAGAAAACCCATCTTGAAAAATCCAGACCCCTAGGTATTCATTGGAAAAAACAAACATGATGATTAATAACGTATAAAATGTAATACTCACGATTGGCTCATAGTACTTGATTTGTCTTTTTTCATCGGGAATGGGAGCTAAATCCGATGGCTTCCATTCTGTTCCAATCTCTAAATCTTTTGCGTTAATTTCCCCGAAATGGTCCGAGATCGCAAAGCCAAATGTTGTCCAGCCAAAAGCTGCTGGAAGAGCGGTAACAAAAGCGACAATCAATTCGACGAAATGATCCAGAATGGTAACTGGATTTATGATAGTTTTGATAATGAAAGTGATAGATATTGCAATGGCAGTTGAAATTAAAACAATTTTTAATACCAACATGTAGCTATCAAATAATTCTGGTCCAATTAGATAGTTTTTCGTTCCTTTATATTTTTGAGCTAATTGCCTCGGATCTCCTAGTTCCATTAATACTTCTACCACATCATTATCTGTAACATCTTCACCTTGGACTCGTTCCTCCAACATATCCTCAATTAAACTGCGGAGTTCTTCCGCAATATCCTCCCTTTGTGATAGGGGGAGCTTCTGAGTGACAGCATAAATATAACGGTCAATCATCTCCATCCATTTTGCCTCCTTTAATGTCAATAACATTACTCATGCTTTCTACAATTTGTTGCCATTCAACGATCAACAGTTTATAAACTTCTTTACCTGTTTCACTTAATAAGTAATATTTACGTGGTCTTGCTTCCTCTGTGTCCCATTTACTTTCCAGTAGTCCTTGTTTTTCTAGTCTTCTTAAAAGTGGATAAAGTGTCCCAGGTTCTACATGAATTCCTTTCTCCTCCAACATGGTGACAAGCCAGTAGCCATATTGCGGTTCCGATAGTTGACTCAATACACTAATAGTAATCGTGCCCCGCCGCAATTCTTGCAATAGTTTATCCAAATATTCATTCGCATCTTTCATCTTTATCAACTCCTACATGTAGTATACTGTATGACGCATACTATTGTAAAGTACAAAATATGATTCGTCTCAAAACATTTATAAATAACCATGCTTTCAAGAATAGTAGGAGAGTCCCTACATAAGTTTCTACAGGTAAAATTAATGTTCAAGACCGTGATGAGACAATTAGGGGTTATGTTGAAATAAATCAAGGTGAATTTTTTGATGGAATATTATGTTAAAATAATGTAAGGGAAGAAAGGAGATACAACATTGAAGTGAGAAAAGGTAAAGTAAATGTAACGTTATTCTAGAAGGGTAATGGATTTATAGAGATGGATAAGGAGATATAAAAAATGTCATATAAATTTACTGTTATGACACAAGAAGAAGCTGAAGATATTGCATTTAACTGGCATTACGATGATGAATATTCATTTTATGATATGGAGGCTGACCAAGAAGACCATTGGGAGTTAGAGAGGCTTACGGCATATGTAGACATGGATAATTATGCTTCTGCTCGGTTGTTAGAAAAAAATAATTTTGTCAACGAAGGAATTCTACGTTCTTGGGTACGTGATGGTGATGCATTTTATGATGTTTATTCGTATCGTATTCTCCTATCAGAAAGTGTTTGCTAATAGTAGTTTTGAATAAAAACGGATCGCCCCTGGTATTTTATGTTAAAATAAACCGAAGAAATATTACTTAAGGGTGTAAGGTGGATATATGAGAAAGGTATTAAAATTTATTATAGGAATTTGTTTTATAGCATATATATTTGTATTGGTCATTCTCTTATTTTTTGAAAGTAGAGGTACTGAAACAAACCTATCCTTTTTAGAATACATAAAGAGATCCTCTAATTTCATTCCGTTTAACACCATATATTTTTATGTGCAGGCAATGTTTAACGAAACTTTAAATATAAATATAATTTTACGAAATATTATTGGTAACATTATAGCTTTTATGCCGATGGGTGTGTTCCTGCCGATCTTTATAAGGAAATTAAATAGCGTGACTAGGTTCACCATTTCCATGATTGTACTCATCTTATGTATCGAAACAATCCAAGCGTTTACAAGAAGAGGAAGTTTTGATATAGATGATTTAATTCTTAATGTGTTTGGTGCTTTGCTAGTTTTTACTATTTGGAGATCCAATATTGTTAAGAAACTTGTATTTCGGTGATATGACATATTTGGAAAAGGAAGCAGCATTTACTTAGATGAAAGATTTTTACCTGCAACTAATATAATAATTATCCATGTTAAGCACAATATTACTTTGTAGAGGGTGAGAAAGTGAAAAACGAAAAACTCATCGAAAAATATGATAAACAGGCTAAAATGTATGAAAATAATCGTGCGAATCAAAAGCTTGCTCGATGGAGAAATAAAATAATAAAAAGCACATACGGAAAAGTCTTGGAGGTTGGAATTGGAGCGGGAGCAAACTTTCCCTATTATGATAGGGATAATGTTGAGGTAACAGGGGTTGATTTTAGTTCAGAGATGATCAAGAGCGCCAAGAGGACAGCAGCACAACTTCAGGTGAAGGCGGAATTTATCCAAGCAGATATTGATGAGCTGGTGTTAGAAGACAACTCCTTTGATTGTATCGTATCAACGCTTTCCCTTTGTAGCTATCCCGATCCAATTGTTACATTAAATAAATTTAATCATTGGTGCCGCAAAGATGGGATTATATTGTTAATGGAACATGGCTTGAGTTCTAATAGCTTTCTTTCCTTCGGTCAAAAAATGATTGATCCACTACATAAAAAGATTTCTGGATGCCATTGTAACAGAAATATCAATGAGATAGTGAGAAATTCAAATCTTCAGGTCGATCATATCGAACGTTATTGGTCAGATATCATCTATTTAATATGGGCGAAGCCAGTCCGATTATAATTAAGTCACTAGTTTTACAGGAAGGTGAAGAGTCACAGAAGGGAGGATTTAAATGTCAAACGATAAAAATGAAGAAATACTATCAGGAGGAAATGTCTCAAACGTTTATCGTTCGGGAAATACTGTACGAAGAGAGATAAAGAAACAAAGTCCAAACATTCATAAATTACTAAAGCATTTGGAAACAAAAGGTTTCAGTTATGCACCAAGGTTTTTAGGGATTGATGAAAAAGGGAGAGAGATTTTATCTTTCATTGAAGGGGAAGTTGGTAATTACCCTGTAAAAGAGTATATGTGGTCTGATAAAGTCTTGGTAGAAATAGCGAAAATACTCCGTCTTTATCATGATTCTGTGAGTGATTTTTCATTTGATAGCTGGCAACCGATCGATAACACCCCTCAACCATTTGAAGTACTATGCCATAATGATTTTGCAATATACAACATTATATTTCATCATGAAAGACCAATAGGTATTATTGATTTTGATGTTGCTGGACCAGGGCCTAGGCTTTGGGACATAGCTTACACTCTTTATACTTGCGTTCCGCTAAGTAGATTTTATCTTTCAGAAAAAGGCGAGAAAGTGTATTATCATTCATCACAGCATGCTAAGCGTATAAAGGAAAGAGTTAGAATTTTCTTTGAAGCTTATGGGGAAAGGATGGAAGAAGAGTATTTAGAAATGGTGCTACTCCGTTTAGAAGGGTTATGTAAAACTATTATAAGAAAAGCCAGTGAAGGAGATACAGCGTTTCAAAATATGATTGATGAAGGACATCTTTCCCACTATCAATACGATATTCAATTTATTCGTAATCATCGGAAAGAGTGGGTTTAAGATAAGTTTTTGTCAGGCGTGAGTATAATTAAAAACCAATCTTTTTCGGAAAAAGGCATAAAGAATATGCTAATTCCATATGCCTTTTGTATTTTTGTATATCTACTGTTGATCTCGTGCTTCATCTTTAATTTCTTCTCTCATACCTGAAATTGCTTCTTCTCTACGACGATTTTTCTCGATAATTTTTTCTTTTTCTTCTGAAGAAGCAAACTGCATCGTCTCGTGTGCTTCTTCTATATTTTCTATTGTATCTTGCACCTTGTGTTGTAATTTTTCCACATTATCTGAGCGATCATCTGGATTCGGCTGGTTTTGTTGCTTTGTCACTCTCATTCCTCCTTTACATATCATTAGTTATATTATGAGTAAGCTGGAAAATAATATGTATAGACTATATTTCGATTTATAGGAAATCATAACTGAATAATTAGCAGAGCTTGGACATATTTTCTTGTATGGAGGAGGTATGTTTTTGTGCCCCCTCGGAATTTTGTTTCCAATATTATCGACAAAGCGCAAAGAATCGCTTTTAATAATTGGTATCCCTTTTTTTCTCAGTTTAACGATTGAAGTCATACAACTTGTTACTCAATTAGGTGTATTTGACGTAGATGATCTTATATTAAATACATTAGGTGGATTCTTAGGTTTTAGACTTTTAACTGTATTTAAGAAAAAAGCTTAGAGATCAATCATCCCTAAGCTTTTTAACGATTGCTAATTATGACAACGCCTTTAAATGAAACAAACGCGATTGATAATCCCCAGGATGCTCCTGCCCCCAATATTCATCAGCACGGTCAATGTAATTACCTGCTAGGATAATCCCGATATTCAGCAGTTCACTACCATAATACGTTGTTTCGCCATTTACTTCATACAATCTATCCGGATCTAGACCGGTTAATTTGACGCGGTTATATGCCTCATTCGGTTTTGCCAGTACTTTATAATAACCAACTAATGCTTCGGATTTTTCTTCATTTACCACCATCCATGTTGTTTCATTATTTTCAAATGGACTGGATAGTCGGTAAAATTCCCCATCTCTAATCAAGGCTCTTTTTTCTTTAAAGAAAGCAACTTGTTCTTTTACTTTTTGTTGCTCTGTTTCTGTCAGTTTCGTAATATCCAACTCATAGCCAAAAGTACCAAAATAAGCGACAGCTGCACGAGTATCAAGCGAAGCAAGCCGTCCAACTTGGTGGTTGGGAATGGCGGAAACATGACTTCCGATAGCACTTAACGGATAGACCATTGATGTACCATATTGTATCTTCAAACGCTCGACTGCATCGGTATCATCACTTGTCCAAGTTTGTGGTGCGTAATATAACATACCCGGATCAAATCTGGCACCACCACCGGCACATGATTCAAAAAGGATTTCAGGATATTTCTTGATTAGACGTTCATATAAGTCATACACACCTAAAATATATCGATGGAACACTTCCCCTTGTTGATCAGCAGGTAGACTTTGGGAAAATGCTTCTGTAATATGCCGGTTCATATCCCATTTGATATAGGAAATTTTGGATTTCGAAATAATCTTATCCATTAAATCAAAAATATAATCAACTACCTCACCACGAGTGAAGTCTAATACAAATTGGTTTCGACCATGTGAGGCTCTTCGTTCAGGTGTAGAGAGAATCCAGTCAGGGTGTTCTTCGAATAGTTTGGTATCTTTACATACCATTTCTGGTTCAAACCAAAGACCAAATTGCATGTCTAATGCTTCTACTTTTTCACTTAAGCCATCAATTCCATTTGGTAATTTTTCTTGATATTCAAACCAATCTCCAAGTGAACTTGTGTCATCATCGCGTTTTCCGAACCAGCCATCATCGAGAACAAATAATTCAATGCCCAAGTTGCTTGCTGTTTTGGCAATATCCAGTACTTTATCTTCATTAAAATCAAAATACGTTGCTTCCCAATTATTAATCAAGATAGGACGAACTTTATCACGCCAATGCCCTCTTACTAGTCGTTCGCGATACAGTTTGTGGAAGGTTTGACTCATGCCATTTAATCCTTGATCAGAGTAAACCATGACACACTCAGGGGTTTGGAAGCTTTCACTACTCGCTAATTTCCATTTAAAACGATAAGGATTAATTCCCATGTTAACGCGGCTCACATTATAAGTGTCTACTTCTACTTGAGCTAAGAAGTTTCCACTGTAAACGAGACTGAAACCGTAGACTTCCCCTTGATGCTCATTGGCGTTTAGTCGCTTTAATGCAAAAAATGGATTGAAAACATGGCTGCTTGCACCACGGTTTGAATAGATCGATTGTATCCCTTTCGATAACCGTTTTGTTTCCACATGTCCTTCTCTTGCCCAAGCTCCATGTAAATGCACCATATCAAATTGGTCATCAGCTAAATCAACATTCATACTCATTGCCTGATCAAGATAATAAGTTTCTGTACCTTCATTGATGAATTTCGCGTTTCTGGTAATTATACTCCGATTTTGATAAATAGTATAAGAAAGAATTAATCGACATCGCAATACATCATCTACTAATTCGATTTCGAGAGTATCAGCTTCCTCCTCATTTTCTACATATGTAGCAGGTAAGTTCGCTAACGTCTTCTTTCCTTTTATGATGCGATAGCTATCATAAGTGAAGTTCGTAATATGACTGCCATCCTCTCTTAAAATTGCATGAGCAGGGTAGCGAAAGTCTGTTGATCCATAACTTGGATACTCCTGTTTAATATGTTCCATCGAGGAAGTATGATCACCTTCAAACATATTGGTTGATGGGCGAATTTCTCGTTCAATTAAGTGGGTGAATGATTCCCTATGATGAATTCGCTTACCAAAATATAAATGTTCAAGTTGGTGGCTTTTTTCTAATACACGGAAAATATAACTTACACTGTCGTTATATAGATGAAATTCTAATTGCTCCTGGTTCACTTGGATTGGCATGATATTTTTCCTCCCTTTTTCATAAGTAAGTTAACGTTTACTTATTATAATATATTAAATTCGCAGGTTATTGTCAAAGTAGAATAGTAGAATAAGATAAATATCTAGACAATTAAAAGCAAAAAGTTTTAATATATTACTTAATGGATTAAGTTATGATCCGATATAAATATATAGGAGGGATTATGTGTCTAGCAAAAATGGTATTTCCTTAGACTTTGAAAAGCGATTTGAAGAACAACAAGATATAAAAGGACGACTGTTTCGAACGTTACATGTCATGTACCGAGGCCATTATCTGAAATTATTTGTCTCATTTATTTTCTTTTTGTTAAAGCATTCACCGGTTTGGATTCTGCCGATTGTAACGGCAAACCTAATCAATTTTGCATCTGATCCAAGTAGTTATGACGTTCGTTATTTATGGATGAATATTATTGTATTAACCATTGTTATTATTCAAAATTTGCCGAGTCAAATTTTGCATATCAGTTTTATGAGTAAGGCGATTCGTCACGTAGAAGCTGGCTTGAGAAGTACGTTAATTCGAAAATTACAACATCTCTCCATTTCTTTTCACAGTGAATTAAGGTCTGGTAAGTTACAGGCAAAAGTGCTGCGTGACGTTGAAATGATCGAGATTATGTCCAAGCAAACTATGATGGGTGTCTTGCCGGCATTTATGAATGTGATTGTGGCAATTGCAGTAACGGCGAATAGAAGTTGGACCGTAACATCCTTCTTTTTGGTGGCGATACCGATTTCGATTTTAATTGTTTATTTTTTCCGTGGGAAGCTAACGAAACGAAACAGGGAATTCCGGGAACAAGTAGAAGAAATGTCTGGTCAGGTAGCGGAAACAGTAGAGATGATCCCAGTAACACGAGCGCATGGATTAGAAAAAGTAGAGATTAATAAAGTAGATTCTTTATTACATCATGTCCGTGGCAAAGGTTATCGTTTGGATATTACGGAGGCTTTCTTTGGAGCGAGTAACTGGGTAGCATTTCAACTGTTTCAAGTTTTATGTTTACTTTTTACTGTTTACCTTGCTTATCAAGGACAAATACCGATTGGAGATGTCGTGTTATACCAGACATATTTCACGCAAATTTTAATGTCTATATCTGGCGTGATTAACATTTATCCTCAATTAGCAAAAGGCTTTGAGTCCGTTCATTCGATCTCAGAAATCCTTTTTGCGAAGGAAACACAGGAATACCAGGGGAAGACGAAGCTAAAGCAATTAGACGGTAAGGTAGACTTTGACCACGTTTATTTCAAATATCGCGATTCAGATAAACATGTATTAACAGACTTTCAGCTTGAAGTAAAACCTGGAGAAACGATTGCTTTCGTTGGGGAGTCGGGAGCAGGTAAATCTACTATTTTGAATCTAGTAACCGGGTTTTATCGGCCTAGTAATGGAAGGATCTTAATAGATGACGTCGTGATGGATGATTTAAGTATGAGAAGCTTCCGAAAGAAGATCGCGGTAGTGCCACAAAACACGATTCTTTTCTCGGGATCGATCCGTGAAAATATCACGTATGGTTTAGCTGAAGTTACAGAAGAAGAGGTACAACAAGCTGTTCAAATGGCTAATTTGCAAGATATCATCGATGAATTACCAGATGGTTTGGAAACAAAAATCGGGGAACACGGTGATCGGATGTCAGGTGGCCAAAGGCAACGGATTGCCATTGCTAGAGCATTTATTCGTAAACCACAAATGGTCATTTTGGATGAAGCAACTTCTGCATTAGATAACGTCTCGGAAAAATTAATTCAGGATGCCATGCAGGAATTAATTAAAGGGAAAACAACCTTTATCGTAGCACATCGTTTATCAACAATCCGAGATGCAGACCGTATCGTCGTGATGAAAAATGGCCAATGCGTAGAAATGGGAACGTATGACGAGTTAGTAGAGAAACAAGGGGAATTCTATCAAATAAAAATGGCTTCAGAAGCAGTTCAGATTTCCTGACGCATCTGTGTTGCCTGTGAAGACCTGATAAGTGTTGCTAACCATCAGTGAGTAGAATAATGAAATCTCGCTGATGGTAGGTTTTCTTTATAAGATGAAAGGGGATTCATATGAAAAGAAGATGGAAAAAGATATCTTTGCCGAAATGGAATCTAAAAAAAATACGTTGGAATCGTCATTTTCTGACAGATCGTAAAGTGGGACAAAAATATGGCTTATTGTTTACTGGTGTTTTAGTGTTATTTGTCCTCTCCTTATTGATTACGATTTTATCGATGAATGGAGTGCTAAAAGAATCTCGAGCAGTAGATGAAAAAAGTGATGCATCGATAGAAATAGTGGAGGCAGCTTCGATCTTTAAGCAAAAATCGATTATTATTGCTGATATTTTAACGGAGCAGCATCCAACCACCACGGTTGAAGATTATCAGGCCGAAGGAGATGCATTTTTAACTTCTGTGGAAATGATTGAAGCAGAATTAGAAACAAATGAACAACAAAAAATATATGAGAAAGTGTTAGATTATAATGACCAAATGGATCAATTATTTTTTGATGAAATCATACCCAAAACTGCCGAATATCGAGACAACGGAGAAAGAGTAGACATTTTTGTTCAGACTGATTTACATAAAAAAACAACAACACTCCGCAATTATACGATCGATGAACTAATGGAGTTAAAGGAATTGATGTTATCTGAACGAAGTGCCTTACAAGACAATATACAAAAACAGTCCACCATCACCATGATTGTAGTGGTTGCACTTGTTGTATTTGTTTTAGTTAGTTCTATTGTTATTCTAGTAGTTGTAAATAAAAGAATGTCCACCAAGTTTGCAAGCTTGGCGTTGTTTGCGAAACGATTAGGAGATGGTGATTTAACGGTTGAACGAATCGAAGTGGAAGGTAAAGATGAAATTGCAGTTATCCAAAATGCAATGAATCAAATGGCTGATCATTTGCAACGTTCGATTGTCCGATTATTAGAAACAACCGAAACAGTAACGAATATGTCGAAAGCCTTAAGAGAAAATGCGGAAGAAACAACGGATGTAAATACTCAGATCACTACTACGATGGTAGATATAGCGAATGGTAGTGAAGAGCAAGTTCAAACCGTTCAAAAATCAACAGCGATAATGGAAGAGATGAAAAAATCTTGGGCGGAAGTTACCACAACGATGCAAGAAGCGATTCGCTTAAGTAAGGAAACGAAACAGGAGATTGAGAATGGAACCCATGATGTAACAGATACGGTAGAGCAGATGGATATGGTTAAAAGGCAAGTGGACGAAATAGCAACCATTATTAACTCATTAAGTGAGCATTCTTCTAAGATTAGCAGTATTGTAGATATGATTCATTCTATTTCGTCGCAAACCAATTTATTAGCACTTAATGCGACGATAGAGGCTGCCAGAGCCGGTGAACATGGCAAAGGATTTGCTGTTGTTGCAGATGAAGTTCGTAAACTTGCCGAGCAAACGGCAGATGCCACGGAGAATATTCAGTCATTAATTGCTACTTCGATTGAAGATACTCATCAAGCAGTAGAAGTGATGGAAATGAGTACAGAATCGGTTAATCAAGGAGTAGAAAAAGTCAAAAAGGTAGGTACGGTATTTGACCACTTATCAGGCTCGATTCAAATGTTAAATAACCATAATCAGCAAGCTAGTCAAACGATTGACATAACAAATGACAAAATAGATCAAGTAAGTGCGGCAACTACCAATATTCAAGAAATCTCGGAAAAGTCAGCAGAAAGTATCGAGCAAATTGCGGCAGGTTCAGAACAACAAAATGCAGCTATGCAACAATTACTTGCTTCCTCGCAAGAATTAGCATCTATGGCGCATGAATTAGAAGAAACCTTTGCAAAATTTAAAGTATAAATCAAAGCCGGTGAAAGATTTTGTTCTTTTGCTGGCTTTTTGAATGAGTTGAATCGAAGTTCAATTTAAGTAGTAAGTAATTGACAAACGCCATTAAGTTAATTATTATTAATTTATTAAGTTAACGATAAACATAAAGAGGGGGTTTCATTTATGAAAAAGCTGACAGACGAAATTCAACAACATTTAGAACAGAAAATCCTCCCGTTTTGGATGCAGTTGAAGGATGAGCAACATGGAGGTTTTTATGGGGAAGTAGACTATCATTTAGAAATTAATAAGCAAGCAGATAAGGGAGGGATTGCGACAGCAAGATTCCTCTGGACTTTTTCAGCTGCATATCGAGTTACTGGGAAAGAAGAATACTTAGAGCATGCTCATCACCTTTATCACTTTCTTCGTGACAAACTATATGATCAGGAACATCTAGGCATCTATTGGTTAGTGGATTATCAAGGGCAACCGAAAGATAAAAGAAAGCATGTATACGCCCAATCATTTGCGATTTATGCATTAAGTGAATATTATCGAGTCACGAAATTAGAGGAAGCATTAGCTTTGGCAAATGAAATCTATCATTTAATTGAAGAGAAGGGTTATGACCAGCAAAATCGTGCTTATGGTGAAGAGTTCGATCAATGTTGGAATCCGGTATCAAACGAAATGTTAAGTGAAAATGGTGTCGTTGCAGAAATTACAATGAATACACATATTCACGTATTGGAAGCGTATACCAATTTGTATAAAGCAAACCCTACGGATGCATTAAAACAAAGATTACTAGATTTGTTAGAAGTGCATTATCAGAAGATTTATAACCAAGATACCAATTTTTTAGGCGTTTTTTTCGATAAGCAATGGAATTCATTAGTCAATATGAAATCATTCGGCCATGATATTGAAGCGAGCTGGTTGATGGATGAAACCATTAAAACAATAGGGATAAATGATAAAAGGTTTGATCAAATGGTGCTCGATATTGCGTATAATATTGCTGCATATGCGATGCAGGCAGATGGTTCATTAATCAACGAACAGGTTGATGACCATTATGATGAAACGAGAATTTGGTGGGTACAAGCAGAAGCGATGGTCGGCTATTTAAATGCATTTGAACATACACAAGATCCGAAATTTCAACAATTAATGGAGAATCTTTGGGACTATATTAAAAAACATATAGTCGATAATCGTGAAAATGGAGAATGGTATTGGTCGATAGAGCCTGATGGCAAGCCAACAGAAAGAGCAATCGGAGAACCGTGGAAGACATCTTACCATAATAGTAGATTTTGTTTAGAATTTATCGAAAGGGTGAAGCAGTCATGATTCATGAAAAATACTATCAGCTTTTGGAGGAACAAGAACGATTAATTCAACGTGAAAATCCAGAAAACAAGCAATTTTATAATGGTATTTATACGAAATATCAATATCCGGCCATAACGAGACATCATGTTCCACTCCATTGGCGATTTGATTTGAATAAGGAAACGAATCCGTTCTTTATGGAACGTTTAGGTGTTAATGCGACGTTTAATCCTGGTGCGATCTATCACGAAGGGAAATATTATATGGTAGTGAGGTTAGAAGGGTTGGATCGTAAATCAATTTTTGCTTTAGCAGTAAGTGACAATGGTGTCGATCAATTCCGATTTATTGATACTCCACTAGTTTGGGATGATATTGATCAAGAAGAAACTAATATGTACGACATGCGATTAGTGAAGCATGAAGATGGCTGGATTTATGGTATTTATTGTTCGGAGAGCAAGGATGCGGATGCAGGTGAATTTGACACATCCAGTGCAGTAGCACAAGCAGGTCTTGTTCGTACGAATGATCTCAAGAACTGGGAACGTTTGCCGAATATCAAGACGCCATCACCTCAACAACGAAATGTCGTATTACATCCTGAATTTGTTGATGGACAATACGCCTTCTATACTCGACCGCAAGACGGTTTTATTTCAACTGGCTCGGGCGGAGGAATTGCATTCGGATTAACAGAAGATATTACAAACCCAATTATTCAAGATGAACAAGTAATTCACGGCAAGAAGTATCATACGATTTATGAAGTCAAAAACGGACAAGGGCCTGCGCCGATTAAAACAGATAAAGGTTGGATTCATATTGCTCACGGTGTTCGTAACACTGCGGCCGGCTTGCGTTATGTTCTCTATACTTTTGCTACGAGTTTAGAAGATCCTACGAAACTCATTGCATTACCGGGTGGACATTTCATTGCACCATACGATGACGAGCGTACAGGTGATGTGTCTAATGTTATTTTCTGTAATGGTGCAGTTGTTAATGAAGAAAATGAAGTATTTGTTTACTATGCATCTAGTGATACGAGAATTCATGTGGCTAAAACAACTGTAGACCAATTAGTAGATTACACGTTCCATACACCTGAAGATCCGTATCGGTCTCTAGAAAATGCAGAACAACGTAAATCGTTAATCGAACAGAATGAAGCATTACTAAAAGGGTGACATCCTGGTTCACCCTTTTCTCTTCTTGTCGATTAGGGTAAAATAAACACGAATTAAGTTAAATTATTAAGTAATTTTTCTTTAAAAATGTTATGATAGACGAAATGGGAAGTTAGAGTATGGGGTGAACAAAATGAAGTCGAATGTCACGATGAAAGATATTGCTGAAAAATTAAATGTGAGCAGTGTCACGGTTTCTAAAGCACTGAACGACAAAGAAGGCGTCAGTGAAGAATTAAAAGAAAAGATTAAAACGTTAGCGGATAAAATGGGATATCGTTACAATACGATGGCGAAATCGATGAAAGATGGTAAGTCATATAATGTGTGTGTTATTATCCCTGAACGATACACCGGAATGACACAATCTTTTTATTTAAAAGTATATCAAGCGATTGCACAGATTTTAGAAGACCGTGGTTATTACGGAATTATTCATATTTTACCTAATGAAGACGAAGATCAATTAAAGTTGCCGCGCATTTATCACGAGCGCAGAGTAGATGGCTTCATTATGCTTGGACAACCTAGCAAAGAGTATATAGAATTAATGCAAAGTGTGGAAATGCCTTTAGTTTTCCTCGATTTCTATGACGAGAATGATAATGTAGATGCAGTCATTACCGATAACTTTTATGGAGCTTATGAAATTACGAATTCATTGATTCAACAGGGGCACAAAGAAGTTGCCTATGTCGGCAATCTTTTTTCTACAAGTAGTATTCAGGACCGTTTTCTTGGATATTATAAGTCATTATTAGAGCATAAAATTCATTTGAAACAGGAATATGTCATTAGTGATCGGGATGAGCGGGGAGCTTTTATCGAAATGGATTTACCCGACCAAATGCCAACCGCTTTCGTTTGTAACTGTGATCAAGTAGCACATTTACTTATCGAAAGGTTAAATAAAGAAGGGTATCGGGTACCAGAAGATTGCTCGGTGGTCGGATTCGATAATGATATCTATGCCACACTGACAACGCCTCACCTAACAACCGTAGAAGTAGATATCGAAGAAATGGCTAAAAACACGGTTAAATTTATATGCGATAAAATGGATAATCCGGAAGTGAAATTCGGAAGAGTCGCAGTAAAAGGTAAAATTATTTACCGCGATTCAGTAAAAGCGATAAAATAAACAAACAAAACCAAGGTGACTGCCTTGGTTTTGTTTGCAAAGGCAGAGAGTTTGAGGGTGTTACCCCTAAAGCTAGGGGACTAAGTGCGGACATTCGTTCCGTTATTTGTGACAAAAGTGGCCTTTTTAGGCTATCAGTGGACATCTATTCCGCTATTCATCGAAAATAGTGCTAATGGTGGCCGGAATGAATCAAATAAGGGATTCAATGTCCGCTAACATCGAAAAATAGCTGATTTCCATTCAAATAAGGCACTAAATGTCCGTTCCATAAATGCTCGTGGGATCTAGTGTGGTTAATGGTTTTTCTGTTGAAATGTAGACAAAGGATGATGAGGGATGAGTGGTTCCATTCAAAAAGTATTTCAGTTTTGTTATAAACTTTTTTTAATCAGTTTTTATTATTGGCTTTACCTGCTAAAAGGAGTCGTTATTTACAGTTTTATACCGGCAACTGCATCATTGCTGAAGACGAGTGAGCAATTTCTAATCCATGAAAATCCAGAAGATATCGGATTATTGTTTAAAGAAAATTATCAAAGCTATCAATCGTATTATTTTGCTTCTTTCTTAAGTGTGATGTTTGTGATTTTAAGTTATACGGCCCTGTTTTTTGCGAACAGATCTGACCATTCGTTTAGTCTTGCGTTGGTGATAGTAATTGTCTACTTTATGATTCTATTTGTGATTAACTATACTTTTATATTGTATTATCTGACTAAGGGTATCAAAGCGTGGAAAAAATTATTGGCGTTAGCTTTTGTTTCTTCCATTAAATATCCGTTAAGATCCATATATATATTGTTTATCGTAGCGATCTTGTCCTTTTTATTTACTTGGAACCTTGTTGCATTTATCGCTCTAGCTCCTTGTATATATGGTTGTGGTATCACAACGAGCTTTATCAAATTTTCGCCTCCGTTTTTAGAAAAATAGGATTAGAGAAAGATTATACCCTTGAGTTTTTTCTCAAGGGATTTTTTTGTACATCAATCAATATAACTTTAACGCTAAATTAATCATGTCTGCCTGTTGTTGTAAATCATTAGAAACCTACTATAGGTTGATATGATCGTAATAGGTTAAAATGAGTAATGGAACATGATAAAAATTACTTATAAAAAAGCAAAAAAAGTATTGACTAGCAAGCGTTTTCAGGTTATTATTAAGTTGTTATTAACTTAACGTTAACTTAACGAATTCGAGAAAGGGGTCAAAAAACATGAGTAAAAAGTTATTAGTGTTTTTTGCAAGTATGTTAATCGTTTTAGGTATCATTGCAGGATGCTCATCAGATAGTGAAGATACTAGCAATGACAATGGTGAAGACACAGGATCTGACGCACCACTTTATGAAACCTGGAAAGACAAAGATCCAGAAGAAATTGAAGGAGACCTTACTGTCATCACGCACAGAACGGATATTGTAGATTCTGTCTACCAAGATTATAAAGATCAATTCAATGAAAAATATCCGAATGTAAATGTAGAGTTTGAAGCACTAACCGATTACGGTGGAGAAATTATGCCACGTATGAACACACAAGACTATGGGGATGTGCAATACCTACCAGTTGAGGTTCCAATTGCAGATATTCCAAACTTCTTTGAGCCAATTGGTAAATTAGACGAAATGGAAGAAAATTACTTAGGTGTAGAAGAACGTGCAGTTGATAACACCGTTTATGGGATTCCAATTGCCGTAACTTACACAGGCGTTATTTATAATAAAGCAGTATTTGAAGAAGCTGGTGTGGAAGGAATTCCAGCTACTAAAGAAGAGTTTATCGATGCTATGCAACAAATTAAAGATAATACAGATGCGATTCCGCTTTATACAAACTATGCAGATGGTTGGCCGTTAACACAATGGGAAGGTGCTGTGACGACAACTGCTGGAGATGTTGATTATTACAATGTGGACATGCTCGATGATCCGACTCCGTTTGATGAAGGAGATCCACACTATGAACACTATAAATTAATGTATGATCTTGCTGAGCAAGGTTTAATTGAAGAAGATCCATTAACTACAGATTGGGAATCTTCTAAAGTAAGAATGAATAATGGTGAAATAGCAACAATGGTATTAGGTTCTTGGGCGCTTGAACAAGTTCAGGGTGCTGGAGAAAATGCGGATGACATTGCGATTATGCCGTATCCATCTGATGCAGAAGAAACTATTTTCTCTTTAGGTGCTGATTTAAATATTTCTATTAACAAACATAGTGAAAATAAAGAAGCTGCTTTTGCTTGGGTTGACTGGTTTATTCATGAATCAGGTTATTCTGTAGAACAAGCTGGCGGTATTAGTGCATCTAAGGATGTTCCATTACCAGAAGCTTTAGCTGCAGGTGAAGAAGAAGGTTGGCAATTCTCTATGTTAACACCTTCTCCGGACGGCAAAAAAGGTTTATTAGATGAAATAGACAAAGAATCGGAAGTTGGTCTTTGGTTAGAACCTCGAAAACAAATTCTTATCGAAGCAGCAATTGGTAACCGTGACGACTCATTTGATGATTTAATGAACAAATGGAATGAAGATTGGTCTGCTGCTTATGAAAAAGTTGTAAACGAATAATAGGTGAAAGTGTACACTATTCACCCAATAGTGGTGAATAGTGTTCCTTTTCAACATCAATCTATTTCTACTGCCATAATAGATTAATAGAGAGAAAAGTGAAAATTAAATGAAATGTTGGAAGTATGCAAGTTGCTTCCAGTTTCATTTAGTTTTTACCAGGAGGTGCGACAATCAGATGTTTTCCAAATTATCCTATAGAACGCAACGAATCATTATTATTGTTTCCTTTTTAATTGTACCACTTACATTACTAGCTACTTTTTCTTTTTTACCTGTTGCCAATATGTTCTGGTACAGTGTGACTGACTGGAATGGCTATAGTGACAAAGAATTTGTAGGCTTGGAAAATTACATTACCGTATTTACAGATCCAGAGTATTTCCGAGTATTTGGTGTCAGTTTGTACTATTTCTTTGCAACATTCGTACAAATGGCGATTGCATTGTACTTTGCAACGATATTAAGCTTTAGAGTTCGATTTAAAAACTTTTTTAAAGGGGTTATTTTCTTCCCTTATCTTCTTAATGGGGTAGCAATCGGGTTTATGTTTTTATTTTTCTTCAGACCAGATGGTGCCTTAGATACGGTCTTGCAGATGATTGGACTAGGGGACTTAGCCATGCATTGGCTAGGTAATCCGGATATTATCAATATATCTTTAGCTGGTACATCGATCTGGCGATACATGGGCTTTAACTTCATTATTTTCTTAGGTGCGATCTCATCTATCTCTGGAGAAATTTATGAAGCAGCTGAAATTGATGGTGCGAATCGCTGGCAACAATTCCGCTACATTATTATGCCAAGTATCCGTATCATTATTTCTTTAAATCTAGTTTTAGCAATCAGTGGTGCTTTAAGTGCATTTGAAATTCCATATATCATGACTGGTGGAGCAAATGGAAGTGCGACATTTGTCATTCAAACAGTAGACACAGCGTTTAAATATGGAAAAATTGGTCTTGCATCAGCGATGGCAGTTATTCTCTTGTTTATCGTCATTATTGTAACTGTCCTACAAAAACGATTCTTTTCGGAGGAGGATTAAGATGAAAGCGAAATATGCGGCGGGAAGCATTTTAAAGTATGGGTCATTAATTTTAGGAGTAATTGCTGCAATATTACCTATCTTAGTTGTATTTTTTGCCTCTTTTAAGACAGGTGCAGAATATACAACAACTGGTCCACTTACTCCTCCGAGTGACTGGACGAATTTCGAAAACTTTAAACGTGCCTTCGTAGAAGGAAACATGTTAAACGGTTTTAAGAATACCGTTATTATACTCTTGATCTCGATTATTGGTACCACACTTATCGGATCAATGGTTGCCTTTGTGTTGAATCGTTTTAAGTTCAGAGGAAGTAAATTAATTTTGGGTGCATTCTTACTAGCTACACTAATCCCAGGGGTAACAACACAAGTAGCAACATTCCAAATCGTAAATGCACTAGGTTTATTTAATACGATGTGGGCAGCGATCATACTTTACTTAGGTACGGACATTATCGCTATCTATATATTCTTGCAATTTATGAATTCAATCTCGGTATCACTAGACGAATCAGCGATGCTGGATGGGGCATCTTATTTTACCATTTATACGAAAATCATTTTACCGTTACTAAAACCTGCAATTGTTACGGTGATTATCGTAAGAGGTATTTTCGTATATAACGATTTCTATACACCATTCTTATACATGCCGAAGACAGAGTTGCATGTTATTTCAACAGCACTGTTTAAATTCCAGGGGCCATACGGGTCAGAGTGGGAAGTTATCTGTGCTGGGATCATGCTTGCCATTATTCCAACATTTCTTGCATTCATTTCCTTGCAAAAACATATCTATAATGGCTTAACATCAGGATCAGTAAAATAACGGAGGTATTTATGGAGTATATTAAAGGTTTCACGTTTGGCTGGGGAGCGAAACGTGGAGATTTTACCAAACCAGAAGCAAAACAATCTTTACGATTAATGAAAGAACGAACAGCAAGTAATTATGTTATTTTTGCTTTAGCTGCCACACAAGAAACAGCCTTTTCTACCGATGTGATCTATCAAGGAGAACATATGGTAACAGATGAAGAACTAAAAGATATGGTTGATTATGCACGAAGCATAGGTTTAAAAGTTATGATCAAGCCTACCGTCAATCCTGCTGATGGGATTTGGCGGGCCCATATTAATTTCTTTGACATTGATGTACCATGTGAACCGAAATGGAGCGATTGGTTTAAAAGTTATACAGATTATCAACTGCATTATGCCAAAATAGCAGAAGAAAAAGAAGCTGAAATGTTTATTGTTGGCTGTGAAATGGTGCAGACCGAGCGTCGTGAAAAAGAATGGCGCAACTTAGTCAGAGATGTACGTGAAGTATATTCCGGTTTGATTACCTATAACACAGATAAATACCAGGAAGCGAATGTAACATGGTGGGATGAAGTAGATGTTATTTCTTCCAGTGGCTATTATCCGTTAGGGGACTGGGATAATCAGTTAGATCGAATAGAGCAGATTATCAAACCTTTTAATAAACCGTTTTTCTTTGCGGAGGCAGGTTGCCCGAGCAGATCCGGTTCCGCACAAATCCCTAATGATTGGGGACTAGCAGGTGCGATTAACCAAGAGGAGCAAAAAGCCTTTTATCAAGATATGTTTGAAAAAACAGCAAAACGTGATTGGGTGAAAGGTTTCGGTCTTTGGGACTGGAAAGCAATTCTTTATCCAGAATCTCAAGCGGAGCAGGACGATGACTATGCCGTTTATGGAAAAGCGGCAGAAAAGGTGATAAAAAACTTCTATCAATCGATGTAAAACAACAGAAGTCGTGCTATCAGATAGTACGGCTTCTTCTATAAATAGGGTGGTGTAATGATGCTAAAGGTTAATTTTAACGACAATTGGACAATGAAGGATTTACAAACAGAGAAAGAATATCATGTCAGATTGCCTGCTTCTGTAATGAATACTTTATTAGACGCGCATGAAATAGCGGACCCTTTTTACCGTGATAATGAAGAGCAGGCATTAGAAGTGGCGAATAAGGATTATCTATTTTATAAAAGATTTGAAGTAGATCAGACATTATTTGCACATGAGAAGGTTACGATTACTTTTCATGGCATCGATACCATTGCAGAAATTACAATAAATGGACAAAAATTAGCAACTACAGAAAATATGCACCGTATTTATGAATGGAATGTGAAAGAACTGTTAGTTGAGGGGGAAAATGAGATCCGCGTCACGCTATTCTCCCCGTTAAAATATATTGAGGAAAAACAAAGAAAGAATCGCTTAGCTGGTGTTGATCATGCTGTAGATGGGTATCAGCATTTACGTAAAGCACACAGTATGTATGGCTGGGACTGGGGTCCGAAAATACCCGATTTAGGTTTGTGGCGAGATGTCGAACTAAAAGCATGGAACGACAATCGATTAGAGGATATTCATATTCATCAAATTCACAATAATAATCAAGTACAGGTGAGGGTGGATGTAACAGTAGAAAATCAAATGGACAGCTGTGAGACAACCGTATTGTTAAAAGATCCTGCTGGTCAAGTGGTAAGTAAGGATGTTGGAAAAGATTCCTTTCTATTTGAAATGGATGACCCACAACTATGGTGGCCTGCCGGATATGGTGAGCAATCGTTATATACGTTGGAGGTTTCACTCAGCAAGGATGGCGAGCAAATTGATAGCCTGACAAAAAGTATTGGACTAAGAACGATTGAAGTAAAACATGAACCAGATGAGTGGGGAAAATCATTTACGTTTATTATAAATGGTTATCCGATTTTTATGAAAGGTGCTAACTATATTCCAGAAGATAATTTATTGCCACGAACATCGAAAGAGCGAACAGAACGTTTGATTCAAGATTCAGTGGCTGCCAACTTTAACATGATTCGTGTCTGGGGTGGGGGACATTACCCAGAAGATTATTTCTATGATTTATGTGACAGGTACGGCATTATTGTTTGGCAGGATTTTATGTTTGCGTGTAGTGTTTATCGTTTAACAGAACAGTTTGAACAAACTGTGCGGCAAGAGGCAATCGATCAAGTCAAGCGGATTCGTCATCATGCTTGTCTAGGAATATGGTGCGGAAATAATGAAGTCGAGGAAGCCATGGAGCATTGGGGTTGGCCGAAGAGAGCGGACTGGCGCCGTGATTATATCAAATTATTCGAAATCATTTTACCTGATATTGTTGCGGAATATGATCCGCAAACCTTTTATTGGTCCTCGTCACCATCATCAGGTGGAGGTTTTGATAAACCGCGTGATCCGAATATTGGAGATGTTCACTATTGGGAAGTGTGGCATGGTCAGAAACCATTTACAGACTATCGAAACTATTATTTCCGTTTTTGTTCTGAATTTGGTTTTCAGTCATTCCCATCAATGAAAACAATAGAAAGTTTCACCAAACCGGAAGATCGCAATATTTTCTCAAGAGTAATGGAACAACATCAGAAAAATGATGCTGCAAATGGTATGATTCTTTATTATTTATCTGAAAACTTCCTTTATCCGAAAAACTTTGATGCACTGCTTTACACTTCCCAACTGTTACAAGCGGAAGCAATTAAATACGGTGTCGAGCATTGGAGACGAAATTTAGGCAGATGTATGGGATCACTATATTGGCAATTAAATGATTGTTGGCCGGTAGCTTCATGGTCCAGTGTTGATTATTACGGTCGTTGGAAAGCTTTACATTATTACGCTAAAAAATTCTATGATCCTATCCTTCTATCGATAGAAGAAGGGGAAAAAGATGCTTCCATCTATGTTACTAATGATCATTTAGAAGCTATTGTTGGCCGTATTGAATGGAAACTACGTGATAATCAATCACGAGTTATTCGGGAAGGTTGGAAAGAAGTGAAGGTCGATGGTTTATCGGCGAAATCTTGTCAATACTTAGATTTTTCGGATGAGATTAATGAAAATACGAAATATCAAACTTATTTAGAAGCAACTCTCTATATAGATGGTGAGGCTTATAGTAATACGACTGTTATTTTTACTAAGCCAAAGCATTTTGACTTCTTAAATCCACAATTGAACTTCCAAGTGGAGGAAGGGAATCAGCAATTTACTATTCAAGTAAGTGCAAAAGCGTACACGAAATACGTAGAAATACAATTAGAACAGGACGCCGTATTATCAGATAATTTCTTTGATTTATCACCAGATGAGCCGAAAAACGTGACAATAGCTAAAAACAGGCTTCCAAAGTCAGTTACAAAGGCTGCATTAGAAAGAACACTCAGCATAAGAAGTGTTTACCATATTACACATTGAGGATGAGTAACATGCAGGAAATTTTTATTAAAGGTATGACATATGGTTGGAATACGACAAGAGGGGCTTATCAGACAGAAGCTGCTGTTGATTCCTTAACAAAACTAAAAGCTACAGGCAGTGAATGGATTGCGTTATCATTTTTTGCCTTGCAAGATACGTATCATTCCACAGATATTCATTTTGATTACGGCCATACGATGACAGATCGTGATATCATATTTGCGGTAAAACAGGCCAAATCATTAGGTTTGAAAGTTTGCTTGAAACCGGTTGTGAATTGTCGTGACGGTATATGGAGAGCGCGAATTGGTTTTCCAGAGGAAGCTGAAAGTGACTGGAATCAATGGTTCAAATCTTACACTAATTTCTTATTACATTATGCAGAACTAGCAGAAGAGCTTGAATGTGAAATGTTCTGTATTGGCTGTGAAATGATAAACACAGAACATCAAGTTGACAGATGGCGACTCGTGATTGAACAGGTTCGACGTCTGTATAATGGACCGATTATATATAATGCTAATCATGGAAAAGAAGAAGGTGTCGAATGGTTTGATGCCGTTGATTTTATCGGGACAAGTGCTTATTATCCAGTAGCAGACAAGCCTGGTGATTCGGTAGAAAATATGGTGAAAAAGTGGGAACAAATAAGTGTTAAGCTAGAAAAACTTTCTCAACAATACAACAAACAGATCATTTTCATGGAAATCGGTTGTCGCAGTGCATTAGGTTGTGCCACCATGCCTTGGGATTTTGAGCATACACATTTACCTTTCGACGAAGATGAACAGGCAAACTTTTATGAGTCTGTCTTTCAAGTATTTTGGGATAAACCGTGGTTCGCAGGATTCTTCTGGTGGGACTGGAAAACTACAATGTATCCTTTAGAAGATGCCAAAAAAGATCTCGATTTTGATATTTACGGTAAAAGAGCAGAGTATATTGTAAAAAAATGGTATAATAAAGAAAAGACACTCGTTAGTAAACCGTAAGGAGAATGGTAATGGAACTAGGAAAACGAATAGTTTTTATTGGTGACAGTATAACGGAATGGGGAAGATATGAGGATTCAGAAGGAATTGGCACTGGTTATGTAAGACTACTACATGATTATTTGCGTGTAAGTGCACCTGAGAAGAATTTTGAGATATTTAACAAAGGTGTTGGTGGCGATCGGATTATCGATATGAAACAACGATGGCAACAGGATGTTACTGATTTAACGCCTGACGTTGTGTCGATCTCGATTGGGATTAATGATGTTTGGCGTCAATTAGATCATCCGGGGATGGAACAAGTATCACCGGAAGTATTTGATGCGACCTATCGTCAGCTGTTAGATCAAGTAAAATCATGTCAATTAATTTTAATGGAACCAACTGTTATTGAAGAAAATCTCCAGTCAGAAGGAAATCAATTACTTAAAAAGTATGTGGAGATCGTCAACCAATTAGCTAATGAATACCAGGCCGTATTAGTCCCTACACATAGAGCATTTGTCCAGTATTTAGCGAAAAATAGCAGATACGAACTGACAACAGATGGTGTTCATATGAATAGTGCCGGAAATATGTTGATGGCAAAAACGTGGATCGAAGCGGTAGAAAAACGAACAGAGTAGTAAGAGAAAGTAGTTCCGTTTGGAGTATATCCAAAATGGGCTACTTTTTTGCGTTAGTGTATTATTTATTAGATGAGTACAATCAGTATGTTGCAAAAATGCTGGACATCATATACGCTTGAAAACATCAACCCTAGAAGTAATATCGATAGGAGTGTTTAAAGTGGCGGAACTAATTGTACCCATGAGTATGAATACGGTAGAACAGTGTATCGAATTATATAGAAATGTTTTTAACAATGAACCATGGAATGAGACGTGGACAGTTGAAGATGCTAAAGAAAGACTGGTAGATTTAGTGAAAACACCTAAATTTCTGGGCTTTCTATTATATGAAAAGGACGATTTAGTCGGGTTCATTGCTGGAAACAGTAAACAATCAGATAAAGGGTTAACTTTTTATATAGCTGAATTATGTGTTCATAATCAAGTCCAAGGCAAAGGTTATGGATCTAGATTACTTCAATATTTAGAGAATGAATTAAAGGAAAGAAATATTCAAAGTCTTTATCTATTAACAGCCAAGGGCGGAGCTGCAGAAGCCTTTTATATAAAAAATAATTATGTGGAAAATCAGGAAAGAGTCGTTATCAAGAAGAATTTGTGATGGAAATATCATAAAAAAACGTTTGCAATTTTCATACAATTATATAATAATATAACTAATCGACGTTTTGAGTCTTTTAAGTAAACGATAACTTAAATGTGTGGTATAATGAAACCGGTATCCTAAATTAGAGGAGGGCGATTATGCCATACATAGCAAATCAAGAACGCTATCAACGAATGACTTACAACCGTTGTGGTGATAGTGGCTTACTACTTCCAGCTATATCATTGGGCTTGTATCGTAATTTTGGTGAAGACACTCCATATCAAAGAGCAAAAGACATTCTTCTAACTGCTTTTGATAATGGTATTACTCATTTTGATTTAGCAAACAATTATGGTGAGCCAAATGGAAGTGCTGAAACATTATTTGGCCAAATTTTACGAAAAGAGTTAGCAACATATCGTGATGAAATGATTATCGCGACAAAAGCAGGTTATGATATGTGGCCTGGACCATATGGTGACGGCGGTTCAAGGAAATATATGCTCGCTAGCCTGAATCAGAGTTTACATAGGTTGGGCTTAGATTATGTAGATATTTATTACTCACATCGTTATGATCCTGATACTCCTTTAGAGGAAACAGTCTCGGCGTTAGACACTGCTGTCAAACAAGGTAAAGCCTTATATGCCGGTGTTTCTAATTATCCAGCTGACATGATGGAGGAGGTCATTGCTTTATTCAAGCAATACCGAACGCCATTTGTCGTACATCAAGTCCAATATTCGATGTTTTTGAGAGAACCGGAGAAGCGTTTATTTCCTTTATTAGAAAAGGAAGGCCTTGGAGCAATTGTTTATCAACCGTTATTTCAGGGACTTTTAAGTACCAAATATCAAGATGGGATTCCAGAAGATTCCCGGATTGCTCAAAACGTGGACTCGATTTCTAGTGATCAGATTACACACGACCGAATAGCAAAAGTACAACAATTAAAAGAAATAGCAGATAACAGAGGTCAATCTGTTCCACAGTTGGCAATTGCTTGGGTGCTAAAAAGGAAATCGGTTTCTTCAGCGTTGATTGGTGTTCGAAATGTTGAGCAACTCATTGAAAATATGAAAACAGTAGAAAATCTATCATTCACCAATGAAGAAGGCCAAGCGATTAACAGTATATTAACTTAGCATAAAGGGGGAACACCGATGCACATAGATATGCCACTCGAGGAATTAGAAAACTATCATGGCACCAATCCGAAACCGGAAGATTTTGATGCTTACTGGAAGCGAGCTTTAGAAGAATTGGCGCAGTATTCATTAGCTTATGACTTGGAGGAAGCGGATATCACCCCTGATTTTGCAAACTGCTATCATTTATATTTTTCAGGGGTTGGAGGAGCACGGGTTCACGCTAAATTAGTTAAACCTAAGCATCCAACAGGCCAAGCGATTGCTATCTTTCATGGTTATTCAGTAGATAGTGGTGATTGGCTTGATAAATTAGCATATGCAGCGCAAGGAATTACTGTCCTAGCATTAGATTGTCGGGGGCAAGGAGGCTTATCAGAGGATACCCTCCAAACGAAGGGCCCTACATTAAGAGGTCATATTATTAGAGGATTAGAAGATAGCAATCCTGACCAACTGTATTATCGGCACGTATTTCTTGATACCGTACAGACAGTTAGGATTTTACAATCGATAGAAGGAGTAGATAAAAACCGCATCGGTGTCTATGGGCAATCACAGGGTGGGGCACTGGCTACTGCTTGTGCAGCACTGGAGCCGACGGTTAAACATTTATATGCAGTCTATCCTTTTCTATCTGATTATGAACGAGCATGGAATATGGATGTACAAAACAGTGCTTATGAGGAAATTGCTTATTTTTTCCGGTGCTTTGATCCAACACACAAGCGGCATCAAGAAATTTTTAAGAAATTAGGATATATTGATATTCAACATTTAGCAGACCGAATTCAAGCATCTGTACAATGGGTAACAGCTATGAGGGATCACATTTGTCCACCATCTACACAGTTTGCCGCATATAACAAAATTCGTTCTGACAAACAGATGACACTTTATCATGAGTATGGGCATGAACATTTACCACATCATGCTGATCAAGCTTTTCAACAATTTTTAACTAGATTATAGATATTTGGAGGGGTATAACAATGGCAATTATTCAATTTCCGAAAGATATGCAATGGGGTACAGCTACAGCATCTTACCAAATCGAAGGTGCAGCGGATAAAGGAGGTCGAGGTGTTTCGATTTGGGATACGTTTTCCAAAACACCTGGCAACGTCGTAAATGGGGATAATGGAGATGTAGCTTGTGACAGCTATCACCGTTATGAAGAAGACGTAGAGTTAATGAAAGACCTTGGCATTGATGTTTATCGTTTTTCGGTAGCATGGCCGAGAATTTTTCCTAATGGTACAGGTGAAGTGAACCAAGAAGGATTAGACTATTATCACCGTTTAGTTGATAAATTATTAGAAAATGGGATTGAGCCAATGTGTACGCTCTATCACTGGGATTTGCCACAAGCATTACAGGATAAAGGTGGCTGGGGTAATCGTGAAACGATTGATGCATTTGTAGGTTATGCAGAACTAATGTTTCAAGAGTTTTCTGGAAAAATCAAAAAATGGCTAACATTAAATGAGCCATGGTGTATCTCCTTTTTATCCAACTTCATCGGGGTTCATGCACCAGGTAATCAAGATCTGCAATTAGCAACGCAAATTTCTCACCACTTACTGGTAGCTCACGGAAAAACCGTACAGAAATTCCGTGAGCTTGGAAATGATGGCGAAATTGGCTTTGCGCCGAATACGACATGGTTAGAGCCTTATAGTAATCGTCAAGAAGATATTGATGCATGTAATCGTGAAATCGGTTGGTATATCGAATGGTTTATGGATCCAGTATTTAAAGGAACATATCCAGACTTTATGGTCGATTGGTTTAAGAAAAAAGGTGTCGAATTAGACATAGAGGATGGCGATATGGAAACGATCAATCAACCAGTAGATTTCCTTGGTATTAACTATTACACTGGTCATATTGCCCGTTATAAGGAAAATGAAGGATTGCTCGATTGGGAAATGGTTGAAATGAATTATGATCGCACTGATATCGGCTGGCCAATCTTCCCAGAAGGGTTTTATAACGTTTTGATGCGTATTAAGAATAGCTATGGTGACATTCCCATTTATATTACGGAAAATGGTTCATGTTATAACGATGAACCTGAAAATGGTAGTGTAAAAGACTCTGGGCGTATTAATTATCTACAGCAACATTTAACAGCACTGAGTCGTGCAATCGCATCAGGTGTTAATGTGAAAGGTTATATTACCTGGTCACTTATGGATAACTTCGAATGGGCGGAAGGCTATACGATGCGTTTCGGTATTGTACACGTCAACTACCGCACATTAGAACGAACGAAAAAAGATAGCTTTTATTGGTATAAGCAAACCATCGCAAATAATTGGTTTGAGAATTAAAAGAGTAAGGACTTTCTTCAATGGAGGTCCTTTTTTATTACATCAGAGTAAGGCAATCCCACATCACTTTACAAGATATGATATTATTTATGTATAAAGTGAGACTATGAACATGTGTTAGCGTCTGTTCCCAGCACTTAGCTTCCTTGTGTTACTTGAAGCTTGAAGTGGGATTCTTTACAGACGTGACAAATTATCAGAGGAGGATCTAGCTTGGATATCAAGCACCTACAATATTTTTTAGAAGTAAGTAAAACTGAAAATTTTACCCAAGCAGCAGAAAACCTATATATTACCCAGCCAGCACTTAGTCGAATTGTAAAAACGTTAGAAAGTGACTTAGGTGTTGCTTTATTTCACCGTTCAAGAAAGAAAATTACACTTACAGATGCTGGGAAAGTACTGCATAAACATGCAACAAAAATTGCAGATCAAATAATAGAAATGGAGCAGGAAATCGATCAAATACGGACATTAAAAACTGATCATGTACGTATTGGCTTACCAACTGTCGTTAATTCCTTCTTTTTTTCTCAGTTAATTACTGATTTTCATCAACGTTATCCTGGTGTTACGTTTCATTTAGAAGAAAATGGATCAAAGGTGATTGAAGATAAGGTGTTAGATGGGGAACTGGATTGTGGTGTTGTAGTCCTGAATGATCATCTTTCGGCAGACTATTATACCTTTGTCGAAGATAATTTAAATCTAGTCGTCTCTAGTCAACACGCATTAGCAAATTTAAAACAAATCAAAGTACAAGATTTACAAGAAGAGTCATTTATAATGTTTAACCAAGATTTCGAGTCAAGATATATTATCATCCAAGCATGTAAGAAAGCTGGCTTTGAACCAAAGATTGTTTCCGAAACATCACAAATTGACTTTTTAGAGGAAATGGTAGCAACGAATTTAGGTGTTACGCTTTTACCAGATAGTACAAGTCAATCATTTACGAAGAATATCAATAGGATCCCCGTTGTTAACCCGGCCATTCCTTGGAACCTTGCGTTTATTTGGAAAAAAGATGCCTATCTATCACAAATTAATAAACATTTTATTACTTTTACGAAAGAGAAACTAGTACAGCAAAAAGAGAATGGAACCTGTCCTTAGGGGCAGGTTATTTTTGTGCTATCAGTTAGTATAAGACGGACAATTAAGACCAATCATTCTTTATGCCAAAATTCTAAAAATGATTATATTCCATTTCTAACCGTTTACATACATTTTTGTTATCTTGAGCATACTAGATCGGAATTGTACTTTAGTCGCTTTCGGGAATTATAATTTAGTAGTACGGGAGAAAAAAGAGAAAAGTAGCAGGGGTGACAATATGGAAACAAAGAAAATGAGAGAAACACGCGTTGTCCAGACTGACCAAGTTTTGATTAACGATTTAAATAATTATCATTCACTTTTTGGTGGTGTGTTAATGAAAAAAATGGACGGATGTGCGACACTTTCGGCAAGAAGACATTCACGAATTAAAGAGTGTGTTACTGCATCAACAGATTCTGTTCATTTTATTGCTCCTATTCGTCAGTCAGATTCTGTTTGTATCGAGTCTTTTGTGACATATACAGGTACAAGTTCAATGGAAATTTTCTGTAAGGTAATTGCCGAGGATTTAGATACAGGAGAAAGACGTTTTGCGGCAACAGCATTCTTTACATTTGTTGCTATCGGGCTTGACAAAAAACCAGTGCCAGTTCCAAAAGTAGAACCGGAAACAGATGAAGAGAAATATTTATATGAAACAAGTAGTGAACGAGTGAAAATTAGAGATATGAAGAGACAACAAAATAAAGAGTTAATTTCGAATATATCATTAGAAAAACCATGGGATTAAGGAGAGGGATTATGCTTATTTCAGCAAGTAAACAGCATTTACAAGATATTCAAGTTGCGATTGAACAGTTAAAAGCAGAAGATCCAGATCAATTTGAACAATTCAAAAATATTATAACACTGACACGTCAGTTACAATACAGTTTTCAATATTTAGGCTGTCTGATTATGGATGAAGACCCAAGTGGTTTTTTACCAAAAGTGCAGGATAGCTATGTATTGTCAATTTATGAAAGAGAAATAGAAAAATTAAAAGAGGAACATTCTCTGGATAAAGTAAAACAAATTTTAGCAACCTATAAAGAAGTTAGCTATGATCATATCTGTAAATTATTATTAGGTAAAGAAATTGAAATGTTAATTGGACCAATGGTTATAAGATAAAGAAAAACAGTCAAATCTTTCGGTTTGGCTGTTTTTTTATGATACGGATAAAAATGACTATACAGCGAATACTCGCAAGCAATGTGCCTTATTCCACAAATAAATTAATAGGTTTAATTGTTAAAATGTCAAATTAACAATAAAAATAGTAAAAATATTATCAAAAAGCCAAGAGCTTGTATGAAATAATGTAAGCGTATCCATAGTTATGGAAGGAGGTATTGTATCTTTCACAGCATGACAATACATAGTCAACGATGTAAGAGAGGAATGTGATGGGACTAAATACCTTTGAAAGGAATGGTGGAACATGACAGGTAGAAGGAGCACTTTTAAACAACTTATTAGACTGTTAGCTATAACACTGTTTTTACTAGGGTTTGGGACACTGATCGGAATCAATCAGTCGCAAGCAGAAGAAATAACAAAAACAATAACGATCGATGGTAATGATGTAGATGAACACAATCGTTTTAAAGGTTTTGGTACGGTATCAGGCAATAATACTTCACGCTTATTACTCGATTACAAAGAAGAACACCCGGAAAAATACTGGGAGATTATGAATCAACTATTTAATAAAGAGACAGGGGCAGGATTAACTCATGTAAAAGTAGAATTAGGTGGAGATATCAATTCTTCCTCTGGTACAGAACCAGCAACAATGCGTTACGAAGATGAACCTGCCAATGTATTAAGAGGTGCAGGCTTTCAATTTGCTGCAGACGCGAAATCCATTAATCCAGCAATCACAACCGAGATTTTACGATGGGGTGAACCTCGCTGGACTTGGAATGGTGTAGCTAATCAAGATTATGAAAATCGCTATCAGTGGTACAAACAAACGATCGATGCTGTTAATGAAGAGTATGGCTTCCAATTAGATTATATCGGCATATCGCAAAATGAGAGAGCACAAAATGGTAATGGAAGAATTGATGTAGAATGGCTTGAGTATTTTACTTCCAGAATAAAGGAAGAACCCAATTATGAAGAAGATTATCAAGATATAAAGCTAGTTGCTGCAGATGGATATCGGGATACCGAGACAATTAGTGGTACGTTATTAGATAACCCTGACTTGATTGATGAAATTGATGTGATCAGTTCTCATTATGGTCTGACAGGTTCTAATGAACTTTCAGAATTACAAGACCAATTAATTGCAGAAGGTAAAGAACCAAAAGAGCTTTGGGTTTCAGAAGGGATCGCACCTATGATTAATGCTAGATATCGTGAGAACATGGAACCACATTACAATGGCCTTGGTGGACGTGGCGGTATTATAGATGTGACATCACGGATCATCTCTGTCTATTCGTGGGAAGGAGCAGGCAATCTGCCGTTAAATGCAGTTTCATTTGATTTTCAACCGTCTGTTGCTGCTTTTTACCAAGGTGCACAATACAATCCAAAGCATTTAATTAGTGCATTTGATCCTTGGTCAGGTTTTTATGAAGTAGATGGTGGCCTTCAGGGTGTCAGACATGTCATGAATTTTGTTGGCTATGATGATCCTTCCACAAAGGAAAATGAAAGATGGCAATATATAAAGAATGCCACGTACAGTGATGGTAATTTCTTTGACGGAGGAGTAGATGTAGACACCAGTACCCATAATTATATGACATTGAAAGATCCAGAAACAGACGATTACACTACTGTATTTGCCAACAACACGAAAGACACACGTAAATATACGATTGAATTAGAAAACTTGGATGGAAAAGAGGATGCGGAAGTATTTGTTTGGGAGACTCGTGGGCCTGAAGAAGGACAAGATTATGATGAAAATTGGTTTCAACACATAGAAAACATTCAACCGGAAGATGGAACGTATGAGATTGAGGTAAAACCTTATTCGATCTTGACCATTTCTACGTTAGATAAAGAAACGGAAATCGATGATTTTGCTTATCAATCCGATCCGGTAGATTTATCAGAAGATACGATTATGCCTTTGCCTTACACAGATGATTTTGAGTATGATGAATATCCTGAAGATGAACAAGGGAGAGACTATATAGAACGACGTGGAGGTACACCAAGGTATACAACTGATCAAATCGGTGCTTTTGAGGTAGTGAAAGAAGCAACAAAACCGGTGGAAAGTGGTAGCTTTGAAAGAACAAAACGCGAAATCCCAGACGCAGAAGAACACGGTAGTATGCTGCAACAAAAAATCACACCAGATATTATCGGAGCAGATTGGGCTGTTTGGGGTGGAACAGACGGATCTGAAGCAAATGTTAATCCTAACACCAATATCGGAGATTTCCGCTGGGCAAATTATAAAGTATCATATGACTTTTTATTAGATACGCATACGCCAGAAGCAGAAGGCAGAGAGAATTATGCTTTAATTGGTGTTCGCCAAGTAAAATCTGACTGGTCTGACTCTCAGGCACCGTATAATGCCCGGATCTACAAGGATGGAAAGTATGAGATTTTGAAACTTGGTGATGTGGTTGAAGAAGGAACAGTAGAGTCATTTGATAATACTATATGGCACAACTTAGCATTTGAAGCGAAAGGAAATATCTTTACCCTTTATCTTGATGATGAAGAAATAGCCTCTTACACGGATGAGGATTCAACTGTCATGTCTGGTAGAGTGACATTAGGCTCAGGTTATTACGAAACACTTATCGATAATTTAAAAATTGAGCCAATTAAAGGTTATGCATATGAATCATTGAAACTGGATAATGCGCAAGGTAAAATTTACGACACAGAGGAAGAGGCATTAGAAAACGATGATCAGTGGAACCCAATTGGATATGTTGGTGACTGGGAATTTATTCAGGCTGGATATGGACACTATAATCGTACACAAATGAGCGCATCAAGTGACTATCCGGTTTGGAATGGCATTACTGTGGAGCATACCGATACTACCAATCAGCAAGGAACATTAAACAAGGTTTACTATTCAGGAGATTGGGGCTCTAATAGTGGTAACGCTTGGGGAAATGATGGTGATTCCTTTGACATTACCTTTAAAGGAAATGCTATCCGATTGTATGGTGAAGCAAATCCGTCGAATGGTACGGCAGATATTTATTTAGACGGTGAACTTGTCGGTGAAGCTAATTATTTGAATAATAGTTCGATCGTGAAAAAGGTTTGGGAAGCGACAGATCTGGAAGAAACTGAGCACACACTTAAAGTGGTTGCTAAAGAAGCTTATACAAGTTTTGTTCGAGCTGAAATAGAGACAGATGATCCGATTGACTTTGAAGCAGTAACAACATTAGCTCCCAATGACTTTACTGCAATAGCTGATGATTCAGAAATTGGAAATGAGGAAAATACAGTGTATGCATACCGTGAGAATGGCAACACCTGGGGGGCTAACAGCACTAATGCTTGGGCTGACTTTAACGATAATCCTTATATCTTCATCAACTTCACAGGTACGGGAATTGATTATCTTGCAGGTGCAGAAAATGAAACCACTTACCATGTGGAATTGGATGGTGAAAGTGTCGATAATTTTGACGTAGAGGATGATGGTATCAGATATTCAGTCAGAGGGTTAGAAGATAAAGCCCATACGTTAAAAGTTTCTTTAGGTGACAATGAAGCAAAAGAACAATATATGGATTATCGCGGTGTCAACATTTACAGTACACCTGAAGAAAGTGAAGATATGATACTCTTTGATTTTAAAGGAAATGGCTTTAATCTATTTGGGGCAACATCTGACGCATTAATAGATGTGTATATTGATGATCAATTAGTGGAGGAGGATTATCGAGTATATCCAAGAGGAGACAGACAAACCTCTTATCACATTCGAGGTCTGAAAAAGCAGAAGCATACAGCTAAAATAGTAGTGAAAGCTGGTAACTTTGTGCTGGATGGAATTGATATTATTACAGGTGCTAGTCCAGCAGAAAAAAATAAAGAGAAGGACAAAAGTAAAAAAGATAAGAACAAAAATAAAGATAAGGAGAAAGACAAAAGTAAAAAAGACAAGAACAAAGATAAAGATTTAGTAAAAGAAGCAGCAGAGGCGTTAAAAGTTTATAATATTGATGATGTCCGTGGTAATTTGACATTACCAATCGAAGGAAAGCACGAAACAACTATCTCTTGGGAGTCAGAAGATCCATCTGTTATCACGACAACAGGTGAAGTGACACGCCCTGAACATGGAGAAGGCGACGTAGAAGTAACATTAGCAGCGACTGTAGCACTCAATGGTAAGAAAGCAACCAAAGAATTTGTGGCAAATGTAAAAGAAATGCCCGAACCACTCGATTATCAAGGATATTTGTTTAGTTATTTTACCGGTGAAGGTTCCGAAAATGGAGAACAAATATATTTTGCCTTGAGTGAAGGAAATGACCCTCTTCACTGGCAGCAACTTAATGATGGAGATCCCGTCATCACATCTAAATTAGGCGAAAAAGGTTTAAGAGATCCGTTTATTATTCGTTCTCCAGAAGGCGATAAATTTTACATGATTGCGACTGATTTAAAAATCAATGGTAATTGGGATTGGAATAGAGCGCAAACAGAAGGCAGCAGGTCAATCATGGTTTGGGAGTCGACTGATCTGGTGAATTGGTCAGAACAACGATTAGTAGAGGTAGCGCCTGAGGAGGCAGGAAATACGTGGGCCCCAGAGATCTTTTATGATGATACGATCGGTAAGTATGTCGTATTCTGGGCATCGAAACTGTATGACAGTGAAGAAGATAGAAACTCAGGAGATAGTTATCAACGTATGATGTATACAACAACAAGAGACTTCCATACATTTAGTGAACCTGAGGTTTACTTGGATTATGGTTACTCGATTATTGACACAACAATGGTTGAGCATGATGATAAGATTTATCGATTCACAAAGGATGAACGAGTTAACAATGAAGATACGTCACCAAATGGTAAATTTATTTTCCAAGAGGTAGGAGATTCTGTACTTGACCCTGATTTTGAAATGATTACAGAAGGAATTGGTAAAGGAACGATTAGCCAAGGGGAAGGACCAGCAATATTTAAGTCCAACACAGAAGAAAAATGGTATTTATTTATTGACGAGTTTGGAGGCCAAGGCTATGTACCTTTTGAAACAACCGATTTAGATTCCGGAGAATGGACAGTAGCCGAAGATTATGATTTACCTAGTCATCCACGTCATGGTACCGTTTTACCAATTACAGAGGAAGAATATGATGCATTACTTGAAAATGTACCAAGTGAAATAAAAGAGTAGTTCTGGTTTATCGGTAGTGGGGGAACCTAGATCATCATGAAGTTGATCAAAGGCTTTACAGTTAATGGAACAATAGAATAGAATCTGAGTTTAGATATCAAGTTTAACAGAAAAGCTCCTAAGGATTATTCCTGGGAGCTTTTCTAAAAGAGTAAAAAAAGCTGTTCAAGCATTTCATAAAGGATGCTAGAGAAAAGGTAATTCTTTAGTTTTTAGTCATAAGGGTTGAGCTTTTTCTCAGTTTTCTTACGCGGAATCATGGCTTTCCCTATTAATGCTTATCATGTCAAAAGTTTAAGAGGAAAATGATTATGAAGTTCGTCTTACATACTAAATAAACAGGTATATAGGTTGATCATGAAAGTCAAATATCTATCGATAAAAGTAAAAATAGTGCTATTTTTACCAAAATGAAAGCGTTTATAATTTGAGTAAGGAAAGGAGGAGGCCATATGCAGTTTGATACATCAAGTGGTTTATTCAAAATTTGTGAATGGCTCTATCGTCTTGCATTACTCAATGTAATAGCAATCGGGTTTTGCTTGCTCGGAGGGATTGTACTAGGAGTTTTCCCGGCAATCACCGCTATGTTCGCATTAAATAATAAATGGATTCAAGCCGAAGAGTTTCCTGTTATCCAAGAATTCTGGAAAGCATTTAAGAAGTACTTTGTGAAAAGTAATTTACTAGGAGGGCTTATAGTAGTCACTGCAATAGCCTTATACATTGATTTTGCGCTAGTTCAGAACTTTAGTGGAATGCTATATTATGTCATTCTTAGTAGCAGTTCAACGGTATTAATATTAAGTGTTATTGTTTTGTTATATGTGTTTAGTTTCATGATTACATTTCCGGAATTAGGCTTGATCAAACAAATGAGAAGAGCTATACAGCTGAGTACACTATTTCCAATACAAACGATCTGGATGGGGCTGTCATTAGTTAGCTTTCTTTTTATCTGTTGGGTGATTCCTGGGTTTTCTTTCTTATATTTAGGAAGTGGTTTAACCTTTATTGCCATGTATTTTAGCAATTACGCTCTGAAAAGGTTGGACAAGTACAACATGTCACCATCCCAAAAGACAATTTTAGAAGAAAGAGGTGTTCTTCATGGCGAGTAACTCCGTCTCAACAACAGAGGAATTACATCAATCGAAAAAAACAAAAAAATCAAAAATCGAAAAAAGTGAAAATCTCGTTGGTTTATTATTTGTTTCACCAATGTTACTAGGAATATCTGTTATTGTGTTATTCCCAATTGTTGCCACATTTATCTTAGCTTTCGCAGATTGGAAGTTTGTCACTGGGATTGATCAATTACAATGGATTGGGTTTGATAACTTTGTAGCTTTAGCAAGTGATGAGAAATTTATCAAATCTGTGATCAATAATGCGATTTTCATTTTTACTGTCCCGATCACGATGATGTGTGCACTTTTCTTAGCTATAATTATTGATAAAAACGTCTATTTAAAAAGTTATTTTAAAGTAGCCTTTTTTATGCCGTACATTTCAAGTGTTGTTGCAATCGCTGTTGTATGGCAAGTGCTTTTTCATCCGTCTCAGGGACCGATTAATCAAGTATTAATGACACTGGGAATTGAAAATCCGCCAACATGGATTTCTGACCCCAATTTTGCCCTTATTTCGTTAATGATTATTCATATTTGGATCTCGATCGGCTTTAGCCTAATTGTCTATATTGCAGGATTACAGTCGATACCGAAAGAACTGTATGAAGCCGCTGATATTGATGGTGCCAATAGCTGGTACAAATTTAGAAATATAACATTCCCATTAATATCGCCAACATCATTCTTTTTGTTAATTACAGGTATTATTGCTTCTTTTAAAGTGTTTGATCTTATAGCTGTACTGACAGAGGGTGGACCACTAAATTCAACAACAATGCTTGTATGGCATTTATACGAAAGAGCGTTCCTTGATCTAGATGTTGGTTATGCTTCAGCGATAGCTGTTGTATTGTTCTTATTCGTATTTTCGATCACGATTATCCAATGGATCGGACAGAAAAAATGGGTGAATTACTAAGAGAAAGGATGTGTTTGGATGCAAAAACAAAGAAAATGGGATGCCAAGAAAATTATCAGTACAATTATCTTATTCTTTTGTAGTATAGCTTTCTTATTACCGTTTATCTGGATGTTATCAACATCATTAAAAATTGAAGCAGATGTTTTTAAATATCCGATAGAATGGATTCCGTCAAGATGGAACGCCGCAAGCAACTATCAGGAAGTCTGGTTTGGTGATCATCCCTTTTATTTATATTACTGGAATTCGATTAAAGTAGCTGTCTGTACCACTTTAATATCGGTAGTTGTATCATCTTTAGCTGCTTATGGTTTTTCGAAAGTAAGATTTCCTGCAGGTGCATGGTTATTTATTATTGTACTGGCAACATATATGGTGCCACCACAAGCAAGTTTGGTACCTCAGTTTATTTTGTATCGTTATTTAGGGTTGTTTGACACACATATTGGTTTAATATTACTAGGTAGCTTCAGTGTGTTAGGGACCTTTATGCTCCGGCAGTTTTTCATCGGTATTCATAATGACTTTATCGATGCAGCCAAAATTGATGGTGCAGGACATTGGCGAATATTTTGGCGAATTGCTTTACCAATTGTACGACCAGCAGTCGCAACATATGCGATACTCCGTTTTATCTGGACGTGGAATGATTATCAAAATCCGTTAATTTTCCTACGTACCGATGCATTGTATACGATTCAATTAGCGATGCAAAAATTTACAACTATTAATGGTAGTTTTTATACTTTAATTATGGCAGCAGCTGTATCAGCTATTTTACCACTATTAATTGTCTTTATCTTAGGTCAAAAACATGTTATTGATGGTATTGCCTTGGGTGGAGTAAAAGGGTAAAGTAAAAAAAGTGTTGTTAAAGGTAAAAAAAGTGATATGTTTGCTAAAGAGTAATTTGTTAGCATCATTAGTGTAAGGGTTTTCAATAATATTATAGGGGGTTTGAAAATGAAAAATAAGTTACTGCTCTTATTATTAAGTATGACATTATTCCTCGGCATCTTGGCAGCTTGTAGCAGTAGTGAGGATGAACCAGCTACAAGCTCTGATTCAGAAGAAGATAATACCGAACAACAAGAAAGTGACAATGAGGGTGAAGAAGCGAGCTCTGATGAACCAGTAAAAATTATGTTTCACACACATGGAAACGAAGCGTCTTATAACTGGTCGGAAACCATTCCAGCATTTGAAGAAGAACATCCAAATATTGAAGTAGAGCTCGTCATTTTAAGTGAAAAAGGGGACACAAATGAAGCATTACAGAAATTAGACCTTGCAGCATCATCTGGTGAACAATTAGATGTGTTGATGTTTAGTGATCCTGCTTCGTATGCGCAACGTGTTGACTTAGGTATGGTTGCTCCGATTGATGAATTTATTGAAGAAGAAGGATATGAGGTAACAGAGGAGTATAAAGTAAATACACAATTGGCAGATCAGTATTATGCTCTTCCAGGTAAATTTAATCCTTGGTATGTACTGGTCAACCAAGACCATTTAGATGAAGCAGGCTTAGAAATGCCTACAGATTGGACTTGGGATGAATTTGCTGACTATGCCAATCAATTAACAACAGATGAGCATTATGGAACGTTCTTTCATGGACCGCAAAATGGCGGCTGGATGGAATATTTAAAATTAGCTTTAGCGAGTAAACCAGAGGAAACAGAATTACTAAAAGCAGATGGAAGCTCTAACTTTGAGGATCCAATGTTTAAGAAGACATTAGAGCTTCGTTGGCAAATGGAGAAAGAAGATCAGTCTGCTACACCATATACAGACATTATGTCCCAACAATTACACTATCGCGATACCTTCTTTAATCAAGAAGCAAGTCTCGTTATGATCGGAAGCTGGATGAATACAGAACTTGGTGGTACAGATCAATTCCCGCTAGACTTTAATGTCGGGATAGCACCATATCCGAAAAATAATCCAGATGATGAAGGTGGTTATACACCGGTTACAACAGACTATATGGCAGTCGCTTCTAATTCTGAACATAAGGAAGCAGCTTACGAGTTTATTCGTTGGTATACAACGGAAGGTCAAATTGTTCAAGGTAAAAACATTCCTTCTTGGAATGGTGTAGGTGATGATGAATTAGAGAATATTGTCGATATTATTTTAGACGATACCAATAATCCGGAAAAAGTAGATAAAGAGGCACTAATTTCCGTATTACAAAACTCAAAAGCATCTAAACTAATTCCGCCAGCTCCATATCAGGCTGAAATCTATCAGATGGCTAATGATGAATATGAGAAACTCATTTATGAGGAACAAAATGTCGATGAAACGATTGATGCCATGCATGAGCAAGCTCAGGAAATCATCGAAAACAATCAATAACCTTGAAATGACTTAGTTGAAGCGTTTACAATTGATATAAGGGACGTTAATTCCGTTGTCCCCTAACATTCTTGTATTAGAGGAGGATGATGATGTGGACTAATTACCGGAGATTAACGTCTCCTTCTTTTCGTTCCAAAGTATTTCTCGCATCTTTTATATGTATTGGAATTCCCGTATTATTAACATTATCCATATACAGTTACTTAACAAGAGATGCAGTAGAAGAACAAGCAATGCAAAACGCAAAGAAAGAGCTTGATTTAACTGAAGAAAATGTTACTAGAGTGATAGATGATGTGATCAATGCCTCCAATTTTGTTCAAATAGACTCAGAATTGAATACGATCTTGAAGAATAAATCGAACCTAACCTTGAATGAAGTCGACAATCAGAGTTATACGGAATATTTAGAAGACCGTCAAGTCCGGAAAACCATTGAAAATATAACGCTGTTAGGTGAAAAATCCTATGTAACAATATTATTGAAAAATGGGCAGTATTATACGAATTATTCTACTGGGCAATTTAATCCTAATTCGTTCTATCAAGAGCAATGGTTTAAGGAATTGAGTTCATTAAATGGCTTTGAATCTTACTGGTCCGGTGTGGAACCAACGATGCTGACATATGAACGAATCCAAAGTCCCTATCAACTTTCTGTTGCCAGAACGTTACGTGACAGTAACAGCGGCATTTATGGATATGTTATTGTCACCTTACTGGAAACAAAAATTCGAAATATATTAAACAATCAAAACCCATCTGAAGAAATCATGCTTGTTGATGACCACAATCAGATATTATCCCATAAAGATCCTGAACTGATAGGTGAAAAAGCAACAATATTAGTGGATATCCCGTTAACGGATAGTTCACAAATAGCCGAATGGAACGGAAAAAAATATGTAATCACCCATAAATCATTAACATTTAATGACTGGAGATTGGTCTCTGTTCTTCCGTATAAAGCTGCTACTTCCAATATTAATTCGATTTTCTCAGAAGTATTTTTATTATTAGCTGTTTCCTTTGCCATATTTTTTGTTATTTTAGCCTATCTAATGAACAGAATTACCAAACCATTAAGACACTTGGATAAAGTGGTGAAGAAGGTACAAACAGGTGATTTGAGTGTCCGAGCAAACGTAAACAGTCATGACGAAATTGGTCAATTCTCTCATTCATTGAATCATATGCTCGATCGAGTCAATACGATGATTGATGAAGTAAATCAAACGCATAAAAGAAAACGAAAAGCAGAATTGGCTATGCTTCAGGCTCAGATTAATCCGCACTTTTTATTCAATGTGTTGAATTCGATTCGCATGAAAGTTTTTAGATTTGGTGATAAGGAAAGCGCCGGCATGATTCAGTCTCTTTCGAAGTTGTTACGCTGGACCATTGATAATAAAGAAGATCAAATCACGTTATTCGATGAAATAAGTTTAATGAAAGATTACGTTAATTTAATGAATATGAGACAGAAAAATAAAGTAGTATTAGAGATAGATGTAACAGATGAAGCATATCAGCAACTAGTGCCTAGATTTTTATTACAGCCTTTGATTGAGAATTCGATTATTCATGGTCTGAACCAAGGTTCCGGTCAAATTATTATCAAAGCGGACATCCATAATGAGGTGCTTCAACTTAGCATACGTGATAATGGAGAAGGGATTAGTCCACAACAATTAGCTAAATTAAATGAGGAATTACGTTCATCGACAACAACCAAACGTTCGAATAAAGGATTTTCGAGTATTGGTATGGCAAATGTATACGAACGCTTACAGCTTTCATATCGCGTGAGTCCTGAGATGAACATAGAAAGTAATTTGAAGTTAGGTACAATGATAACGATAAAAATTCCTTTAGGTGGTGAAGGTCATGTACAAAGTCATGTTAGTTGATGATGATTATCCAACGATTGAGTTTTTATCTGAAACGATTAATTGGAAGAAGTTAGGCTTACAATTATACAGTACACATGAGAATGGGTTACATGCCTTTCAATATGCAAAAAAAGAGATGCCTGATATTTTAATTACGGATATAGGCATGCCAAAGATGGATGGCATCGAGCTTACAAAAGAAATAAAAAAATGGAACCCGAATATCCAAGTAGCCATAATCTCTTGTCATAACGAATTTTCATATGCCCAGCAAGCGATTAAATTAGATGTCCAGGATTATATATTAAAGGAATCACTTAATCCAGAAGATGTGGAAGAGATTTTAATAGCTTGTAAAAGGCGATTAGATAATAATACTTCCGAAGTTGTAGAAGTGAAACAATTAAGACATAAAGTGAAAATGAATTATGATATCGAAAATCAAAAGCTATTGCGACAGCTCATGCAAGGCTCTTCCAATAAATTATTGGAAATATTTGATCAAAGTGTGCAATATATTCCTGTATATTTTTATGTAAATGCTTATTATCAAGTGAAGAAAAACTTTATTTCGGATGATACCTTGCAATTTGCAATTTATAACATTATGAGAGAAATTATCAATAAGAAAGAGTTGAATAAGATTTTATGCATTCATTATGAGCAAAACAAAGGCTTTCTCTTCTATCCAGATTATTTAACGATCAAATATGATATTTTCGGAGAATTACGTGATTTATTGAAAGAGTTACAACATTCACTGAACCATTTTTTGAATATACAGGTAAGCTTCTTGATAGGAAATAAAACGGATGTAAGTTTATTAAAGTCAGCCATTATTGCTTTAGTGAATAATGAGAAACAGATTTTTTTCACTCGTAACCATACCATAGTGAATGCAGAAGAAATAACTAGAACTTATCATGGACAAGAGATTTTCCAATATTATCAGGATGTGGCAAACGAACTGAAAAAGGCCATGTTCCAACGTGATCTTGTGTCGTTCAAAGAAAACTTGTCCAAATGGATAGAATTTTGTATTGCAAAGCAGTATGAGCCAAAGGTTGTTAAAGAATGGTTTCTCCGAATGATTTTAGACTTGAACATAAGATTGCGGACGATTCCGTATTTTCAATCTAATTACCATGTGGAGTCCATCCAAGAAGAGGTTTTTCTGTTAGATACGATATATGAATTACACGATTGGCTGAATAACTATGCTGAAAAATGCCTAAAAGAAACGACACAGCAATTAAAAAACAATTATCATCAAGATGTCGTCAATGCCTGTTATTATGTTGCAGATAATATTGAGAAAAAATTATCGTTAGACGAAGTGGCAGAATACTTATATTTAAATGCTAGTTATTTTAGCAGACTATTCAAAAAAGAAATGCAGATTACTTTTGTAGAATATGTCAAACAGAGAAAAGTCGAAAGGGCTAAAGAATTATTGGAATTAACTAATGATTCGGTTGGACAAATATGTGAACAACTGGGTTACGATAATCAAAGTTATTTTATCAAAATTTTCAAGAAGCAGGCAGGGTGTACACCATTAGAATATAGAGGACGTAAATGGAATGGGGCTAATGTGAAATGAATAGTAGCTTTATAGCACAATTAGAGAAGGATGCTGAGCATTTTCTGCATACACCAGCTGACAACATCAGCTTTAATACGTACCGGCAATTTATGCGAAACGGCGATCGGCAAATGTACGAAACACAGTATTTTCTGCGGCGAAAAAGATTAACGACATTTGGTTTACTTCACTACCTATACCCAGAAACGAAAACATATACAGATGCGTTAGAAAATGAGATATGGCAAGTATGTAATGAATTTACGTGGTGTTTGCCTGCACACTTAGACAGACAATTCGAAGAGCAAGATTATCAAACATATCGACAAACTGCTCAACTGCAATATTCTGTTGACCTTTTTGCGGCAGAGACAGCTTTTACACTAGCCGAACTTATTGATCTGTATGGTGAACAATTGGATGATTTTCTAGTAGAAAAGATAAAAATTGAGATCGATCGCCGAGTTTTCACTCCTTTTCTAGAACGATCTTTTCATTGGGAGAAAGCCACACATAATTGGGCATCTGTCTGCGGTGGATCAATTGGAGCGGCAGCGCTATATATACTAAATGGTGATCGTAGACAAAACCAAATAATCAATAGAGTGATCCAAACGATGGATTATTATTTAGCAGGCTTCGAGGATGATGGGGCGTGTGCGGAAGGCTACGGATACTGGCAATATGGTTTCGGTTATTTTGTCTATTTCGCTGATCTTTTAGAGCGTTTTCGGGACATTAATTTATTCGACCGTCCTAAAGTAAAAGCGATTGCTTCTTTTCAGCAAAAAATATTTTTGGATGACAATCACGTCGTCAATTTCTCAGATGCTGAACCAACTGCTGCTCCGATGCTCGGATTCAGCCATTATTTGCATAAAAAATTCGCCGAAGTACATGTACCAAACGAGAGTGTGGCGTTGACAAATGCTGTTGATCATTGTGGTAGGTGGGCACCTGCTATCCGCGAGTTAAGCTGGTATGACCCCAATTTCAAGGGAGGGGAATGGCCACAGGGGAACTACTTGATGGAACAGGCTTCTATCTTTTTATCACGAATCGACCAATATGCATTTGCTGTCAAGGCTGGTCATAATGACGAACCACACAACCATAATGATATCGGGCATTTTATTCTTTATGGTAAAGGACATGTGTTTTTGCGAGATTTAGGAGCTGGTGAGTATCATAAAGATTATTTTAATGATAAACGCTATCAATTTATCTGCAATAGTGCCGCTGGTCATTCTGTTCCTGTTATTAATGGAGTCTATCAACAAGAAGGTGCGCAATTTTCTGGTGAAATCACCCAAATTAGAGAAAGCAGCGGTAAGGACGAGCTTACATTAGATTTAAGCGATGCATACAGCGAACAACTACAATTTATTCGCAAGTTTAATTGGGATAAATCAGATAGACCAAAGTTAATAGTTATCGACGAGTTTGCATTGGAGAGAGAACCATCTTCTTTGGTCGAATCTTTTATTGCAGCGGATCTTCCTTTTGAACAGCAAGAGGATAGAATTTATTTAAAAGGTGATCAGGCAACCTTGGAAATAACGTTTGATAAAGATAAAGTACAATCAAGTGTGGAAAGGAAAAGTTTTCGAAATCATCAGGGTAAAACAGAATATTATTTACATATATTATGTAAAGTTATTAGCCTAGATAAAGATATTACACTTCGATTTGAATTTAAGTATTAGGAGGAATATGATGTTGCAGCAGAATCCTTTACAGACGAAAAAAGATGTAGAGAAAGTATTACTAGATATGTGGGCACCGCTTGAGCCGTATTATGATCAAACTAACTCACGGATAAGAATGGGGCAGACAGCTGCAGCCTACTCGGAAAGTGTAGCGGGACTTGAATGTTTTTCAAGAGTTTTATGGGGAGCAGCTCCTTTTATTGCATCTAATGGCAGTACAGCATTATGGTCGAAACATTTGCAAGGTATTGTAAATGGTACAGATCGAGAGAGTGAAGGCTACTGGGGCGAAATCCATGACTATGATCAACGAATCGTTGAGATGGCAGCCTTTGGTTATGCCTTGTGTTTAGCTCCGGAACAAGTTTGGGAACCATTAAGCGAAGATCAACAAGAAAATCTGGTAAACTGGTTAACTCAAATCAATCAGAACGCTGCCCATGATTGTAATTGGTTATTTTTCGCAGTAATCGTGAATATCGGTTTGAAACAAGTTGGGGCTCCATACGATCAAGCAACCATTGAACAAAATTTAAACAGGATTGATGATTTTTACTTAGGTGACGGTTGGTATAAGGATGGCGAAGTAGCTCATGTCGATTATTACACACCTTTTGCACTTCATTATTATGGGCTGTTCTATGCTACCGTCATGGAAAAAGATGACCCTAAACGTGCGAAGGTCTATAAAGAAAGAGCTATTTTGTTTGCAAGGGATTTTCTCCACTGGTTTAGTGAGGATGGACGGGCAATTCCGTATGGACGTAGTCTAACCTATCGATTTGCCCAATGTTCGTTCTGGAGTGCTTATGTCTATGCAGGTTTAGATGATATTCCTTTAGGTACTGTCAAAGGCATCATTCTCAGACATTTTCGCTACTGGTGTAAACAAGATATTTTTCAGCCTGATGGTACACTATCAATTGGCTATCATTATCCAAATCTTATAATGGCAGAAAACTATAATGCGCCAGGTTCACCGTATTGGGCATTTAAATCGTTTCTTCTATTAGCTTTGCCTGAAGATCATCCTTTTTGGCAAGTGGATGAGCAACCATTGCCTTTGCTGCCAAAATCAAAACGACTTGCAAAAGCTTCCATAGTAATTAAACGACATGACGAACATGTTGTAGCTTTCACTTCTGGTTATCAGCATACAAATGCACATACTCATACGTCCAGCAAATATGAAAAGTTTGCTTATTCGAATTATTTTGGTTTTAGTGTACCACGTGGAGAGTGGGGATTGGATCAAGCTGCTTTTGATAATATGTTAGCACTCAGTGAACAAGATCAATTGTTTCGCGTTAAGAGACAAGTCATCGAGAAAAAGGTAGAGAATGATTATATCTATATGGTGTGGGCGCCGTGGCAAGATGTTGTGATTCGTACATGGATCATTCCTGGATTACCGTGGCACATACGTATTCATGAAATTACCTCCAAACGACCACTGGACATAGCTGATGGAGGGTTTGCGCTTGGATTATCAGAATCCGGTATTACTATAGATGAGAAGTCAGTGAAAACAGAGTATGGAAAAGTGTCAGCTCTAGCGCTTAGTGGAGATGCTGAAAATAAGCATATTTATCCGAATGCCAATACGAATTTAATGCAAAAACGAACGGTAATTCCAACACTAACAAAATCATTAAACAAGGGAACTCATCTATTTGTACATGCCTTTTACGGATCACCGACACAAGCGAAAGCAGAGTTGCCAAGATTAGAAAATGGGATTATTTATTTAGAAGACAAAGAGTGGAAATTGGCTGATTTAATGAAGAAGCGGGATAACCCCCGCTTCTATTGATATAGTTGCAAGTAAAAGGTCCGGAGTTGCCAGTAAATTTTCTTGAAATCATAGTCACGCATGAATGTGAAGTTATGGTAAGTGTAAAAAGCTGAGAAAGTAAACTGTCAAAACCAACAATCATTAATCCCCAAAAGAGTCGTAATGCACCATATCTTCTTTTGGTATATGCTTTTTCGGTGGCTTTGTCTCTGCTGGATAACCAAGACCGATGATGGCCACTACTCGCCGATCTTCAGGAATAGCTAAGACTTTTCTAGCATGATTTTCACGTTTCTCTGATTCCTCGACATCCTCTGCATGATAGATGGCACCGAAAGCACCAACTAATCCTTGTTCCACCGCCGCTAACCAGCAATATCCAGCTGCAATGGAACTGTCCTGTAACCAATACTTACTAATATCTGGTCGACCGGTGATAGCAACTGCTGCTTTAGCGTCGGCAATCCATGGCATAAACGGTGTGGTGTCTTTTAAAGCAACTAATTTTTCTGGATCAGTTATAACGATAATATCTTTGGATGGTAAATTATTTCCAGTAGGAGCAAAATAGGTCGCATCTACTACAGCTTCCAATACTTCCTTATCAATCTCACGATCTAGGTATCTTGTAATTTCTCTTCTGTTTTTAATAGCTTCTAATACGTCCATACAATCCCTCCTATTCCATTTGCTAATTAATGTTTATTACATTCTATCAATAATTTCCTGTAATAACCATTTATTAGATTGAAATAAGGAGGGGGATTATTATTCTTCATATGTTCCAATTATATCTAATGATTCCTCAACAAGCGACATATCAATAATTTGATCGAAATCTAATTCTCCTTGAATCGCACCATTTTCTTTATAGAATTGGTATTGTTTTTCTACGTCTTCTTCAAATATATAGCCATTTGGATTTAAGCCGGTTACACCAACTTCTTCCCATAGCTCTTCATCTTTCAATGCTGTGTGATTGGCCATGATAGAGATAACTTCACCGTTGTCATCGATATCCTTTATAAAGACATCATGGTAATCACGAACTCCTCTTAAGTATGCTGCCATAAAGCGAACGGCAACATCTCGTCGTTCTGTTAAAAACTTTGGTGAACCTAAGACCATTGCAATTTGCGCTTCTGGAGCATAGTCGGTAGCATCGTGGAAACGCTGGTGTATGCCTTGATTCTCTCCTTGTGTAATAAGAGGTTCAATTTGCAAAGCAAGATCAATTTGTTCATTTCCCATCGCAGACATCATGTTACCAAAGTCACTCATCAAGACAAATTCTACATCATCTTGCGAAACATCGGCATGTTTCAGCATTTCATTGTAAATATAATGATCAACACCGTTTTCTGTAGAAACAGCAATTTTCTTACCTTTTACATCAGGATAATCGTTAATTTGATCCTTTAAATCTTCTCTTACAACAAAGGTAAAGTAGGAACTGCCTTGATTGTTATGGCCTTTGTCAGCAATAAAGCGAACATCAATACCCTGTGCGATCGAATTGAAGAAAGAAGCGGAAGATATACCACCTGCTACATCAACTTCACCAGCTGCAACAGCAGGCAACATTTCATCACTGTTGCCAAACGTTGCGAATTCTACTTCAATGTTATATTCTTCAAAATAGCCTTTATCCTTTGCGATGTAAAAACCTGCTCCAGAAGCGGATCCATCTTCTGCGATCACGACTTTGGCGGTCTCATCAAGGGGGGTTAAAGAATCAGTATTTTCGCCGTCACTCTGTTGCTCGGAATCTGATGATTGACAACCACTTATAACCAAAAAAGCGACAACTGCCATTATTAAAAAAAGAAATTTTTTCATTGTTATTCCTCCATTACAATTACTCACTATAACCTGGCTTGCTTTACTTCATTTTGTAGATGCTCCCATACATCTAAGAAAATGTCTGTCATGGCTGGATCGGATCGTACTTTTTCAATTGATCGTGGTCGTTCCATCTCAATGTTAATATCTTTAACAATTCTTCCGGGTTGTGAGCTCATTAGCAGAATTCGATCACTAAGCAATAGTGCTTCATCAATACTATGGGTGATAAAAAGAACCGTTTTCTTTGTTTCCTGCCAAATCGAAAGTAATTCTTCTTGTAAAATGAATTTGTTCTGTTCATCTAAGGCAGCAAATGGTTCATCCATTAACAAAATTTCCGGGTCATTTGCAAAAGCTCGCGCAATACTAACTCGTTGCTTCATACCACCAGATAGTTCTTTCGGATACAATCGTTTGAAATTAGTTAAGCCGACTTTGTATAAATAATAATCCGTGCGTTCTTTTATATAAGCACTTGGTAAATGTCTCATTTTTAACCCGAATGCAACATTCTCTTCAACCGTGAGCCAAGGGATAATTCCATTTTCTTGAAAAACCATCGATTGTAACGGCTTCTCTTTATCTGTCTGGTGAATTTTTACTTCACCAGTACTCGTTTTCTCTAAATTAGCTAAAATTCTAAGTAACGTTGTTTTTCCGCAGCCACTCGGACCTAGTAAACAGACGAATTCCCCTGGTTGAATCGATAACGTGATGTCTTGTAAAGCTTCAATATACTTATTTCGTTTAATGAATTTTTTCGATAGTTGATTAATCTCAATTTTTGACAACTTTATCCCTCTTTTCTACGTTATTTCCAGGGCAATAATTTTCGTTCTATTCCTCTTAGTAATAAGGAGAAAAAGTAACCAAAAAACGAAATTAGCAATAATCCGACATACATTTGTGGCAGTAGAAAGGCTTTATAATTCATCCAAATTAGGTAGCCGATACCTGAGTTAGCGCCAATCATTTCGGCTGCTACTATAGTCAGTAGTGCGATCGCCTGGCCCATTTGAATTCCTTCAAGCATAACTGGTAATGAGCCGGGAAGTGCAATTTTGAAAAAGAAGTCTTTTGCATTGGCTTGATAATTTTTGGCGACGTCCACGTAGATCTTATCGATATTCGCGACACCTGCTGCGGTATTGATAGCCACTGGAAAAAAGACACTAATTGCAATGGTAATCATTTTCGAGAATTCTCCGATCCCAAATAGGATTAGAATAATAGGAAGCATCGCCAATGTTGGAATCGGCATAAAAATCATGATGATAGGTGAGAAAAAATGTCTGAAATACCGATACATCCCCATTAACAGCCCGATACAGATTGCAGGAATAACTCCAAGTAAGAACCCAAATACAATTCGCGTTAAACTAACAGTAACATGAGTAAAAAGCTCCCCAGACTCTCCCATCTGCACAAGTGTTTGTATGATCAAAGTGGGTGCTGGAAAGAAACGAGGGTCTAATATCTCGAATTGTGAACAAAACTCCCATAAAAGAAGTAAGCAGATTGGGGAGGAGATGGTAATCAATTGTGGTATAGATACTTTTTTTCGCATGACATCTCTTCCTCTCTTTATATGGCTATCATATGTATTCGCCCAGAAGGTGTGCAAAAAAAGTCTGTATGAAAAGCTGACAAGAAAAAGAAGAAAGCCGATGTATATGGTGATTGCTAATCTATGTTTTTTCTGGTTGTGCTAGTTAGTGGAATCAGATAATCTTTATGGGCAGAAGAATACAGCAGCACCAATGATTAATATGGACGCTTATGCTTTGGAGAAATTAACTGAAGGAAGAATCGATCAAAGCAAAAGGCGAGGAAAAGGGGTGATAAAATAGTGATTATGTGGATATAGAGCAAGAAATTGGAGGCAACAAAGTATAGCAACTGGTATGTAGAGAACTACAATAAACCAGTTGCTATATCAGTAGCTAATGCTTTAGTTATAAAGTGAGCTGACAGATTGATGTTCATATAAACGGATAATCGCTTCGGCTGCAACAGGCGCTACAGTTAATTGTGTAATTTTATCGATTTGTTTTTCTTCGGATAACGGAATCGTATTCGTAACGATTAATTCTTTTATATCGGATTCAGCAATTTTATTGACGGCTATTCCCGAAAGTACAGGGTGTGTTGTACACGCATACACCAGATTTGCACCATGTTTTCTTAATGCCTCTGCACTAGTCGTAATACGTCGTCCGGTATCAATAATATCATCTATAATAATTGCTGTTTTGTTTTCAACATCACCAACGATATTGATAGTAGATGCGCTGTCTCTTGGACCTCTGCGGTCTACAATAGCTATCGGAGCTTTTAACTGCTCAGCTAAATGTCTGGCGCGTGATACACTGCTATGGTCAGGTGCTACAACAACAACATTCTCTAATTGTTTTGCATACAGATAGCTTCCGATAATCGGGACAGCTGTAATTGGGTCTACAGGAATATCGAAAAAGCCCTGTGCTTGGGGTGCATGTAAATCAATGGAAATAATTCGGTCTGCACCAGCTTTTTGGATTAAATCAGCAATCAACTTAGCAGTGATTGGTTCTCGCGCACGAGATTTTCGATCCTGACGCGCATAACCATAATAAGGAATCACGACATTAATGGATGCTGCTGAAGCCCTCTTCAAAGCATCTATCATAATTAATAATTCCATCATATGATCTTCAACAGGATCATACGTTGATTGAATTACGAAAACATCACAACCTCTAATGCTTTCTTCAATATTAATTTGAATTTCTCCGTCACTAAATGTTTTGACAGATGACTTACCTAAATCAATACCAATATGATGAGCAATTTCTTCAGCTAACGGCAGGTTGGAGTTTAAAGAAAAAACTTTCAATTTGGTATCATTGTATGTATCGTTCAAGCAAAAGACCTCCTAATTAATGAATGTCTCTTACATTATCGCAAAAAGCGACAAATGAAACAAGTTATCTCTCTTTCTTTATTGCTTGAATCAATGACATAATTTGCAGCGTTTGTTCCTTTAACAAAGTAGAGGTGTTTTCCATACATTCCCCCAGGCTTAAGGGCTGATTAACAATGGAAAAACAGCCTGCAAAATGTTCTCTTAATTTTGCGGTATTGCCGCCCAAGCTGCCAGATAGTAAAATGGTTGGTGTGTTATAGTTATTAGCAGTTTCTGCTACAAAACCGGGTGCTTTTCCATATAAGGTTTGTTCATCACTTTGACCCTCACCAGTGAAAATAAGGTCAGCTGCTTTGATACTTTGTTCTAGATGGATAGCATCAGCAATTAAAGAGGCCCCTGATTCTAATTGACCTCCAAGTGATAGGAAGGCGAATCCTAGACCACCAGCAGCCCCAGCACCGGAAACCTGCTGCCAATTATGATGTAATTGATCTTCTATCAGATGAGCAAATTTGTTTAAAGCATTATCATATAATTGGATTTGTTCCAATGATGCGCCTTTTTGTGGACCGTATATAGCACTTGCACCAAGTTTTCCACATAAAGGATTATCGACATCACATGCAATTCGAAAGTCAACATCTTGAATACGAGGGTCTAAATCATCCAGTTGAACAGTTTCAATATGTAACAGGTCTTTGCCAAATTTATCTACAGGATTACCATTTTTATCAAATGCTTTTAATCCAAGTGCTTGTAATAAACCTAAACCACCATCGTTCGTAGCACTACCACCGAGACCGACAATGATTTGTTGACAGCCTTTATCTAATGCATCGAGAATCGCTTGTCCCATACCGTAAGTTGTCGTTAAATCTGGGTTTCGCTTTTCAGTTGGAACTTGATACAATCCTGCATGCATGGCTGTTTCAATGACAGCAGTAGTCTGGTTAATAATAGCATAGCTCGTCTGAATTGTAGTGCCTAATGGTCCGAGTGTAGAGATCTGGACTTGTTCTCCGGATGTAGCTGATAAAATTGCCTCGATCGTACCTTCACCACCATCTGCCATTGGTTTGGTGATAACTTCATGACTTCCACTTGCTTGAATTGCTGTCTTTATCGTATTTGCGACTTCCGCAGCGGAAAGACTTCCTTTATAAGAATCAGGTGCAACAACAATTTTCATAACACTTCCTCCAATAAATAAGATACTTTTTAGTAAAGTATAAAGGAGATACCGCTTTCAATCAATTTTAAATTGAGAGAGAGGAGCGTTTTGTGGAATTAAGAGGGAACAAGTAGTTGAGAAATCATAAATATAAAAAAAGATGATGCAACAATCACATCATCTTGATTAATTATTTTGTTGTACCATTGGTTGACGTACTTTAATTGATTTTCGCATTTCAAGTAACACAATAGTAAAGGCAATATGACCGTATATCAGATTGGCAATGAATATTCCCCATAAATAGGCCTCTCCAGGTCCTATTCCAACGGTTACATATTTTATAAAGGTAAACCATGCACCAATAACAAAAGGTATTTGGCCTAGCGCAGTTTTCTTCCAATTATCGCCCCAAAGTAAAAAAGGAGTGAAACTAAAAATTAACAAGAAAATTAACAATATATCCATACTGAGTCACCTCAAGCTTTAGTTTGTAAGTGTTTTCAGTGTTAGTATAACATAAAGTTCATATTTTTGTAACAATTAGTTCATATTTTAGACACAAATTTTGAGTGGCACCGACTAGACGGCGCGGTTGAATCTCCCTTATATAGCTTTTTTCATTGTCTTTACTATCTCATTACCCGTGGTCAATGGGACATTAAACCTCTCCAAGTACTTAGTTTCTGGATTCGTGTTCATCTATCCAAATTAAAATACTAGGAGATAATATGTTACCGATGAAATAAAAAGACCGTAAGATTTCCCGGTAAAGTTTGATTTACCGGGAAATGTGTCTAGGAAAATGATGAGTTTTTCCGGTAAACTTATCATTAAGGGGAAATGTATCAAATAGAATTAGAGGTTTTCCTGATAATAATTTGAGTCAAGATAGGGCGATTCTGAAGTCATTATCTTGTTAACATCATAGAAGCCTTTAAGCACATTGCTTAAAGGCTTCTCAATAATGATATTAACCTGTATTACGCAGACCGGCAGCGACACCATTAATGGTAAGGAGAGCTTCCATTAACAGTTCATCATATTGCTCGCCTTCTTCTCCCTGATTGCGTAATTGTGATACGAGTTGAACTTGTAATAAATTTAATGGATCTACTAAAGGATTACGTAGTCTAACCGACTCTTTAATGTTATGACGATTATCAAGTAATTCCTCTTGTCCCGTAATTGTTAAGACGATATCTTTTGTTTGTCTATATTCTTCTTTAATAGCGTTAAAGATACGAGAACTAATTTCCTTATCTTGCATCATATTAGCATATTCCTGGGCAGTTTGAATATCAGCTTTAGTTAGGGCCATTTGTAGATTATTGATCGTTGCATTAAAGAATGGCCATTTTTCATACATTTTTTTCAGTAAGTCTAGGTTTCCTGTTTCATCAAGATATTTCTTAAAGCCAGTACCTGCAGCATACCACGCTGGCAGTAATTGACGACTTTGAGTCCAAGCGAATACCCAAGGGATTGCACGTAGATCTTCAAAGCGGTCACTACCTTTACGCTTCATCGGACGGGAACCAATGTTCAAGTCACCTAATTCGTGTAAAGGAGTTGCTTGGTTGAAGTATTGGATAAACCCTGGATCTTCAAAAACTAATGATTGATATTTCTTCAATGCGTATTCAGAAATTAGACTCATCGCATCCACTTCTTCTTGTGAAGGCTTCATGTTTGTATTATCATCATTTAATCCCATGATACCAGTAAGCAGGGTAGAGGTAGCTTGTTCTAAACTACGGTAGGCAATATCTTCTAGTAAATATCGAGATGATAATACTTCCCCTTGTTCAGTAATTTTAACACCATCACCAAGTGTTACAGCTGGTTGTGATAATAGACTGGAATATAATGGTCCACCACCACGACCAAGTGATCCACCGCGTCCGTGGAAGTATTTTAATTTAACACCATAACTAGATGCAATATCATGAATTTCTTGTTGTGCCTGATATAACTCCCAGTTTGCTGTGATGTTACCGCCATCTTTACTACTGTCAGAGTAGCCAAGCATTACTTCCTGTAGGTCACCACGTGCTTCAAGATGTTTACGATATAAAGGAATATCAAATAATTTTTTAATCATTTCAGGTCCGTTTTTCAAGTCATCTATTGTTTCCAGAAGTGGTGCCACATGGATGCGACTAACTACTTTTCCATCTGGATAGACACGATAGAGTCCAGCTTCTTTTGCTAGTACTAGTACTTCTAGAAGATCACTTACGTTGTCTGTCATACTGATTAAGTATACTTCAATCGCACGTAAACCAAATGTGTCCTGAGCACGCTTGATCATGCGGAACGTGTCAATTACTTCTAATGTTTCAGGACTGAATTCATCATATATAGAAATGAGTGGACGAGGATTCTCTAGAACGGAAACAAGTGTTTTAACTTTTTCATTCTCATCTAAAGATTTATATCCCTCAGCTATCCCAACCTTATGGAATATTTCACTAAGTGCTGATTCGTGCTCACCACTATGGTTTCGGATATCCAATGATGCAAGGTGGAATCCGAAAAGATCAACTTGACGAATTACTTTGCGTAAAAGCTTAACAGGATTGTAATTTGGATGATGAATTTTCATGCTTTCACGGATAAGGTTTAAATCCTCCAGTAACTCTTCAGCTTTCGCATAACCGCGTTCATCATCTTTTTCCGTGAAATCTAATTTTTTCAGCATAAGAGAAAGTTTTACTCGATATACTTCATCGTCTTTATGCCAGCCATTATAGGCTAATTCTTTACGATCTTTCTCAATAGAATCTCTTAAAGCTTCACTTACTTCGATTTTAGAATCGGAATGACTTAAGCGATCTTTTAATGTATCAAGTGCCTCTTTATATTTTCTTAAGACTAGTTCACGCTGGCGTTTTAATGTTTCGAATGTTGTTGTTGCTTTTACATTTGGGTTACCGTCTCGGTCACCGCCGATCCAAGAACCAAAGCGTAAGAATGAAGGGATATTCCAACGTTGGTTATATTTTTCAAATAATAAATCCTCAAGGTCGTCATGTATTTTGGGTAAAACATCAAATAGAACACGGTCAAAATAATATAACCCGTTAGAAACCTCTTTCATAACAGATGGTTTCTTTTGTCTGATTTCTTGTGTTTGCCATAAAAAGGTTATTTCATTTGCAATTCGCTCTTTGATCATTTTTTTCTCATATCTTGTATAGGAATAATCCCACTGAGTTAATAAGCGAGCAATTCTTTTATGAATTTGTAAGATAGTTCTTCTCGTTGCCTCAGTTGGGTGTGCGGTCATAATTAATTCTAATGACAATTTCTCAAGTAAATCTGTAATCTGATCTGGACTAACATTATTATCAATTAGTGTTTTAACTCCAGCTTCTAATGAACCAGGCTGAATAATATTTGCATCCTGTGCTTGATATTCCCGGCGTCTTCTTGTACGGTAGTTTTGCTCGGCAATGTTTAACAAGTGCAAGTGGATAGAGAAAGCACGAATAACAGTTTTTCTCAATCCCGGCTCCAGTTCATTAATTTTTTGTTTAATTTTATTTTGAGTAGTAGCATCTTGTGTCTCTCTAAATTCGGTGGAAAGAACACGAATCTCTTTAACTGTATTTAACAACGTATTGCCACCTTCGTGAAGCAATACATCGTCTAAAATCTTGGTTAAGTATTCGACATCTTTGAGCAATGATACATTGACTTTTTCGACTGATGTTGTTGTCATATTGTCCCACTTCCTTTCAAAGTTTTCTTTCAATTAATGTTATGAAATAAACGTATGCATTTAATAGTGTCGTGCTTTGAATAACTTGCAATTGATAGTTGGCTGGAATTGGTTAGAGGACTTAAACTGGACGATCGATTTCACACTGCCTTAGAATCGTCAGAGATAATAAATGAAAATAGTTCATAAAATAGACACACCTATTATGATAACATGATTTTGACAAAAAGAATAATGATTTTTCTTTATTGTCGTAATTGTCTGAAAATCCACGCATTCTATGTATAATAGTTGAGTCTATCTCTATATTAAGTTTATGCTAAATGAAAGAGAATCGCAAACCATTCAAAAAAAGAGGGGAAATCATGAAACTAGAAGGCGTTTTGCCGGCAGTTCGTAATATGAAAGATTTTGACAAAATTCTTGAAAGTGACCACGAACTATTCATTATTCTTGAAACACGGATTGCTCAACTTCCACAGATCGTTCAATATGCTAAAAAAAACCATAAGAAAATATTAGTGCATGCAGATTTAATTAACGGATTGAAGGTTGATCAGTATGGCATGGAGTTTTTAATTCGCCATGTAAAAGTCGATGGCATTATTTCGACAAGAGCAAACGTTATTGCGATGGCGAAAAAGAGTAATATTGTAGCCATACAGCGGCTATTTGCTATTGATAGCTCAGCAATTACCAAGAACATTGAGTTAGTATCTAAAACCCAACCAGATTACATTGAGGTTTTGCCAGGTATTATTCCGGATGTGATCGGGGAAGTAGCAAACCAAACAGGTATACCAGTTATTGCAGGTGGATTAATAAAATCTAGAGAAAATATTGATCATGCACTGCAGCAAGGAGCGGTAGCAATTACTACTTCTAATGTAGAACTTTGGTGAAAAAAGATAGAAGAAAACCATTGACAGCGCTTTACATGAAGTGTATTGTTGTAAATAACAAGTTAAAGAACGTGTCGGAGATAAGGAGTCCACACAGCAATTTGCGTACTTTCCTAGGAAGTGGTGCGTAAAAGGCTGTGTGGGCTTTTTTTCTGACACTGCACGTGCATCTCTTGTTGATGGAAGACTTATTAAAGATAAGGGGTGGATCATTTTGTCAGAGTTTTTAGCTGAATTAATCGGAACGATGATACTGATAATCTTTGGTGGTGGTGTTGTCGGTGGAGTGGTTCTGAAGAAATCAAAAGCAGAAGGAGCAGGTTGGGTCGTCATTTCAATAGGCTGGGGGTTAGCTGTTGCGATGGGAGTTTATGCCGTAGGAAATGTCTCAGGAGCACATATCAACCCTGCTGTAACAATAGGTTTTGCTTCAATTGGCGAATTCCCATGGGCCAAAGTTCCGATGTATGTTAGTGCGCAATTGATCGGTGCATTTATTGGAGCAGTCATTGTCTTCTTTCAATACTTACCACACTGGAAGGAAACAGATGATAAAGGGGCAAAGTTAGCAGTTTTTTCTACAGACCCTGCAGTAAAAAGTACACCTTCCAATTTAGTCAGTGAAATAATCGGTACCTTCGTATTAATTATGGGGCTGTTATTTATCGGTGCCAATCAATTTACGGAAGGATTAAACCCTGCCATAGTAGGTTTGTTAATTGTAGCAATCGGGATGTCACTGGGGGGAACAACGGGTTATGCCATTAATCCGGCCAGAGACTTAGGACCCCGAATTGCTCATGCTGTCTTACCGATTATTGGAAAGGGAGATTCCGATTGGGGTTATGCATTGATACCGGTAATAGGTCCGATTATCGGTGGTGTTTATGGAGCAGTTTTTTATAATGCAATCTTTGTAGGTGAAATTACGGCTTTATTTTGGATCATGTCGATTGTGATAGCAGTTATATTAGGAGTAGCGTTAACTGAAGAGTTGAAAAAGCATAACGGACCAATCAAGTCAACCAACAACTCTTCCGAAAAGGAAGCAGTTTAAAAGATATTGTGAGACTACCATCAGTGGGGGGCTTACGGGGATTATTACATTTTGGGGAGGAAGTATAATGGAAAAGTATATTTTATCAATTGATCAGGGAACAACCAGTTCAAGAGCGATCATTTTTGATCAGAAAGGAGAGATTGTTGAAGTTGGGCAGCAGGAATTTCAACAATTTTTCCCGAAGTCTGGCTGGGTGGAGCACGATGCTAATGAAATATGGACTTCTATTTTGGCATGTATTGCAGAAGCATTAAGAAAAGCAGATATCGAAGCATCTCAAATTGCTGGTATCGGGATTACCAATCAACGTGAAACAGCAGTTGTTTGGGATAAAGAAACAGGTAAACCTATTTATAAAGCAATTGTTTGGCAATCCCGTCAGACAGAAGAAATTTGTCGGGAATTACGTGAAGCAGGTTACCAGGATACATTCCGTCAAAAAACAGGTCTATTGATTGACGCTTATTTCTCTGGAACAAAGGTGAAATGGATTCTGGATCACGTAGAGGGAGCGCGTGAAAAAGCAGAACAAGGTAAGTTACTTTTTGGAACCATAGATACATGGTTAATTTACAAGTTAACTGGAGGCAAAGTCCATGTAACTGATTATTCCAATGCTTCCCGTACTTTAATGTACAACATTTATGATTTGAAATGGGATGAAGAATTATTAGATATATTAGATGTGCCCAAAAGCATGCTGCCAGAAGTAAAATCATCGTCAGAAATATATGGGGAAACGGTTGATTATCACTTCTTTGGTCAGAATGTTCCAATTGCTGGTGCTGCAGGAGATCAGCAAGCAGCATTATTCGGTCAGGCATGCTTTGAAAAAGGAATGGTGAAAAATACGTATGGAACAGGCTGCTTTATGCTGATGCACACTGGTGAAGAGCCTGTTCGGTCAGATCATGGCTTGTTAACCACATTAGCTTGTGGTGTCGATGGAAAGGTAGAATATGCGTTAGAAGGAAGTATATTTGTTGCTGGAAGTGCTGTTCAATGGTTACGTGATGGCTTACGCATGTTTAAAGACGCAGGAGAAACGGAAAGCTATGCAGAAAGAGTGGAGTCTGCAGATGGTGTTTATCTAGTGCCGGCATTTGTAGGGTTAGGAACACCATATTGGGATAGTGATGCTCGTGGTGCCGTATTTGGTTTAACAAGAGGTACTACAAAAGAACACTTTATCCGTGCCACATTAGAGTCGATTGCATATCAGACGAAGGATGTACTTGGTGCGATGATTGAGGATTCAAATATCGAGGTGAAATCATTACGCGTTGACGGTGGTGCTGTTGCGAATAATTTCTTAATGCAGTTCCAAAGTGACTTATTGGACGTTCCAGTAGAAAGACCAGAAGTAATTGAAACAACTGCATTGGGAGCAGCTTATTTAGCAGGTTTAGCGGTTGGTTATTGGGAAAGTAGAGACAATATTAGCAGTCAATGGAAGGTAGATAAACAATTCAATAGTGAGATGGACAGTCAAACGCGAGATGATCTATATAAAGGCTGGAAAAAAGCTGTCGAAGCAACCAGACTTTTTAAATAAAAAATAAGTGAGACTTCGATTAGCGGAAGTATTACGGACGATAAGAGCCGTAATAAAAACTATTATTGTAACCAAAAACGAACAACAATTGATTGTCAGAACTTAAAGGGGAGAAATCTATGACTTTTTCAAGCAAAAATCGCAGTAATACGTTTGATCAAATGAAACAGAATTCATTGGATATGATCATAATAGGTGGTGGTATTACAGGTGCAGGAATTGCTCTTGATGCTGTTTTACGAGGGTTAAATGTTGCTGTTGTTGAAATGCAGGATTTTGCAGCGGGTACTTCAAGCAGATCTACCAAGCTTGTCCATGGTGGGTTACGTTATTTAAAACAATTTGAAGTGAAAATGGTTGCTGAGGTAGGGAAAGAAAGAGAGATTGTATATGAAAATGGCCCTCATGTGACAACACCTGAATGGATGATGCTTCCATTTTATCAAGAAGGGACATTCGGTCCTTTTTCAACTAATATTGGATTACGGGTGTATGATTTCCTTGCCGGGGTTAAAAAATCAGAACGTAGAAAAATGCTTAGCCGGGAAGAAGCGATCAAACGTGAACCGTTATTGAAAGATGAAGGACTTAAAGGTGCAGGCTATTATGTCGAATACCGTACAGATGATGCAAGACTAACGATGGAAGTCATGAAAAAAGCAGTGGAAAAAGGAGCTCTTGCCTTAAACTATGCAAAAGTATCTGACCTCCTCTATGAAAACGGCCGTGTCAATGGAGTAAAGATAGTTGATCAATTAACTGATGAAGTACATGAAATGAATGCAACATATATTGTTAATGCCGCTGGCCCATGGGTAGATACCATTCGTGAAAAAGATCATTCCAAAAAAGGAAAAACATTGCAATTGACGAAAGGGATTCATCTTGTCTTTGATCAATCACGTTTCCCTTTAAAACAAGCGATCTATTTTGATACACCTGATGGTCGGATGGTATTTGCAATTCCACGTGAAGGAAAGACGTATGTTGGAACAACAGATACTGTCTATCAAGGAAATATCGCACACCCGACGATGACGGAAGCAGACAGGGATTACGTATTAGATGCGATTGCGTTTATGTTTCCTGATCAGCAGATTACAGCTGATGATGTTGAATCTAGTTGGGCCGGATTACGACCATTAATTCATGAAGAGGGAAAAGACCCTTCCGAAATTTCACGTAAGGATGAGATTTTTGAATCAGATTCTGGTCTTATTTCGATTGCCGGTGGTAAATTAACAGGTTATCGAAAAATGGCAGAACATGTTGTAAATGTTATTCGTGATAAAATGGTGCAGGCAGAAAAAAAGGTCTTTGATCCGAGTGATACGAAGCATTTACCAATATCAGGTGGTGATGTTGGTGGATCAAAAGGTTTTAAAGCATACATGACAGAACAAATTGCCAAAGGGGTAGAAGTAGGATTATCAGCAGAAGAGGCTAAAATGCTTGTACAACGTTATGGCTCTAATTTTCCGATTGTTTATGATTACTATCAACAAGCTGTAAACAAGGATCATTCTCTTGCACTGGTAACATATGCAATGCTTCATTATAGTATCGAGCATGAAGCGACTTGTAAACCAGTTGACTTTTTTATTCGTAGAACAGGTGCACTATTCTTTGCTATTAACTGGGTGAGAAAAGAGAAGCAAGCAGTCATTCATGAGATGCAACAAATCTTTAATTGGTCCGATCAAACAAAAGAAGCTTATACAGAGGAACTGGACCAATTATTATACGAAGCTGTACATCCAACTAATAAATAAAGGAAATAGTGGACTTAGTCGAACATGCTGAGTCCACTATATCTTTTATTGTCTAAAAACTGGAAAAATCAATTGATTTCCGCTATGATGAAAATAAATAAAAAGAGGTGATGGGTAAATGAAAAAAGTGATAAATAATGCCAATCATGTCGTAGATGAAATGTTAGATGGATTAGTGACAGCTTATCCGTCCTTTTTGAAAAGGCTTCCAGAAACAACTGTCATTTCGAGAAGTGATGCGCTGGTACAGGGAAAAGTCGGTATTGTAAGTGGTGGCGGAAGTGGTCATGAGCCAGCACATGCTGGATTTGTTGGAAAAGGTATGTTAGATGCAGCCGTAGCAGGAGAGGTCTTCACGTCTCCAACACCTGACCAAATTATCGAAGCGATTAAATCGGTGGACAGTGGAAATGGTGTTCTTTTAATTATCAAGAATTATACGGGCGATGTCATGAATTTTGAAATGGCACAAGAGATGGCGGAAATGGAAGGGATAAAAATAGCCAGTGTAATTGTGAATGACGATGTTGCTGTGGAAGATAGTACCTTTACAGTGGGAAGAAGGGGAATTGCTGGTACTGTGTTTGTTCATAAAATAGCTGGTGCTAAGGCAGATACGGGAGCATCACTTGAAGAAGTAAAAGCTGTTGCTGAAAAAACGATCGCAAATGTTCGGTCTATGGGTGTGGCATTATCACCATGTACTGTACCTGCTGCTGGAAAACCCAGCTTTACATTAGCAGATAACGAGATGGAAATTGGTATAGGTATCCATGGGGAGCCAGGGATAGAACGACTACCTTTGGAGGAAGCGGATAACATAACTACCATTTTAGTTGATAAGGTTTTAGCAGATATAAATTATGAGAAAGCAGAAGTTGCATTAATGGTAAACGGTTTAGGGTCAACACCTGAAATGGAGCTACATATTGTAAATAGAAAGGTCTCTGAGATTTTACAGGAAAAAGAGATTACACTGTACAAAACCTGGGTAGGGGAATATATGACATCACTTGATATGGAAGGATTCTCGATAACATTATTAAAATTGGATAGTGAATTAAAGGATTTATTAGTTCAAGATGTCAAAACGATTGCATTTCACGTGTAAAAGGAGAATTGGATGATTATATTAACGGTTGATAAAGCCAAGGACTGGATGAAAGAAATTCAAAAAAGAATGTTTGATCATAAGGATCAATTAACTGAACTGGATCAAGCGATCGGAGATGGGGATCACGGCATTAATATGGCGCGTGGATTCCATGAAGTTGTCGCAAAAGTTAATCATACATCATATGATTCCGCAGCGGATGTTCTAAAAAGCGCTGCGATGACATTAATGGCAAAAGTAGGTGGGGCATCAGGTCCGTTGTACGGAACTGCTTTTCTTAAAATGTCTTTGGCAATGCAAGGGAAAGAAGTAGATCAGGACGTCTTTAAACAAGCAATAAATGATGCAGTCGAAGGTCTCCAAGCTCGTGGTAAAGCAGATTTTGGAGAGAAAACCATGTACGATGTATGGAAGCAAGTAGCGAACTTTCTTCAAGAAGAAGATGTACAAGATTGGCACGGTATTCTAGAAGTTTGTCAGGCAACGATTGAGGACACACGAGAAATGGCTGCAACGAAAGGCCGAGCTTCTTATCTCAAAGAACGTTCCAAAGGACATGTAGATCCTGGTTCGATGTCTTCGTTTTATATTTTTGAAGCATTGGCCGAAGTACTCGATTTGGAGGAATAGAGATGGCAGAAAAGGTAGGAATCATTATTGTTTCCCACAGTTATCCGATTGGTCAAGGAATCAAGGCATTGATTGATCAAGTTATCGATGATGTGCCACTTTCACTGGCATGTGGAACAGAGGACAATGAAATTGGTACAAGTATTGAAAAAATCCAAGAAGCTATTGAACAAGCTGCAGGTGACAGTGGCGCTATTATCTTTTACGACCTAGGTAGTGCTAAAATGAACGCAGAAATGGCGATAGAATTACTGGAGTCTTCGAATATTCGTATCGCTGAGGATATTCCAGTTGTAGAAGGTTCTTATATCGCTGCTGTGGAATCTAACTTAGGTAAGTCTGTAGAGGAAATTATATCTAGTTTAGAGAAAATGAAGATAAATATGTAATATAAGAATCCCCTGTCATCACTGGATAAGACAGGGGATTTTGTTTCTAAAAGGAAAGAAAGTATAAAAATTGGGTGCCTGTCTACGCAAGCGCCCAGAAACTAGGCGACTTCACGAATCGCCCTGCGATAAGTCATCATCGGTTCGTAAACTCACCGTAATTCCTTTATCTCAGTTGATGCTGAAGTCGCTACGTTTCTAAACGGGCGCTCTGCGCTTTTCTTATAAATAAAGAAAGTATATAATCCGTGGTATCAACGCATTTGTAAGCAGAGTAGCCATTTTGAAATAGCTTGTATAGGAAACCATCGCTGCGGCTGTCCACTTCCCTTTCCACCATCCCGTAGGAGTGGAAGTGGACGGCCTCCGCTATGAAACTGTTCTACAACGTTTGTGACTGCTCACTTCTCGAGCTTTCTTAACCTGTGTAATAAAATTGGAATGTCAGCGAGTACATTCATTGTAGAGCATTAATTAGCGTAGGCGTCCACTTCGACTCCTGTGGGATCAGCGTGATCTGAAGATCCACTTTTGTAAGCGATCTTCTTTACAAAAGTTAGCTGAAGACCCGCCCCACGGAAAGCGAGGTGGGCAAGCCGCAGCGGTTGTTACGCCTATTATTCATGTCAAAATAAACTACTTTGGACAGGACCGGGTGGGATTTCCCGGTTTTTCTTAAAATTTCACAATCTTTCCCGGATTACTCCATTCAACACCTAAATCATTTGGAAGACAAAACTGATTATAGCATTGTTTTAATGTCTCATCTAATCCTTGAACAGTCGTCAATTTTCGGTCTTCGTCATAAGCTATCCAATGTTTAGGAAATTTAGGAATGTCCTTTACGGATTGGTGTATTCCGTAAATCGCATTGACATGTGCACTTGCGGCTTCAGGTCCACATAAAATACTTTGTTTTTCATTACGGAGCGCTTCTAACATAACTTCTAATTTTACTATATGAATATTTTCAGGATCTTCGTATACCTTTTCTCTGCCGTCATGCCACTTAGCTATAATATCCCCGCGTTCTCCCTCTGGATGATAGGTGATTGTTGCATCTTCAAACTCTAATGTATATTTCGGACGATGTTCATCAGCAACTGCATGAGAAGCAAGGTAAACCATTTCTATATCATTTTTGGTATGGATATGAATTGCACATGTATCAAATGTTTCAATCGGATTTGCACGATATAATTCAGCCGAAATTTGATCGATTTCCGCACTCGTTTCAATAGAATCACCAGATAAATAGAGTAGATGGTGTAAGAAATGTGCGGTAGCATTATTGGCAACACTATCAAAAATCATCTCTCCGTCTGGACTATATTTTTTTCCTGCCCACCCAGATCGATTAAAATAGTCAGCGTTTCGCGGCCATAATACTAGACTTTTCATCCTGATCGGACGACCAAATGCTCCGCTTAATATATCCTGTTTTAAAGATTGAATTGATTTAGTAAAAGACCAGTTAAATCCGATCGCTAATTTTTTCTGGGTACGATCCCGTGTTTCAATCATTTCCTGCAAATGCTCGCGATTGGCTGTTGCTGGTTTTTCACAAAGTACGTGACTGCCTCTTTCCATCGCAAGACATGCTTGTTCCTTATGTAGGTGGATAGGTGTCGATATAATGGCAAGGTCAGCTTGATGTTCTTGATAGAATTGCTCCAACGTATCATAGATTGGGATATTTTTATCCTTGATTTCCTGATAATACCTCGATCGTTCAGGAGAAACATCAACAGCACCTTTCAAGAATACGTTTTCATAATTGTTTTCAAATAAATTTTTCAAATAAACATTTCCATAACCTCCGATACCAACTAATACAATGGAAATCTCGTTATCCATAGGACAAATCTCCTCACTTTTTGCTTTTTTTAAAATCAATACTATATAATAGCAATATATCACAACTTCCTATTTTTCGCAGTAGATGCTGGAAAACTAAACAAAAAAATCTGAAATCTGGAGGAAGTTCCATGTTAAAAGATATTCGAATCGAACCATTCGGTATACAACTATATGAAAGCAAGCATCACGCTGGTGACCGTATTGAAGAACATCACCACCAAGTCTATCAACTACTTTACGCGCTTGAAGGGACAGGTAAAATCATCTTAGATGGAAAAGAATATTTTCTTGAACAGGATCACCTAACATTTATTACACCATTGACACCACATGCGATTATTTCGGATCATAAATTAACTGTCTTGGTGCTCGCCTTTGATAGACGAATTAAAGATGGAACGAATACAGAATTATTTGAGAAATCATTATACGAATCTAAATTTATCGGTTTAAACCCTTTTAATAGCAGTGAGATTCGCCAGCTATTGCGGACAATGCTTTATGAACAGGCTCATGACAGTCTGCATCAGGAAACAGCGTTACGCACATACTTGTCACAACTTTTATTATTAATCGCACGTGGCGGGAAAAATAATGAAAAAGTTGATGCGAATACCTTACGGGCAGAGCGGCTAAAGGATTATATCGATTCTCATTACTTTGACTGGATCCATGCAGAAGACTTGGCATCACGGCTAGGAATAAGTACGAGACATATGAATACGATTTTCAAAGAAACCTATTATATGACTCCTATTCAATATTTAACAGAAGTCCGCGTAGGTCTAGCTAAGAAAATGTTAGCAGAAACGGACAAAGATATTGCTTCGATTTGTTTTGAAGTTGGATTTGAGTCGCTTTCTACCTTTTATCGAGCCTTTAAGAACATCACGGCGATTTCTCCTCATAAGTACCGGACTAAACAACAGCATATTGATAAGCGAAGTTGATAGTAAATCATGGAAAGCTGCCAGAAAATTAATCAAAGTTGCCAGTAAATGAACCAAAGAAGCCCCAACAATCGACTAAAATACTAGTAATCTCTCCATTTTATTTCCGATTTTAAGAAATTCGTTCTTAGATTAATAAGACGAATTTTTTTTATTACGCTAAACTTAATATAAATTAGCAACTGAAAGGGGAAAAAATAATGGCAGAACATAAAATCGGTATCATTATGAATGGGGTTACAGGAAGAATGGGGACGAATCAACACTTAATTCGTTCTATTAAAGCAATTAGAGAACAAGGCGGTGTTTTATTAAAAAATGAGGATACATTAATGCCTGACCCAATCTTAGTAGGAAGAAACGAAAAGAAATTGAAAGCGTTGGCAGAAGCACATGGCATTGAACGCTATTCAACAGATTTAGAGGCGGCATTAAACGATGATTATAATGAAATTTATTTTGACTCTCAAACAACGGTTAGGCGCGCTGAAAGTATTAAGCAAGCAATAGCAGCTGGAAAACATATTTATTGTGAAAAGCCAACAGCTACTAACCTAGAAGGATCCGTTGAACTAGCAAGACTGGCAAGGGAAGCAGGAGTGAAAAATGGGGTAGTACAAGATAAATTATTCTTACCAGGTCTACTCAAATTAAAGCGTCTTATCGATTCCGGTTTCTTTGGCAAAATGTTATCAGTAAGAATGGAATTTGGTTATTGGGTGTTTGAAGGAGATTGGCAAGAAGCACAACGCCCATCTTGGAACTACCGGAAAGAAGATGGCGGTGGTATTATCGTTGATATGTTTGCACATTGGCGTTATGTCATTGATAACCTTTTTGGTAATGTAAAAGCAGTGTCATGCTTAGGTGCTACTCATATTCCAGAGCGTGTTGATGAAAATGGTGAAAGATATCAAGCAACTGCAGATGATGCTGCATATGGAACATTTGAATTAGATAATGGTGTTGTTGTACAGGCAAATTCATCTTGGGCCGTAAGAGTAAATCGTGATGATTTGTTAACTATTCAAGTGGATGGTACGGAAGGTAGTGCAGTTGCAGGACTTCGGGATTGCAAAGTACAACATCGTGTCAATACACCAAAACCAACGTGGAATCCGGATATTGAAAATCCATTTGATTTCCAAGCACAATGGCAGGAAGTACCGACAAATGATGTGTATGACAATGGATTCAAAGTACAGTGGGAGTTGTTCTTAAAACATGTCTTTGCAGATGAGGAATTCCCTTGGGATCTGCTTGAAGGTGCAAAAGGAACGCAACTTTCTGACCTTGGTTTACAATCATGGGAAGAAAGACGCTGGGTAGAGGTGCCAGAAATCAAATTGTAAGGAGGTACACAAAATGACGAAGCTCATTTTACCGAATAAGGATCGAAAACTATATACTTATGAAGCTAGTAATTATACACCTTTTGATGTTCCAACAGATAAACCTTTTGAAAAAAGGACTGCATTCTCGGCTGCTCATGTGGTGGCCGATCCTTTAGCAGATGCTGATCCTACACTTAATGCTCAAATAGATTGGGATAAAACGATGGAGTATCGCCATTATTTATGGTCACTCGGATTATCTGTAGCAGAAGCAATGGATACCGCACAACGCGGAATGGGATTAAGCTGGGAAGGTGCGAAAGAGCTAATATCACGCTCGATTAAAGAAGCAAAATCTGTTGGTGGGAATATGGCAAGTGGGGTTGGAACAGATCATCTAGAACCATCTCCGTCCGTCACACTAGAAGACGTAGAAAGAGCATATGAAGAACAAGTTTCTTTTGTGGAAGGAGAAGGTGGGAAAATTATTTTAATGGCCAGTAGAGCACTTGCAGCCTGTGCACAAGGTCCAGAGGATTATCAGCGTGTCTATAATAAAATTTTACAAAATGTTTCCCAACCAGTTATCTTACATTGGCTTGGCGACATGTTTGATCCTGCATTAAAAGGCTACTGGGGCCACGAAGATTTAGATGAAGCAATGGAAGTATGCTTGCAAATTATTCGAGACAATGAAGCAAAAGTCGATGGTATTAAGATTTCGCTCTTAGATGATCAAAAAGAAATTGAGATGCGTCGTAAGTTACCAGATAGTGTCAGAATGTATACCGGCGATGATTTCAACTATCCAGAACTTATCAAAGGTGATGAACAAGGATACAGTCACGCCCTGTTAGGTATTTTTGATGCAATTGCGCCGGCAGCAGCGGGAGCGATGCATGCTTTAGATGCAGGTGATCTAGAAAAATATGATCAATTATTAGAAAAAACAGTGCCGTTATCTCGCCATATTTTCCAGACCCCAACTTTTTCTTATAAAACAGGTGTTGTCTTTATGGCATACCTGAATGGTCATCAAGATCATTTCCGGATGATCGGTGGAAAAGAAGGTGCACGTTCAATTGTTCATTTGTCCGATTTATTTGTGATGGCGGATGAGGCTGGATTATTAAGAAACCCAGAATTAGCAACAGATAGAATGCGTTTGACATTAGAACTTGCTGGTGTGAATCAGGAGGGAACACGATGACAGATGAACAGTTAATGAATCGTCTTAGTTTAAATCAAATTACAACCGAACAATGGAGTCTTCAGGAAGCTGTCGAAGGTTGCCTCCATCATGATGTACCATGGATTTCGGTATGGCGTCATAAAATAGCAGAAATCGGCTTAAAAAAATCAAAACAGTTGATTCAGGAAGCCGGATTACAAGTATCGAGTATTTGTCGTGGTGGGATGTTTCCTGCTGCTACTGAGAAAGAAAGAGCAGATAGAATTGATGATAATAAACGTGCTGTGGAAGAAGCGGCAGAATTAGGTACGGATACATTAGTATTGGTTTGTGGTCCAAGTGCTGATAAAGATATTGCTACAGCAAGAGAACAAGTTGCGCAAGGGATTGACAAGTTAGTCCCTTTTGCAAAGGATTATGGTGTAAAATTAGCGATTGAACCTTTACATCCGATGTTTGCTGCAGACAGGTCAGTTATTAACACAATGGAGCAAGCGACAACTATCGCAGAAAAATATGACCCAAGTGAAGTGGGGGTTATTGTTGATGTCTATCATGTTTGGTGGGATCCAAACCTTTATGCGGAAATCGAACGCGCAAAAGGAAGAATTTTAGGTTTTCATGTGTCTGACTGGAAAGTACCAATGGATGATATGTTTAAAGGCCGTTTTATGATGGGAGACGGTGTGATCGAAATTAACAAAATGAGAAAAGCTGTAGAAGCAGCAGGTTATCATGGTCCAATCGAGGTTGAGATTATTAATCAATCATTGTGGGATCGTGATGGGGATGACGTATTGCAAGAGGTCAAGCAAAGTTTTGCTAAACATGTATAAATACTGATAAGGATGGGATGAAGGAGTGTATCTTTTAGGGGTACACTCCTTTCTATAAAATGGAGGGGTGAGTATGAAAAAAGCTCCAGCACCATTATTCAGAGATCCGATCTATGACGGTGCTGCTGATCCAACTGTGATCTGGAATCATGTGGAACAAGAATGGTGGATTATTTATACGAATAGAAGAGCGACAAGCCGGCGAATTGATGTATCATGGGTACATGGAACAGACTTAGGTATCACCACTTCGAAGAATGGTTATGATTGGCTATATCGTGGGATTATCGAAGGTTTAGATATAGAAAAAGGACGTAATACATTTTGGGCACCTGAAATTATTTATCATAAAGGCATCTATCATATGTATGTTACCTATATTAAAGGCGTACCCAATGAGTGGGCTGGTCATAAACGAAAGATATTGCATTATATAAGTGATGATTTGTGGAATTGGAACTATCAAAGTACGTTGTCGCTGAGTTCAGAGTTTGTAATCGATGCTACTGTACACAAGCTGCCAAATGGAAAATGGCGAATGTGGTATAAAGATGAACAAAATCATAGCCATACATACGCAGCTGACAGTGACGATTTATATCATTGGGAATCAGTTGGTCCAGTAATTACTGGTTTCCCACATGAAGGAGCCAATGTGTTTTATTGGAAAAAACAATATTGGTTAATCATTGATGAATGGAGTGGACAAGGTGTCTACCAATCAAAAGATTGTGTGAATTGGCAGTGGAACGGTAAAATTTTAGATAAAGATGGGCAGAGAAAAGATGACCAAGGTGCCGGTCTCCATGCGGATGTATTAGTTATTCATGATAAAGCATATATTTTCTACTTTACTCACCCTGATCGTTTAAAAGGTTATGGAGAAGATTCTTATTTAACTAAACGTTCTTCCATTCAAGTAGCTGAACTAGAAATTGAAAACGGGATTCTTACCTGTAACCGGGATAAAAATCTGACTTTAGATTTGAATTAAAAACTAGGAAACTATGTGTATTTCGAATGGTTTAGATTAGATTTATTTACATTTTTATCTTTCAATGGTAATTTAGTAGTATGAATGACGTAATGTTTGGAGGGGAGAGCCCTGAGAAATAATCAAGATTCAATGGTCGTATACATCACAATTGCAGTAGGGATAACATTACTAATTGGTATAGGCTGGTTTATTAAAAGCTATCTGGATGGTAAAACAGTCTTTAATAACAATTCCATTCAGCAATATGCTTATGATCTTCATCAGACAAAAGCATTAAGCACGATCAATATTCATTTACCCCAGGGGTTAGAAATATTAGATGAAGAAGAGGATCAGGATGAAAACGAAGAAGATGAAGAACTAGAAGATGAGGAAGAAGTCGATGAAACTGTTGAACTAGAAGATGAAGAAAACCTATATGGAGGAACTGAGCAAGTAGACTCCAGCACTAATAATAGTTACTATTATCAAGATAATAACAGTTCCAGCAGTTCTAACAGTTCCAGCAGTAGCAGTAATAGTAGTAGCTCTACAGTTCGTGATGATGTATATGGCGGATAATTACATAAAAAAACAACAGCTTATTCATAGATGGATGCTGTTGTTTTTTTATTGAAACAATTTTATACAGGATAATTTATTTCGCCTGAGGATGTTTCTCTGAAACGATATCTAAATCAGCCGCACGTGCATTGGAACTAACCTGTTCTCGGTTTTTACAACCCGGTATAACAGTCGTGACAGCATTGTGTTTTAAGCACCAAGCAAGTGCCCAACTTGCCATATTTACTCCTTCAGGAACTTCGTGACGAGCAATTTCTTCAACGATTCTTAACAAGCGGTCGGTTTTGTCACGGTCATGTCTGGATCGTACGTCATTTTCTTCAAATGTAGAACCTGGTTTATATTTGCCACTTAAGTAGCCACTTGCTAATGGGACCCTAGCCAAAACACCAAGATCTTGGTTGATGGCAGAGGGATATATTTTTTCCTCAGGTGCACGATCCAGGCGATTATATACTACTTGGATTGCTTCAGCTCCAACTTCTGTTGCTTTATCAGTCTGGTAGCTATCTTCATTTCCAGCTAATGAAATCGCTAAGTGTCGAATCTTACCTGCTTGTTTCTGTTTGTCTAACATGGTCCATAAATCATCATTAGTAAATTCTTCATCAGTACAGGAATGAGCCTGATAAACATCGATGTAATCTGTTTTTAATGATCTTAAGGAGTCATCAAGTTGTTTCAACACTTCATCTGGAGACCAATGGCGCGTCCGTTCAAAATTACGATGAAAATGGTGACCGAATTTAGTTGCTACAATCCAGTCTTCACGATTATTCCTACTTAAATAATCACCGATAAATTGTTCAGAGAGATGATCACCATAACATTCAGCAGTGTCGATCAGATTGATTCCTTCTTGTTTTGCCTGATCAAGAATCTGATCAACTTCTACTTGGATAAAATCCTTTCCCCATTCACCACCGAATTGCCAAGTACCAATTCCTACAACTGAAACATCTAAATTTGTTTTGCCGAGTCTACGATATTTCATACCTTGCACCTCATCTCTTTTTTGTTATAAGTGATAGTTTATCCCTTGCAAATAAAAGCATGTATTATTAGCATAACTGAAAAAGGAAGCGATGTCACAAATTAGACATAAAGATTTGATCAAAATGTGAATGAATGAACATTATTATTGAAAAGAGAAACAATTATGATATGATATAAGTGTAATAAAGATAACAAACACATAACCAAATGTGAAATGATGAACAAGAAAAGGAGTGGTGGAAGATGTTTCTAGAATTCTTAAGATCTAATCGTTATGTTGCAGGTTTTCTAGCTATTATTCGTATTTATTTAGGGTACACTTGGTTAACATCTGGTTGGGGGAAAATAACAGGAGGTTTCGATGCATCCGGTTATTTACAAGGAGCAGTAGCTAAAGCAAGTGGCGACCATCCAGCAGTTCAAAGCTGGTGGGCAGCATTTCTTGAAAATGTCGCCATACCAGGAGCAAATGTTTTCAGCTTTCTAGTAATGTGGGGAGAGTTCTTAGTAGGAATTGCACTTATTCTAGGAATCTTCACAAACTTTGCAGCATTAATGGGAATTGTAATGAACTTTGCCTTTGTTTTCAGTGGAACAGTAAGCAGTAACCCACAAATGATTTTATTAACAGCATTCTTATTAGCAGCAGGGTTGAACGCAGGTAGACTCGGATTAGATCGTTATGTAATTCCATTTATTCGTCAAAAAATAGCAGATAAAAGAAGAAATCAAATGAAACAAGTTGTTGCAGAAACACATTAACTTATAGCTTTATATGTGAAATGTTGAACAAAAATTAAAAGGAGTGACTTAAAATGTTCGTAAACTTTTTAAGAAATAATAAAGTAGTAGCAGGAATCTTAGCTTTTATTAGAGTGTATTTAGGGTATCAATGGATGACAGCTGGTTGGGGCAAGATTACTGGCGGAGAATTCGATGCTAGTGGATTTCTGCAAGGAGCTGTAGCAAACGCAGGTGGTGAACATCCAACTGTTCAAGGCTGGTGGGCAGCGTTCTTAGAAGCTGTTGCGATTCCTGGAGCCGATATTTTTACATTCCTCGTTATGTGGGGAGAATTACTAGTTGGTATCGCGCTTATTCTAGGTGTATTTACTAATTTCGCAGCATTAATGGGAATCATGATGAACTTTGCATTCCTGTTCAGTGGAACAATCAGCACAAATGGTCAAATGATTTTACTCACATTATTCTTACTTGTAGCAGGTTATAACGCAGGAAGATTTGGATTAGACAGATATGTGATTCCTTTCATCAAAGAAAAAGTAACAAGCAAAAATGAAGAAAGCTTTATAAAACAAGCAGAAGCACACTAAGCAAAAAACACGCTCCCAAGTGGAGTGTGTTTTTTGTTCCAAGAATATCAAAGAATAGCACAAAATTTAATATACTGCGCAGTAATTGCTCTCTTCCATTCTTGACTTAGAGAGTGTCAGACAAACCGCTCCGCAGAATACTGCGCTTTCCGTGGGCTCGGCTTCAGCTAACTTTGCAAAGTGGATCTTCAGATCTCGCTGTCCCACAGGAGTCTCCGTATTCTGCCTCCGCTATTGTTGTGCTCTGGTTATAGAAAGGATAGAACTCATGGAACTACATATGGTGGAGAAATCAACTGGCTGATTTCGGATAAGTGTTGTGGAGCATATCTTAACGAAGGCGCCCACTTCCACTCCTGTGGGAATCGTTTGACCTGAAGATCCACTTTTTCGAGCGGTTTTGGCTCAAAAAGTTAGCTGAAGGGCAACCCCCACGGAAAGGGAAGTGGGCAGCCGGAGTGGCGGTTATGATCACGACGATATATGTCAAAATTACTTCATAGGCTACTGTGCATTTAGTTTCGAACAAACAGAATTTTCAAAACTTCGCAGGATGTATCTACTCCACATCACAAAAACAAGCAGGGTCGGTGACCTCGTTAAAGCAGTTTTGTTGTTGTAAACAAAAAAAGGCACCCTATATTATAGGGTGCAAAGGGGGACAATCTATTTTGAATCAAAATACTGTACATGTATCCACACCTCTGAAAGATGTGAACAGTATATGTACACAACAACTATTATTGTAACCGATTTCAGTATATAAAATTTAGTAAGCGATTACAATAGGCACATAGAACTATTTTATTCGCAAATAATGGGAATACTAAATTAGATAATGGCGAATATGCTTATATAAAGGCTTTTTAAATGACTGATAATTTTAAAAAATGGGTGATAAATATGAAATTTCGCCGTTATCAATATCAAAAAAACCGTAACATTATATTGTTAATCGGATTGATCTTCACGATAGCTTTCATCACGTTAGTTGTTTATGCGATCGTACAGTTTTTTTCTACAGAGCGAGAAGTGGAAAAAGTGGTAGAACAGTTTTATCAATACGAACAAAATGGGGATTTCTCTAATTCGTGGGAGATGTTTCACTCTTCAATGAAGAACAGATTTGACAAAAGTGACTATATTCAAGATCGTGCCCACGTATTTCTCGAGCACTTTGGTGTTAACACGTTTGATTTTACGATTAGTGAACCGGTAAAAATTGAAAATTATCAAATGACAACTGAACTGGCAAACACTCAAACCGTTTACCGACTTATCGTAACCTATATTTATCAGAGTAAATATGGTTATTTAGAAATTGATCAACCAGTTATTTTAGCTGAAGAGGATCAAGAATGGCGAATTTTATGGGAATATGAAGAATGACCCATGTTCGATGTTGAAATTTAATCATAATAAGCGTATAATATAAACTACCATACTAGTATAAAGAAGGTGTAGGAATGGTCACTCAAAGTCAAAGAACAAGAGGATCGTCACGGGATTATGTGTACAACACGATTAAAACACAAATTATGAATGGCGAAATTGCCCCTGGAACCAAGCTGTCTGAAAAAGAAATCTCAGATAAGCTTAATGTTAGCAGAACACCAGTTAGAGAAGCTTTTCTACAATTAAATCAGGAAGAATTGCTAGGTGTCTATCCACAAATTGGAACGATTGTGACTAAAATTAATTTAGCATTAGTAGAGGAAGGGCGCTTTGTCAGAGAAAATATTGAAAAAGCTATTGTAAGAGAAGCTGCCGAAACAATGGAAAAAGAAGATTTGCTACAAATGGAATCCAACTTAACACTTCAGGAATTTTCATTAGAAAAAGGATCCTATCAACGCTTATTTGAATTAGATGATGAATTTCACCAGTTAATGTACCGAGGTTGTGGTAAACATAGAACATGGAATATGGTGAAACGAATGAATGTCCAATTTGACCGTTTACGTCTACTACGTCTTTCTGTCAATCATGATTGGAAAATCATCGTCGCTCAGCATCGTAATATATTTGAAGCAATAGCTGGCAGAGATCCTGAGACAGCTGAAAAAGCAGCAATGGAACATCTACAGCTCGTTGAAATAGAAAAAGATCAGCTGAAAGATCAAAACCCAGAATTTTTTGTTTAGAGAGAAGGAGTGTAGATATGAATCGTAAAAAATATAATATGTGGCTACAATATCAGCCAGTAACAGATAGCAAAGCGAAAGAGCAATACCAACTTTTGTTGGATCAAGTTTGTGTGATAGGTGAAGGTTTACAGTTACAAGCTGCAAAGGAAGAGCTGCTTGTGGCTGTACCACAAATGCTTGATAAGAAATTCAACGTTTCGAATGATCCTTATAATAGTAAAGTTGTAATCGGTAACAAGATTGAACTAGCTCAACACCTAGATGAAAACAAGCAAGCGATATTAGCAGATAAAAATGAAGAAGCTTTCCTTCTTTCATCGGATGAAAAACAATTAATCATTACCGGTAATTCTGATGTTGCTGTCTTATATGGAGTCCATCATTTGTTAAGGTTGATGCAGCTTCAAGCAGATATCACACAATTAAGTATAGTTGAACAGCCGAAAAATCAATTTCGAATGCTAAATCAGTGGGATAACTTTGACGGTAGTATTGAGAGAGGGTATTCCGGTCGATCGATTTTCTATCAAAATAATCAATTTGTCGAAGATAAAACGAGAATCAAAGATTATGCGAGATTTTTGTCTTCTGTCGGTATCAATGCCATTTCGATCAACAATGTCAACGTCTGGGAAGAAGAAACCTATTTTATTACCAAAAAATATCTACCTGAAATTCAAGAGATTGCTAGTATTTTCCGTACATATGGTATCAAACTTTATCTAAGTATCAACTTTGCCAGCCCTGTGACACTCGGAGATCTAGGTACGGCAGATCCACTTGATCAAAACGTACAAAATTGGTGGAAAGAAAAAACAAAAGAAATTTATGCTTATATTCCGGATTTTGGCGGATTTGTTGTGAAAGCTGACTCCGAAAACAGACCTGGTCCTTTTACATATAATCGTGACCATGCCGATGGGTCGAACATGTTAGCAAAAGCCTTAGAACCATTTCAAGGTAAAGTAATCTGGCGCTGTTTTGTCTATAACCACTTACAGGATTGGCGTGATCGGTCAACAGATCGGGCAAGAGCTGCATATGATCACTTTAAACCATTGGATGGACGTTTCCATGAAAATGTGATTTTACAAGTAAAAAATGGACCAATGGATTTTCAAGTGCGAGAGCCTGTCTCCCCATTAATTGGGGCGATGCCAAATACGAATCAAATGATCGAATTTCAAGTGGCGCAAGAATATACTGGTCAACAAATCGATTTATGTTATCTAATACCACAGTGGAAAGAAGTCCTTGCCTTTGATACGCATATTAAGGGAGAGGGAACAACCATTGAAGAAATAGTAGCCGGCAATATTCATCACAATAAATACAGTGGGGTAGCAGCAGTTTCCAATATTGGTGATGATGAAAACTGGACAGGAAATACATTAGCACAAGCAAATCTCTACGGATATGGCAGATTAACCTGGAATCCAGCATTAACTTCGGAAGAGATCGCAAAAGAATGGATTAGGCAAACGTTTGGTACGAATCAAGAAGTGCTTGACACGATTGAAGATATGCTATTAAACGCATGGGAAATCTATGAAAATTATACCGCTCCACTTGGAGTAGGCTGGATGGTAACGCCAGGTGTGCATTACGGACCTAACATTGATGGGTATGAGTATTCGAAATGGGGAACCTATCATTTCGCTGATCGTGATGGAATTGGTGTTGATCGGACGAATGAAACAGGAACAGGTTATACCGAACAATATCAAGAACCGCATCAATCTATTTATAATGACTTAGATAAAGTTCCAGATGAACTGCTTTTATTTTTTCATCATGTACCATACAAGTATACGTTAAAAAGTGGAAAGACGGTGATTCAGCATATCTATGACACTCATTATAAAGGCTATGAACAGGTTGAAGGCTTAATCGAGCAATGGAATGGATTAAGCAACGATATTGATAGGGAGCGGTTTGAGAATGTGAAGAATCGCTTAGAGCGACAACTGGAGAACGCTAAGGAATGGCGTGATCAGATCAATACCTATTTTTACCGTAAATCTGGTATCCCAGATCAACACGGACGAACCATCTACTAAAGAAGGGATGTGACAACATGCGAATGGTGTTTCGATGGTTTGGTGAGGGGAATGATAGTGTAACATTATCTCAAATTAAACAAATCCCCGGAGTGGAGGGTATTGTTTGGGCATTGCATGATATTCCTCCAGGTGAAATATGGCCAAAAGACCGCATCTATGAAGTGAAGCAACAAGTAGAGCGTTATGGATTACACCTAGATGTTGTGGAGAGTGTCAATATTCATGAATCTATTAAACTAGGGAGAGCAGACCGTGATCGATATATTACGAATTATATAGAAACGATCAAAAATTTAGCGGCAGTAAATGTAAAAGTTATTTGTTATAATTTCATGCCAGTATTTGATTGGGTAAGAACCGATTTATTTGGTTCCTTACCTGATCAATCAACAGCACTTTTTTATGAAAAGGCAAAAGTGACAGATATGGATCCATTAGAATTAGTCGAAAAAATTGCTGCAAATCCTGATTATACGATGCCTGGCTGGGAACCGGAACGATTAGAGACACTAAAGGATTTATTTGCAGCCTATCAGCACGTTACAGAAGATGATTTAATCGATCATCTACGTTACTTTTTGCAAAAAGTCATTCCAGTATGTGAAGAGTATGATATCAAATTAGCGATTCATCCAGATGATCCGCCATGGGAAATCTTCGGCCTTCCGCGGATAGTGACAACGCAAGAGCGCCTTCGGAACATTATGCGTCTAGTGCCAAGCAAGTATAATGGGATTACTTTATGTTCAGGTGCATTAGGAGTTCGAAGAGATAATGATATCGTCTCGATGATCCATGAGTTTCAAGATCGTATTCATTTTGCTCATATTCGTAATGTGAAATTATTTGATAATGGTAATTTTATTGAAACATCTCACCGAACAAATGATGGTTCAATTGGCATTGATGAGATTGTCAGAGCCTATCATGATATTAACTTTACGGGCTACACAAGGCCAGATCATGGTCGGCATATTTGGGATGAACAGTGTAGACCAGGTTATGGGCTATATGATCGAGCGCTTGGGATTATGTATTTATGGGGATTATGGGATGCTTACCAATTAGTCAAAGGAAAGGATGAATCAGATGTTACCAATCCATTCGAACTTAAGAAATAAAGTAGCTGTCGTTACTGGAGGTGGCGGTGTCCTGTGTGGGGCAATGGCAAAGGAATTAGCACGTCAGGGCATGAAGGTAGCCGTATTAAATCGCACTTACGAAAAAGCAGAAAAGGTAGTCGATGATATCAAAGAACAAGGTGGAGAAGCGTTGGCAATTGGCTGTGATGTACTCGATCGAGCAGCGGTGATGAGAGCTGAAGAAAAAATATTTCAAGCATACGGAGCCTGTGACGTTCTGATAAATGGTGCAGGAGGTAACCATCCTGACGGTACAACAGCAAGTGAAAAGTTTGAAAAAGAAGAATTGTTAGACCCCTCCATCCGCACATTTTTTGATATGACAACAGAAGGCTTCTCATCGGTATTTAACCTTAATTTTATCGGTTCCTTAATTCCGACACAAGTTTTTGCTGAGCGAATGGTGGAACGGAAAACGACGGTTATCAACATCTCATCCATGAGTGCACCAAGTCCGATGACAAAAGTTCCGGCGTACAGTGCGGCCAAAGCTGCGATAAATAATTTTACCCAATGGCTTGCAGTGCATATGGCGGAAGCGAATGTACGTGTCAATGCAATTGCTCCCGGCTTCTTTTTAACAGATCAAAACAGACCGCTTTTAACAAATGAAGATGGTTCACCAACACCACGTATGCAAAAAATCATTGATCATACACCAATGCGGCGTCTAGGATCGCCAGAAGATTTATTAGGAACATTGCTTTGGCTTGTTGATGAAGAAGCAAGTGGTTTTGTAACCGGTACTTGTATTCAAGTTGATGGCGGATTTATGGCATATAGTGGGGTGTAATCATGCAAGATGTCATTACGATTGGTGAATCAATGGTTGTGTTCACTCCGGTATCAAGTCCAATGATGCGTTATGCAGAGACCTTTTCCAAAAATGTAGGTGGAGCCGAGACGAATGTAGCAATTGGTCTTGCTCGCCTTGGGCATAACGTAGGCTGGGTTAGTAAGCTAGGAAAAGATGAATTTGGTACATATATTTTAAATACGGTGCGTGGAGAAGGAGTCGATGTCAGCCAAGTTAAACAAGATCCAGTTTTTCCGACAGGGCTTTATTTTAAAGAAATTCGCCATGCTGATGATATCCGTGTCAGTTATTATCGCAAAGGATCGGCAGCCAGTACTTTACAAACAGATGATATTGATGAAGCATATATAAAAAATGCCAAATATCTTCACGTAACCGGAATAACGCCAGCCTTGAGCGAATCTGCTTACCATACTGTGATTCAAATGATGAAACTAGCTCGTAAACACGAGGTGAAAGTTGTTTTTGACCCGAATTTAAGACGAAAACTATGGTCAGAACAAAAAGCAAGAACTGTGCTAACAGAAATGGTGGCGTTATCAGATATTGTTTTACCAGGCTTAGAAGAGGCGGACTTCTTATTTGATGAAACAGATCCAGAGCAGGTAGCCGATCAATTTTTAGCTAATGGCTGTGAAACAGTTATTATTAAGCTTGGAGAAAAAGGTGCGTATTTTAAGGCTAAAAATGAAAGCGGATATATCGAGGGGTTTCCGGTTCCACAAGTGATCGACCCTGTCGGAGCGGGTGATGGCTTCGTGGCAGGATTTTTATCCGGTATGCTTGATCAACTTCTGTTAAGCGATGCCGTCAAGCGTGCGAATGCGGTAGGGGCGATGCAAACACAAGTAAAAGGTGATTACGAAGGATTACCAGATCAAGAAGCGTTACATCAATTTATGTTCCAGCAAGATAATATCGATGTCAAAAGGTAGGTTGAATACAAATGACTGTATTACAAAGGATGTTAGACACTGGTGTAGTAGCGGTAATGCGCAAAACCACACCTGAAACAATTATTCCGATTGCACAAGCATTACGTGATGGTGGGGTAACATCGCTTGAAATAACCGTGGAAACACCTAAAGTGTTAACACTTATAGAGAAAGTAAAAGATGAATTAGGTGACGAGGTAATGGTTGGAGCAGGTACTGTACTTGATGCAGAAACAGCACGTGCAGCCTTAATGGCTGGTGCATCTTTTATTTTCTCGCCAACAGTAAGAGAAGAAACAATTGAAATGACGAAACGATATGGAGCTGTATCTGTAGCAGGTGCCTTTACACCGACTGAAATTTTAACAGCCTATGAAAAAGGGGCAGATATGATTAAAGTCTTTCCTGCTAGTGTAGTAGGGCCGAGATTTTTTAAAGATATCAAAGGTCCGCTTCCACATATTCCCTTAATGCCTACTGGTGGCGTCGATATCAATAATACTAGTGACTACATCAAGGCGGGAGCTGTTGCCGTAGGAGCTGGGAGCACATTAGTTAGACAGGCCGATCAGATTACAGACAACTATTTAGCTGATTTAACCAATAAAGCAAAAGCATTTATCGAAGCGGTGGAGAAAGGAAGGAACGGAAGATGACCACAATTCAGGTGAAAAGAGAAAGTGAAGCTATTTTTTCGGATAATTGGAAGAAATGTATCGGTACTGGTCGCTTAGGGTTAGCTTTACAACAGGAATATTTGGAGCACTTAAAAACAGTACAAGAAGAAATCGGCTTTTCCTATATAAGAGGTCATGGTCTGCTACATGATGATATCGGGATTTACCGAGAGATCGAAATTGATGGGGAGAAGCGGCCTTTTTATAACTTTACCTATATTGATCGTATTTTCGATTCATTTCTAGAGCTTGGCCTAAAGCCATTCATTGAAATTGGATTTATGCCAAAATTATTAGCTTCTGATCATCAAACGATTTTTGCCTGGGAAGGCAATGTCACACCACCAAATGATTATCAAAAATGGGAAGACTTAATCAAAGCAGTAACACAACACTTTATCGACCGTTATGGTAGAGAAGAAGTGTTAACATGGCCGTTCGAAATCTGGAATGAACCGAATCTTGTGAATTTTTGGAAAGATGCTGACAAAGAAGAATATTTTAAATTATATCAAGTGACCGCGAATGCGATTAAATCAGTTGATCAGCAGATCCAAGTAGGAGGACCGGCAATTTGTGGTGGATCAGATGAATGGATTACAGACTTTTTGACCTTTTGTAAAAACGAAAACGTGCCTGTTGATTTTGTTTCACGCCATGCCTACACATCACGTTCACCACATAAAGTAACAGCAGATTATTACTATCAAGAACTTGCTGAACCAGATAAGATGTTAGCAGAGTTTAAAAATGTTAGACAGCTGATTAAAGACTCCGATTTTCCTGATCTACCTTTTCATATCACGGAATACAATACATCCTACAGTCCGATAAATCCGGTTCATGATACAACGTTAAATGCTGCCTATTTAGCAAAGATTTTAAGTGAAGGTGGCGATCATGTTGATTCCTTCTCGTATTGGACATTCAGTGATATTTTCGAGGAACTAGATGTACCGAAAGCGCAATTTCATGGAGGTTTTGGCTTGATGGGCTTAGGTCATGTACGAAAGCCAACCTATCATCTGTTTGCCTTTTTTAATCGATTAGGCAGTAAGGTATTATATCGAGATGATCACATCCTTGTCACGGAAAAGAAAGATGGGAGTATTTCGGTTGTTGTCTGGAATTTAGTGATGGAGAAAGGTGATGATCATAATCGTGTAATAAACATTCAATTGCCTTTAGCTAACGGGAAGTATTTTGTCTATTCTAAATCAATCAGTGAAAAACATGCCAATCCATGGCGAGTATGGCAAGAGATGGGGCGACCGCGTTTTCCATCAAAAGCACAAGTGGAAACATTAAAACAAAGTGCAGTACCACTATTTGAATCCTTTCAAAAGCATGCTAACGATGTAGGATTACAACTAGACCTTCAATTAACAAAAAATGAAGTAAAATTAATTGAAGTAGAATTATTGAAGAATGAAACACCTTCGTACCCAGGGCTGGATGATAGCTTGATTGATTCATATTCATAAAGTAATCCGGTGTGCATCAAGGAGATCACACCGGATTTCCAATTAATAGTTCCAGAAGTGTTTCGCAATAAACAAAGGCGATTTCGCAATAAAGGAGCATCGTTTCGCAATAAACAAAGTGGATTTCGCAATAAAGGAGCATCATTTCGCAATAAACAAAGGCGATTTCGCAATAAACAAAAGCAGATATCGCATAAAGGCTGTGCAACTTGCAATTCTAACAAGAAATGTTCTATCTTTGAAATTTCAACAAAGGTAACAAATTATACCTTCTGTTTTTCGTGTTACCTTCTGCTTTTAAACCTAAATCTTTTAATATTCTAGTTGCAGTATATTCTGAATCTATTAAAAGGAACCATCTAAGCTGTCTGTTTGTAATGAATTCTCCAAAGAGATAAATGAAATCAATTAAAGCATAGATGTGGCAGTCTCGATTTTTATAGTTACACTTGGGACAGACCCATCCACCGTGTGTGCGTTTCATGACAATAGGTTTACACTTTGGACAAAATACACCACGGCGAATATTGCGTAAATCTATGTGTGTATCCTGTAATAGTTTCAAATTTTTTTCACTATTCAAAGCAAGCAATTCTTTTCCAAGGGTGAGCAATTGATCCATTGTTAGTATATGGTTAGGAAAATCCTTCGAAAGTTTTTTCAGCCGAAATGGTAGTAGTTGAGAAGTGATTATATCTGGATGATCAATCGATAGGTTTACTTTTTTATGTGTGAAAACGACTAAAGTGTGAATAGGAATGGAGTGGTAGCCTAATTTTGACAGTAATGAATGTAGTTGTTCTTTTTGTAAAGCAGCTTGCATGATGGGGTTATCATAAACTTTTCTTCAGTATCTTTCGATTGAATCAGTTGATTGGCATCATTTAGCATTATCTTTCCTATTAGATGCTTAACTTCTATTATCAAAAGAAAGTTCGAAAAAAGGAATAATCCATCCATTTGAAAATGGTGTCTATTATGCTCAAGACGCAAGTTATATAAATCATAATGGGAATGTAATGATGTGAGGTTGATATAATAAGGTAAGCTTTTTTCTCCGAGGTAACCTGCTAGTTCTCGACCGAATGCATCTACAATATCAGGAGGTACTTCGAGGTAACGATCTTGTAGTATTTCTAACTGTAACAATGATTTCGTTTTTTGTGGGGGTTTTAATATCAATGAATCATCTCCTCTCCTAGTGAGTATAACAAAAAAGTCGGAATGAAGCGATAAAAATATCGCTTCATTTCATTTTAAAATAATTTCCATTTGACTTTTTTAGCTTCTTTTAATCTCTCATTCACATTATCCCAATTCACAACATTCCACCAATTTTTTATATAGGATGCTTTATCGTTTTGGTGTTGCAAGTAATAGGCATGTTCCCAAACATCTAGCACTAATAACGGAATAGTGTCCGGTAATTGAAATAATTGATGTTTTTCAAATGATTGGATCGCTAGTTTACCGCTTCTAGGTGACCACAGCAATACTGCCCAACCATTACCTTCTACTGATTCTGCAACATCCGTAAACAACTTTTTAAAGCTATTCCATGAGCCAAAATCTTTTTCGATTTGTTTGAGTATCTCACCAGATGGTTTCTTTTTACTGTTTGGTGTCATGTTATACCAGAAGATGGTGTGCAAATAATGACCGGAACCATTAAATGCTTGTTCTCTTAACCAATGCTTGATCGGATCTTTGCCTTTTTTACCGGAGTATAAGGCTTCTTCAGCTTTATTTAATCCGTCAACATAAGACTGGTGGTGTTTTGTGTGATGTAGACGCATAATTTGTTCACTAATATAAGGTTCCAATGCATTATAAGCATAAGGTAAAGGAGGCAATTTATGCTTACCATAAGGCACACTCTCTCGATTAGAAGAACCTTGTATTTCTTGGATCAAATGTTCACCCTCTGCCCTTAAATCTAACATTCTTTCAGTATTTGCCTCGGCTTCTTCTTGGTCTAATAATTCGTAAATATTTCCTTGCCATTTTTCCACTTGTTTTAAGGCATGCATTTTTTCATCGTCTAAAAGCTCACTCTGTTGAATAGTTTGTTTCAGCTTTTCGCCCCAATTCAACAAGTTTTCAAGATATTCTTTGTATTCTTTATTCATGTCATCACCCCATGTAGCATATGAAAAAAGCCTAAACGGGGTGAATATATTAGGGTACATCTTATTGAAAAATAGTAACGGAGTAAGAAAGGAGAGATAAAGAGCTAACAGCAGCTGGAATAGGGGAGAACCCAATGGAATAGTCAAATGCTCCAGCTGCAGTACAAAGATTAAAAATTAATGCATGATAGGTTCATTCCCAGTTTCCGTAAAAAACTTCTCAATATTAAAGGCAGCCATTCCCATTACGGTAGAATGGTTCTTCAGTTTAGCTACGTTTAACTGAACATCATTCTTGTTAAAACCAATTGCATTTTTTTCAATTCTTTTTTCAATGGCAGGCATAATATACTTTTCTGCTTGGCGTAATGTATTACCGACAACTACTTGTTCAGGATTAAAAATATGAATAATATTAGTAATTCCAACACCTAAATAGTCGCCGACATTTTCTAATAACTGTATTGCTTTTGCGTCACCTTGATCAGCAGCTTCGATCAAGTGATCAACTGTAGTATCTTTAAATCCAGCTTCTTCTGCTTGGTCAAGTAATGCTTGCTCAGAAGCATAAAGCTCCCAACAACCTTGGTTTCCACACCGACAATCTGCACCATCCTTCTCAATTGTCATGTGTCCAAGTTCACCAGAGAACCCTCTTAATCCTTTATATAACTTTCCTTCTAAAATCAAGCCAACACCAATACCGATACTAATACTTGTATAGATTAGCTCACTCGACATTTGTCCGACTCCGTATACTTTTTCACCATATGCTCCTGCATTTGCTTCATTTTCAACCGTAACAGGGACATTGTAGTGGTCAAATAGAATTTTTTGTAGTGGTACTTTTTTCCAACCGAGGTTTGGTGCCAATAAAATTTCGCCTTCCGTTGTGACAACACCTGGTACACCGATACCGATACCGACAATTCCATATTCAGATTCCGGGGCATCGTTCTTTAACCCATCAATTAATTGATATAACAATGCCAATACTTCATCGAAATCTTCCTGGCTGAAGCGGATTTTTTTCTCTGACAAGATATTACCACGAAGATCGGTTAACACACCTAAAATACTTTTAACACCGAGATCAACTGAAATAGTAAATCCAGCAGTTTCATTTAAAAGTAACATCACTGGTCGTCTGCCACCGCTGGATTTACCTGTACCAGATTCATGGATCAATTTCTCATCTATAAGTTCACTTACGAGTGATGAAACAGTTCCTTTGTTTAAACCGGTTACATTTGCGATTGTTGCTCGAGAGATAGGTGCCCTTTCTTGAATAGTTTTTAGAACTAGTGCTTTGTTCTCTTTCTTTACGACATGCTGATTCCACGTTTGACTCAATCTGCTCACTCATCCCTTAACTTAATAAATTATCTTCATTTTAACATAATTTAAAAAATTATTCTATAATCTTTGTTTATTCGCTAGACAAACTTAAGTGTAGTTGCTATAATAATCACGAAATCAAATCCATAATGGATATAACTTGGAGGTATGTATAAATGACATGGTTTGAAAACGTTGACAAAATTAAATATGAAGGCCCGAAGTCAACTAACCCGTTAGCATTTAAATTTTATAATCCGGAAGAGAAGATCAATGGTAAGACAATGGAAGAATTTCTTCGTTTTGGTGTAGCGTACTGGCACACATTTACGGAAGATTTATCAGATCCATTTGGTACAGGTACAGCAATTCGTAACTGGGATAAGTATGATGGTATGGATCGTGCTAAAGCTAGAGTAGAAGCAGCATTTGAATTCTTTGAAAAACTAGGTGTGAAATATTTCTGTTTCCACGACGTTGATATTGCTCCAGAAGGGGCTACACTACGTGAATCAAATCAAAACCTTGATACAATTGTTGAAATGATCAAGGATTATAAGAAAGATAGCGATGTAAAACTGCTTTGGAACACAGCAAACAACTTTACAAATCCACGCTTTGTTCATGGTGCAGCATCTTCTAGCAATGCAGATGTATTCGCATATGCAGCAGCGAAAGTAAAGAAACAATTAGAAATTGGTAAAGAGCTTGGTGGAGAAAACTACGTATTCTGGGGTGGACGTGAAGGTTACGAAACACTCCTTAACACTGATTTAGGATTAGAGCAAGATAATCTTGGACGTTTCTTCCACATGGCAGTAGATTATGCGAAAGAAATCGGCTTTGATGCGCAGTTCTTAATTGAGCCAAAACCAAAAGAGCCAACAACACACCAATATGACTTTGATTCTCAATCGGCACATGCATTCTTATTAAAGTATGGACTAGAGGATCATTTCAAATTAAATATTGAAGCAAACCACGCGACACTTGCTGGTCATACATTCGAACACGAGCTTCGTTATGCACGTGTTAACGGCTTACTAGGATCTGTGGATGCTAACCAAGGTGACCCATTATTAGGTTGGGATACAGATGAGTTCCCTGCAGATATCTATTCTACAACATTAGCAATGTATGAAATCATCAAAAACGGTGGACTTGGATCTGGTGGTCTAAACTTCGATGCCAAAGTACGTCGTGGTTCATTTGAACAAGACGACCTATTCCTTGCACATATTGCAGGTATGGATCACTTTGCAGTTGGTTACAAAGTAGCAAACAAATTAGTTGAAGACCAAGTATTTGAAAAAATCATTGATGACCGTTATGCAAGCTTTAAAGAAGGTATCGGTAAAGATATCGTAGAAGGTAAAGCAGACTTCAAATCACTAGAAGAACATGCACTAAACCTAAAAGAAATCAAAAATAAATCAGGTCGCTTAGAATTAATCAAAGCAAGGATCAATCAATACTTATTAAACGCATACGCTGATCAATAAGATAAGCAGTAAGAAGAAGACTTAGCTGAGCTTGTGCATAGCTAAGTCTTCACTTCGATATAGGAGTTGTATTGGTTGCGAATTATAACCAAAAGGAGAGGTGTCGCTGTGAGTTATGTAATCGGTGTCGATCTCGGCACAAGTGCAGTTAAGCTGCTATTAGTTAATAAAGCTGGTGAAGTAGTTCAGGAAGTTTCCAAGGATTATCCACTGATTCAAGAGAAAACTGGTTATTCCGAGCAAAAGCCGGAAGATTGGGTAGAACAAACAGTAGCTGGGCTTACAGAGCTTGTTCAACAATTTGATGGAGATGTTTCTGACATTGAAGGTTTAAGCTTTTCCGGCCAAATGCACGGATTAGTCTTACTGGATGAAAATAACCAAGTGTTGCGAAATGCAATTCTTTGGAATGATACACGTACAACTTCACAATGCGCGGAAATTTACCAAAAAGTAGGCAAAGAAAAATTTATTGATATTACGAAAAACTTAGCATTAGAAGGTTTTACCTTACCGAAAATTTTATGGGTGAAAGAACATGAGCCGGAAATCTTTGCGAAAGCAAAAACATTCGTTTTACCTAAGGATTATGTGCGTTACCGCTTAACAGAACAAGTGCATATGGATTACTCTGACGCAGCAGGTACCAGTTTATTAGATGTAGCGAAAAAAGAGTGGAGCAAAGAAATCTGTGAGTTACTTGACTTAGACGTTTCGATCTGTCCACCACTAGTTGATTCACATCACAATGTCGGAAAAATAACGTTAGAGATTGCAACTGAAACTGGATTATCTGCAGATACAGATGTATTTGCTGGTGGAGCGGATAATGCCTGCGGTGCGATCGGCTCAGGTATTTTATCTGAAGGAAAAACTTTTGCTAGTATTGGAACATCTGGTGTGGTACTTTCCTATGAACCAACAGGTGATAAAGACTATAAAGGAAAAGTACACTATTTCAACCATGGTGAACAGGATGCATACTATGCCATGGGTGTTACGTTAGCAGCTGGGCATAGCTTAAATTGGTTTAAAACAACATTTGCAGTAGAGCAAAGCTTTGAAGAGCTGTTAGACGATGTTGGTGAAGTACCTGCTGGTGCAAATGGTTTACTTTTCACGCCTTATCTTGTAGGGGAACGAACACCACATGCTGATTCACAAATTCGCGGTAGCTTTATTGGTATGGACAGTTCCCATACATTGAAGGATTTTGCACGTGCTGTATTAGAAGGAATTACATTTTCCCTTAACGAATCGATTGCGATCTTTAGAGAGAATGGCAAACAAATTGATACGATCTATTCGATTGGTGGTGGAGCGAAGAATCCAGATTGGCTACAGATGCAAGCTGATATCTTCGATGCCAATATTGTCAAATTAAAAAGTGAGCAAGGCCCTGGAATGGGTGCCGCGATGCTTGCTGCCTATGGATCAGGCTGGTATGCTTCATTAAAAGAATGTGCAGATACTATTTTAGAAGATGCTGAGACCTATCAGCCAAATCCAGACAACGTGGAAAAATATAAACAGTTATTTAAGTTGTATCAAGATGTGTATCAACAAACACAGCAATTAAATCAAGATTTGATGGACTTTAGAAAATAATACTAAAAAGCCAAGGGTTAATTTCCTTGGCTTTTTAGTATAATCACAGTATAACACTGCTGATACTTACTATTACCCTATCAATCCATATCCTTATTTATGATGGAAACCACATTTTAAATCTCCCACTTAATGCTAAAAGGCTGAAAAAGTAAAGACAGTTATCATAGTATCTTCTTTTTCCTGTTCTGACGGGTGTATCCCAAAATAGATCAACAGCTTTTTTAGCATGGTCACCGCTTGTCGCTAATGATGCCATAGCATTGGCAGCGATTAGACCAACTGGATGAAGTGCTTTTTCATCAAAAGGTTCTCCGTCAATTTTATACCTTCTGTAATCCTCAGGATCTTTATCAGCAAAGAATGCCTGAATCTTTTCCGCGACGACGACTGGACAAGCATTATCTTGAAACCATTCATAATCTAGTCCAATATTACAGGCAACACGGTAAGAATCGCTGAAGAAATGGCCAAACCCTCTAATATGATTAGGTGAACCATCATAAAAAGCATATTCTGGAGCTAAACCGGTTATCGGATGTGCTGACTTAGCAATATATTGCCTACTAGCGATGGCAGCTTCCTTCCAAAAATCACGATCTTCCTCATAACTCCATAGGGCAAACAATTCATAAAAATGCGGCAAGTGATAAGAGGGATCAGAAAATTCTACGCTAGGAACAAACTTTATCAGTTTGTTCTCTGGATTCCACATTGGATAGCCATCATTATTTTCTCCTTTATGAATACAACGATGTAATAAATCCTTTGCATGCTTACTATATTGATAGATTCCAGTACCGTCACCCCATTGATGGGAAGCGAAAAACAGTGCTAATGCAAAATATTCTTCACCGTCTGGGGCAGGGCCATAAGCATTCTTTGAACCATCTGGAGCACATGACCAGGCAAAGTAGCCGGCATTTTCTCCTTCTTCCATATACATATAAGTCATGGACCACTTCCATAGCCGATCGAAAATATCTTGATCATCCATTTGAACTGCCATCATCATTCCATAGGACATACCTTCTGTTCGAACGTCGTCATTTCCGGTATCAAGCATATAACCTAGGTCATCACCGACAGGAAAATAGATTTGTGTTTCCGGGTGTGAGGAATCAAATAAGAGTTTCCATGTATTCTCTACTTTACGATTGATTAGCTCCTCGTCATACCCATATTCTTTCCATACGTTCCGATAGTTTCTGTTTGTAAATGTAGCTGTGTAACTCATCAAACTCCTCCTTCTGTTGTTCTGCATGGGATACTTATACAATAAAATAGATTAGTGGAGATTTCGTGGGCAAAATAATCACGATAAATCAAAAACCCACTTTTCTTTTGATTCATATTGTACTATAATAAGTATGTCTATCGAATGAACAAAGTATATTTTTTTCTTTGATTTTTAAAGCGTTTTCAAGAGAGGAGGAATCATCATGGCAAAAACAGTGAACTCTAACGGATTTTATCGTTTTTTGGAATGGTTGATGTGGATCATGTATTTAAATTTGTTGTGGGTAATGATGTCACTTGTTGGTTTGATTGTTCTTGGTATATTTCCAGCTACTGCGGCCTTAGTGACTACCATTAGGGAGTGGTGTGTACAAAAGGATGGTATTGCTTTTAACAAAACGTTTTTCAAAGCTTATAAGCACACATTTATCCAATCAAACGTAATCGGTTATCTATTGACGATCATTGGCTATGTTTTATTTGTTGATTTTCAGTGGATTATACAACATACTTCAACCTTTCAATCATTATTTCTGGTCTTATTTATCGTCATTGGGATTATTTACACGATTACGATATTGTACATATTTCCAACCGTTGCACATTTCGACTTATCGATACGGCAAACATTTAAGCATGCGATTGTATTAGGATTATTCAGCCCATTGGTTACGATAGCAATGTTTGTTGCTTTATTTTTACTGCAATATGTATGGAGGTTTATTCCTGGTCTACTCCCTGTAGTTGGTGTCAGCTTCACTTTTTATATTGTCACTCGAGCAGCGATATTTGCCTTTGAAAGCTTTGAAAACAGGCAGCAAAGCTTATTAGAGAAAGAATATGTGAAAGGGGAGAAGAAGCATGCATAAAGTCTATTTGGTCGATGATGATGTCTTTGTTCGTAAAGGAATCAAAACATTGATAGATTGGGAATCATATGGCTTTACAGTCTGCGGGGAAGCAGGAAATGGAGAAGATGCATTGGCGGAAATAAAGGAACTTCAGCCAGACCTTGTGTTAACCGATATCAGAATGCCTGTCTTAGATGGTTTAGATTTAATTAAACTTGCGAAAGAAACGATATTTCAATCTCCTTATTTTATTGTTATTAGTGGGTATAACGATTTTAAATATGCACAGCGCGCACTTCGTTATGGAGTAAAAGATTTTATTTTGAAACCTGTTGATCAAGATGAAATTCATCAAACATTGGAGAAAATAGCTAATGCGATCGAAGTTGAATATGAAGCCAAACAAATGGAAGATAAAATGGAAACGGTAACAGAATTGAAGACGTTCCTTTTATGTGACAAAGAATGTAATCTGTCAAATGAATGGCAGCATCCTTTCTTAAAAGAGACAGCGTATACATTTATAAAAGTCGAGTTAAACGGATTGAATATCGATTATCAGCAAAGCTTTGAACAATTAGAAAATGTATTGCTTTCGATGGAAGCACAAAATCATTTTATCTGTTTTGAAGATAATATCAATTGTTTTGGCTTAGTAATCAATAACAAATTTTTGTCTGCGAATAATCAAACGCTAGATCAATTTCTCGATGAGTGGCATCGATATGCAGATTTAGATATGCATATTTACTGTGGTGAAACAGTCCAGAAAGTCGAGGACTTAACTACTTCGTATAAGACAGCCAAAAAGTGTGTGCAATTCAAATATTTAGTTGATAAGCCGATTATTACTGCTGCTATGATTACTGAAAAAGATGTGTTTTTCATCGATTTGGATCAGGCCTACTATGACAAAATGATGGAATGTGTAGAAGAAAATAATCATGAAAAGATCGACAAACAATTAAATAAGATGCTACAAGCTTGCAAAGAAATGAAGTTTGCTAAAGATGCTTGGCGAACCATGGTCAATCGTCTCAATCATAAAATTCTTAAATCGATAAAAGAATCAGATGGAAATGAACAGGAAATCGCCAATTTAAAAGAAATGTTAGAGTGGGATCAATATTCTCTAAGTCTTCAGCAATTACAAGTTTTATGGGGAGATTTTATCAAAGATGCGGCCAACATCCTCGCTAAATTAAATCAAAACAATGTGAAAGGAACGATTTATCAAATCAAGAAATACATCCATTCGCATTACGATCAACCGATAACACTAAAATCGATTGCGAACAAATTTTTTATGAATCCGGTATACATGGGGCAATTGTTTAAAAAAACTTATGGTGTTTATTTTAAGGATTACATCTTAACGGTAAGAATGGATGAAGCTAAGAAACTCCTACGAACTACCGATTTAAAAGTGTATGAAGTGGCAGAAAATGTCGGATTTAATAATCCGGATTATTTTGTTACCCAATTTGAAAAGATTGTTGGAACCACTCCGTCACAATATCGAAAAAAATTAATGGATCGAATCAGCTAGAAGGGTTCCTATGAAAAAAATTCACTTAAATGATATTCGCATTCGCAATAAATTATTATTAATCTATATGTTTTCCGTATTTTTACCGATTGTACTCACGAATGTTATCTTCTATAATGTAACATCTGAAAATGTCCGTACCCAAAAAATACATGATAATGAACTTGCGTTACGGCAAGTGGCAAATAGCTTTAAACAAGGAGTTGAGGATGCTGTCGGAATAGCATCCGTTCTTTATGCCGATGCGTTTGTCTATCAACTATTAGATACTACGTATGAGTCACCGGTAGATTTTATCTTAGCATATAATAATAATTTTCGAGACATTAATAAATATACACCAGTATATTCTTCGATTCGTTCCATTTATTTATATACAGACAATCCGACAGTCATTACAGCAGGTGGAGTATTTGCGATTGATGATTCAGTAAAGGAGTCACATTGGTATCAATCAACACTTGAAACGAGAAAAAAATACCCAGTTGTAACAAGGAGTACTGCAGAAAATGGTGATCTAAGCCAATTTGTCGTCGTAAGAGCTTTAGACTCAAGTGATACTTCATCACACGAAAAGGTTATTATGATTAATTTAAATGATCGTTTTATTCATCAGCTGTTCGCAAATGAAACATTTGAGGGAGATATCTATTTGTTAAATGAGGAAAATAACATCGAATATACCACGAATGAATCTGTTCCGTGGGAGTCTGAGTATATTGCTTTTGATACTGTTTCGATTCCTAACCATGCTACCGTATTAGATGAATCCTATCCGGTACAATATATAGATGATTGGAAAGTTGTAGGGGTCATGCCTGAAGATCAATTGTTAGCAGAAGTAAGAAAGTCGATTCCGTCTATTTTATATTTAGCGTTATGGAATTTTGTGATCCCGACCTTATTTATCGTTTATATTGCTGGTAATATTCATTTTCGCCTAAACACGATCGTGAAGAAAATGAGAAAAGTCAAAAATCAAAATTTCGAACTAATACCTGGGAAACCTTATAAAGATGAGATTGGAGTATTAACTACCGAATTTAATCGAATGTCCAAGAAGATTAAAGACTTGATTAATGATGTTTACATTGCACGGATTCAGAAAAAAGATTTGCAAATACAAAACAAAGAAACACAATTAAAAGCATTACAAAGTCAAATTAACCCCCATTTTTTATTTAACGTACTGGAAACGATCAGAATGAGAAGTTTATTGAAAAAAGAGGATGAGACGGCTGAAATCATTCGTAATATGGCACAACTGTTAAGAAACTCGATTACATGGGATAAAGACTTTGTAACGGTTAAAGAAGAAGTGCAATTAATCCAAGCATTTCTGGAAATTCAGAAATATCGGTTTGACGATAAAATACAATATAGTATTCATGTAGCTGAATCAGTAGAACATATTTTAATACCAAATATGACGATTATACCTTTCGTCGAAAACGCAAGTATTCATGGAATTGAACCCTTGAAAGCTAAAGGAAAAGTCACGATAGAAATTAAACAAGATGACACACATTTATGTTGTATGATCAAAGACAATGGTATTGGAATCGATGAAAGAAAATATGAGGAAATTTTTGGTTCATTTGATGACGAAGAGATTACTGGCGAAAGTATTGGAATAGCTAATGTTTATCAACGGTTAAAAATGTATTATCAGCATCATTTTGAATTGAAAATTGACAGCCGAAAAAATATAGGAACAATCGTGTATATTAAAATACCGTTAAACAAGAAATTAGAAATGTAGTCTTATTGAAATAAGACTACATTTCCTTTTTGGGGTTTTATCTAATCTGGCTTTATTTTTCAAAGTTTCATCTAAACTTTGATGGGTAACAATCGGAATAACTACAAGTTACAATGAAAGTGCTTACAAAAATAACATCTTGGCAACGAAATACTTTTTTAAAAAAGAAAGGGGAATTAGTTTTATGGATTGGAAAAAGAATGTATGGCTATTAAGTTTACTAGTTGCAGTATGTTTATTAATAGCAGCTTGTAGTGACGATAGCGAGGAAACAGGTTCTTCAGATAGTGATTCTGATGCAACTGAGGAGTCGGGTAATGAAGAAAACGAAGAAAGTGATGGCGAGATTTACACTTACGATTTCTTTGACGCATCTGGTCCTGGAGAGGATATCAATACTTCAGAGACTACTTTAGGGAAAATGTTTGAAGAAGAAACAGGAGTTAACTTCGATATTGAGCACATTGTTGGTGACGTAAATCAAAAAATTGGAACGATGATTGCAAGTGGTGAATATCCGGAACTATTAAATGCTGAACAATCAACTGATGCTGTTATTGATGCTGGAGGATTTATTCCGTTGAATGACCTTCTTGAAGAGCACGCTCCAAATATTATGGAAATGTATGGTCCGTATTTAGAATTAATGAAACGTGATGACGGAAATATTTATGTTATTTCATCCGGGGCAGCGCATGATTTTGCAAAACCAGCAAACGTAGAGCAAGGTGCTTGGTGGATTAAACGTGATGTTTTAAAAGAATTAGATTATCCCAAACCAGAAACGTTAGATGAATATTTCGATATTATTGAAGAATACACAGAGGCAAATCCACAAATTGATGGAGCAGATACAATTGGTTTTACAGCACTAACACATGATTGGCGATTCTTTGCTTTATCGAATCAGCCAATGCACTTAGCAGGGTATCCAAATGATGGTGGTATTTTTGTTGATATGGATACACACGAGGCAACGGTATACAACAATAAACCAGAAACAGAACGTTGGTTAAAGAAATTGAACGAAATAAACTCAAAAGGTTTATTTGATCAGGAAGCATTTACCCAAAATTATGATGAATATTTAGCAAAGCTAACAACTGGACGTGTAGTAGGTTTCTTTGATTATCGTTGGCAAGTTGGAGACGCAATGAACACGCTTCAAGAAGATGATGATCCATATAATGATTATATGGCATTCCCTGTAGTATTTGAAGAAGGTGTGAAAGACCAATATTTAGATCCTATAGGATTTACTGCTTCTCCAGGTATGGGAATTACAACAGGTACGTCTGAAGAAGATCAAATTCGTATCATCAAATATTTAGATCACATTGCAAAAGAAGAGGTACAAAAGTTGGTTACATGGGGTATTGAAGGAGAGACGTATGAAGTAGGTGATGATGGTCGTTATTATCGTACAGAAGAACAAATCGAACAAACAAGAAGTACTGAGTTCCGTGATGAATTCGGGTTCAGCTACTTTGAATGGGGCTGGCCTCGTATGAATGGTTTGTATGAAGATGGCAATGCCGTAGAACCTCCTAAACAACCAGAAGTAGCAAGTATGATGTATGACGATGGTGATAAAGAGTTTCTTGAGGCATATGATATTGAAACCTTTACGGAGTTGTTCTCTGAGCCTGATCCAAGACCATGGTTCCCAGCTTGGGATACTCCAATTGAAACAGGTTCTCAAGCTCAGTTATATGAACAGCAATTAGATGATTTAATGAAACGGAAGTTCCCTGAAATTGTTTTTGCTGACTCAAGTGACTTTGATGCTCAGTGGAGTAGTTATTTAGATGAATTTGAAGGTCTTCCGTATGAAGAATACGAAGAAGTTATCACAGACTCAGTTAAGAGAAAAGTAGAGCTTGTAGAACAATAAATATTTAAAAAGAAGGCTGATTATTCAGCCTTCTATAGTTATAAAATGATATTGCTAACCTTTTTGTTTTCGGACCATTCAGTTAAGAATAACAATTCTCTTGATGATATTGTTCATTAGGCGAACATTTACCGTTTGCCTGATGGTCCGAAAGCATAGAAATATTTATACAGTGAGTGATAAGGGGGATAATCTATGCAATCAGAATCCAGTATTAAAACAAAAACAATGTCACAAGCAGATGATGATAAAGGTCTGAAAGGATTTCTAAAGAAATGCAAACAACAACAAGCACTTCTTTGGATGACTGTACCTTTTGTTATTTGGGTGTTTATCTTTAAATATTTACCGGTATGGGGCTGGACCATGGCCTTTCAAGATTATAAACCAGCATTAAGTTTTACCGATCAGGAATGGGTAGGGTTTAAACATTTCCTGTTTTTATTCACGGATGATCGTTTTCTTGGTGTACTACGAAATACATTAGCACAAAGTTTAATCAATCTTGTATTAGGGTTTATTACAGCAATCACACTAGCGGTACTAATTAATGAATTATCTAATATGAAATTTAAACGAGTAGTTCAAACGATTAGTTATCTGCCACACTTTTTATCCTGGGTAGTGGCTGCAGCGTTAGTTTCTTCTGTGCTATCTATTGAAGGTATCGTTAACGAGGTGCTAATGGGATTAGGACTTATTGACAAAGAAATTCTATGGTTAGGTGTAGGTGAATACTTCTGGGGGATTTTAGGTGCTGCGGAAACGTGGAAAAATGTCGGATGGAACGCGATTATCTATTTGGCTGCTATTTCCATGATCGATCAGGAGCAATATGAAGCAGCGAAAATTGATGGAGCTTCCCGGATTCAGCGAATTTTACATATTACAATTCCTGGTATGAAGTCAGTTATTATTGTCCTTTTAATTATGAATATTGGTTATATTTTAGAAGCTGGTTTTGAACCTCAATATTTATTAGGAAATGGTCAAAACGTCGAATACTCAGAAAATATCGATGTATTTGTAATTAAATATGGTATATCGATGTTTAACTTCTCATTGGCGACCGCAGCAGGTATGTTCAAAACAGTGATCAGCTTTATATTCCTAATTGCAGCCAATTCATTATCAAAGAAAATGGGTCAAGGTGGACTTTACTAGGAGGTATTCAATATGTTTAGACGCAAAAAAGCAAGTTTTATGAGAACAAGAGAAGATATCATTTTTGATACAGGTAATATTATTTTTATGTTAATACTATGTGTATTTATGTTATATCCATTCTTAAATCAAATAGCAATCTCATTAAATGAGGCAACAGATTCTGTACGGGGTGGCATATACTTATGGCCGCGAGAATTTACATGGAATAATTATGAACATGTATTTGAGAAAGCTGCTATTTATCAAGCAATCTTTATTTCGGTATTAAGAACCCTTGTCGGAGCAGGTGTCGGATTGTTCTGTACCGCTATGGTGGCTTACGCTATTGCTCAACCGAATTTTATCTTCAAGAAGTCAGTGACGATTATTTTTATTATGACGATGTATTTTAATGGTGGGTTAATCCCGACATTCCTATTAATGAGAGATTTACAATTAATCGGATCTTTTTGGGTGTACATTTTACCAACATTAATCAGTGCCTTTAACTTAATTATTATGCGATCTTTTATTGAAGGTTTGCCGAACAGTATTTTTGAATCAGCAAGAATCGATGGTGCAGGAGATTTTCGAATTTTCTTCCAGATTGTTTTACCATTATCATTGCCGGTGTTAGCAACGGTTGCACTATTTGTTGCGGTTTTTCAATGGAATCAGTGGTTTGATGTGTTCTTATATAATTCAAGTCAAGAACATCTTACTACGTTACAATATGAGTTAATGAAAATACTTCAAAATTCAAGTACAACTTCCAGTGGTGATATGGCATCTGCCTTTGCAAATTCAGCTGACGGCAACTCCAATATGGTAACACCGAAATCGATTCAGGCAACAATGACGATTGTTGCAAGTGTACCAATAATTATGGTTTATCCATTCTTGCAACGATACTTTGTTAAAGGGATGACTCTTGGAGCAGTAAAATAGAAATATAGGAGTGACGCTAATGACAGAACAAATAACTAGTCTTTATCAGCGTTTTGAGAAAGATTTCAAAATTGGAGCAGCGATTAACCAACGGACCATGTATTCATCAGAAGAAATAATTAAAAAACATTTTAATAGTTTAACAGCAGAAAATGAAATGAAGTTTGAGAGTGTTCATCCGAATGAAAATGAATATACATTTGAAATCAGTGATAAAATCGTAGCATTTGCAGAAAAACACCAAAAAGCAATGAGAGGTCACACGTTAGTATGGCATAATCAAACGAGTGATTGGATTTTTGAACAAAACGGCAGACTTGTAGATCAAGAAACCTTATTAAAAAGAATGAAAACTCACATCGATACCGTTGTTGGCAGGTATAAAGGCAAGATTTATAGTTGGGATGTTGTCAATGAAGTAATTGCCGATGAAGAGGATAAATTTTATCGTGACTCCAAATGGTATCAGGTGCTTGGAGAGTCATTTATTGAAAAAGCGTTTGAATATGCACATCTAGCAGATCCGGATGCAACGTTACTATACAATGATTACAATGAATCTAATCCAGCCAAACGAGATAAAATCTATCAATTAGTCAAACAATTAAAGGATAAAGGCGTACCAGTTCATGGAGTCGGCATGCAAGCTCACTGGAATATTTACGATCCGTCCCTGGACAATATCCGTAAATCGATTGAAAAGTATGCATCTTTAGGTTTAGAAGTACAAATTACCGAGATGGATGTATCGATGTTTACGTTCGATGATAAACGGACAGATTTAACCGAACCAACAGAGGAAATGAAAGAATTACAAATGCAAAGATATTTACAATTCTTTGAGGTTTTTAAAGAATATAAAGAACATATCGGAGCTGTAACGTTCTGGGGAGTGGCAGATGATTATACATGGCTGAACGATTTTCCCGTAAAAGGACGGAAAAACTGGCCATTCTTATTTGATGAAAACCAACAGCCAAAAGAAGTGTTGAAGAAAATAATGTCCAAGTGAACTTAAAAATAGTTAGCTATATTGGTATAAACCCGTTTCAATTATGATGGAACGGGTTTATACTTTTCTATGAGTCAGTAAAATTTGAAAGTTGGTAGTTAATCCTTTTGTTATTGCAAGAGCTTTAACTCGTGAAAATCAAGATAAACGACAAATCAAACATATAGCGCAAAAAAGGAGTCGAGATGATGGTAATGATGGTAACTATTCAAGATGTTATGGAGCAGATTGAGAAGGGGATTAGACTTGATTCATCAACAGTGGATGGGTTGAAATATGGAAATAAGGAAGATCAAGTAAAAGGGATAGTGGTCAGTTTTATGGCTAGTTTAGATGTGATTCGAAAAGCGGTTGATCTAAACGCCAATTTGTTGATTACACATGAAGGCCTATTTTATCAGCACCATTCCAACCATTTGTTAGAAAAAAACATGAGTCTAATCGAACAGAAGAAAGCAATCATTGAAGAGACTAACCTTGCCATTTATCGTAACCATGATGCGATTCATCGCTCTGATCCAGATGGTATTACACAAGGCTTAATTGAGTCCCTTGATTGGCAGCAATATGTATACGAAAACGCACCATCCCATAGTATTGTACATATACCCCATAAAACACCTGTACAGATTGCTTCTTATCTTAAAGAGAAGTTGGGGATTGAAAATATACGATTTTTAGGTAATCCATATATAAGATGTGAAAAGATAGCTGTGCTCGTAGGCTACCGAGGACACGGAGTAAATACAATCCCATTGTTAGATAAGGTTGACCTTGTTATTTACGGAGAAGGGCCGGAGTGGGAAACACCCGAATTTGTTTGGGATGCAATCCAGCAAGGTGCCTCCAAAGGATTGATTCAACTAGGTCATGCAGAAAGTGAAGATCCTGGCATGAAGAGGTTAGCTAACCAATTACAACATACCTTTCCGGATGTTCCAGTCACATTCATACCAACAGCAAGTCGATTTAACGTAATCTAAGGGATAAGTTAAAACTTCCATTCTAATTGTCATTGCTTTTTTAAATTAATTTATTTATAATGACAGTAAGTTTTAACAACCAAAAAGGAAACCGATTTCTTTAAAAATTTAGTGGAAGGTGTGAGATTTTTGAGTTTAATAGAAAAGATTCAATCACCATCTTTATCATTAGAACAACGATTAACAACATTAATGGAAGCGCTAACGTTAGATGAAAAAATATCGCTGTTAAGTACGAGTCAAAGTGCGATACCGAGATTAGGAATCAAAGAATATACAGTAGGCGGTGAAGCAGCACATGGAGTAGTTGATCGCGAAGGTGGCAAAGCGACCGTATTTCCTCAGCCAATCGGACTATCCAGTACGTGGAACAAAACCTTAATGCATCAAGTAGGAAGCGCGATAGGAGATGAAGCAAGAGTCTTTTATCAGCTTCAGAATGAAAAAACAGGTCTAACGTTATGGGCGCCTACGATTGATATGGAACGAGATCCCCGTTGGGGACGAACAGAAGAAGCCTATGGAGAAGATCCCTATTTAACAGGACAATTGTCCAAAGAACTAATTAAAGGGATGCAAGGTGACGATCCTTTTTATGTGAAACTTGTCGCAGCACCGAAGCATTTTTACGGGAATAATAATGAAAAAGGGCGTGAAGATACATCCAACAGTATTGATCTACGTAATCGAAAGGAATATTATTTGAAAGCGTTTGAACCAGCGTTTAAAGAAGCAAAAGCATTATCTATGATGACCGCCTATAATGGTGTCAATGGTATTCCTTGTATGCAAATACATGAAATCGAAGAAATTGTCCGAGATGAGTGGAATATGGATGGGTTTATTGTCAGCGATGGTGGTGCATTGACGTTAAATGTAGATGAATATCAATATTATCACTCATTTGAAGAAGCATTAGCAGATGCATTGATCAAAGGAATTGATTGTTTCGTAGATCGCAAGGAGATTGTCGAGGAAGCAGCAAGGAACGCACTCGAAAGAGAATTGATCCAACCTGAAGATATTGATCGAGCCATTCGTCGAATGTTAAGGGTACGCTTTCGCTTAGGGCACTTTGATCATGATCCAAGTCAAAATCCTTATCACAATATACCATTAGATGTGATGTGTAGTGAAGAACACGGAAAACTTGCTCGTAAAGCAACGGATGAATCGATCGTATTATTAAAAAATGATCAACAGTTTTTACCTTTACAGAAAAATAAATTGAAAAAACTTGCCGTTATTGGTCCAACAGCTAATGATGTTTACCGAGATTGGTATACAGGTTATCCACCTTATAAAGTAACACCATTAGCAGGTATCGAAAACTACCTTTCAGATGTCGATATCACTTATCATGATGGTTTTGATCGCATAATCTGGCAACCGAATGAATCGAGCAATCATGTTGGATTGAATGAAGAAAATCAATGGGTCGTTACGGAATATGATGAAGAATCTGCGGTATTAGTGGATGAAGACTGGGGAAATGGTTGGCATGTCTTTAAAAGTGTGAAGACAAATCGTTACCTAACACAAACTGATAAAGCTAGTTCTTTTTCAGCTACAAAAGATGAGGTTTTTGACTGGTTTAATCGTGAAAAAATAAGTATTCAAACAAATGAACAGGACTTGTATACACTTAGCAGTTGGAACGGTTACCCGTTAACAATAGCAGAAGACAACGTAGTAGTGAACGAAACAGAGCATACTCTTTTTGAGAAAAAGATCATTGAAAATGGTATACAAAAAGCTGCGGCTCAAGCGAAGGAAAGTGATGTTGCCATTGTCTGTGTAGGTAATCACCCCATGATAAATGGTAAAGAAACAGAAGACAGAGAGGATATTAAACTGGCAGACTACCAGCAACGGCTAGTTCAGGCTGTTTATCAAGCGAACCCCAATATGATATTAGTCGTAACGGCTAGTTATCCATTTGCGATCAATTGGGAACAAGATAACATTCCGGCAATTCTTTATAGCTCGCATGGATCGCAAGAACTTGGTAATAGCTTAGCTGCAACGATCTTCGGTGAAAACAGTCCTTCAGGAAAACTTAGCATGACATGGTACAGAAATGCGGACCAACTACCAGATATTACAGATTATGATATTCGTAAAGGAAAGCGCACTTATCAATATGCTGACTCGAATATTTTGTATCCATTTGGTCACGGGTTAAGTTACGGGACCGTCACATATCAAGATATCACGATTGATAAATCGAAAATAGGGGAAAATGAAGCACTGTCCATCTCATTAACATTGAAAAATGAAAGCAATTTTACGCAGGCAGAAGTTGTGCAAGTGTATGCAACGATAACGGAAGGCTACTATTCGAAAGCTAATAAACAATTGGTTGCGTTTGAAAAAGTCTTGTTGTTACCAGATGAAGAAAGACGTGTCACATTATCTATCGATTCAGATCAATTGCAAGTATTTGATGTGCGAACGAATCAGTTTGTGCTTGAACAAGGTACCGTTCGTTTCCTTATTGGTCAATCAAGTGAACAATTTGTTTTCACTTCTGATCCGATAGCAGTTGAAGGTGAAGTGATCACAGAACGCTCACTGGCAGAACCAACACCAGCAGAAAACTATGATGATTATGAAAATATTACGTTAACAAAAGGAGAAATGGAAAAACCTTGTGTCACAGCTGAACAACAAGGCTGGATTCTGTTTCAGAATGTTCAATCTAAACCAAATGCAAAATTGAAAGTAAGAGTGAAAGGTGAGGCAGGTCAGATTCATGTTTTCTTCAATGACCGAGAAGCGTCACCGGTTGCTGTGAAAAGTATCGATAGCAATCAATGGACAGATGAAATAATCGAGCTAGATTTAGCGCATAGTGATCCAATCACTATGATACTCGAAATCAATCATTTATCGATTCAATCAGTACAATTAGTGGAAGGATGAGTACATTGCTACATCAATTACCTAAACGAGGTATCTGGACTGATCAACCTGCCTTCAGATGGGAGGATGCTTTAGTAAGTGGGAATGGCAGTCATGGAGTAATGGTATTCGGTGATCCTGTTCGCGATACTATTATCGGCAACCATTGTCGACTTTATTTACCACAAGGTAACAGCTATGATTTACCAGATATGGCTCCGTATTTAGAAGAAATGCGAGCGATTATTCGCGAACACGGGTATGAACAGGCAATATCCTATTATTATCAGAAGGCGACAGAACTAGGTTACCAAGGGTTAACGATGAGTGACCCATCACATCCAGGTTTTCATTTACATGTGGAAACAGATCATCAAAACTATTCAGATTATAAGCGGAGTATTAATTACGAGACAGGTGAGTTAGTAGTCTCTTATAAAGTAAATGAAGAAGATTACTATAAAAAAACATTTGTGTCACAGGACTGCAATCAAATTATTCATTTTCTAAGTCCCGGCAGTTACAAAATAAAGCTGGAAGATTACCAACATCCTAAAATGAGCCAATTGAGTCAGGTCGACCAGAAAATAATCCACACGCATTTTGACTATCGTTATAGTGATGGTGGATATGATGTAATGATTGAAGTAGAAGCTGAAGGGATCAAACCGCTAGCTAATGAGATCGGATTTGAATTGAATAGTGCGAATCCGGTTCTTATTCGTATGGAAATTTTACCTTACCGGCATAAGTCGAAGCGTAGTATAATTCGAAACAAAGTAAACTTATCTAATGAATATTCTCGTCTTTTTACCAAACATACAGCTATTCATAAGGAAATGTTTCAACGCGTGGAGTTGAGGTTAGCTAGAGACGAGGAACGACTACAATCGATCTGGTCATTAGTAAACAAGGCAAAAGAACGAGGGCAGATCACACCTGTTTTATTAGAAAAAATGTATGATGCCGGTCGATATATGTATATTTGTAGTGCTGGTGAGCTCACTCCAAATTTACAAGGGATTTGGACGGGGACGTTTGAACCGGCATGGAGTGGTGATTTTACCTTTGATACCAATGTAGAATTATCAATTGCCGCGGCACTTTCTAGTAATCTATTAGAAGGATTGGAAGGATATTTCCGATTAATAAAAGAGTTAATGCCAGGTTTTCGTGAGAATGCCCAAAAGTATTATGGTGCCAGAGGTGTTATGGCAGCAATTCACGCCAGTAACAGTGGCAAACATGTTCACTGGAATCAAGAATGGCCCTTACATTTATGGACGTGTGGTGCTGGGTGGTTAGCGCATTGGTATTATCAATATTATCGTTTTACCGACGATAGGTTGTTTTTGCAAAATGAAGCGTTACCTTTTTTAGAAGAGAATGTCTTGTTTTATGAAGATTTTCTTGTTGAAGATCCGGATGGTACTTATCGATTTACCCCTTCCTATTCAGCAGAAAATGGAGCGGCAGATAATGCAACACAAGATATAGCGGTCGCGAAAGAAGTATTAACTAACTTAAGTGAAGCTTATCAAATTTTAGGTTATCCAGAAGAAAAGATAAAGAAATGTCAAGAGATGAAAAATAAACTACCTGCTTATCAGGTAAACGAAGATGGTGCATTGAAAGAATGGTTAATACCAGAAAAAGGTGAAAATTATAACCACCGTCATTTTTCTCATCTTTATCCTGTTTTCCAAAGCAGGGAATTTAATGATGAGACAAATCCAGAAATGTGGCAAGCTGCAAGAACCGCATTTAATAAGCGCTTGGAAGCATGGTTATTAAATGAAGAAGGAGACACCTCCTCTACTCATGGTCGGATGCATTCCGCCTTGTGTGCTACCCAATTCCATATGCCGGAATTATTAGATGATATTTTCCGTCTGTTGATTGATCATAATTGTTTCTATTCTTCATTAATGATGTCACATTATAATGAACAGCAAATTTTCAATGTTGATGGAAACGGAGCTTTACCACAAGTCGTTCACGAGATGCTAGTTGATTTCAGCAATGGCAGATTAACCTTATTAGGTGCCCTTCCATCTTCGATTTCAAAAGGAGAAATGAAAGGAATTCGCCTGCCAAATCAAATGATAGTGAATAGATTGACTTGGGATTTAGAGGCAAAACACGTAGAATTACAAATCGTCAGCAAAATCGATCAGGAGATAAAATTGTATTTGCCGCTTTATCAAGAAGTGGAGCAAAATCAGCAAACTATCATGCTACAGCGAAATAAACCAGTTTCATTTCAGATAAATTTGTAAACAGGTGATTGAAACGAACGGAGAAAAGCTAGCTAATAAGTAAGAAGAAGCTGTGACAGGAGGGATCACAAATGTTCCTAAAGAAAAAAATCATGTCTTTATTTGATTATTTAAAAGTAAAGCATAAATTGTTAGGCATTTACCTAATTGTCACAGCGATACCTGTTCTTTTGGTTGGTGCGTATTTGAATGATAGTACGAGAGATATTGTATTAAGTCATTCACTAAGTGAAGCCGAATCGAATGTAGATAAGCTTGAATTACGATTACAAACGATCTTTAATCGAGTTATTAGTATTGCAGATATGGTTTACATCAATCAGAATATGAAAGAGTTGTTAGAAAATGAGTATGAATCGACATTAGAAATTTACAATGCCTATAATCGTTACCCGGTGTTCGACGATTTTCTGAAATACTACGATGAAATTGAAACCATTCAATTTTTTATGAACAAAGATATGATAACGGATTCACATTTTATTTATGCGGATTCCATCGTAAAGCAAGAGGATTGGTACAAGGAAGCAGTTGAAAAAAGTGGACGTTTATCATGGGTTTATATGGAGGATTATTGGACTGGTCAGGAATTATTAGCGCTAACAAGAGCAGTATACGGTCAAAGTAATGATTTATTAGGAGTATTAGCTATTTACGTTTCACCGGATATGCTGAAATCAGTAGTAGAAGGGGAGCCATATCAAGCCTATATCACATTAGATCGAGAAACAATCGTATATAGTACAGAGCGTGAATATATTGGCAACAAAGCTACTTTTTTCAACCAAGAATCTAATGCATCCGGAAATGATGTGATGGATACAAAGTTTGAAGGGGAGCATGTCAAAATAAACCAGCACGACTTTCGACCTGATAAATCGCTGGATAATAGTTTTCAAGTCTCGTCCGTTATTCCGGTTGAAGAAGTGATGAAGGAACCAAATGCTATTTATACACGAGGACTTTTGGTGATCATTAGCGCGTTATCGGTATCGATTCTATTAATCGGTATTTTTATCAGAAGTTTTCATAAGCGGATTCAGCAATTGAGGCAAACAATGTATCAAGTAGCAAAAGGTAATTTTCAGGTTAACCAACAGATAAATGGACACGATGAAATTAGTGAGGTTTACCACGACTTAGCAACAACTTCCCAAAGTGTTCAGAAAATCATTGATGAAGTCTATATTCATAAAATTAAGGAAGAAACTTGGAAACGCAAACAAAAGGAAATGGATTTTAAAATGCTAGCTAGTCAGATTAATCCACACTTTCTTTACAATACGTTAGAAATGATCCGGATGAAGGCAATTTTAAACAAGGACCCGGAAGTCGCAAAAATTGTAAAAATGTTAAGCAAAATGATGCGTTCAGCATTAGAAAGAACAGATCGCCCTGTTCCGATTACTGACGAAATAGTTCTTATGCATTATTATTTAGAAATTCAGACATTACGTTTCGGTGAGAAATTTAGTTATCAATTAGAAGTGGAAGATGCAGTAGAAGACTATTATATTTTCCCGTTATTGATTCAGCCTATTGTAGAGAATGCTATTATTCACGGGCTTGAGCCAAAAGAAGAGCAAGGGTTTATTAAGATAACGATGGCAGAAGAGGATAAATATATCCAAGTAGAAGTAAAAGATAATGGTGTTGGCATTCCGAAAGAAAGTCTCAGTGAAATTAGAGAACGATTGAACGATGAAGAATACTATTCAGATGGTAATCGAATTGGCTTGCACAATGTCCATCAACGGTTAAGGCTTTATTACGGAGAAAAATATGGTATTGAGATGGATAGTATTGAAGGCTTGGGCACAACGATGACCCTAAAAATACCTAAAATTAAACATGAGAAGGGGGTAGGATGAATGTTAAAAGTTCTGTTTATAGATGATGAACCGTTGATAAGAGAAGGTCTTGCTTCCATTATTGATTGGAATGACTATGGTTATCAAGTGGTAGGTACTGCGGAAAATGGTAAAGTCGGCTTAGAGAAAATAAGAACGTTAAAACCCGATGTTGTTTTTGTAGATATTCGGATGCCAGGCTTAAGTGGAATAGATATGGTAAAGCAAGCGAAGAATGAAGGTTATCCCTGTAAGTTTGTTGTATTATCTGGTTATTCCAATTTTTCTTATGCACAGCAATCCATTCGTCTTGGGATGGAATCCTATTTACTGAAACCAGTTGATGAAGAGGAGTTGATCCCACTTATTCGTCAGCTTAAAGAAAAATGCAACAGTGAGTATCTATTGCATTCACAAATACACGAATATGAGACGATGACAGAGAATGAAGAGTGGAAGCAATTTTTACAAGGGAGAAAAAAACATCACAGGTTGAACCAGTATCAAAATGAGACTTTCCATATAGCAAGTGTCACATTCATCAATAGACCAGAAAAAAACTGGGTGGAACAAAAGATAGAGTCGGATCAACTCTTCAAATATATTTGGATCGATCAAGTTATGTATCTACTTTTTAAAAATGGTGAAGTTGCCTCTATTAAACGGTTATTCCAATCAATGAGCCGGTTAATGGCAGCTAAACAACATCAATTTCAGCTCATAGAAGAAGGAACGACCATTGAAAGATTACCAGACATGGTCAACCAACTGAAGCAGTTGCAACACTTACACTTCAGTTATAGCAATACAACTGTTTTATCTAAGCAAGAACTGATTTCAGAGAAAACTAGTTTACCAGACGGCTGGGTAGAAGAAGTATGTCGTTCGATTGAATTTGAAGATGATAATAAATTAGACAACTATTTTGAAGAAATGGAAAAATATTATCAAGCCAAACAATACCAGCCACAAAGAATTACTGCTGAATTAATTGAAATCACCAAAGATATTTATACGATTTTATCGCGAGCAAACCAAGATATTCATATACCTTCCAATGAAGAAATGGCCAATATTATTTGTGCGTCTCAGACATTACAACAACTGCTGTCTTCACTAAAGAACCAATTTAGCAAGGCAGCCTCTGAAATCAATGGATTTGCTTGTAATTCAGAAAATACAATTGAGAAAATCGTTGAATTTGTCGAGAAGTTTTATTATAAGGATTTAAATTTAAAAGTAATAGCTGACTTGTTCAGTTACAACCGCTCTTATTTAGGAAAAAAATTCAAGAAGCAAACAGGGTATTATTTTCATCAGTATCTCGATATAGTCAGAATGGAAAAAGCAAAATATTTCTTAGTCGAAAGGGAGCTGAAAGTATACGAGGTATCAGAAAAAGTAGGTTATTCCAATAATGATTATTTCTATAAGAAGTTCAAAAAATATGCCGGTGTTAGTCCAAAAGAGTATCAAAAAAATCAGCGGAAACAACACGCTTAAAGGGGGATGTCGATGGCACAAACAGTAACAGAAAGGCCATTATATATAGGTGTTCAATATTTTTATTACTTTCTCATAACTAATATTCATTTTATGCTAGCTAATCTCCTGTTTTTACTAGCTTTTGTGTTTGTTGAAATGTCCGTGCAAAATATCATCCTTTTTTCTATTGCGTTATTACCAGCAGGCCCTTCTTTGGCTGCCTTATACGCAACAATGGGAAAAATGATTCGCGAACGCGACCTTAGTCCGACAAAAGATTTCTGGAGCTATTACAAAAATAATTTCAGCATTGCAACCAAATATTGGCTCTTTCAGTTGACGATTATGACGATTTTAATAGTAGATATTTATTATGCGAATCATTATCTGGCAGTGCTATCTCCAGTATTTCTAATTTTATTAATTTTTACGTTGTTTGTTTGTCTTTACGCTTTTCCAATTTTGACAAGGTTTGAAGTGAAATTAAAGAACTTGTTTATTGTATCGATTTATGCGGTCTTCCGTTATTTTAAGACGACCTTGTTTCATATTTCTACCTTGGTCTCACTGGGAATCATCTATTATTTTGCTCCTGGGATTACCGTTTGGTTTTGTATGAGTGCAGCAGCTTTTTTTATCATGTTTAATATGCGAAAGCCACTTCAGTTGATGGAAGAACAATTGGCACAAAGAGGGATGGAATATGAAGAAAACTAGCATTTTAATTTATGTGATCATCAGTATTGTCGCATTAACTGTCTTGTTATTCGTTTTAGTAAATCAGGACAAAAAAGAAACAGAAGCAGAGTCTGATCAGCTCATTGATGATTTTGAACAAGTAACTGCCATTGATGTGTTGGCAAGTGAGGATATTTCTTTAATGAAATCGGATCAAGGATGGCAAGTTGAGGGCGCAGAGGAACAAGAAGATACGGATAAAATAGATAGCTTTCTATTAGCAATGGAAGAAATGACAGGGGAAGCGGTTGAAGTCAAGAAGAAAAATGTCAATCTAGATTTTCCGAAAGTGGTTGTTTCCTTTATGGATCAGCAAGATGATAGGCAGAGAATTGCTATAGGTCAAATGCATGACCAAGGGGATCGCTATTATGTTGAACATAAAGAAAAAGAAACGATTTATTTAGTGGACCGATCATCGGTGGAAATGATTCCATTGCAACGGATAGCATTATTGGATAATAAGATTTTAACCATTTCTTCTCAAGATATTACAGAAATCGAAATAGACAATGGAACAGAAGTAATTCAGTTGAATAAGGAGTCCCCTTTTTCAGAAAAGGAATCATTAGCACACCTTAGTGGCTGGTATATGCATGAGCCTTATCAACATGTTTATAGTGTTGCCTTTTCCAATGCAGAGGAGATGGTAGTTGGTGTAGATGGCATCGAACAAGTAGAAACTGTCGATGGCGACGACCAATACGGCTTAGCGGATTCTGACTTTTCGATAATATTTTCGAATGGAGAAGAGGAAGAAAAGCTGATCATCGGTGATCCTGCTGCAAATAATCAGTATTATGTCCAAGTTGATGGTAAGGAAGAAGTGTATAAGGTACCTACAGAATTACTAGATCCATACAGTTACAAGGCTTATGATATGATTGATCATTTTGTCCATATCGTTTCTTTAGAAGTAATCGATGAATTAACGATTGAGACACCAGAAGATAGTGTGCAATATACAATGGACCATGAGGAAAATACGGAAGAAGAGGTGGAAACAACTGTATTCCATGACGGGAAAGAACTAGAGATCGACACCTTCCGCGATGATTACAAACAATTGGCAGGCCTGACATTTGATCAAGCTTATAAGGGAGAAACGGTGAAAGATGAGCCGGAAGTAATGATAAACTATTTGATCACAGACGAGAACAATCAACCAATTGAAAACACGATAGCATTCCATGCAATATCTGATACAGATTATGCAATCATCAAAAACAACAGCAGTGAAATTGACTTCACCATCAAAAAAGACAAACTGCACCAGGCAATAGTATGGGCAGTACAAACTGAATCATGATGTTCGCTCACTTTATTACCGGGAAAACCTCTACTTCTATTTGATAGATTTCCCGGTAATGATGTTTTTATAGGGAAATCCCCTACTCTGAATTGGCAGATTTCCCTGTTACTTCACTTTTACAGGGAAATCTCCCTGTTATAATTAATAGTTTTCCTGGTAGTTAACTTGCCAACGAAAAAAGAATGGCGAACAGGCTTGATTCATTGTATATAATAGGTTCCTTTTTTTATTCCTTTTGATTTTAAGTGCTTTTTTAAATGATATCTTATTCGTTCAAGGGAAATCGGTAGACGACACCAATCATATATTTGCTCACTTGTCACGCGTTCATCTGGAAACAAAAACATAAATTCTTCAACATTGCTAATTATAGCAGTTTGGACGAATTCTGATTGACCGCAGTTCTGACATCTGCATTTTTTACCTTCTACTATGGTCATAAAAAAATCACATGATGTACAAGGGATGCCCTTTTTTAAATCATTGTAATGGTATGTAGGCAACTGCTCATAAGGAGAATGTTCAAGTTGGATTGATTCTAGATGATTCATTACATGGTGCATCATTGGATTTAGTGGCACCTCATTTTCGAATTGACGTAGGTATCGATTTATTTGTGTTGGTAATATAATATTGGAATTTCTTGGTGTTTGAAAGAGGGAACATTCGGGGTTAATAAAAACAACTGCTGCCACTACTGGTATATCCCATTCTAATTGTTGAAGAAGTTGACGAAGCAATGATTTACTTCTTCTTAATTGGATAAGAGGATTATCTATCTCTTCTCCAGAATTAAGATATAGCTGTTCATTTTGAAAATAAAATTCACCTGGGTAATTTTTGATCTCAAACATGTACAAGGTATTATGGAAAAGAAGGATGTGATCCAGTTGAAAGGCTCTGTTGTGATGGGACAACCAAAGGTCTTTGAGTAATAGAAAGTTGCTTGATAATCGTTCTAGGTATTGGTCAAAAAGAACTTCGCCTTGATAACCTCTGTCTAGTCTTCGGTATTTTTTTATTTCTTCTTTTGACAATGATCGGCGTCTTTTGAGGTATTCGAAAAGGACTAATTCACGTGGTTTTAATCTTGTCTTCAATTTTCTCTTCCCTTCTAAAGTTAAGTATTACGACAAGTATTATTGAACAAAAAATGAATAAAGTCAAAGTGGTAAAAAAGAAAAAGTAAAAGGTCAAAACAGTAGAAAAATTAATTTTCACACGTATAAAAAGCCAAAACTTTACAGATGAACGATATCATTTTACGATTTCGTTTATTTTACACTCTTCAATTTTTTCTGAGTAACCCTTTCCGCTCAAGCTTCAAGTAAGACTAGGATAAGAGAAGTTAAATTTAAAATCTCCTCATTGAACATAGTCTCACTAAATTACTATGAAAGGTATTTAATTCCACCTCTCATTTTTACCGGTTTTTATGTCTTGTTTCTTATGTTTTTTGAGAAAGCGGTTTCTAATATAATAATTATAACTTAAAAAAACGCTTTCAATATAGGGTTGACAGGTTAGGAGAGAGATAAAATGAGTCGAATCAACAATGCTGCAGAGGCACAACCGAATCTACCTGAGTCACACTCACCTTTGCAAACGCCAGTGAAGCCGGGCTTTTCTTCGCATAAAGGAAAGAAGCGCGGACCAGACCCAGGCAATAAAGGCTTCTTTAAAAGGTTGAGTAAACAAAAGGCGTTATTCTTAATGTCCTTTCCTTTTGTTATCTGGTTACTAATTTTTAAATACATTCCAGTTGCAGGCTGGGTGATGGCATTTCAAGATTATAAGCCGCAATTAGGTATTCTTGAGCAAGAATGGGTAGGATTCAAGCATTTTAAAGACCTCTTCAATGAACCGATGTTTTATCGAGCATTAGAGAATACATTGGGGATGGGGATTTTAGGGCTGGTGTTTGGTACATTATCAGCAATTGCATTTGCTTTACTTCTCAATGAAGTTAGGTTTTTAACGTTAAAGAAATGGACACAGACAATATCCTATTTACCTCACTTTGTATCTTGGGTAATTGTTGCCAATATTGTCATCACCATGCTTTCACCAGAAGGAATCATCAACAACTTGTTAGTTGGTTCAGGTATTCTCGATCGACCCATTAACTTTATGGCACAACCTGATATGTTTTGGGGGATTGTTACGGCTGCTGATGTTTGGAAAGAGACTGGTTGGAACGCAATCATTTATTTGGCGGCAATGGCTGGTGTCGATCCGCAGCTCTATGAAGCAGCGAAAGTAGATGGTGCAAGTAGATGGCGACAGATGTGGCATATTACTTTACCAAGTATTCGCCCCGTTATTATCGTATTACTTATTTTAAATATTGGTAACTTAATCAATATTGGTTTTGAAAAACAAATGCTATTAGGGAACAATATAGTCGCCGAAAAGGCTTTGGTTATAGACTTATATGCACTAGATTATGGTATAGGAATGTTCCGCTATTCATTTGGTACTGCAATCGGGATTTTTAAATCCGTTATTAGTATTATTCTTATTTTAATATGTAACGGCTTTGCGAAACGAATAGGTGAAGGACGTGTATTCTAGCAGAAAGGAGTGTCACATCAAATGAAAAAAAGAAAATGGACGACATTTGATATCATTTTAACTATTTTTATGCTTTTCATTGTAGTCATTACACTTTATCCATTCCTGAACATCTTAGCCATATCGTTAAATAATGCGGTGGATACAGCTAAGGGTGGAATTCATATATGGCCCCGTGACTTTACATTTGCTAATTATCAAGAGATTTTTGGCAGTAATGACAGGCTGTTGCAAGCATTTTTTATGTCGATCTTAAGAACAGTAGTTGGAACCATTACAGGTATTATTGCAAGTACGATGCTTGCTTACGTGTTAAGCAGAAGAGATTTTGTTTTTAATGGCTTAGTAGGTTTCTTACTCGTATTAACAATGTTTGTTAGTGGGGGATTAATTCCGGAGTATATGCTAATTCGTCAGCTAGGTTTGATTAATGACTTTGGCGTTTATATTTGGCCGATGTTAATTTCGGCATTTAATGTTATCATTATCCGCTCATTTATGGATAATTTGCCGACAGCTCTAGAAGAATCAGCCAAAATGGATGGTGCCAATGATTTTGTTATCTTTACCAGAATTATTATTCCGTTATGTTTACCAGTTATCGCAACGATTGCGTTATTCCTTGCAGTTATGCAGTGGAACAGCTGGTTTGATACGTATTTATATGCTAGAGGTAGCGAGGCTTTAACGACGTTGCAGTTTGAATTAATGAAAATATTAGATAATGCTAATATCTCAAGCGGGGATATTACCTCACAGAATGCCGAGGTCATAGCAGGTCAAACTAACCCACAATCGATTAAAATGGCAATTACGATTATCGCTACGGTACCTATCCTAATGGTATATCCGTTCCTGCAAAAATACTTTGTAACAGGACTAACGCTAGGTGCAGTCAAAAGCTAGGTATTAATGAAAATTAATATAAAAATTTATTAAAAACGGAGGGGAAAAACATGAAGAGAAAGCTATCCATCTTATCTTTATCCTTATTATTCATGTTTGCAGTACTTTTCTTAGCTGCTTGTAGTGATGATTCAGAATCAGATACAGGCGCTGAAGGTGATGATGCAACAGAAGAGAATGAAAGTGATTCATTAAATGATGAGCCGTTGACATTGACTTATTTCAATGCTGATGGCGAAGAAAAATCATTTGACGATCCAGTAGCACAAAAAATTACAGAAAAAACAGGTATAAAACTGGAAATGGATTATCCAGTTGGTGGGAATGATGAAGCGATCCCATTGATGATTGCAAGTGGTGATTATCCAGATTTAATTTTCGCAAAAGGTGATATTGGAAAGCTGATTGAAGCTGGTGGTATCATTAAATTAGATGATTTGATTGAAGAAAAAGGTGACAACTTAAAAGCAATGTATGGTGATCAACTCGATCGTTTACGTAACTCAATAGACGACCCAAGTATCTATAACGTCGGTACTTATGGTGTGGAAGAAGCACGCTGGGAAACAAGTGGTACCTTCCAAATACAATTAGATGTCTTACGTGAACTTGGATATCCTGAAATTCAAACATTAGAAGATTTTGAAGCAGCGATTACAGAATACTACGAAAAGTATCCAGAAATTGATGGTCAAAAAACGATCCCGTTATCTCTATTAGGTAGTGACTGGCGTTGGTTAATTACGGTAGGTAACCCGGCAGGATTCGCAGCAGGTATACCGGATGATGGTCAGTGGGCTATAGATGATGAAACAGGTGAAACAACTTACAAGTTCTTGTTACCGGAATTAAAAGAATATTTTAAATGGTTAAATGGTATGAATGATAAAGGACTATTAGATCCGGAGTCATTTACACACACATACGACACGTATATTTCGAAGCTTTCATCTGGTCGTGTACTAAGTATTGCTGATCAAAATTGGAATATTACTGACGCAGATGCAGCACTTGTAGCCGATGGAAAAGAATGGAGAACATACGCACCACTTCCTGTCACGTTAGGTGAAGAATATAAGTCACAAGGTCTAAAAGATTACGGTTTTGCTGGAGGTTGGGGGATTTCTATTTCTTCCACTAGTGAACATCAAGAAGAAGCATTCGAGTTTTTAGATTGGATGGCATCAGAAGAAGCTCAGATCCTCGTTAACTGGGGAATTGAGGGCGAAAACTACGATATTGTAGACGGAAAACGAGTGATGCACGAAGATGACCGTGAACGAATGAATTCCGATAGTGACTATGCTAAAGAAACAGGTGTAGGCTATTATATCTATCCATTCCCACAATGGGGTAATGGAGCAGTGGACTCTAATGGTCAGCCGATCACACCAAACTCTGAGCAAGATATTATTGACAACTTTAACGAGGCCGAAAAAGAGGTTGTAGCTGAATACGATATGGAAAACTGGACGGACTGGTTCCCACCGGCAGAAGAATTAGGAATTTCTAAACATGGTGCTGCGGCGAATTATACCATCGAATCAGGAAGTGATTTAGAGATTATCCAACAGAAAGCAGACGACTTAACAGAGCAACGAATAACACAAGCCGTTTTAGGTGATCCAGCAGACTTTGATGCATCATGGGATGCCATGATTGAAGAGTTAGAAGCAATGGATATTGAAAAAGCAAATGAATTGATGACTCAAAAAACATTAGATGTTATGGAACTATGGGGTACAAAGTAATCTGATAGATGATGGGCCTGATTCCACCTAAGTGGTCTCAGGCTTCATCTATTATGGGATGAGATTGCTTTGAAGATCTCGGTTTTAATGTTGGTCGTTGATTAGCGAAATTAGCACTGTGATAAATTTACAACGAATCGCAATAAAGTAGAGGAATTTATCGTTGATCTGTCGAATACTTGCTATACATAAATAGTTAGAGGAGGAACCAAAATGATCCATGAAAAACTACCAAAAATATGGTATGGAGGAGACTATAATCCAGAACAATGGGATGAAGAAACTGTAACCGAAGATATCAGAATGTTTAAACTTGCGGGGATTGATGTGGCAACCGTTAATGTTTTCTCATGGGCATTAAATCAGCCTGATGAAAATACCTATGATTTCACTTGGTTGGATGAAACAATTGATCGCTTATACCAAAATGGTGTTTATATTTGTCTTGCAACCAGTACAGCGGCGCATCCGGCTTGGATGGCAAAGCGCTATCCGGATGTTAGACGAGTTGATTTTGAAGGTAGAAAAAGGCAGTTTGGCGGTAGACACAACTCCTGCCCAAACAGTCCGACCTATCGCAAATATGCAGAACGTATTGCGGAAAGGTTAGCAGAACGCTATAAGAATCACCCTGCTGTATTAATCTGGCATGTTTCCAATGAATATGGTGGTTATTGCTATTGTGAAAATTGTCAAAAGGCATTCCGAGTATGGCTAAAAGACAAATATGGGACACTTGATGCAGTGAATACAGCGTGGAATACACGATTCTGGGGTCACACTTTTTATGAGTGGGATGAGATTGTGGCACCAAATGGTTTAAGTGAAGAATGGCAAGGAGGCCAAAACACTAATTTCCAAGGTATTTCACTAGATTATCGTCGTTTCCAGTCTGATAGTTTATTAGATGTGTTTAAACTAGAACGAGATGCATTAAAGAAACATACACCAGACCTTCCGGTAACAACCAATTTAATGGGACTGTATCCTGAGCTTGATTACTTCAAATGGGGGAAAGAGATGGATGTCGTATCATGGGATAACTATCCTTCAATCGATACACCAGAAAGTATGACAGCGATGACCCATGATTTAATGCGAGGTCTTCGAAGTGGTCAACCGTTTATGCTGATGGAACAAACACCAAGCCAGCAAAATTGGCAACCATACAATGCCTTAAAACGCCCGGAAGTTATGCGCCTCTGGAGTTATCAAGCGGTAGCACACGGTGCTGATACAGTGATGTTTTTCCAATTGAGACGTTCACGAGGTGCTACGGAAAAATATCATGGTGCAGTGATTGAACATGTCGGACATGAACATACACGCGTATTCCGTGAGTCCGCTGAATTAGGGAAAGAACTCAGCCAATTAGAAGATAAAATTATCGATAGTCGTGTGAACGCACGGGTAGCAATTGTCTTTGACTGGGAAAATCGCTGGGCCATTCAATTATCAAGCGGACCTTCCATAGCACTAGATTATGTAAAAGAAGTGCATAAATATTATGATGCTTTTTATCAACGTAATATTCCGGTCGACATGATAAGTGTGGAAGAAGATTTAAGTGGTTATGATATTGTGATTGCGCCAGTGTTATACATGGTAAAAGAAGGACATGCTGATCGCTTGAAGCAGTTTGTTGCAAAAGGTGGTACCTTCGTAACCACTTTCTTCAGTGGCATCGTTAACGAGAACGATCTTGTCACATTGGGAGGTTATCTAGGAGAATTAAGAGACTTAGTTGGAATATGGGCTGAAGAAATTGATGCATTAGAGCCATCTAATTATAACGAGATTGTCATGCAGGACAAAATAGGGTCACTATCGGGCGAGTACAAATGCAACATATTATTTGATCTGATTCATGCTGAAGGTGCGGATGTACTGGCAACATATGGTTCAGACTTTTATAAAGGCATGCCGGTACTAACAAAAAATCAATACGGAGAAGGTCATGCATACTATATCGCCTCTAGTCCTGATCAAGTATTTGTCCAAGATTTTGTCGATACTATTGCTGCTGACAAAAATATACAAGGTGAATTAGATTCTGCACAAGGTGTTGAAGTTATAGCACGAAACAAAGCTGATGAAAAGATTTTATTTGTAATGAATCATAATAATAAGTCAGCAAGCTTTGATACAGGTGAGGAGACCTATACAAATCTATTAACGGGTGAAAAATATACAGGTGAAACAGAAATAAAAGCAAAAGATACATTAATTTTAAGTCTTTAATAGATTACGACGTACGACTAACGGTGATATGGGTTCATCGTTAGTTTTTTTATATGGAAAATTAGCGCAATGACTGTGTTAAATGCAGTAGTTATTTTGAAAGTTAGCTTGTACAGGAAACCATCGCTGCGGTTGCCCACTTCCCTTTCCACGGGATTTTCGCCTAAGCTAACTTTGGTAAGCAAAGAGCGCTTACCAAAGTGGATCTTAGTCGAAAGTCATCCCGTAGGAGTGGAAGTGGACGGCCTCCGCTATGAAACTGTTCAACAACGTTTGTACCTGTTAACTTTTCGGGCTTTCCCGGTTTTTCTTATAAAGAAAGTATAAAAATTGGGTGCCTGTCTAGCTCCGAGCGCCCAGAAACTAGGCGACTTCACGAATCGCCCTACGATAAGTCATCATCGGTTCGTAAACTCACCGTGATTCCTTTATCTCAGTTGATCCGCTCCAGTCGCTACGTTTCTAAACGGGCGCTCTGCGCTTTTCTTATACTATGAAAAACTTGACAATCAGATAAAAAGTGTAAATAATGAGGACGATTACATAAAAGTAAAACATTCTTGTATAGAGGTGGCTAACAAATGCGAGTAACAGCAAAAATGATAGCAGATGAACTAGGTTTATCTCCAGCTACAGTTGATCGAGTTTTAAATAATAGGAAAGGGGTAAGTGAAAAGACGATACAGAAAGTAAAATCTAAAGCTCACGAGTTAGGTTATCAACGGAATAGAGCAGCTAAATTCTTAGCAACGCAAAAGGTAATTAATATTGCCTTTATTCTTCCTGTATTTCCTAATTATTTTTGGGACGACTTAGATTTTGAAATTAAAGAAGGAGCCATGCTTTATTCTGAGTTCGGATTAAAAGTCGATGTCCATCGCGTACATACAGTGCCTGAAAATCAGCAAGTAGAATATTTGCAGGGAATTGTAGATTCGAAGGAATATCAAGGAATTGTGATAGCGGCACATGATACGAAACCACTTGAAAAAATTATCGATCAAGCAACAAAAGAACAGATAGCAGTGTTTACCATAAACACAGACGTACCAAATAGTCAACGTATAGCATATGTAGGTAGTGACTATTATGATGCGGGCTTTCTGGCTGGAGAGCTAATCTACTTATTTAGTAGAAGCGCACAACATATTGTATTTATAAGAGAAAAAGAAAACACCTTCCAAATGCAAAATAAAGAAAATGGATTTACTGATTATTTCGAAAAATTGAACGTAAATTATCAATTACAAAAAATTAAGTATGATACATCTGCTTATATCGAAGAGGAACAAGTAGAAAAATTGTTAAAAGATCATAAAGAATTGCTGCTGGCTGCAGATGCTATCTACGTAGCTGGTGGTTTATTAGATAAGATTATCCCAAATATAGAGAAATGGGAGAAAAAGCCTGTCATCATCGGTCATGATATTAACGAAACTATTTATCATGCGTTTCAAAAGGATCTTATCACTGCTTCAATCTGTCAAGATCCGGTAGCACAAGCTAACTTTTCATTGAAAAAAATAATGAACTACTTTTTAGATGATAATATCAACGATATCAGTTCATATATTGTCAAACCTGAAATCGTAACGAAGGCTAATGCAAAATATTATATCAATAATGAAAATAATTTAATTAATAAACAGGAAAATGATTGACGTACATCATTTTCTGATATATCATATTAATAAATAGATGAGTTACCTAAAGATGAATGCGCTTTTACATTGCGTGCTTCATCTACTTTTTCACCTTGAAATGATGTACGTACATCATCGCGAATCATTGGAAGGTGAAAGTTGTAACAGGTACTAATTCTATCAACTATTGATATCAAATCTAAGGAGGTCAATGATGAAATTTAGATTAGTTTTTATTTCGTTCATAATGTTAGCTTCTATGAGTTTAATTGTTGCGTGTAGTTCAAATGAAAGCGGTGACAATGGAGAGTCATCAGGTCAAGGGGATGAAGTAGTTGTTGATTTGTTTAATATAAAAGTAGAAACAACGGATCAACTAAATAACTTAATCGATATTTATGAGAGTGAAAATGAAAATGTAAAAATTAATGTAACAACAGTTGGTGGTGGGCAAGATGCTCCATCGGCATTACAAGCTAAGTTTTCTTCTGGTGAAGCACCATCGATCTTTTTATTAGGTGGTCTGTCGGATGTCGAAAAATATAGTGAATATTTGTTAGATGTATCAGATATGGAGAGTGCTAAAACAGCTATTGACGGAACTTTAGAGGGGGCTTCTATGGATGGTACACCATATGGCATTCCTTTAAATATTGAAGGATACGGTTGGATGATTAACAAAGATATCTTTGAAAGAGCAGGGGTAGATCCGTCAACGATTGATAGTTACGACAAATTTGTGGAAGCAGTAGAAACTATTGATTCTCAAAAAGAAGAATTAGGGATAGATTCGGTATTTGCCTTTAGTGCAAAAGAAGACTGGGTCGTAAGTCAATTCTCAAGTCACTTTACGGCTCCGGAATTTGGTAATGATGTTAAGACTGCTTTCGAATCAGATGAACTGAATTTTGAATATGGTGAACGTATGAAAGAATATACGGATTTATTTAACCAGTATAACTATCAACCTATTCTATCATTAGACTACAGTACGTCAGTAGAAGAATTATTTGCAAATGATAGAGCAGCGATTATTCACCAAGGTAACTGGATCGTTCCAACATTAAATAGTATGGACGAAAGTTTTGCACAAGAAAAACTTGGCATTCTTCCTCTCTTTGTTTCTTCCGATACCGAAGGGAAAATTGTTGCCGGTCCGTCATGGTATTGGGGAATTAATAAAGAGAAAGATGAAGCAGTAGTAGAAGAGTCTAAGAAATTTATTGATTGGATGTATACTTCTGACAAAGGAAAAGAATTAATTGTTGAAGACTTTAAATATGTTCCTTCCCATGAAGGTTATGATACCGATTCCATTTCAGATCCAGTATCTGCCGAAGTATATCAGTATTTATTAGATGGAAAAGGGAAAATTTGGGCGAATAACCAGTATCCTGATGGCTTTTTCTCTGAAGCGTTACACCCAGAGTTTCAAAAATATTTAGGTGAACAACAAAGCTGGGAAGAATTTGAGGAAGCAACTAGCAATGCATTTTCAGAAATGCGTTAAAGATCCCCAAGAAAGATGGAGCAAAAACATATTTTTGCTCCATCATACACATGGTTTAAAGGAGTGGGAAGATTGAATTTTAAAAACCGCACATACTGGTTGTTCTTATTACCAACTCTGCTAGCCTTATTACTCGTGTTAATCATACCTTTCTTTCAAGGTGTTTATTATTCATTCACGGAATACGATGGCTTTCAAGTAACATCATTTGTAGGTTTTGATAATTATATCAAGTTATTCTCAGATGATCAGTTTCTTTATAGCTTAGGATTTACTGCAGCTTTTTCAGCTGCTTCTGTGATCGGAATTAATGTATTAGGATTATCTTTTGCTTTATTAGTTACACAAAAATTAGGGAAAGTAAGTACATTATTTCGAACGATTTATTTTATGCCAAACTTAATTGGTGGGATTATTTTAGGTTTTATCTGGCAATTCGTCTTTTTAAAAGCTTTTACAGGAATTGCAGATGTGACTGGTATCGAGTTTTTTAGAGGTTGGCTGTCTGACACAGAAACGGGCTTTTGGGGATTGGTAATCCTGTTTGTATGGCAAATGAGTGGTTATATCATGGTTATTTATATATCCTTTTTGAATAATGTTCCAAAAGAACTGCTAGAAGCAGCAACGATAGATGGAGCAAATAAATGGCAAAGTTTTTGGAAGGTTAAGTTTCCACTTATTATTCCTGCGTTTACGGTAAGTTTATTTTTAACATTATCAAATGCTTTTAAAGTATATGACCAAAACATGGCCTTAACAAATGGAGGACCATTTGGATCAACAGAGATGGCTACCATGAATATTTATGATACGGCATTTAAAGTGCAAGATATGGGATATGCTCAGTCAAAAGCGATTGTCTTTTTAATCATCATCACTTTAATATCTGTTATCCAACTTTATATTACTCGTAAAAAGGAGACAGAACTATGAGAAACAAAGAACGTACACATAAGTATACGATGATGTTTATAGGTGCTGTTGTCTCTTTATTGTGGATATATCCTTTCTATCTAGTATTCATTAATTCGATTAAAACAAAATCAGATATTTTCGAAAGTACTTTAGGACTTCCAGGAACACCAACATTGGAAAATTATCCAACAGCTTTTGCCGAATTAGATTTCCTGTTGACGTTTTTTAATTCCGTTGTAGTAACGGGTGGAAGTATCTTGATCATTGTCATTTGTACTTCGATGGCAGCGTATGCATTATCTCGCAAACCAGGAAAAACTAGTTCAGCTATTTACTTTTTGTTTGCTATTTGTATGCTGATTCCTTTTCAGTCTATTATGATTCCTTTAGTTTCGCTATTTGGTGCAGTAGATTTATTAAATCGAACTGGTTTAGCCATTATGTATCTAGGGTTAGGGTCTAGTCTAGCGGTTTTCTTATACGTAGGTGCAATGAAAGGGATTCCGAAAGCATTAGATGAGGCGGCGATTATTGATGGTTGTAATAGATTTCAAGTTTATTGGTACATCATGTTGCCCATGTTAAAGTCAACGACGGTAACGGTTATTGTTCTGAATGCGATCTGGTTCTGGAATGATTACTTACTTCCATCACTTGTGATCAACAAAGAAGGCATGTACACCATCCCGTTAAAAACGTTTTATTTCTTTGGTGAATATTCCACACAATGGCATCTTGCCTTAGCAGCTTTAGTTATTGCGATGATTCCGATTATTGTTTTATATATGTTCCTACAAAGATATATTATTGATGGTATTTCTGAAGGCGCAGTTAAATAATTTAATACAGGAGGGAAAAATATGAAGTTTACAGACGGTAATTGGTTAGTAAGAGAGGGGTATGAAATACATTTTCCAAAATTAATTCATGAGGTGGAAGAGATAGATGGTTCGGTAACCTTATATGCACCATGTAAATATCTCAATCATCGTGGGGACACTTTAGATGGACCATTGTTAACAATTAAAATTTCATCCCCCGTTGATGAAGTGATTCGTGTTGAAACATGGCATTTTAAAGGTGGCAAAGCGAAATATCCGAACTTTGATATTAGTGACCAACACAATTCGATAGCGTTAGAAGAGAATGAAGAGTATGTTTCTTTCACGAGTGGAACTCTTCGCTTACAAATATCAAAACAAAATTTTGCATTATCATTTGAAAATGCTAATGGTAGATTAACAGATGCTGATGGAAAAGGGCTAGCATGGATTGATGGACCGGCAAATAAAACATATATGCGTGGTCAATTACGCCTTGGAGTAGGAGAACATCTTTATGGTTTAGGTGAACGTTTTACGCCATTTGTAAAAAACGGTCAATCAATTGATATTTGGAACAAAGATGGTGGTACAAGCTCTGAACAATCATATAAAAATATTCCTTTTTATTTAAGTAGTAAAGGATATGGTGTTTTTGTCAATCACCCTGAAGAAGTGAGCTATGAGTTAGGCTCTGAAACGGTATCTCGCGCTCAGTTTAGTGTGGAAGGAGAATATTTAGATTATTACTTTATTAATGGTCCTTCACCAAAAGAAGTAGTCAGTCGTTATACAGAATTAACAGGAAAACCTGCTTTGCCTCCTGCATGGTCATTTGGATTATGGTTATCCACTTCTTTTACGACAGACTATAATGAGGAAACGGTTAATCATTTTGTTGATGGCATGGCAGAACGTGGTATCCCACTAAGTGTCTTTCATTTTGACTGTTTTTGGATGAAAGAATTCGAGTGGAGTAACTTTATTTGGGATCGTCGTAATTTCCCAGATCCAGAAGGCATGTTAAAGCGACTGAAAGACAAAGGACTGAAAATTTGTGTTTGGATCAATCCATATATTGCACAGAAGTCAGTACTTTTTGATGAAGGAATGGAAAAAGGTTATTTATTAAAGAAGCCAAACGGTGATGTATGGCAATGGGATTTATGGCAAGCGGGTATGGGAATTGTGGATTTTACGAACCCAGATGCATGCAAATGGTTCCAAGACAAGCTAAAGGAATTATTGGATATGGGTGTAGATTCCTTTAAAACAGACTTTGGTGAACGAATCCCGACGGATGTCGTGTACCATGATGGATCAGATCCGCAGAAAATGCACAACTACTATGCTTATCTATACAACAAAGTAGTGTTTGATTTACTGAAAGATGTAAAAGGTGAAGAGGAAGCTGTTGTATTTGCGCGATCAGCCACTACAGGTGGGCAACAATTCCCGGTACACTGGGGTGGTGACTGTGATTCCACATATGATGCGATGGCCGAAAGTTTACGTGGCGGTTTATCATTAACAACTTCAGGCTTTGGTTACTGGAGTCATGATATCGGCGGTTTTGAAAATACTGCGACTCCGGATGTATTCAAACGTTGGACAGCATTCGGCTTACTTTCAAGCCATAGCCGTTTTCACGGTAGCTCTTCCTATCGTGTACCATGGAACTTTGATGACGAAGCTGTAGATGTTGCGCGTCACTTTACTAAGTTAAAAAATAGTTTAATGCCTTATCTTTATGGGCAAGCAGTGGAAAATAGTAAAACAGGCGTCCCTGTTATGCGTTCGATGTTGTTAGAATTCCCAGATGATCCACTATGTGAAACATTAGATCGTCAATATATGTTGGGAGATTCCATACTTGTAGCACCAATCTTTAATGAGGAAGGAATCGGCTCATTCTACTTGCCTGAAGGTAGATGGACACACCTTTTAACTGGAGAAGTAGTGAATGGTGGTACATGGATAAAAGAACATTACGATTACTTTAGCCTGCCGCTTTTTGTAAAGTCGAATACCATTTTACCGGTAGGAACAAGTGAAGAGAATCCCGTCTATGATTATACCGATGGTGTAACCTTTAAAATCTATCAGTTATCAAACAAACAAAAAGCGGAACGCACACTTGTTAACGCAAAAGGTGAAGAGATTGGGGCAATTGTAGCAGAACGAAATGCTAATAAGATTCAAGTACAGACAACCGGTGTCGAGCAAGCCTATCATATTGAAATTGTCGGCCATAAGAAAGTATCCGTAAACGCTGGAAAACAAAACGTTACAATTGAAATATAATGCAGAGTATTCGCGAGATATTTACACTTATCTCGCGAATACTAAATTCTAGTATTCTCTGAATGAATCCGTTATCATGGAGTGGTGAAGGGGTGAGTTTATGTCTACAAAACATCACATTATAGTTGCAGGATGTGGCGGTATGGCAAATGTTTGGTTGGACTACGTGGAACAACGTGAAAATGCCTCAATAGTAGGGTTGGTCGACCTCAATAAGGAAGCAGCTCAGAAAAAGGCTGATCAACGAAACTTACACGTACCTATTTTTACAGATATAGCAACAGCCATAAAAGAAACAGGAGCCAATCTCGTCTTCGATGTGACCATTCCAGCTGCTCATAAACAAGTTGTTACAACAGCACTTGAAGCTGGTTGTCATGTATTCGGTGAAAAACCGATGGCGGAATCTTTAAACGATGCTCTGGAAGTGAAAAAAATTGCAGAACGGACAGGCAAAACATATAGTGTCATGCAAAATCGACGGTATCTCAAAGAAATAAGATCCCTTCGCCATTTCTTGGAAAGTGATGGATTAGGAAAAGTTCATACATTAAACGTTGATTTCTACTTAGGCCCTCATTTTGGCGGATTTCGTGAGCAAATGGATCATCCGTTAATTGTCGATATGGCAATACATACATTTGATCAGGCGAGATATATTTCAAATAGCAATGCTGTCTCCGTCTATTGTCATGAATTCAATCCAACGGGTTCATGGTATAATGGTAATGCTTCTGCTATTTGTATCTTTGAAATGGCAGATGGCACTGTTTGTACATTCCGTGGTTCCTGGGCAGCAGAAGGATTTCGCACGTCATGGAACGGAGATTGGCGAATTATCGGAACGAAAGGGACAGCTAAATGGGACGGCTTTAATCATCTTACAACCGAAATCGTCAAGAATCCAGCTGACACAGCTTTTTTTAAACAAACGGAACAAAGCACGATACCCAATAGTTGGACTGGAAAAGAGGAACATGCTGGCTGCTTAGATGAAATGTTTTCTGCTTTGGAAGAAAATCGTCAAGCAGAAACAGATTGTCATGATAATATTCATAGTATGAAAATGGTATTTGCAGCAATAGAAAGTGCAGAAAAGGGTGAGAAAGTTTACTTGTAGGTAGTGCATTAACTGGATTCATGTAAAACGAACGCAAAGACTAGTTAAATGTCCTTGCGTTCGTTTTTTTAATAAGTAAGCAAAGTATAAAATTTACGCAGATGTCTAGCTCCGAGCGCCAAAAACTAGGCGGCTTCACGAATCGTCCTACGATAAGACATCATCGGTTCACTTTTCTCAGTGATTCCTTTATCTCAGTTGATTAGCTCCAGTCGCTACGTTTTTTAGCGGGCGCTCTGCGCTTTTCTTATTGGTCGATTCACACTCTTTTTTTGTAATTTTTTAAAAGCTAATAATGCCAGGTGCATGGTAATAAGACTGGAAAGACACATAGGGAAAAATGGCAAAATCCCCGGTATACGTTCTGTCAATAATCCGATCAGCAAAGTAGTAACAAACATGGTAACCGTAAGAAATGGATTAGAGACTCCTGTTAATAGTGCGATTTTATAATAATCAAATGTTTTGTGTTCAAAGTGCACCAACACTGGAAAGATATAAAACAATAATATTAAAAAAATAAGTGTCAATGTTGCAAAAATAAAGAGCATTAAGTAATAGACAGACGGAGGAACTAAAAACAAATATTGATAATTAATATATAACATATAGGCAAGAAGAGCTATTGGCCATAACAAAAGGTTTGCTCGGACGAAGTGTATTTTATAGGCTCGCCAAAACGTTTTAAAAACAGAAATGTCACTGTTCCCTCTCAACCATTGTCTAGTTATTGTAAACATCGATGCAGTAGCTGGCGCAACACCGAATAATAAAAGACCAAATACAGTAAATAAAATCCAGAGAACATTAACATACGCGATTCTTGTTATCCATTCCATCACTGTATAAAGTTTTGTAATCAACCCATTTTGATTCATTGTATTCACCTCTACATTAGGTTTTTGATCAGCATTTTGACAAATTATCCAGAAAAAATATTGTACATTTCATAAAAACGCGTTATAATTAAACAAATTAATCGTTCACTAGTATACTAGTTATATCAGATTGTTTCCTTTATCATATCAAATAATGTATAGAGGGGCAATACATTCTATTATCTAAACTACCATACTAGTATTTCTTGTGTGCTTTACATAGCAGATTAATAGCTGGAAGTAGGAATGTTATCGCTTATTTTACTTTAGTACCAATATCTATTCCAAATAAAAAAAGTATTTGGAATACCGGTGAAAGGGGTGATGAATCTCCAGTTAATACCGAAAAAATGAAAGCGTTATACCGGATCTTGAGGTAGGGTTAATTAGGTACAATTTATTAAATTTCTCGGGAGGGTCAGCAAATGCAAAAAAAATTATTCAGTGCATTGTTTGTGTTCATTATCATTATTTTATTGGTAGGTTGTATAGAAAGTAGTGACAGCAGTAACGACTCTGAAGAAGATGGTTTAACAACTATCACGACGGTACGTACACAAGATGATGGTACCGTTTACAAAGATGGTGAAGATGTTAACGATAATGTTGTAACAAGATGGGCAGAAGAGGAATTAGGCATTAACTTTGAATACTTATGGACACGTCCAAATGATGAACAGTATAATCAACAAATTCGTTTAATGATGTCATCCAATGAGCCTTTACCAGATGTATTTCAAGTGACAGATACGCAATTAATAGCTGACTTGGTTGAGTCTGGAAAGGTTCAACCGATTGGAGAAGTGATTGACGAGCATGCTCCAGATCGCTTAAAAGAGATTTTTAATGAATTTTCTGATGCCTTTAACCAGGCTACTATTGATGGCGAAAGATACGGACTTCCAAGATTCTCTGGTGGTAACGGTACCGAATCATTAATGTGGGTACGTCAGGATTGGTTAGATAATCTTGGTCTGGAGGCGCCAGAAACATTAGAAGAATTAGAAGCAGTGATGGATGCTTTTGTAAATGAAGATCCAGATGGTAATGGTGAAGATGATACCTTTGGTTTGTTACTGTCTGCTGGTGAAGTTGGCTTTGGTAGAACGAATATTGGTGATACTAGCCCAGTATTCGGTATGTACGGTGACTATGTTCCTGGACTATGGTCAGAGGATGAAAACGGAGTTCTTGTTTACGGTTCTATTCAAGAAAGTATGAAAGATGGCTTAGTTAAGATGAAAGAATGGATGGGAGAAGGATATATTTCTCAGGAACTGGCAATCGCTCCAGCAGACCAAGCACAAGAGATCTTCGTATCCGGTAAAGCTGGTTTAGCATTCGGCCCACCATGGGCATGGGATTGGCCGTTTGGGGAAACAAAAACGAATGACCCAGATGCCGTTATCAAGCCTTATCAACTACCTAGTGGTCCAGACGGTGAAATGGGCCGTAAAGGTGAATCTTTATTAACAGGATCATTTTTGTTTAGTTCAGAATTTGATGACTGGGATAAATTTTTTGAATATTGGGATGAGACATATGGATACATTTTAAATGACTCTGAGTACTTTGAAGATGGATTATTCGAAGGTTACGACTATATTATGGTTGATGGTGAGCCTGTCTATGATCCAAACGTAATTGAAGAAGAAACTGGTGAGGAAAAAGTCGATCCGGGTCGCTATTTCTTACCGACAAACGTTCCAACTTTCCCATATAAAATGTATGGCTTATTACAGGAATTCCACGAAAATCCTGATAAAGAGCCATCTGGTGCATATGAAACCGACTTAGCACAAAGAGATCCTGAATATATCGAAGCAGCAGCTATTATCAACCGTTCCAATGACATTCGCATTGAGAACAAATTTACGGGTGCACCTACAGAAACGATGGCTGACCAATGGTCTAATCTTGAGCAACTCGAATTAGAAATTTTTGCTGATATTGTAATGGGTAACGTGGAGGTCGATGCGTTCGATGATTTTGTTGAAGAATGGAAAGAACGTGGTGGAGATCAAGTTACTGAAGAAGTAAATGAATGGTATGATCAAGTCCAAAGTGCAGAATAATTAGTGAAGCATCAGGTGTGAATTAAATATTTATCTTTATTTAATTCACACCTTCCTTCATTTATACAGATGGTAAAGGAGGATATGAGATGGAGGTTAAGAAAAAACAAAAGTGGAACATGAGGCGTAATTGGCCTTTACATATATTAATATTACCAGCCGTTATTGTAGCACTATTTTTCCAATATGCTCCGATGGGTGGTTTGATCATGGCATTTCAGGATTACAAACCATGGTTAGGCTTTTTTCAATCTGAATGGATTGGATTTGAACATTTTCATACCATCATGCAAACAGATCATGCACGTCGAGTCATATTGAATACTTTAATTATTTCGGTGTTAAAATTGATCTTCGGATTAATTGTACCGATCGCGATTGCTTTATTGTTAAATGAAGTGTACCACAATGTATTCAAAAGAACGGTACAAACGGTTATCTATTTACCGTATTTTCTTTCATGGGTAATTCTCGGTGGTATATTACTAGATTTACTATCTCCGGAAGGTGGTTTATTTAATCAGTTTATTGGGATTTTTGGTGTAGAACCAATCTTTTTCCTAGGAGATAATACGTGGTTTGTACCTACAGTGATTATAACGGATTTATGGAAAGAAACAGGCTTTAACACAATCGTCTTCTTAGCTGCCATAACAGCAGTAAATCCTAATTTATATGAAGCAGCACATATAGATGGTGCGAATCGATGGAAACAAACGTTATATATTACCTTACCAGCAATGATGCCGATTATTATAGTTGTTGGGACATTATCTCTTGGAAATATTTTAAATGCTGGTTTTGATCAGATTTTCAACCTGTACAATCCGCTAGTTTATAAAACAGGAGATATCATTGATACGTATGTTTATCGACGAGCTTTAATTGATGGTGACTTCAGTTTCGGTACAGCGGTTGGTTTATTTAAATCTGTGATCAGTTTCTTCTTGATCGTCTTAGGGTATCGACTTGCTTATAAATATGCAAACTGGAGAATTTTCTAGGAGGTAATATCATGATATATAAAACTAAAGGCTATAGAATTTTCACCGCCTTCAACTATGTTTTTTTAGCATTCCTTGCATTTATTTGTGTCTTGCCACTCATTCATATATTAGCAGTTTCATTAAGTGGCAGTGCAGCAGCTTCTGGTAACATGGTATCGTTATGGCCAGTTGATTTTACATGGGATGCTTATGACAAAACGATGGGTAACGATAATTTTATCAGATCATTACTAATTGCTATACAGCGAACCGTCCTAGGTACGATTATTTCCATGGGGTTATTATTATGTGCCGCTTATGGCCTATCCAAGTATGATGAAGAGTTTAAAGGACGTAAATGGTATATGTGGTTTTTCGTATTTACGATGTTATTCAACGGTGGTATTGTACCAACCTATATTATTGTAACAGGCTTAGGCTTGGGGGATACAATCTGGTCATTAGTGTTACCAACAGCGATCAATGCATTTAACTTAATTCTTCTATTAAACTTTTTTCGTACATCCGTACCAAAGTCGTTGGAAGAATCCGCATTTATTGATGGTGCAGGCCATTTTACGATATTCTTAAAGATATACTTACCAATTTCTATTCCGGCGATTGCAACCGTTTCCTTGTTTACAATGGTATTTCACTGGAATCAATGGTTTGACGGATTGATTTATATGACTAATGAACGAAATTATCCACTTCAAACCTTCTTACAGTCCATCGTCGTTAAGAAAGATTTAAGTAATGTGACGGATGCTCAGGAATTGAAGAACATGTCTCAACGTACAGTAGAGTCAGCGCAAATTTTTATTTCAGCATTACCTATGTTAGTTGTCTACCCGTTTATCCAGAAATATTTTGTGAAAGGTATCGTTTTAGGAGCGGAAAAAGAATGATTAATATTTTTAGGCAACCTTACTTTATGGAAGTTATTAATTTTTAATAGATAGGAGAGATTTCATGTTAAAAGTAGCGATCATTGGTACAGGAGCAATATGTCCATCTCATGTAAAGAGTTATCTACAATTTCCTAGTCAGTGTAAGATTGTTGCATTATGTGATATTTATCCAGAAAAAGCGGAAAAAATAAAACAAGACTTCAACTTAGATGCGCATGTATTTGACAATTATCAGGATCTGATTGACAAGGAAGAGGTCGATCTAATCTCTATTTGTACACCACCATATACTCATGCAGATATTGCGATTAACAGTTTGGACGCTGGAAAACATGTACTGGTTGAGAAACCGATGGCATCTTCCCTAGAAGAATGTGATGCAATGGTTGAAGCCGGCAAACGGAATAACAAAATTTTATCGGTTGTCGCTCAAAATCGATTTACTACACCAATGATGAAATTGAAGCATGTACTCGAAACAGAATTAATGGGCCCCATTCTCCATACACAAGTTGATTCTTACTGGTGGAGAGGACACAGCTATTATGATTTATGGTGGCGAGGTACTTGGGAAAAAGAAGGCGGCGGCTGTACATTAAATCATGCCGTACATCATATTGATATTTTCCAATGGATGAGAGGCATGCCATCCGAAATAACGGCAGTAACAAGTAATACAGCTCATGACAATGCTGAAGTAGAGGACATTTCTATTGCAATTGGTCGTTATCAGAATGGGAGCTTAGCGCAAATCACTAGCTCTGTTGTTCATCACGGAGAAGAGCAGCAGTTGATCTTCCAAGGTAAGAAAGCACGTGTCTCCGTACCATGGAAGGTAAAGGCGTCAACTTCAAAGGAAAATGGCTTTCCGAATGATGATCCCGAACTCGAGCAGTTATTGACGGAAGCATTTAACAGTCAGCCAGATTTAGAGTATGAAGGACATCCCGGTCAGATCGAAAATGTACTTGATGCGATTATAGAAAATAAACCGGTATTGGTTGATGGCATACAAGGACGTCAAACTTTAGAGTTGATTACAGCAATCTATGAATCTGCCAACTACCAACGTACAGTGACATTACCATTAACGAAAGAGAGTCCTTTTTACACGAGAGAAGGTATTTTACAAAATGCGAAACACTTCTATGAAAAAGGAGCATCGGTAGAGAATTTCTCTGATACGGAAATTACAACTGGTGGTAAGTACGAATAGATTTTGTAAGGAGGTTACTATGGTTAACAAAAAAGATGGTATGAATTATGCGCCAGAAGGAAAATCCAATAAAGTAGTTGATGTTGGGGAATTTCGAATTGCTGCAATTGGTTTAGATCATGGTCATATTTATGGAATGTGTAATGGTCTGATTGAAGCGGGAGCAGATTTAGAATATGTCTATGATCCTGATCCAAAGAAGGTTGAAGCATTTTGTAACAAATTCCCTCAAGTAAAAACTGTTGATAACGAAGATATTATCTATAATGATGATTCGATACATTTAATTGCATGTGCAAGTATCCCGGTAAGTCGTTATGAGATAGGGGAAAAAGCATTACATCACGGTAAACATTTTTTTGCGGATAAGCCCGCCTTCATTAAGCAGGAACAAGTAAAAAAAGCTCGTCGATTAGTGGAAGAAACTGGTTTGAAGTGGGGCGTTTACTATAGTGAAAGATTACATGTAGAAAGTGCCATTTATGCAGGTCAGTTAATTGAACAGGGAGAAATTGGCCGGGTGATTCAAGTAATTGGAACTGGTCCACACCGAGCAAATGCTGCCAATCGTCCGGACTGGTTTTTTGATCCGGAATACTACGGAGGTATTCTCTGTGATATTGGTAGCCATCAAATTGAGCAGTTCCTTCACTTTGCAGGTGCGAAGGATGCTAAAGTCTTACACAGTAAAGTTGCCAATTATCATTATAAAGACCATCCAGACTTTGAAGATTTTGGTGATGCAACACTAGTAGCAGATAATGGTGCAACCTTCTATTTCAGAGTAGACTGGTTTACACCTGATGGTCTAGGTACATGGGGAGATGGAAGAGCTTTTATTTTAGGAACAGGAGGCTATATTGAGATTAGGAAGTATATTGATATTGCTAATCATAATACCTCCAATCACCTGTATCTAGTCAATGATAAAGAAGAAAAACATTTCGAGTTATCTGGAAAAGTAGGATTTCCATATTTCGGAGCATTTATTTTGGATTGTTTAAATAACACAGAAAATGCTATGACACAGGAACACGCTTTTAGAGTAGCGGAATTATCTATTGAAGCACAAGAAAAAGCAATGAAAATTGAATAGATGTTTATTAAAAAAGACATTCACTAAAGTTGGTGGATGTCTTTTTTTTTCTAAGATAAGAAGGTATGAATTTTGCGCAGATGTCTAGCTCCGAGCGCCCAGAAACTAGGCGACTTCACGAATTGCCCTACGATAAGTCATCATCGGTTCGTAAACTCACCGTGATTCCTTTATCTCAGTTAATTCGTTCCAGTCGCTACGTTTCTAATCGGGCGCTCTGCGCTTTTCTTAGGAGAATCTTCTTTTATTACAACTTCCATTTTATTCAAAATAGAAAGTTTGAATTCCCGGAATTATTTTTGAATTCAAGAATATTAATTATACTAAGATATTAAAATGCTACCATGCAAGGATGAAGAAATTTATATATTTTAAGTAAATGGATTGGAGCGTGAAAAATGTACAAAAAAGGGATGTTCTTTTTACTAACAATCGTACTAGTGGTTTAAGGAGATATACAGATATTACACGTGATCAAAAACAAGTTGAATCTCAATAAAATGTAAGCGTTATCCTTCATTGTGTATTATCTGAACCAATCAATAGATCGATCTTAAGTTTTTACTGGTGGTTTCATTAAAGGTAGCTTCATATTTCTTTAACATAAAAAAAGGAGTTAAAGCCTTTATGCATAAGGATAGAACACATGTACAATTATCAGCTAGGGATAAAATGTATGAACATATCAAAAATCGAATAATTAATTTAGATTACGAGCCAGGAGAAAAAATTTCTGAGAAAGATGTTGCTCTGCATTATAACGTAAGCAAAACACCTGTAAGAGAAGCATTTTTAAAGCTTGCTGAAGAAGAATTGATAAAAATTTATCCGCAAAGGTATACAGCAGTTTCCAAAATCGACTTGGATCTAGTCGAGGAAGGGAGGTTTTTAAGGGAGAACATTGAATGCGCGATAGTGAAAGAGGCATGTAACAAATTAAATGATGACTATTTCATGCATTTTGAACTAAATCTTAAATTACAACAGTTTTGTATAGAGAAAGGTTCCTATCAAGAACTCTTTGGCTTAGATGAAGAGTTTCATCGATTGCTATTTGAAATGTGCAATAAATTAAGAATATGGAAATTGATGAGATCAATGAACAGCCATTTTGATAGATTGAGAGTATTAAGATTAGCATCTAATCATGATTGGAAAATATTATTTGATCAACACACTAGAATTTTTGATAATATATCCAGTGGTCAACCAGAGAAGGCTGAAAAAGTTATGCTTGATCATCTTAATTTAGTTCATTTTGAAACGAAAGAATTGAAAGAGCAATATTTGGATTATTTTGAATAGAATCGATACCTGTTATGAAAGTTTATTGCAACAGGCTGCAATTGCAAGCTCCAATTACTTAGGGTACATTTGCCAACTATAATTTTAATTTGGAGGCTTTATTATGAAAAGAATGATTCAAATGTTATCTGGTATATTGTTTTTCGTTGTGTTAATTGGTTGTCAAGGTTTGAATGAAAGTGAAACAGGTGAAAAAGAAGGATCGGATGATATCGTAAACTTAAGGGTACTACACAGTTTTACAGGTTCTCAACCGCAAGCACCAGTAATGGAACCAGCTTTTGAAGAATTTGATGAAGAACATGGTGATATTGAACTAAATATTCAAACAGCAGCAGGTAACGATATTTTGGAACAGCTCAGAACGGAAATGGCAGCAGAAGATCCACCAGATGTTTTTACCCATTGGGGAATGAGAAGAACTGAAAACTATATAAAAAATGGTGTAATACCTGATATTAGTGACATGATCGAATCTGATCAAGATTTAGATGGACTCTATATGGATGGAGCATTTGGACCTGTTACTTATCAAGGAGGCATCTATGGGTTACCATTTCAGGGTTATAGTTACTATCTAATGATAAATAAAGATCTGTTTGAAGAACATGGAGTAGATATTCCGACGAATTATGAAGAATTGAAGAAAGCAGTTATACAATTCACGGACGTTGGTTTGATTCCGTTTGCTGCCAATAATCATAGTGCAAGATATATGTTATTAACATGGTTTGCACAAAAACAAACTACCGAAGATTTAAGAAGTTATGCAACTGCAGAACAAGAATTTGGGGAAGATTTATTGCTGGCAGCAGAAAAAGCACTGGAACTAGCAGAATTAGGCGCATTTCCTGAAGGTTATATGAATTTGGAAACGGCCCAATCCTTAGAAATTTTCCATGCAGAACAAGCACCGATGTTTTATCAACATAGTTGGACAGTCGGCTCGATCGATGAAGAATTATTAGATTCATATGAAATTATTCCGTTTCCTCTAGGTGATGAGCAATCAGAACCTACTGTATTAGCGGGGACAGGACATTTTATCTATATGAGTCAACGAGCTTATGATGATCCTGATAAACGAGAAGCTGCATGGAAATTAATGAAAAAAATTGCTGGTCCTGATGTTGCAAAAGGATTTGTCGAGGATATTGCGAACAATACGGCATTAAACGTTGAATATGATGAGGAAAACGTTAATCCGATACTAAATCAAATCTTAGATGATATGGATAATGCTGAAAAGCTTTTACCTTCATACGAAGAAGAATTGTTTGCATCTGCAGTCGAAGGAGAATATTGGCCATTAACGGATGCTTTATTGTTAGGAGATATTACCCCTCAAGAATATGTGGATCAGATGAATGACATCGTAAGTGAACATCCAAATGTACAGTTTGAATAAATATCATTTCTCCAGGGGATAGAAGGAAAACACTTTTATCCCCTGTCAAAATAAAAGGGGTGGTTTAATTTGGTTCGTCAAAGAATGCTAACTCTTATATGTTTCATCGTACCAACATTGCTGTTCTATATATATTTCTTTTTGAATCCTGTAATAGACACCTTCTACAATAGCTTGTTTGATTGGGATGGTATCTCACCTAAAGTTTTTCTCTTTGTTGATAACTATATAGAATTATTTACCGATCCAATCTTTTATAAATCCCTATTAAATACTTTCTATTGGGTGTTTTTAGTGCTTGTAGTTCAAATTCCAATCGGTTTTTTTCTGGCTTATTTTATTTATCAGCGAGTCAAAGGTTATAAATTTTTAAGAACCGTTTATTTTATTCCTGTTATAACATCGTCCGTTGCTGTGTCACTTGCCTTTTCATTTATATACGAAGCACAGTTTGGGATCTTAAATAGCTTTTTAAAATTAATCGGTTTAGACAATTTAACAACAGCTTGGTTACAAGATTCTCTTACTGCAATGACGGCAGTATCATTACCATTTGTTTGGAATTATATCGGTTTGATGATGGTAATATTATATTCGGGGTTACAATCTGTTCCAAATGAATTGATAGAAGCTGCTGAAATGGATGGGGTTAATGCACTACAAAAAATAGTCTATGTTATCTTACCATCGTTACGAAATGTATTAGTAATTTGTTTAGTTCTGGGTATCTCATATGCTTTTAAACAGTTTGATTACGTATTATTGTTGACGAATGGTGGGCCAGTACACTTAACAGAAGTTACGGGTACTTATATGTATAAGCAAGGATTCAGTGAAACTAGATACGGTTATGGAAATGCTATAGCAATTACCATGATGTTTATTGTTATTGTTTTTACAATGGTAATAAATAGAATGTTACAACCAAAAGATATATAATGGAGAGGTGAGGATATATATGGGTAAAGTCTTTTCTAATTTTGTATCCCCTTTAAAGTATCTATTCATATGGGGATATTTCTCGCTGACTTTTGGCTTATTTATTTGGGTATTAATAACATCATTTAAGTCTAATAGGGAGATTTTTTCAAATCCATTTGGTTTACCAGAATCATTTAATATTGACAATTATATTTTTGCATTATTTGATGTAAATATGGTCATGTATTTGTTGAATAGTCTAATTGTTGCAGTAGCTACCGTATTGTTATGTTTTGTACTTGGTTCTACGGTTTCTTATGCATTATCAAGATTTGAGTTTAAAGGAAATACGTTCCTATATTTACTATTTATTATCGGGTTAACCATCCCACTTCAATCCCTGATATATCCTATGTTTTTTAAAATGCATACGTTAGGTTTAAGAGACACCATTTTCGGAATAATCATTGTGTACACTGCTTTAAATTTACCTAAAACAGTTTTTTTACTAGTAGGATTTATGAAAGGGATTCCAAAAGAAATGGAAGAAGCGGCGATAATTGACGGATGCAACTATTGGAATGTATTTTCGAAAGTGGTCATTCCTATGAGTAAGCCAGTACTTGCTACAGTAGGTATTTTAGTGTTTATCGCTGCATGGAATGAATACATTTTTGCAACCGTTTTAATCTCTTCAGATGTAACAAAGACTTTGCCACTTGGGTTAGCAAGTTTTCAATCTTCGCATTTAAGTGAATATGGATTAATTGCAGCAGGAGTTATTATCTCCATTATTCCAGTATTAATTGCTTATATTCTATTTCAAGAACAAATTATTAAAGGTATGGCATCAGGTGCTGTTAAGGGATAATACAAACTAGTTTATTAGAAAGGTTAGGAGAGGTTATGTATAATTTACATCATTCAGCTAGGGATAGAATATATGAGCACGTTAAGAATCGTATCTAAAGCCAGGAAAAAAGTATCGGAAAAAGATGTTACCCAATATCGTTACTAGAAACATATGTAAGAGAAGCTTTTTTAAAACTCGCTAAAGAAGAACTGCTATTTTGAAGCAAAAATGTAATGACAAATTAGAATTATAGATATATATAACAATATACATGATGAATAGGTGGTGTGATAAAATGAATCAAAAAGAAGCTCAACGTAAAACTATTGAAACTTTAACAAAGACAGGGTTATTTTTAACGGAAGAGGAAAAGCAACGTGTGGAAATTGCTGATTTTGGTCTAAATCGATTAGAGCAAGAAGGCTTACAGTTAATTACATATGAAAATAATTCCCACTATTGTGCTAAAGAACTTGTCTTGTTTCCAAATCAAACATGCCCTGAGCATAAGCATCCCCCGATTGGTCAAACAGAAGGAAAGCAAGAAACATTTCGCTGTCGGGCAGGTCAAGTTTATTTATATGTAGAAGGAGAACCGACGGAACCGATCCAAGCAACGATTCCGAAAGAAAGTGAAGCATATTATACCGTATTTCACGAGATTGAATTAAACCCAGGTGAACAATATACGATTCCACCGAATACGTTGCATTGGTTCCAAGCAACAGATCAAGGTGCAGTTGTTTCCGAATTTTCTACTACAAGTCGTGACGAGTATGATATCTTTACTAATCCTGGAGTTAATCGAATATCTTAATATAATAGGAGGACAAAATGAAGCTAGCAAAAAATCAAAAATTATTGTTTATTGGAGATTCTGTAACTGATTGTGATCGTGCAAAACCAGAGGGGGAAGGATTATTTCAAGCGTTAGGAACTGGATATGTATCCATTGTTGATGCATTTCTACAATCGACATACCCTGAATTAGGAATCCGTGTCGTAAATAAAGGGATATCCGGAAATAATGTTATAGATTTAAAGAATCGTTGGCAGGAAGACGTACTTGACCAAGCGCCGGATTGGTTAGTCATCATGATCGGTATTAATGATGTGTGGCGCCAATTCGATTCTCCTTTTATTCCAGATCGACATGTTTATATCGATGAATATGAGAAAACATACCGAGAGCTAGTCGAGCACTCAAAATCAGAAGTAAAGCAATTAGTGCTGATGACACCTTTTTATATCGAACCTAATTCCAATGATCCAATGCGTTATAAGATGGATGAGTATGGTAAAGTTGTGAAGCAAATTGCGAACGAACACGATACATTATTTGTTGATACACAAAAAGCATTTAACACTGTTTTAGAGATAATCTATCCGGCTGCAATTGCATGGGATCGAGTTCATCCCAATCACACAGGCCATACGGTTTTAGCAAAAGCTTTCTTAAATACGATAGATTTTAACTGGCGGAAACAATAATGGTAACTAAACTAGTCTAGTTTCACTTGCGGTTCGTTCTATTGAGTAATTATTGGATATCCCCGGAAGCGAAATCCTGCTCCGGGGAAAAAGCATTCCCTTCCGAGGAAAAGGTCTCCTGTTCCCTGGATAAATGGATATATCCAGGGAAGAGAAGCGAATATCCCAGGAAGCGGAGCACTTATCCATGGAAGCGAAATCCTGTTCCGGGGAAAAAGCATTCCCTTCCGAGGAAAAGGTCTCATGTTCCCTGGATAAATGGATATATCCAGGGAAGGGAAGCGAATATCTCCGGAAGCGGAGCACTTATCCCGGAAGCGAAATCCTACTCCGGGGAAAAGCATTCTCTTCCGAGGAAAAGGCGTCCTGTTCCCTGGATAAATGGATATATCCAGGGAAGAGAAGCGAATATCCCCGGAAGCGGAGCACTTATCCCCGGAAGCGAAATTATGCTCCAAGGGAAAAGCACTCCCTTCCCGGAATAAATGATGAATTTATCCTTTTTTATTACTCATAGCCGCTTATTGATCCATTGCATAACATTATCCAGTGCTAAATCTCGATAGTGGGCTTGTAGCGGATGATGGAATCCATCATTAAACGTAACGAAATGCTTATCCGGTATCGAAACGGAATGGAAAAAATCTTGAATAAAACGAGGATGTATGATCGGATCTTTTTGATCGTAGACAAATAGAACTGGGAATTGGAATAAGGCTGCTTCTGCTATCGCATCAACTCCATTTTGGATTAACTCAAATAGCCAACGTGGCGTATATTGAGACGTCATTAATGGGTCTTTTTTTAGTTCTTTTTTCTTTGGTAGATATGGTTCTAAGGATGTGATTGCTCTGAAAATCCTTTCCCACTTATTAGGACGTATCGATAGGTTCGGTAATACACTAGAAGCAACTGCAAGGATTTTCTTGCTAAAAGAAGGCAGCTCAAAACGCAATGCTAATGCGGGTGAAGATAGGATTACACCATTTGTCTCATATGCGTATATTTGACTGTAACGAATCACAATTAAACCACCTAAGCTGTGACCGAATAAAAAAATGGGCATATGTTGAAACTGAGCGGATACCAGCTCAACGAGCGTATGCAGGTCGTCTACATATTCCTGGAATGTATTGATGTGCCCCCGAGCTCCTTCTGATTGCCCGAAACCTCGTAAGTCAGGGGCAACTACAGCAATTTCATGGTTGACACATTGGGCGGTAATCGGCTGATATCTGCCAGAATGTTCACCGGCTCCGTGCACAATAATAATGACTGCCTTTGGATGAGAAGGTGTCCAGGTTTGATAAAAAAGGTTAATGCCATCTTTTGATTGGATATAATTGCTCGAATACATGATATACCTCCACTTTAGCTTTATCACTACTATAGTCACTGATGTAAGTCTCAACTATAAGATAAATGTCATCACACCATATAGAACGGTCGAAATAGCAAGTGCGATTAATGCTGGAACTAATTTATACCTAGCGTATTGCATCGCATTAATGTTCAACAATCCAGCAATCGTATTATTGTTGTCACTTAACGGTGATGCGATTGAACCAAATGATCCGCTTGCAAATACTGCTCCTATTACTAAAGGAAAGGATGCATCAGCAGCCTGTGCCAGAGAGACCCCAAGTGGCATTAAAATCCCCCATGTTCCCCAGGAAGAGCCAATAAAATAGGACACAAACGAACCAATTAAAAACATGACAGGTGGAATCAACATAGCTGGTACCCAATCTACATTGTTGGTAACAAACGTTGAAAAACCGAGATCTTCCGTAACAGAAGATAATCCCCATACAACAGCTAATAAAAGGATGACAGACATAAGATTATTTCCAGCCTCAATAAACTCATGTATAGTGTTTTTTAACGATTTTTTTTGAATGATTTGCATGATGACCGTTATTAATAAGGTAATAAATAATGCCACCACCATTGCCTGTAAGACATCGGCTTCGATAAAGGCCTGGAAAAATCCATATCCTTGTTGATTACCATCCCACCAGGTCAGGAACAAAGTTAAGATAATCACTAATGATACGGGAATGATTAAATTCCATGGTTTTGCTTCGATATCATCGGCAGAGCTGTTGTCTTCATCTTTAATTCGTTCAGGGTCACGTTCATCTTGATCAATTTCTTTTGGATGGCGGAATATAACGAATAATGTCCCGATAACAATCATTGAAATGGCAAAAAAATTAAACGGAATACTGCGAATAAACATAGAATAAGGATCAGCTTCAATTCCTTGATTTTGCAAACCCATTTCGATAACGGAAACCATATAACCAACAAAAGCTGTAGCAATCGGGATTAACACAATAACAGGTTGTGTACTTGTCTCAATCATAAAGGCAAGTTCTTTGCGAGTCATGTTAATTTTTTGTAATAATGCCTTCATAATTGGTGCTACTGTTACAATCCGGAAACTAGGAGCACTAAATGTACCAAGTGTCGAAGCCCACGTTAGCAAAATGGCTTCTCGCTTTGTATTAATTTTCTCAGAAGTCAATGCAACAAATCCTTTGATACCACCTGAAGCCTTCATAATTCCGACAAGACCAGAAAACATATATAAGAAAATGATGATCTTTAAATTATTAATATCAGTTAAGCTGTCTACGATATATTGTGCTGCTTGTTCGATACCACCTATTAGAGACGGTTCAACGAAATAAGCCCCAACGATCAGTCCTAGAGTTAATCCCGGGAATACTTGTTTTGTTTTTATCGCTGTCACGATCACAACGATAAACGGAATAATGGCAATCCAACTACCTTCCATTTGTGTAGCTCCTTTGATAACAAACTGATGCTTATAGCTTGTATTAAAATGATAAAACTATACTTTGGTAAAAGGGTAAAATGGGGAGTGGTTGTCCGGCTGAATAGGTAGAAAAGCTAGATGCTTCAACATTGACAGCATCATAGATGAGCATGTTATATAAAAATAAGAAAACCAGCCGTTTCATGATTGGAAGGCTGGTTTTTCGCTCTCATTTTTATATAAAATTTACTGCTGCTGCTGCAATCTTTGCTCTACTTGCTGACAAACGTCATTCGCATTAAGTCCTTGAGCACTAATTACTGAACCTTGAATCGCAGTGTCTTGCATTCCCATCACATTTTGATCTTGACCAGAAACTACACAGCAATCACAGCCATTAGTATCTTGTTCTTGTCTTAATGTGATGACTTCATGCCCATTTTCCTGTAATTGTTGTTGTACTGCTGTTAAGGATTCCTCTACTCCAATACGCGCCATTTTATTTTCCTCCTTAAATTAACATCATCTTTTAATATGTTCTTTCATACATAGTCATATTTTTTACTACTTTTATCGTTTTATTCCTCAAATTTTTTAACTTATTAAATTCCTTCCGCATGAAAATAAGAGCAATGCAAAAAATAACGATGAGGTGATTATCATGAAAAGTAAGCGAAAAAAGACCTTTCATATGCCTAACCAAGCAAACCAGGATGGAGAATTAGGGATCAGAAAAGACGTAGATCCTGCCCATCTTGAGGATTCAAGTGAGCGCTATGCAGGAGACTCTGTTGACGCACATAAAGAATTGGAAGAAGCGAATGAATATGTTGCTAACAAAGAAATAGAACAAGTAAGAAATAACTCGTAACCTTGAATAAAACGGAAAAAAGGGTGATTAGTATGAAAGAGAAAAAACCACCAAAAACAGTAGAGATTGAACAAGAGTCAATACCTGAAATTAATCATGAAACACATCATCCTGATAGGGATGAAACAAGACTACAACAAGCGTCGAAGGAACCTGGTAATGATTATTTAAATACGGAAACAGGTGGACAAGGTGAAAAATAAAAGACAATCAAATCATACCAATGACAAACTAAAAAATAAGAAAGATCATGAATTTTCTGAAGAACTATCGGATGGCGGAGAAAGAAATGAAATGGTGAGAAGACAAACTGGCAGACATTGTGGTGGACTATAATCTATTTGTGGCTAACTTTCGAAAATGAAGGTTAGCCCTTTCAATAATTTTAAACTCCTTTTAGATTTTTTATTTTTTTAAAGTACCAAAATCGTATATAATAGAATTACACTTTAAAACGTTTTCATTTTTGGCTACGTAATCTAAAAGGAGTTGGACATATGAATCAGTTAGATCGATTGTTTAACCAATTTTATGATAATGCACTAGAAGAAACGGTTAAAGCAGTTGGCCCCATCGAACGAAAACTAACTTTAAAAAGTAGTTTAGTAGAGTTGTTAGGTGACTTCTCATATTTAGACGAAACACGAGTGGAGATGAAACCTACTGTTAAGGAAACGAAAGAATTTGATGACTATACCAGAGAGTTGATTTCCTTACCAGTTACAGAATTAATCCACATACCAGTCTATGTCTTGACACCCAAAAATGAACAACAAACCTATGCTTCGGTTTTAGCACTCCATGGTCATGGCTATGGTATTAACGAAGCAGTTGGACTGACTAAAAGTGGAGAAGAAGAACAAGGAGAGCCAGGTATTCATAAGCAATTTGCAGTAGAATTGGTGAAACGTGGTATGAAAGTGTTCGCACCAGAAGTAATGGGATTTGGAGATCGGCGCCTCACTCGAGATAAGGAAGCTGGCAATATTAATTCTTGTGAAGCAATGGCAACAAACCTGTTATTGGAAGGGAAAACTCTTGCAGGTTTACGAATATGGGAGGCACGTCGTATGTTAGATTATATCGAAGCCTGTTCTGACGTAGATACTGCACGAATAGGAATGATGGGTTTTTCTGGTGGAGCAGTCATTACGACATATACAGCTGCCCTAGACCTACGTGTAAGTGCAACTGTCTTAACAGGATTCCCGAATACTTTTAAGGGAAGCATTATGGCGATGCATCATTGTATTGATAATTATATACCGGGGATTTTGAATTATGCGGAATTGCCGGAATGGATATCATTAATTTCACCAAGAAGTTTATTTATTGAATCAGGGGAAAAAGATCCGATTTTTCCCAATAAATTTGTAAAAGAGGCAATTGCTGAAATTGAGAAATACTATCATAATCGCCCTGAAAAATTCGCTTATGATATTTTTCCTGGGGTACATGAAATTAGTGGAAGAAAGTCGTATGATTGGTTGATAGATCAGTTGCTTTCCCATTGAGGTAGGCTCACTATACGATGAAATCTATAAACGACGGAAACTTTATGTAAAATTCTTGTTTGCGATTTCAGTTTCTCATGAATGTGATATACTCATAATTAAAGACAGAATGGTAGCAGGGGGAGAAGTTGCGTGATGAAAAAATTATGGGAAACGTTGAAAACGATGTCTTTTAAAGAAGCAGTAGATTATATTTGGGAATATTATAAAATCCACATAATTGGGATTGTATTAGGAGTAGCTTTTCTAGTATCCATTTTATCGACTATTTTTGGGGAGAAAGAAGAAACCTATGAAGTGATGGTTGTCAGCCAAATACCGTATGATATTACGGAGCAATTCTCCAATCAAGTCAATGAGAAATACTTTGATGAATTCCAAGTAACAGTAAATAATATAACTTCTGGAGGCGAATCTATTGCGGATTTGTCCTATGCAGATATTCAAAAGTTTTGGGCTAATATTGGGGCTAATATGGTGGATATTATTGTAACGAATGAAACGATAGCGGAACAAATGGTAGAACAGGAAGGAATATTAGAAGTAGACGAAGTGGTTGACGAATCATTATTGGAGCAGAATGGTGTGGAATTATATCAGTTCGGAACAGAATCGGTATATGGGATAGATACGAACCAATTAGATGTTTTTGATGATATCGAGCCTTTCCAGGATAAGGTTTTAATCATCCCTATTAATTCAGAAAACCATGACAAAACCACACAATTTTTAGAAACGTTATTAGAATCCTAACCAAGAAATCGACAAGAACAACTTGTCGATTTCTCATTAGATAATGGGAGCGGACATCTGTTCCGTTATTTGTTACAAAAGTGCCGTTTTTAGCGTGTTAACGGACAATTATTCCGCTATTCATCGAAAATAACGCTTATTTTGATCAAAAGTAACCGAATAAGGGATTAAATGTCCGCCACCATCGAATAATAGCTGTTTTTCCATTAAATAACGAATTAAATGTCCACTCCATAAAACGTTAGTGTCGCCCAATATATCCAAGCCGTAGAAATCAACAGCTAATTCATTAGTTTGAGTTTTAGCTATGAATAGTTGCTTGTAATTTTATATTTTATAAGTTAGAAGGTGTGTTTACGATGAAAAAAGCCATTTATGTAATGGATCAGCGTTCGTTTGATCTAGTATATCCAAAGTTTGTAAGGGAAGAGATTGAGCAATTGGTTGATATAGTAGCAGAGCCTATCAATAAAGAACAAGTGTTGGATGATTTATCAGTACTTCAAGAGGTGGAGATATTACTAACTGGCTGGGGCTGTCCAGAGTTAAATGAAAGATTACTAGAACATGCACCAAATTTGAAAGCGGTGTTATATGCAGCTGGCTCGATTAAAACCGTCGCTACAGAAGCAGCCTGGGAAAGAGGTATTCTATTTACAACAGCAGTTTCGGCAAATGGACAACCAGTAGCAGAATTTACCTTATCACAAATTCTATTTTGTTTAAAAAACGGTTGGCAATTTGTACGTGGTATTGAGGCTAACCAACAATATCCAACAAAACCTTTTGCTATAAAAGGCGCTTACCGGAGTGTTGTCGGATTAATATCTTTAAGTACAGTCGGGAGACATACAGTAGAGTTGTTAAAACCATTTGATATAGATATTTTAGCTTACGATCCATTTGTTTCAGAGGAAGAGGCCAATCAATTAGGGGTAAAACTGTGTTCACTGGAAGATGTTTTTCGCAAAGCAGATGTTGTTTCCCTTCACACGCCGTTGTTGGAGGAAACAATTGGTATGATTACGGCTAATCATTTTAGCGTGATGAAGAAAGGAGCTAGCTTCATTAATACTGCTAGAGGAGCAGTTGTCCGTGAGAAAGAAATGATCGATGTTTTACAACATAGAACAGACATTACCGCAGTATTGGATGTAACGGATCCTGAACCTCCAGAGCAAGGCTCTCCGTTATACCAAATGCAAAATGTTGTGTTAACACCTCACTTGGCTGGAAGTGAAGGAGAAGAATGTGGCAGAATGGGTGCCTATATGTTAAAGGAATTAAAGCGATATATCAACGAGGAACCGCTCAAATGGTCCGTATCTAAGCAGCAATTTCAAAAAATGGCTTAAGAAAGGGGATGTAGCATGAAAATAGGTTTGTGCTCGGTAACATTTCGTGATAAAAGTCCAGAACAAATTGTAGATTTAGCGATGGAAGTTTCGTTAGATGGGATTGAATGGGGGGGAGATGTCCATGTTCCACCTAGAGATTACGAGCATGCAGAAAAAGTAGGTGAAATCACGAGATCACGAGGCTTAGAGGTAAGTTCCTACGGTTCTTACTATCGGCTAGCAGACCATACTGGTAATGAATATGATTTTACCACAATTCTGGAGACGGCAAAGAAATTACAAGCACCGGCAATTCGTGTTTGGGCAGGTATGAAAGGAAGTAACGAGGCAAATGATCATGATCGTAAAAAAGTAGTTGAGGATGCTAGAAGGGTAGCAGATTTAGCCTCAGATGAAGGGGTTACTGTACATTTGGAATATCATGATCATACGTTAACAGATACAAAAGAAAGTGCCAGACGACTAATGGAAGAGATCAATCATCCTAACCTTTTCCTATATTGGCAGCCTGCTAATAATGTCTCCGTAGCAGAACGGTTAGCGAGTATCGATTTAGTGAAGGAGTGGATAACGAATGTCCATATTTTTCACTGGCATTCTTTCGAGGACCGATTGGAGCTTATAAGTGGTGAAGGAGAATGGCAACAATATATAAAGGCAATCCAGCAAGATGGACATGATCGCTATGTATTAATGGAATTTGTCAAAGATGATGATGAAAGACAATTTCTGAAAGATGCTCAAACATTGCATATGTTAAGAGATACCATATATAAAACAACCTGATAACGCATATCAGGTTGTTTCTCTTTTGATTAAGGTTGTATCGATATACACTTTCTTGCAAATTTGCCGATCATCTCGCAACCGTTCCATCATCAGGTCTACCGCAGTTTTCCCCATCAACTCTTTTTCAATCCGAACACTTGTGAGTGCTGGATAAACATATTTCGAAACGCTAATATCATTAATGCCTATTAAGCTGATATGATCAGGTATCTCGATTTTGGCTTCATTTACCGCTTTCAGTGCACCGATAGCCAGCGGATCGTTAGCGGCGACAAAACCAATCTTATTTTCCAATGGATTTTCTAAAAATTGATTCATTAAATCATACCCACTGCCAACATTAAAATGATCTAATAGTATCAGCCTTTCATCTAATAACTCTATTTCCTTCATATATTCTCGAAAGCAATGTTCACGAATATCTCGGACAGGATCGGCTGTTCCTTGTAATGTTTCCTTCCCGCCAATAAAGCCAATCTGCGTGAGATTAAGCGTTAAAAAATGATCTACTGCTTGTCTGATCACGCTGCGAAAATCAGTCAGTACCGCGTCACAACCAGTATGTTCAATGTCAGAATCGACCAAGACAATATGTTGTGTTAGCTGTTTGAATTGGTCAATTTGTTTTTTACTAAAACGCCCGACCGCAAGAATGCCGTCTATATCTTTCGGAATATCCGCCAATTCATGTACCGTATATTTTAATAAGTGAAGATGATGCTGATTGGACTGCTCTTCAATGCCATGTCGGATCCCCATGTAATATAAATCGGTAAGTTCCTCGGCTTCTGTTACCCAATGTACGAATGCAATTCTTCTCGTTATTTTTTTCCGAGGTGCCTTCTTCTGATAAGAAAGGGACTCTGCGATTTCAAAAATCTTTTTTTTCGTGTCATCACCTACTGATAGCTTCGGATCGTAATTTAATACTCGTGAGACTGTTGCGATCGAAACACCAGCTTTTTCGGCAATTTCTTTAATGGTTGCCATACTATTCACTACCTTTAAGTAAAATAAGTAAAATTTAACTTGACTAGTTTTACTAATTATTTTATTATACTAGCTAAGAAAACACAATCTTTTGTTACAGAATGTATACGATTTCAGAATGAGGAGGGTTTTGATGTTAAACAAATCAAAGTTAGAATACACAGCTCCAAAGAATGGTTATCCGGAATGGAATAATAATCCCGATATATTTCAATTAAACCGGATGCCACAGCATGCCATAGCGATTCCTTATCAAAGTCGCAAACAGGCTTTGGCACAACAAGAACAGCAGTCACCTTATTACCAAAATCTAAATGGTGAATGGTATTTTCACTTTTCGGAAAATCCAGACAAAAGAATAAACAATTTTTACCAGACCGATTATGATGTTTCCAGTTGGGATCAGATTTCAGTACCTGCACATTGGCAATTAGAAGGATACGATTATCCTCAATATGTCAATACAAGATATCCTTGGATTGAACATGATGACATTAAAGCACCTTTTGCTCCAACCAATTATAATCCAGTAGGTCAATACGTGACAACCTTTGAGGTGCCTGAAAAGTGGGCTGACCAACCGGTTGTCTTACATTTTGCAGGAGTTGAAGCTGCTTTTTACGTGTGGTTAAATGGAGAGCTCGTAGGTTATAGTGAGGATACATTTACACCAGCTGAATTTAATCTGACTCCGTATTTACAAGCTGGAGAAAATAAATTAGCGGTGGAAGTATATCGCTGGGCAGATGCAAGCTGGTTAGAGGATCAGGATTTTTGGCGTATGAGTGGAATTTTTCGTGATGTTTACTTATATGCTTTACCGGACATTCACTTATATGACCATCGTGTCCGCACTACTTTTGATCAAGACTATGAGAATGCAGAATTGGAAGTGCAAGCACAACTAATCAACTATCATCTAAAACCCTTCTCTGCCAGTCGTCTAGAAGTAGAATTATTAACGGATGAGCATGAAGTCGTTACCAAACAGTCAGTTGAACTTGATATTACCGATAAAGAAAAAGCAGAAGTAACAACGAAAACAACGATACCAAATCCTAAAAAATGGAGTGCGGAAGACCCCTATTTATACACACTTGTTTTTACTTTAACAGGTGACAATGATGAGGTTGTTGAGGTATTTGCAACAAAAGTAGGGTTCCGTCAGTTTGAACTAATCGACAATATGATGCATATAAATGGAAAACGGATTATCTTCAAAGGGGTTAACCGTCATGAATTCACAGCAGACAGAGGACGAGCTGTAACCGAACAAGATATGATTGATGATATTGTCTTGATGAAGCAGCATAATATTAATGCGGTTCGAACTTCCCATTATCCGAACCATCCGAAGTGGTATGATTTATGTGATCAGTATGGCTTGTACGTGATTGACGAAACCAACCTGGAAACCCATGGTACCTGGCGTTATGGTCAGGAAACATTGGAGGATGCTTTACCTGGAAGTAAACCAGAATGGACTGCCAATGTTTTAGACCGTTGTAAATCTATGTATGAACGTGATAAAAATCATGCCTCGATCGTTATTTGGTCTCTTGGGAATGAGTCATTTGGTGGAGATAACTTTCTGAAAATGCATGATTATTTTAAAAATGAGGATCCGACTCGCCTTGTCCATTATGAAGGAATATTCCATTACCGTCGTTCTGATGATGCATCGGATATGGAAACAACCATGTACCGTAGTCCACAGGAGTTAGAATTTTACGCAAAGCAGCCGGGAGAGAAAAAGCCGTATATTTTGTGTGAATACAGTCATTCGATGGGGAACTCCACCGGAAACCTCCATAAATATACAAAGCTTTTTGATCAATATCCTTCCTTGCAAGGTGGCTTTATTTGGGATTGGAAAGATCAAGCATTAAGACATCAGACGAAAGATGGAACGGAATTTCTTGCTTATGGCGGTGACTTTGGTGAATCCCCACATGATGGTAATTTTGCCGGTGACGGCTTAATTTTTGCTGATGGTACTGTTTCGCCAAAACTGCTAGAAACGAAAGCATGCTATCGTAATATTGATTTCGAAGCTATTAATATGAAGACTGGTGAATTTAAAGTAGTAAATAAAAATCTTTTCCAACGTTTAAACGATTATAAATTAGTTTGGACTGTAGAAGAGAACGGAAAAGTAATAGAGTCTGGCATTCACCCGTTAGATGCGGAACCAGGTAGTGAACAAATCGTAAAATTAGCCTATCAAAGCGAACAATTTCAGCCAACAAAAGAGCAAATTGTTACATTACAAGTAATTTATGAGCATCCACCATTCTGGGCAGAAACAGATCATGAGGTGGCTTTTGAGCAATTTATTGTCCCTGCTGCTTCAAATAAAGAACTTGTCAGTGGCAATGTGCATATCGAAGAGGATGCTCATGTTTATCGAATGACTGGTGAATCATTTACAGTTACGTTTGAAAAGAAATCAGGCTTATTGTCCTCCTATCAAGTGAAAGGTACGGAGTTTATCAGACAGCCACTTGTACCGAATTACTGGCGAGCAATGACTGATAATGATCGTGGTGCAAAGGTAGATCAAACAAGTGGTGAATGGCGTAAAGCTAGTTTGGAAAGACAATTGGTTGATTTCAAGGTTCATGACAGTGAAAAGCAGATCGTAGTTGAAGCAAGTTATCGCCTGCCTACATCCACTATTTCGATGGTTAACTTAACTTATACGATAGATCCAACGGGAGAGATTGAAGTAGAACAGCAATTACTTCCTGGAGAAAGGTCAGCGGATATACCGGAGATCGGCATGCACTTTGAAATGGGTGCTACTTTTGAGAATCTGACTTGGTATGGTAAAGGACCACATGAAACGTATTGGGATCGCCAAAAAAGCGGTAAAATAGCCATTCATAATGGTAAAGTCAACGATCAATTACAGCCATACTTAAAACCACAGGAAAGCGGAAATAAGTGTGGTGTCCGTTGGTTGGAGCTTTCCGATGGAGAAGGCAATGGTCTGAAGATAACGGGAGACCCTACCGTTGAAGTAAATGCTCTTTCCTATACACCATTTGAATTAGAAGAAGCTAGTCATCATTATAAATTGCCAGAATCAGATAAAGTTTCTGTTCGTGTTAATGGTTGGCAAATGGGTGTTGGAGGAGATGATAGCTGGGGTCAACAGGTTCATCCAGAATATCGATTGCATGCGAATAGTTCTTATCGTTATCAATTCACATTAAAAGGTTTTTCCAGATAACTTTGTATTTGTGGACAAATAAGCGTATAATAGAGGTATCACCCATGAAAGGGAGTGCCGTATGGCTTATTTTAATAACCAGAAAGAACCTGTCCAAAATGTTGAGACGAATGTTTGGTCCTGTGTAAGTGATGATTGTCAAGGCTGGATGCGTGAGAATTATTCATTTGAAAAAGAACCTGCATGTCCAATCTGTAAATCAGAAATGAAGAAGGAAGTAAGAGTAATTCCGGAAATGAAATAATAGATGAGAAGCTACTCCTCGGTCAGGGAGTAGCTTCTTCATTATTTATTGAGATAAGCTAACTGTATGGAAAAAGTATTTGTTTATTAAAGAGCTAGGAAGTATTTCTAGGATGATGATTACATCTGAACATTTTCAATTATCGTATAACTAATCAATAGTTATTTGCTTTCTAGCTTGACAGAAGGGGCAATAAAAAGCTAAAAATAGAGTATAGAATGTTTTGTTGTTCGGACATTTTAATTAGATAAAGAGGCAGAGGGATAAAATTATGAAGTTGACGATACGAGAGATTGCAAAAATGGCAGGGGTTTCACCAGGAACAGTGTCAAAAGTAATTAACCAAACTGGCAGCATTAGCCCAAACACGATTCAAAAAGTAAAGAAGGTCATAGAAGATACAGGATATCAACCAAGTTTTTCAGCAAAAGCTCTTGCAACAAAGAAATCGAATATGATCGGCCTTATATATGCTGGGGAAGTTCATGTTGAATTCAACCATCCTTTTTTTAACCAGGTTATTAATTCCTTCAAAAACACGGTAGGACAGCTGGGCTACGATATTCTTGTTTTTTCAAACCAATCGTTTAATATTGGGAAAGAAGACTATGTAGCTCGAGCAAAGCACTACCAATTAGATGGCTGTTTAATTATTGCAGGGGAGCATATCGAGGAAGCAATTTATCAATTAGATCAAAGTGATATACCGACAGTGGCTGTCGATTTAGAATTATCTGGCGAGCATTCCAGTTATGTGATGACGGACAATGAAAAAATTTCAAGACAGGTTGTTGAGTATTTTTATTTGAATGGCATTCGAAAATTAGCATTTATTGGAGGACAAGAAGATTCGATAATCTCCAATGTACGTAAAGCGTCGTATGAACAATCCATGCAAGATTTTGGAATGGACTTGCGTGATAAATGGATTAAATACGGAAACTTTTTTGAAGAGAGCGGCTATGAAAAAATGAAGGAAATCTTAGAAGAAGGAAGTATACCTGAGGCGGTTTATGCTGTGTCCGATATGATGGCGTTAGGAGCTTTGAAAGCGATTAAAGAATCGAGGTTATCGGTTCCTAAAGACATCAAAATAATTGGTTGTGATGACATTGAGGCATGTAGATACAGTGATCCTACTTTGGCAACAGTAAAGCAGGATCAAATGAAGATAGGAAAGCTGGCAGCCAATATATTGCATGACTTAATAAATGAGAGGAAAGTACAGAAATCTGTATATGTGGACCCGGAATTAATTATCAGAGATTCCGGACAAATTTAAATCAGCTATTTTTTCTCATTGAGGACGTTTATTATTTTAGAAAACGGCTATAATGTTAACACAATATTCTAAAATAATAGAAGAAATGGGTGATGAGATGAACCAGACGGAAACGATGCTGTTTCGCATTCTACATGTATTTGCTTCGTTTTTGGCATTACAGTTATTATGGTTTTTCTTCTCATTAGGGATTGTTACCGTTATTCCCGCAACTGTTGCTATGTATGCTGTTGTCTTGGAATGGTCGAAACATGGGATAGATATAACAGGGGTATGGAAGACGTTTTATCAAGCTTTTAAACTGAATTTTAGAAATACGCTATTTTTAGGCATTAATGTTGGTGTGCTTGCGATTATCTTTAATTTAAATGCAAGTATTCTTCCGACATTTAACGGATTTCTGCATTTTGTTATGCAAGTGATATGGTTATTTGCAGCAAGTATTTTCATTCTCACCTTAATAGCAATGCTGCCATTAATCGTCACATCTCATTTAAAAGGCTTAAAGTTATGGAAACACGCTTGGATTGCTTCGATTACCATCTTGCCTGATATATTATTAATTGGAGGCATAGGTGCTATTTTTGTAATTGTTGGATTATATTTCCCTATGGCAATTATTGCAGGTGTGAGTCTTTTTGCATTTATTCATATTAATATATGGCAAAAAGCTGTCAAAAAATTACCGCAAGACTTTTTGGATCAGTGTTTATTAAAATATCGTTATCGTTAACTGCTTCTTAGGTTGAGAAGCAGTTTTATTTATATCGCAAAGTATTAGTAAAGAGCTCTAGATTGTAAGTACAGAAAGTATAAAATCAGTGCAATGACTGTATTAAGCGAAGTAGTTATTTTGAATGTTTGATGTATTTTCGGCTCGTGCAATTCCCGTAGAAGTTGTTACCATATCTTAATTGTTAATCATAGCCATAAATGTACCAGGAAAGGAAACCGTTTTCTTTATAAAGATAATTTACTAAGAATTATTTCAAAAAACTGTTGATTTTGCAATATTCAAGTAATATAATGGATTAAGAAAGCGGATACATTATGCTGCAGTGTAATTAAGTGTTTATTTTTTTCGCTTTTAAGGAAACCGATTTCTTTTTTCTGAAGTAATACCTCGTATTCTAGAGGTAGAAAAGTCTGATTTATATTATTTTTTGTTGTTAGATTTAAGTATAAAAATATGGGGGTTAGAATCATGAAAAAATGGTTGATGTTAGTTGTATTCTCTTCACTAGTATTCGCTTTAGTTGCTTGTAGTGATGACAATGAGAGTGCTGGTAGTGATGACGGTGGTGGCAACGATAGTGGTGGCGATGGTGAAACTGTATCGTTAGATTTTTGGATTTTTGGAAGTACGGGTTATGGTGAGTTAGTAGACGAATACATGGAAGAACATCCTAACGTTGAAATCACGATTAACGAAGGTGAAATGGAAGATATGCACAACAATTTGTTTACTTCTATTTCAGCTGGAAGTGGCGCACCAGATATTGCTCAGATTGAAATTAGTGCAATTAAAAAATTTTTAGATGCACAAGATCAATTCTATAATTTAAATGACTATGGAGCAGAGGATGTCGCTGGTAATTTTCTTGATTGGAAGTGGGCACAGGCACAGAATGTCGATGGATCATTTCAAATTGGATTACCTACTGATATTGGACCAACCACTATGTTTTATCGCACAGATGTAATGGAAGAAGCTGGCCTTCCAACAGATCGTGAAGAACTAGCAGAAGAGATTGATACATGGGATTCATACTATGAGGCAGCTAAAACTGTCAAAGCGGAAACCGGTAAACCTATGGCAGATGCTCCTCAGCTTGTCTTCAATGCGCTTAGGGACCAGCAAGATCAGCAATATTTTAATGAAGATGATGAATTGATCATCGAAGATACTGTGAAAGAAGCTTATGATTATACTACTAAAATGATTCAAGAAGATTTAATTGGTCAAAATGAACTTTGGACTCCTGAATGGGGAAATGCAATGGCTGATGGAAGCTATGCTACAATGCCTGGTGCTCCGGGTTGGATGGTAGCTAACGTGAAAGGTAATGCGCCAGATGCAGGTGGCAATTGGGATATCGCAAATATACCGGAAGGGGCAGGTAACTGGGGAGGTTCGTTTTTAACGGTTCCAGCAGAATCCGAATACCCACAGGAAGCATTTGATTTTATTGCTTGGTTAACAGCACCAGAACAACAATTGAGATCATTTGAAATTGCTGGATTATTCCCTTCTACTCCAGATGTGTATGAAAATGAAGAATTTTTAGCAACTACAGACGAATACTTCAATGGTGCTCCTACTGCACAAATTTTTGCAGAGGCTGCCCAATCAGTGAAAACGGTTTATATGGGTATTAATTATGCAACTGTTGACACGGAACTTAATACAGCACTTATTAATGTTGCTGTCGAAGGTGCTGATCCTCAAGAAGAATGGGATGCAGCTGTTGAACGTATCAATTCACAACTAGAGAGACAATAAGGATGATTATCGAACGGTCTATGGTGTCCATTCATAGACCGTTTGAAATCAGTGAAAGGAGAGAATGAAATGTCTCGGACAGATGTATCGATTAAAACGCACAAAAAATCATCCTTGAATGAGAAAACGAAAGAAGCGATATCAGGTTATTTATATGTTTCCCCTTTCTTTATTTTGTTTGCTATTTTTGGACTATTTCCCATTCTTTTTAGTTTTTACCTAGGCTTTCAAAAGTGGAATGGTTTAGGTGAGATGGAATATGTCGGATTGCAAAATTTTAAATGGGTGCTTACTGATGAGATATTTTGGACTTCGTTAACCAATACATTAATTATGTGGGTATTAGGTACACTTCCTCAATTGTTAATAGGGATTATTTTGGCATATGCATTAAATTCGGCATTGATAAGAATGAAAAGCTTCTTCCGAGTTTCCATCTTTATGCCTTATGTCACTTCGACCGTTGCGGTTGCTATTGTGTTTGGAATTATGTTTAATAGTCAGGAATTCGGGTTATTTAACGTCATTTTCGGCTTGTTCGGAGTAGATCCTATTAGCTGGGGAACATCCTGGTGGGGTGTTAAAGTGGCAATCTCCACGATGGTTTTTTGGCGTTGGGTTGGTTACAACACGATTATTTATTTAGCTGGTCTTCAAGCTATTCCAAATGAACTATATGAAGCTGCACAGATTGATGGCGCAACGATTAGACAGAAAATACAGTATATTACTATTCCGATGTTAAGACCAATCATTATATTAACAGTATTTACTTCAACAATTGGTGCATTACAACTATTTACCGAACCACTGATATATATTGGTCGAACATATAGAGAAGAAGGAATAACCGTAGTGCTTTATTTATACCGTGAAGCATTTTCTAATTTAGCATTTGGTCCAGCTTCAGCAGCTGCGATTATCTTATTTATTATTATCATTATCATATCCTCAATTAATGTTTTAATTGCAAATCGGATTGGGAGATAAGGAGGGTTAGTCAATGAGTGAAAAGGTCGGAACTAAAAAGGTTTCCACTTCGAGAATATTTGTGTATGTGCTACTTGCCATTGCTACCTTTCTATCCATCTTTCCATTATATTGGATGTTTGTAATGGCAACCAACCACAATAGTGCGATTAATAGTGTGCCACCGGCATTTATTCCGGGCGCAGAATTAGTGACGAATTTTGTGAAAGTAATAGAGACTATCGATTTCTTTGGTGCTATTTGGAATTCACTTATTGTATCAACTGTTACAACAATAGGTGTATTATTTCTATGTTCTCTAGCAGGTTTTGCTTTTGCTAAATTTTCCTTCAAAGGTAAAAATGTCTTGTTTGTCTTTATCTTGGTTACGATGATGATCCCACCACAATTGGGCTTAATTCCACAATATTTCATCATTACGAAACTAGATTGGTTAAACGATTTAAAAGCCATTATTGTACCAGGGTTGATTGATGCATTTGGTATATTTTGGATGAGGCAATATATTAGTAGTAATGTTCCAGATGAACTGGTGGATGCCGCCAAAATTGATGGTTGCTCCAACTTTAGAGTGTATTGGAATATTGCCGTACCAGTTATTATACCAGCGTTTGCTACTTTAGCGATTATTCGATTTATGTATATTTGGAATGACTTTCTATGGCCGCTGGTTGTCTTGCGTGAAGAATCATCATTTACGATTCAGGTTGCTTTACGTGGTTTGATTGATAACTATGTCCGTGATAATGGTATGATCTTGTCTGGAACCTTTTGGGCTACTGTCCCGCTGATCATCGTATTCTTGTTATTAAATAGATTATTTATTCAAAGTCTGACAGAGGGTGCGGTAAAAAGTTAGGGTAATACATTAAAAAATAGAGGGATTCACATGAAGTTAACAATCAGAGAGATAGCCAATATGGCAGGTGTGTCACCAGGTACCGTATCAAAAGTAATCAATAAAACCGGCAGTATTAGTCCAAAAACGGTAAAAAAAGTAAAGAAAATAATTGAAGAAACAGGATATCACCCTAGTTTTTCAGCGAAGTCATTGGCAACAAAAAAATCCAATCTAATTGGTATGATTTATGCTGGGGAAGTTCATGTCGAGTTTAGCCACCCTTTTTTTAATGAAGTGGTTAATGCATTTAAAAATGCGATAGGAAAACTAGGATACGATATTCTAGTTTTTTCTAATGACAAGTTTAATAAGATGAAAGAGGATTATGTGGCTAGATGTAAACATTTTCATCTTGATGGCTGTGTCATTATCGCAGGGGAACAATTAGAGGAAGCTGTTAACCAATTGGATCAGAGTAATGTACCTTGCGTTGGAGTCGATATCGAATTGAAGGGACCAAGATCTAGCTATGTATCTACTGATAATGCAAAGGTTTCTGCTAAAGTAGTAGAATATCTATACTTAAATTCGATTAAGAAGGTAGCGTTTATCGGTGGCCCATCAAATTCAATTATTTCTAACCTCCGAAAGGAAGCTTTTATCCACTTTATTAACCTTTTTGGGATGTCTGTTAGATCCAATTGGATTCAATACGGTAATTACTTTGAAGATAGTGGTTATCAGGCTATGAAACGAATATTAGCTAATAAGCCATATCCAGAGGCAGTTTACACGGCATCTGACATGATGGCATTAGGTGCATTAAAAGCTTTGAAAGAAGAGGGCATACGTGTACCTGAGGATATGAAGCTAGTAGGTTGTGATGATATCGAAGCGTGTCGCTATAGTGATCCCCCGCTTGCGACTGTAAAGCAAGATAAGGATAAGATGGGGAAGTTAGCAGCTTATATGCTGCATGATTTAATCAATGGAAACACAGAACCTGGTTCCATTTTGGTAGATCCAAAACTAGTTATCCGCGATTCCTGTGTAATCGAAAAGGATATAACAATGTCCACATGAGGGTGATGACATGAATAAATCAGAAAACATTTTCTTTCGTATACTTGATATTTTTGCTCACTTTGTATTGCTTAATGCGCTTTGGATTATTTGCTCTGTACCTATCATAACTATTTTCCCTGCGACAACGGCTTTGTTTGGAGTTGTCCGTAAATGGCACACAGATGGTACAGATGCCGGATCGGTTCGATTGTTTTTTTCGCTATTTAAAGAAAATTTTAAAAAAAGCTTTATGATTGGTGTCTTATGGACGGTTGCAGGATTGATTTTATTTGTTGATTGGTCAATCCTGCAACAAGTAGAGTTAACTGGAAAGACGGGAGTATTTGCCTTATTGGTATTTTCCATTATTCTATTTATTTTTATGACCATTTATGTTTTTTTTGTTTTAGTACATTATGAACTTTCCATATTACAAACGCTTAAGAATGCTTTATTTCTTTCGTTAGGTTACTTTATTCATACACTTTTGCTGTTGGTAACGATAGCTGTGGTAATTACTATCACTTTGATTGCACCGATTTTTCTGATAATCTTCGGAAGTATTTTAGCATTCACTATGTATTATATCTTTCGTAAATTATCTATCAAAGTTGAACAGCAAGTTTTATGAAGATGTAATATCACTAACGAACCAATGTTTAAACCGCATGAAATTCAGCTTTCATGCGGTTTAGTTTACCATTGCAATAGTCTAGGGAACATTCGATCATTCTGCCATTTTATTCATTTCAATTGTTTCCGTAAATTCTTTTTTACTAGTGTCCAGATTATGTTATAAAGTGTCCAGATAATAGCGAAAAGTGTCCAGAAAACGTGAAATACTGTCCAGATTATCGTAAAAAGTGTCCAGAAAATCACCAAAAGTGTCCAGATCCACTTACTTATCCAATGATTTCTCGAATTCTCTGCACAAAATGTAATGCTTCTTCTGAATCGCCATGCACACAAATAGTATCTGCTTTGATATTGATATTGTCTCCATTAATTGTAGTAACCTTTCCTGTTGTGGCGATTTCATAAACTTGTTTCATAGCTTGTTCTATATCATGAATAACGGAACCAGCCTCACTTCTAGGTGTTAAGCTGCCATCTGGCTGATAAGTTCTATCAGCAAACACTTCATTGGCAACATGTAATCCAAGCTCTTCTCCAGCGTTAATTAACTCACTATTTGCAAGCCCGACTAATACTAAGCTCGGATCGACATCATGTACTGCTTGCGCGATAGCAAATGCAAGCTCACGATTGTTGCATGCCATATTGTATAAAGCGCCATGTGGTTTCACATGAGCTAACTGCATATCATGTATGGTCACAAATCCTTGCAAAGCACCCAATTGATAAACAACCAAGTCATAGGCTTGTTCTGGAAGTATATCGATATTTCTTCTGCCAAAACCTTGTAAATCCTGAAAACCAGGATGTGCCCCAATATTAACTTGATGCTTTTTAGCCAACTGTACTGTTTTATTCATTGTATGTGGATCACCAGCATGAAATCCACATGCAATATTAACTGCATCAACTAATGGAATGATTGCTTCATCATTACCGATTTGATACATACCAAAGCTTTCGCCTAAATCACAATTCAATGTTATTCTTACCACAGCTTTATCCCTCCCCATTTTTCCTGACAAAAGCGCTGGATAGTTCGAATTAAGCGCTCACGACTTTTTAAAAGGACGATTGCTTCATCAGCCGTTATCTTCTGCAATCTGAAAGGCTGACCAGGTCTTAATTGACTTACTTTACTTAAATCAACTCGCACAACCTGTCCGATTTTTGGATAACCTCCTGTCGGTTGCCCATCTGCCATTAAAATGATTGGCTGCCCATTCGGTGGTACTTGAATGGAACCGAATGTCGTAGCTTCTGTTAAAAGCTGTTGATCTTTCCTTTTTTTAATCGGTGTTCCTTCCAAGCGATATCCCATTCGGTTGGATTGTGTAGAAGCAATCCATCCTGTTTGTTCAAATCTGTCGGAATCAAACCAATCATATTGGGGACCTTCGAGGTAACGTATTACCTCTTCCGGTTGTTCAATATAATTAAAAAGAGAATGGCTAATGCCCCAATGCAGCTGGTTTTCGGTGTGACAGGAGTGAGAAAAGGGAATCGTGTCACCCACAGCTAATTTTCCTCTTAAAACTCCTTCTACATCCGCTCTCACAACTGTACTTTGACTTCCTAGGATTTCAGGTATATCCAAGCCTCCTTTAATAGCCATATATCCAAAGCCACCAGTTTTCACCGTTCGAAACTGTAAGATATCGTCCTTTTTGACTTGGATAGGCTGGGCAAGCGGTATCGGCCTATCATTTAAATTAGCAGACATATTCCCGCCGGTTATCGCAATAATCGCATGCTGATGGAATTTAATTGTCGGTCCAATGAAGCTCATCTCTATCACAGCTTCGTCGGTATCATTATTAACGAGAATATTCGCCATTTTGGCAGCAAATTCATCCATCGGACCACTGACTGAAAACCCGTAGGATTGATAGCCAAGACGTCCCTGGTCCTGGATAGTGGTATGTAATCCTTCTTCTATTATTTCAATTGTCATTTTTTATACGCTCCTCTTTCTGAAGCTGTTCAAATTCTATTTTTGTGATTGGATAAAATCTAATTTGATCCCCAGGAGCTAATAATGTCGGCCTGTCATCAGCTAATGGTAATAAATTTACTGGTGTACGCCCAATGATTTGCCACCCACCAGGAGACGTGCTCGGGTAAATACCTGTTTGACCGCCTGCAATTCCGACAGATCCTTGCGGTACCTCCAGTCTGGGCTTGTCTTTTCTCGGTGTAGCAAGTGTTTGATCCATTCCGGTTAAAAAAGGGAACCCCGGTGAGAACCCTAAGAATGAGACGTTATAGGTAGGATTGCTATGTAATGCAACAACCTTCTGCCATGATAATTTTTTGTTTTTCATGACGTGTGCTATATCGATACCAAACGTTTTGTCATAACAAACGGGAATGTGATGCAATCTACCATTTATTTTCTCGGTTTGCTTCTGTTCGCTAGTAGCAGTAATTACTTTTTTCATCTTTTGGTGAGAAATGCGTAAAGGATCAAAGTATACGGTAATCGTTCTGTAACCAACTACTGCTTCAACAATGAACGATTGATTTTCTAGCTGTTGTTTGACTGCAATCAAATAAGCAGATGAATCGGGTGTATACGGTAATGTCATCATGATGGCATTTTCCGAAATAGATTGAAGAAGCATCTTCAACAACCTTCTTTCTTTTCATTGTCTATTAATAATATTGTAACATACAAGAAAACTAATCTAGATTTTTCAGGCATTTTGAATCAACTAGAGGTTAAAAGGCCTATAAATAAACATAGTAATGTATGCGTTTTCGTGATAGAATAGACTCATGCAATTTTACTTTAAATCATATATAAAAAATGACTAGCTGAGAAATGAGGGAATACAGATGAAGTCTTTTATGGGGAAATTATTCGATTTTAAAAACCTTAAGGTTGGAACAAAATACGGCATTATATTATCGATTGTATTAGCACTATTTTTAATCTCAACAGGTGTCGTATGGTACTTATTGCAAAATGTTGAATCGGAAATTGAAGCGATGGAAAGAAGAGGGGATCGTTCGGTAAATGTAACCGAAATGGGATCTCTGCTTCGCGCTAAAAGTATCAATATTTTTCAATATGTCGACAGTGCATCTACGGAAATTGATGAGGAATACCATGCTCGAATTGAACAATTTGAAGCACTTCGGGAACAGTTGGAGCCAAGTATGAATACAGAAGCTGAAGTGGCTTTATTCCAAGAAATGAGTGATTTGGATGACCAATTGAATCGAAAATTTAATGAAGTAATCGGATATATGCGACAAGATGAGGAAGAAATTGCGATCAATACTGCTAATGAGGCAAATCAAATAGCTGCAGAAGCAGTACAAGCATTAGAACAGTTGAAAACAATAGTAAATGAACAACGTGTACTTGCCGTAAACAACGCAAAATCTAGTCAAATGTTCGCGATTGCTGTATTAGTTGGTTCGATTGTTATTTCACTAGTTATCAGTGTTATTCTTATTACTGTGATGAATCGCAAACTCTCCAAAAACTTAAATAAAGTAGTGGATTTTAGTAATCAAATTGCTGAGGGTAATTTACTAGTTGAAAATCTCAAGTATCAAAGTAAGGATGAAATAGGACAATTAGCAAACGCAATGAATACCATGAGTTCTAGCTTACGTAATATCATTGAGCGAGTCGCAGACGTTTCCAATACGGTAAGTAGCCAAAGTGAACAATTAAACACTTCAGCCAACGAAGTTAAATCAGGAACAGAGCAGATTGCGACAACAATGGGAGAATTAGCTGATGGAACAGAAACACAAGCAACACATGCTGGAGATGTTGCAGCTAAGATGAGTGACTTTTCCAAAAAGGTACAGGAAGCAAATGACAATGGCAACAAAATCGAATCAGCATCTTCTCATGTTTTAGATATGACAGAAGATGGTCGGGATATGATGGAATCTTCAGTAACACAAATGGAACGTGCCCACACGATTGTAAAAGATGCCGTCGGTAAGGTACAAGGATTAGAGGGGCAAACAAAAGAAATATCGAAGCTGGTCGCTGTGATCAAAGATATAGCCGAACAAACAAATCTATTAGCACTGAATGCAGCGATTGAATCTGCTCGTGCAGGTGAACACGGAAAAGGGTTTGCCGTAGTGGCAGATGAGGTGAGAAAATTAGCAGAACAAGTAGCTGATTCTGTTACAGATATCACAGGGATTGTTACCAACATTCAGGCTGAATCGACGAATGTTTCCCAATCACTTGAAGAAGGATATAGTGAAGTAGAAGTTGGTTCTGAGCAGATTAAGCAAACAGGTGAGACCTTTGAGCAAATCAATCAAGCGGTAACAGATATGGTTGTAAGTATCCAGACGGTAACATCTAACTTATCAGAAATGGCAACTAGCAGTGAAGAAATTAATGGTTCTGTTGAGGAAATTGCCTCGATTTCGGAAGAATCAGCAGCCGGTGTCGAGCAGACGTCAGCATCTGCCCAACAAGCCAGTAGTTCAATGGAAGAAGTATCAACTAATTCGCAGGAACTGGCACAACTTGCTGAAGAACTAAATGGATTGGTAAGACAATTTAAGATTTAACATACAAAACTCCCATTTGATTGGGAGTTTTTAATTTTTGGAGATTTTACCTCTCATAGGAAAGAAAATTATATAAAAAAATAAGGACATAAGTACTACATGGTCGTTATGGTAATATGCTAATGGTCATGTTAGAATAGTCGCATATTATAACTTTTTCATCAAGTATGATCACCAATGGGAGGAAAAGCATGAAAAAATTTCGTTTTAAGAATGTGAAGATTGGTACAAAGTATGGTCTTATCCTTAGTGTTGTTTTAAGTCTTTTTGTGATTTCTGCTGTGTTAGTTTTCTTTTTCTTACAAAATGTTCAATCGCAAATTGAAGCAATGGAAAGAAGAGGAGATAGAGCAGTTGATGTAACAGAGATGGGTTCATTAATCAGAGCTAAAGGTATCCGTGTGTTTCAATATATGGAAGATCCTACATCTGAAGTAGTAAATGAATTTAATCAACGTAAAGATTTATTAGATAGGTTAGAATCTAAAATAAGTGAAAAAATGAACACTAAAAAAGAGAAGGAACTCATTGAAAAAGTAGTAGCCTATGATGATGAATTTAACTTGGAATTCAATGAAGTGGTTAGTTATGTGGGTCAAGGTAATATGGAAGCAGCTGGACAACATGCAAGCCAGGCTCAACAATTTCAAAGTGAAACTGTCCGGACCCTAGAAGAGCTAAAAGTATTAGTTAATGATCAACGAGCAAATGCGATAGAAGGGGCAAAAACAAGTCAAACAATGGCCATCGTAGCACTAGTTATCGCGATTGTTGTATCACTGATTATTAGTATCATATTAATTATCATCGTTAATCGAACAGTTTCCAAAAATTTAAATAAAGTAGTCGATGTAAGTAATAGCATTGCGAATGGTAATCTTTTAGTTGAAAATATAGATTATCAAGCCAATGATGAAATTGGACAACTTGCAAGTTCGATAAATAAGATGAGTACGAATTTAAGGAAGATCATTCAACAGGTTTCAACTGTTTCTGATACAGTGACTGCTCAAAGTGAAGAATTAAATCAATCAGCAACTGAAGTGAAGTCTGGAACGGAGCAAATAGCTTCGACTATGCAGGAATTAGCTTCAGGCGCAGAAACCCAAGCAAATCATGCCGGAGATGTTGCATCGAAAATGAGTGATTTCTCTCAAAAGGTACATGAGGCGGATCAAAATGGGGAGAGAATTGAAGGAGCATCAGCTAATGTATTAAGTATGGCTGAAAATGGTAATGAATTGATGAACACTTCTATTGCACAAATGGGCCGGATCCATACGATTGTACAAGATGCAGTAGAAAAAGTACGTGGTTTAGATAATCAGTCAAAAGAAATTTCAAAACTAGTCGCAGTGATTAAGGATATTGCGGAACAAACTAATTTATTAGCATTAAATGCAGCCATCGAATCAGCACGTGCTGGAGAACATGGCAAAGGTTTTGCGGTCGTAGCAGATGAAGTTCGCAAATTAGCGGAACAGGTAGCAGAGTCCGTTAACGATATCACTGGAATTGTTACGAATATCCAAAGTGAATCTTCTAATGTAACCCAATCGTTAGAAGAAGGTTACGGTGAAGTGGAAGCAGGCTCTGAACAAATTGAAAAGACAGGAGAGACTTTCGAGCAAATTAATCATGCTGTAACAGAAATGGTTTCTAGTATTAAAACTGTAACAACTAATTTGTCTGACATGAGGACAAGTAGTGAAGAGATTAATAGTTTTGTCGAAGAAATTGCCTCGATTTCGGAAGAATCAGCTGCCGGTGTTGAGCAGACGTCAGCATCTGCCCAACAAGCAAGCAGTTCAATGGAAGAAGTATCGTCCAATTCCGAAGATCTGGCAAAGCTGTCAGAAGAATTAAATGGATTAGTAAGGCAATTTAAGATTTAAAGGAAATAAGTATCTAAGTTAAATAAAGACCCGAACTATCCATAACAAATGGAATAGTTCGGGTCTTTAGATGCAAGCTGATGAGTTTTATAGCGGCTTAAACATAAACTGTGCAGTAACGTGCCTCGATTCACTCTGCTTAATCTTCCTTGGAGAATGCTGACAAACCGCTCCTGCAGATTACTTCGTTGTGCAAATACAACATCTACTCAAACAAAAATTACTTTCGGATTGTTTTCTATGCCGTCGTGGAAACCCTATTAAAGGAGATATCCCCGGAATGGCCATTCTGTTCCGAGGAAAAAGCTTTCTCTTCCAGGGAAAAAGCCTTCTCTTCCAAGGATAATCGCCTATATCCAGGGAAGGGAAAGAGATATCCCCGGAAGCGCTACCTCTGTTCCGAGGAAAATCTCTTCTCTTCCGGGGATAATTGCCTAAATCAAGGGAAGGAAAGTGGGTAGCCGGAGGAGTTGTGTCCCAGACTCTTGTTATTTCTTCAGTTCATTTTCACTAATTAATATCTTTTCTACGATATTATAAATAGACAGTAATTCATATAAGATAATGACTTCTGGTGTAAAAAGGGTAGTATTTTGATCATCACTTGGTTTTTTACTTTCCCAGAATTGATTCATTAACTTTTTTACCTGTTGTCGGTAGGCACTTGCTTTATAATGATCAGGATATTTCATGAAATCAACTAGTGTTTCCACCATTTGCATAATGTCTTCACACTCTTGCTTCGACCAACAGATGTTTTGGATTGGTGTATTAATTAAATTACCGATATGATAATGAATCAATCGCAATCTCTTGAGGTTTTTTCTTTCGTAATCAAATACATGCTTCGTACGCTCGTCCAGTCGATGATATTTCGATTCTGCTGCTTGAAAATTCAACAATTTATCTGTCTGATCCAATGTCGTTTTTAATGTTAAAAAACGACTGTCTATCTCTGTTTTTTGCTTGGAGAGTCGGTTTTTTCCAACTAATTGCTTCAATATAATCTCTAATTCTTCTCCTGTCTGTTTTAATAGATCATGGATATTAGTCATTATTTTTTTTGTGTAATTAGGCGGTAAAATAAACATATTGACTAATGTTGATACTAATAGTCCGACTGTTGTGGTGCCAAGTCGAATAATAAAAGAGACAAATAAATTAGTATGGATTACTTCGATCATGGCAACGGATGTTAAGGTTGCTACTAGCAGTCCAGCATGTAAACCTAATCGATAACACGTGATAATTGTAAACAAGGCGGACAATGTATAAGTAATGGGTGAGTTCCCAAACAAGTAGATAAATAAAACGGCATAGGCTGAACCTATTGCCGAAGCAGGAAAACGGACAATCCCTTTTTTGATCGAATCAGCAACAGTTGGTTCGACGGTGACAATCGCAGTGATGACAGCGAATACTGGCGGCCAGCCGATCCATTCACATAACATGGATGTTAAAAAGACAGCTAATGCTGTTTTGATTATTCGCCTACCAAAAAAACGGTAGCGTAATTTTGACCATTTCATTAGAAAAATTCTCCTTCGAACATTCTATTGCTTAGTATACCGCAGAAATCGTTAGCTTACCATGGTGAATCTGCTTAAATGGAAGGATAACGATTACTAGCCAAAAATTTCTTTTTGGTAATTAGTTGTAAACGCTTTCTTATTTCTTGCATATGATGTAAAATAAGAGTATATCTCAAGCAGATTAGTGCGTTATGAATTTTTGAGGAGGTGTTGAATTTGCTTTCCGTAAAAATGTTAAAACCGTATTATGTGAAAGAAGAAGGCAAACACATTCGGGTGGTACTTGCTTATCAATATTTTTCTTTGTTAATGGATGATGAAGTATATCATTTTGTTCCGCTCGAAGCTCGAGAAATTCGAATTAATCGCGATACACAACAAATTCAAAATAAAAACGATGTTTTCGTTTTTCAAAAAGGAAAAAAATATAACCGGATAACATTATCAGATCTGATGAAAGTAAAAGATTTTCAGGAGCATCTATCCACTATTTTAAGCCCGTATATGATCGTGTCACAAACTGATGAGAAGACGGATAATATTGACCATGTGATTATGGAATTAGAGAAAAGCAATTTATTAAGACTTATTGATCGAGCTTTAGATGAAAAAAATCCAGACAGTTTCCATTTGTATACAACGAAGTTAAATGAAATGTAGCAGTTGCTTAGAGCAGCTGTTTTTTCTTGGTAAAGAAGTCTAACTTTATTGTTTAAGACTCTTGTTGCTTGCTATTGTAATCGCATCCCTTTTAAAATAGTGTTAGGAGGTGTGTCATGGATTTAGGAGTGAAAGATAAGAAGGTTCTTGTCACAGCAGCAAGCAAAGGTTTAGGTAAGGCATGTGCCACAGCATATGCTGAAGAGGGTGCACATGTTGTTATCGCAAGTAGAAGTAAAGCACAACTAGAACAAGCAGTAGCTGAGATCGTTGAAAAAACAGGGAATGCTAATGTAGAAGCAATCGTCTGTGACCTTACCAAAAGTCAGGACATTGAAAATTTAATGCAGACAATTGGTCGTGTTGATATTTTAATCAATAACGCTGGAGGTCCACCTGCAGGTCAGTTTAATGACTTTGATGATAAGGATTGGCAGCATGCTTTTGAATTGTTGCTCATGAATATTATTCGTACAGTTAGAGCCGTAACACCTGGAATGAAAGAACAGCAATTCGGACGCATTGTTAATATTACATCAAGTTCGATGAAACAAGCACTAGACGGACTATTACTATCGAATACATTCCGCCCTGCTATCGTTGGCTTATCTAAGAGCTTATCTCAGGAATTAGCAACTGATCAAATTTTGATTAATTCAGTTGGTCCTGGCACAATGGAAACGGACCGGATTCGAGACATATACAAACAACAACCATCAGATGAATCGGTTGAAGAACGAATTCAACAAGCAGGAGCAAATATCCCGATTGGTCGTATCGGACAACCAGAAGAATTCGCGAAAGCAATCCTTTTTCTAGGGTCAGCTGCTAATACATATATTACGGGACAAACCTTAATTGTAGATGGCGGTGCAATCAAGACATTATAAAGGAGAGGTAACATGACAACATTAAAATGGGGAGTACTCAGTACAGCAAAAATCGGTAGGACACAAGTGATACCAGCGATTCAGAGATCCAATAATGGGGAAGTAGTTGCGATCGCAAGTAGAAATCAACAAACTGCAAATGAAGCAGCGGAAGAGCTCGATATTCCACGTACGTTTGACAGCTATGAGGCTTTATTAGACGATCCAGATATCGATGCAGTCTATATCCCACTGCCAAACGCTTTACATAAAGAATGGGTAATCAAAGCAGCCGAAAAGAACAAACATGTACTTTGTGAGAAACCTGTTGCAGTCACTAACGAAGAATTAGAAGAAATGATTACTGCATGTGAAAGAAATAATGTGGTATTCATGGAAGCTTTTATGTATCAATTCCATCCCCAGCATCAAAAAGTAAAGCAATTGATTCAAGACGATGTGATTGGTGATGTATCCTTTATGCGCGCAAGCTTCTCTTTTTATCTGGAAGACCGTTCCAACATTCGCTTGAATAATGAGCTTGGTGGTGGATCGATGTTTGACGTCGGATGTTACACCCTACATGCGATTCGTAATATCCTAGAACAAGAACCTGTATCCGTTCACGCAAGTGCCTACTATCATCCGGAATTAAAAGTAGATACAACGATGGTGGGTACGATGACCTTTGGAAATGGCATAGTTACATCTTTTGATTCCAGTTTTGATTGCACATCGCGTGAGTCATACGAAGTGGTCGGTTCAAAGGGAATCATCACCGTAACATCAGCATTCCGCCCAGACACAAATGAAGGAATGACAGGTGAAATCCATGTGAAAACAGATGAAGGTACAAGGGTATTGCAAGAAGCAGGTGACCAGTACACATTAATGGCAGAACACTTCGCTCATGCAGTATTGAACAATCAACCATTATTCTATGACATTACCAAAATACGTAACCAAATGAAAGTGCTTGATGCCGTTTATGAGAGTAGTAAAACAGGACAAGTAATCGCATTATAAAAGAGAGGCACAGTAGATTTCTGCTGTGCCTATATTGGAAAGGGGAGGAGAAATGATACCCAAAACCTCATTAAAAGTATTGAAGCACAAAGCACTACTTGATCGACTTCCGCAAGATCATCCGCAATATCGCTACATCTATGACAAGTGGCGGCAATTTGAGTCAGGACAAGCAGGAGAAGCAAACCTTGAATATTACCTGAAGCAAGCCCACCTTGATTCACCACAATTCCTTAACGGACTCCGCATTGAGCACCAATCAGCATTCCAGATCGACTGGCTCCTTTTTGATCTAGGCTATCGTGTCATACTAGAAATCAAGAATTATACCGCGCCCATCTACTTTGATCCACATTCCCGACAGCTAATACGAACGAAAGCAGGAGAAAAAGAAGTCTTTCCAGATCCATTATTACAAGTAGATCTCCAACATGCACAATTACCTCGGTTTCTGGATGAGCATGGCATCGAACAGCTTCCCACCTTTACCGCAGCGGTATTCGTCAACCGTTATGCCATTCTAGAACTTCAGGATTATCCAGATAGGCACCGGATCCTCACAGCGCAAGCACTTCCATCTTTTTTAGAAAAAATAGCACGAAAACACCCGGCGAAAATATCACCTTCTAGAAATCAGGAGATTGTATCCTTTCTACATGATCACCACCAAGAAGCACATTTTCCTATAATGGACCGTTATGGTATCAAGTGGAGCGATCTTATTAAAGGTGTACCATGTCCGGCATGTACAAGATTTGCGATGAACAGAATACGCCTGCGTTGGCAATGTCCTTTTTGTAATGAACGCAGCTCTGATGCCTATTTGCCAGTGTTGTTTGATTTAGCATTATTGTCGGAGAATAGGATAACGAAAAGACTAGCTTATGATTTTTTAGGAGGACTATCTCCAGATGCAGCTAGGAAAATGATGAATCGAGCAGGTTTTATTAAAGTTGGAACGAGTAAAGGTGCATACTATAGACATCATGATTTAGTACCATTTATGTAGAGTGTCCAGAAAAAGTGAATTAGTGTCCAGAAAAATTGTAAAAGTGTCCAGAAAAATGAAGATAGTGTCCAGATTATCACAAAAAGTGTCCAGAAAGTATAAAAAAGTGTCCAGATAACCTTATACAAAAGAGCTAGCCCGATCTCCTTGGGGCTAGCTCTCCTATCCATTCTTATTTAATCTCAGAAAATACGTTTCCGACTTTTTCGGCGACATATCCACTGCCATTTGATTTATCTTCGATGTTTTCTACCATCATAGCGATGATTACACTGCCATCTTCCGGATAACCGACGAACCAACCATTCTCAGCAGCACCTTCTTCATCTAGTGATTGCTTCAGTTCGGCAGTTCCAGTTTTTCCGGCTATCCCTAATCCACTAACATTTGCGCCACTTCCGGTACCATCTGTTACGACGCCACGTAATGCATCACGAATGATGTCGGCATTTTCACTAGAAAGTAATCCTTCTTTCCATGTCTGTCCGTCTTCTTCATCCATCAATAAGGTTGGTTGGACAATGTTGCCGTCATTTTGGAAAATGGAATAGCTCGTTGCTAGTTGCAGTGCGCTCATTTCAAGTTGTCCTTGACCATAGCTCGTATCTGCTAACAGTACTTCTTCACTTAATGTACCATCAGAAGAAATCGAGCTCGATTCGATTGGATAAGTGAAAGGGAACTCTTCCTCACTAATACCGAATGCTTCTAAGCCAGATACAAACGCATCTTCACCCATTTCTAATGCTTGCATAGCAAAATAGATATTATCGGAGCGGACGAGTGCATCTCTTAAGTCAACCGGGCCGTTTGATTCAGAAACACGTCGAACGGAGTAATTTCCCCAGCCGTCTTTTTGCCAGGTTAATCCTTCGATAGTGTAACCTTCACTTGGATCAATCGAGCCATTTTCCAAGCCAATAGCACTTGTAATTGGTTTGAACGATGAGCCAGGTGCAAAGGTTGCGCTAAATCGATTTAATAATGGATTCTTTGGATCTTCTTGCCACTCATTCCATTGATCGCCACTAAGTCCATATAGAAAAGCGTGCGGGTCGAAAGCTGGACTGCTTACTAATGCTAAGGTTTCACCAGTCGCAGGATCTATTGCAGCTGCAGTTCCGGCGTCGCCATCTAATGAATCAAAGATGCTTTGTTGTACTTTTGCATCTATGGTGAGGGTGATGGTCTCCCCATCTTTCACCTCTGTTTCAGCAATGACGACAGGATCTTGATCTTCTTTATCGACATAAATCTGGACACCTTCTTCACCACGGAGTTCTTCTTCAAATAACTCTTCTAGTCCTCTATAACCAATTAAATCACTTTCCGAATAAACGTCAGAGTCGACTTCTTCTAATTTTTCAGCTGTAATTGGTGCGATATATCCTACTAAATGTGCGGCAGCTTCACCTAAAGGATAGATACGTCCTGTCGTCGTTTGTTTTGTAAATGGTTTAATTGATTGTAAGGCTTCTTCTAATCCATCTTCACTTATGCTAGGAACTACTTTTAATGGAACAAACACATCTGGTGTGACCCAGTCAGCACTTAATGCTTGATCAATATCTTCCACTGTAATATCCAGTATTTCTGCTATTTCTTCTTTTTCTTCCTCTTTATTCTCGGTAAACCAATCATCTACGACACCTAATTCATAAATACTTTCATTGACAGCCAGTGCTTCACGATTTCGGTCATAGATTTCTCCGCGAACTGGCTCAACTCTGTTGATTCCAACTGTTCCGCCGTCTTCTAACTCGGGGAAGATAAAGCCAGGGTGCCAATTAACTAGCCAATCAATTTCTTCTTCATCTTCAACCGTTTTAATCGTTTTCACCATTTCAATTTCTGTATCAAAAGAAATCGGCCCCGCCATTGTTTCCATACTTACACTGACCGGGAATGATACCGACTCAACCTCGTCCAAGTCAATCTCTTCCTCTTCTTGATCCGGTAGTTCGTATTCGACAGATAGATCGGATACTTCCAAGTCTCCATATATTTTGGGATAACGATCAAATTCCTCTTTATCTACATCTTCTTCAACCATTGGATACATACTTTCAAAGTCTTCCGCCATCCAATGGTCAACATATTCCTGCAAGCGATCTTCAGGCTTGACCTGTTCGTCATCTTGACAAGCAGCTAAAAACGCTAGCAAACTTATCAATACAATGAATAACCTTTTCATCTAATTTACCCCCTATAAAACAAGTGAAAAAGCGTATTGGTAACAGACAATACGCTTAATAAATTGGTTTTGCATAGATTATATATCTTTCAGGTGCGTTTCCTACATAGGAAAATGGATAGCAAGTCGTGATAACCAATTCTTCGTCAGGCGCTGTTGATTTAATAATGGTTGTATCGTCTGCATCAACAATCTTGGAATCAACCATTTCATATTCAAATTCTCCATATTCTAATTCTATTATAAAAGTATCTCCGACCTCTACTTCTCCTAAATCTCGAAATACAGTATCACGGTGGCCAGACAGTACGATTTGATCGTCTTGCTTTGGATAGGCTGTACCTCGATAATGGCCGACTCCCTTCTCTAATTCATCTGGATCAGTACCTTCTACTATAGGCAATTGAGCATCAAGTGTTGGAATGTGTAAATACCCAACCGCTTCTCCCATATCTGGAAAAAATTCCTCCGGTGTTCGTTTTGATATCTCTCCTTTAGTAGATTTTTCAAGTAATTCATTTACTTCCGTAGCGGCCTGTTTTTCAGCAGCTTGTATTTGGAAGTAACGATAACCGCCAATACTTAGAAGTACGACTCCAGCCAGAATAAAAAGTAGCGCTAACTTCTTCATAGTATTCCACACCTCTTTAGTCTATGTATTATCCATATTATACTAATAATAATGGTAAAATGCACGTGTTTATTAACGGAAAATAGTTGTAAATCTTCGACATTTGAACTAATTTCCAATGGGGACAAACTAAAATATTACGTTTTAACGAATAATTCTACAGGACTTTAGTCTTGATTTTCTGCAAAATGCGCAAAAATAGTCATAAACCCTTGCATAATTCGACAAAAAGACGTACCTTTATATAGAACAGAAAAAAACATTTATGTTATAATGATGGTTAGCAGGAAAGTGGGTGAATTGTTGTGATAGGGCAAAAAATTCAAGAATTAAGGAAACAAAAAAGAATGTCATTATCCGAAGTTGCTGAGCAAGCCGGGATTGCCAAGTCCTATTTAAGTTCTATTGAACGTGGAATCCAATCCAATCCATCGATTCAGTTCATGGAGAAGGTAGGTAAGGTCCTTGGTGTAACCGTTAATGAATTATTAATGTCTCAATCAGATGAAGAAATTAAAGAACAATTAGATGAAGAATGGTTAAAGCTTGCAGAAGAAGCAATGCATTCTGGTGTCTCTAAACAAGAATTCAAAGAATTTTTAGAATTTAACAAATGGAAACAAAATCATTAACTAAACAGACAAGTCAGCCACTTAGAGGAGTAGCTGACTATTTTTTTATCTGCATTGTGAACAAGAATGTAATCAACAGTCAGAAATTGTGGTATAATTTACAAATTATTATAGTAGAAAAAAGAGGAGTTTAAGGAAATCATGAAGAAGTTAATATATTGGCTTTTTCCTCTACTGTGGATGGGAGTCATATATTACGCATCTGACCAACCATACGAGGAACAAGACATCAAGCCATTTCTTTCTCAACATATTGACTTATCCTTTCTTACAGCCATTTTACAGCCGATTTCCTTTAGCTATCATCATTCTGTGGTCAGTGTCGAACAATTAGGTGTAGAAGGATTTGTCGAATTTTTGGGCTAGGTAATTATAATAATTTGACCATGTGTATCAGGGTAGCGTGGTGAGTCACGTCCAGCTCCAGCCCCCAGAAACTAGGCAACTTCACGAATCGCCCTACGATAAGTCATCATCGGCTCGCAAGCTCACCGTGATTCCTTTATCTCAGTTGATTCTGAAGTTGCTACGTTTCTAATCGGGCGCTTGCGCTTTTGTTCTTAGAAAAGGGGCTCATGTAGGAGTATTCGCCATACTGTGTGGTCTATTATATCTAGCGATCAGCAAGACATGGCAGTATAAAAGAGCAACTCTAGTATCTTTTTTTGCATTTTTGATTACTTTAGTGTACGCTATTTTTGACGAATGGCATCAAGGATTAACGCCAAACCGTACACCATACGTAGGTGATGTCGTTCTTGATGGAATAGGAGCTTTGATAGCGATTTTTATTATTTTGATAGTAAACAAGTTACGAAAATAGAAGTACAAACATATTGTATCATTAGGATGGGTAAAGGGGTTGAGTCGTTTGACGGAGCAAGAGGTGTATCGGTCTATATTACAAAAAATGCTAGATCAAACCGAAAGAGAACAAATCGATAATTCACAAGATTTTATAAAAAAACTGACGAATGAATTGAAGCAGGCTAATCTATTATCATTTCATAAAAAATAAAAAAACAGAGTGTGAAGTTGATTCACACTCGAATTATTTCCAGGGAAATAGTCACTCGGTCGAAACGTCTACCTCTATATAAGAATTCTCGCCTTCCTTTAGGTCAACATTTCCACTAGTCAAATCTGTTATCCAGTCTGAGAAACCACTTTCTTCACCAACTAAAGTACGGACGTGAAAGGTTACTTTGTCTAAATATTCCGTTTCTTCTAATAAATAATCAGATTGGCGTAATTCATTTTCCAATTTACCTAATAAAGTATAGTCAACTGTTACAAAAAACTTCTTCATTCGTTTTCGCTCGACAACACCTGTCGTATTGATCGCCAATGAGGTTGTACTGGAATATGCGCGAATCAGACCACCAGCCCCTAGCTTAATCCCGCCAAAATATCTGGTAACTACGACTGCCGTGTCTTTTAGTTGTCGTTTCTTTAATACCTCTAAGATCGGAACACCGGCAGTACCACTCGGTTCACCGTCATCATTAGCTTTCTGAATTTGGTCATGTTCGCCAATCATATAGGCAGAGCAGTTATGAGTAGCATCAGCATGCTTTTTTTTGATAGCTTGAATAAATTGTTGGGCTTCATCTTCACTAGTTACGCGTTTCACATACCCGATGAACCTAGATTTTTGAATGATCTGTTCATCAGATCCTTCTAGTTTTACAGTAAAATAGTGGTTAAGCATATATAAATCCTCCTAAATACGAATAAATTTGTGTTCATGAAATAAATGCGTGTAAAATAATTGTAATAGGGAATAAAGAATATTATGATAACCCCCTAAAAAAGAACTATATATTTCGTATGGTATAAAATGAAACTAGGTGGTGAGGTTTAGTATATGAAACATACAGATCGTACATTAGATTATATAATAGACGAGATGATAGATACAGTAAAAAACAGCAAGGATGAAATCTTTGAAATCGCCGAAGATTCTCGTAAGGAATATCAAACATTAGAGCACGAATTAGCAGTGTTAAAAGAAGATGTAGCGGTGGTTATTGATGAAGGGGATGCCCTCGAAAAGAAAGTAAAACTAGCTAGAAAAAAACTAGCGGAAGTAAGTAAAAACTTCAAAGAATATTCAGAAGAAAAAATTAGGGAAGTATACGACCAAGCCCATCAGCTTCAAACAGATTTAGTGGTGACACGTGATAAGGAAAAAGTGCTCAGGGATAGACGAGATGAAATTGAATTAAGGCTTAAATCAATCGAACAAATGGTCGAACGAGCAGAAGGATTAGTTGGAAAAGTTTCAATTGTCTTGAATTATTTAAATGAGGACTTTCAAGAAGTGTCTGATTTGATTAGTGATGCTTATGAAAAACAAGAATTTGGTTTAAAAATTATTGAAGCACAAGAAGAAGAACGTCGCCGCCTTTCAAGAGAAATGCATGATGGTCCGGCACAGATGCTAGCGAACATTATGTTGCGTTCTGAAATAGTCGATCGTACTTTTAAGAAAGGTGATGTTGATGGCGCAGTTCGAGAAATGCGTAATGTTAGAGTAATGATTCGTGATTCTTTATATGAAGTAAGGCGGATTATCTATGACTTACGCCCAATGGCTCTGGATGATTTAGGATTAATACCAACTATTAAAAAGTACATAAGAACATTAGAAGATCAACATCCTAACATTCGCTTTCAATATCAATCGTCTGACGAGCGATTACATAGTCATTACGAAGTTGCTTTATTTCGTTTAATCCAAGAGTCGATTCAAAACGCAATAAAACATGCGGAAGCTAAACTGATTTTGGTGGAGTTAGACATTTCTTGTGATAGAGTAGTCGCTACCATTACAGATAATGGCAAAGGTTTCGAACAATCCGAGAAAAAAGATAAATCTTTTGGTATAATAGGCATGCACGAACGAGTTGATATTCTCGGAGGAGAATTAGACATTACCAGTAAACAAGGGGCTGGCACAAGAGTTAACATCACAATCCCACTTGAGCACGACAATAATACTGCAAATTAACCTGAATCAGGTATAATGGTAGGGATAGGAGTTAATCGCACTATTACATCGATGATGATATCAAAAAATAAATAAAATAGTATATAGGAACTTGAGGAGGAGTAATCATGTCAACTAACATTGTATTAATCGATGATCACAAATTGTTTCGCGAAGGGGTTAAAAGGATATTAGAATTAGAGGATGGTTTTAATGTTTTAGCAGAAGGTGACGATGGTTCCATGGCTGCAGAGCTTGTGAAAAAGTACAAGCCTGATGTGGTACTAATGGATATCAACATGCCTGGTGTTAACGGGGTAGAAGCAACTGCTGAACTATTGGAACGTTACCCTGGCGTAAAAGTCATCATTCTATCGATTCATGATGATGAAAATTATGTTACCCACGCTTTGAAATCTGGTGCACAAGGTTACTTACTAAAAGAAATGGATTCTGATGCACTAATTGATGCCATTTCCGTTGTATCAGAAGGGGGCTCTTATTTACACCCGAAAGTAACTCATAATTTAGTGAAAGAATATCGCAGGTTAGTGACAGAAGAAGATGCATTATATGATTCTGACACTTCCCTTTCCAAATTAAAAGAAGTAGAGCATCGTAAACCACTTCACTTACTGACTCGACGTGAATGCCAAGTGTTGCAATTACTGGCAGAAGGTAAAAGTAACAAAGGGATTTCAGAATCTCTTTATATAAGTGAAAAAACCGTAAAAAATCACGTAAGCAGTATTTTACAAAAAATGAAGGTTAAAGACCGTACCCAAGCTGTTGTTATTGCTATTAAAAAAGGTTGGGTAGAAATCTTATAAGTTTTATCCATGAAGCGGACATTTATTCCTCTATTTTTGTACATAACCGATAATGGTTAGGTTTGACGGACATTTGATCCTCTATTTCATCTATTTTATGCTTATTAACAAGAAATAGTATGAAATAACGGAATAGATGTCCGCGAAAGTTACCAAACAATCGTTTTTGATACAAATAACGGAATCAATGTCCGTTCGTTTGTCTGGAGACGTTCATGGTCGATCAGGGACTTGTATTTCTTTCCATAAACCTTTCTCAACTTAAGACTATGCAACGAACATAATATTAGGTAAAATAAAATATAGTAATCTAAAAACTAGTAGAAAGGTTAGATATAAATATGAGAGTTGCTGTCATTACCGATAGTACGGCATATATTCCGGATTCGTATAGAGAAGAAAAAAATATACATATGGTCCCCCTTAATGTGGTAATTGGGAACGACTCCTACCAGGAAGAAATCGATATCTCCACTGAAGAATTTTATCAGAAAGTAAGAGAGGTAGAAGATTTCCCCAAGACTTCACAACCATCTATCGGCCTCATAACGCAAAAATTAAACGAACTCGCCAAAGATTATGATCAAGCCATTTTTATTACATTATCCAGCGGTATTAGTGGTACTTTTCAATCGATTGTTACTGCACAATCAATGGTAGAAGGAATGGAAATCTTTCCATTTGATTCTGAAATCAGTTGTATGGCGCAAGGATTCTATGTGCTAGAAGCAGCAGATTTGGCTCAGAATGGCGAAGATGCCCAAACCATTATGTCACGCTTGCATGAGATAAAAGATTCACTTCGCGCATATTTCATGGTAGACGATTTAAGTCATCTTCATCGCGGCGGCAGATTGAATGGTGCTCAAGCTCTGCTTGGTAGCATGCTTCAAGTCAAACCAATTCTGCATTTTGAAGATACTAAGATCGTGCCATATGAAAAGATTCGTACTAAGAAAAAGGCATTAAAGCGAATCTTCGAATTGTTCGAAGAAGATGCTTCAACAGGCGTACCGATTCGAGCAACTGTTATACACGCGAATCGTGAGGCTGAGGCGGAAGAAATTAAACAGGAATTAGAAACACGTTTTGACAATGTAGAAATATCAGTAAGTTACTTCGGACCAGTTATCGGCACACATCTCGGTGAAGGATCACTAGGGATGGGATGGTATAAAAAATAAAGTGGTGGGGCTTGTCCCCACCAATCATACAGGAGGCTTGATATGAATTTTTCCCAAATCCTCGCAGGAAAGCTTTTGTTAACCTCGGAACTTCCACTTACTAAGCCAACTATTGATTATCTACTCCGCACTGATCAAGTAAAACGACTACCAAGTATAACTACTAAATATGGACGTCCCAAATGTAACCGCTGTGGCAATAAAAATCAACAGTTGTTTGCCAATATACCATGCGCAAGGTGTAATCACACCCATCTCTACTGCCGTCATTGTCTCCAGACAGGTAGGGTGCTCCAATGTGATACCCTGATTACATGGAATGGAACAGTTCCGTCTTGGCCACTTCAAACACAGCCATGTCACTGGACAGGCACATTAACTCCACCTCAACAAAGAGCAGCACAGGCAATTGCACAAACGATCAGCACCCAACAGAAAGAACTACTGATTTGGGCTGTATGTGGTTCTGGTAAAACAGAAATGCTATTCCCAGCGATAACGAAAGCAATCCAAGAAAGGAAACGAATCTGCATTGCCACGCCAAGAGCAGATGTAGTAAGAGAACTGTTTCCTCGTCTTCAACAAGCTTTTCCAGAGTCAGAAATCGAAGCGTTGTATGCAGATTCTCCAGATCGAACCGATAAAGGACAGCTGGTCATCAGCACTACCCATCAATTAATCCGTTACTACCAAGCTTTCGATGTCATGATTATCGATGAGATTGACGCGTTCCCTTTTCACCATGACAAAACATTACCCTTTTTAACCGATCGAGCTTGTAAACAGGATGCCACATCGATTTATTTAACGGCAACTCCGAGACCAGAGCATAAACGAAAAATCCACCAAAGGAAATTGCCAGTACAATTTGTACCGATTCGCTTTCATGGCCATCCACTGCCAATCCCCAAATTGAAGATAGAATTAAACCTACGAAAAAAGCTCCAACAAGGAACAGAGCCAAAAGTTCTACAACAATTCCTCACTAAAAGATCAACTTCCCGCCAATTATTACTTTTTGTCTCAACGATAGCTTTATTAAAGAAAGTAGCCGATCACTACCAGGCAGTTGCTGTACATGCCGAAGATCCACACAGAAAAGAAAAAGTGGAACAATTCCGTCAAAAAAAGATCAACACCCTCGTTACTACAACGATTCTTGAACGAGGTGTAACCTTTCCGTCGGTAGATGTCGTGATTCTCGATGCTGGACACCATGTCTTTGATGAAGCAGCATTAGTCCAAATTGCAGGAAGAGCAGGAAGAAGTCCGGATGACCCCGATGGAAATGTCCTGTTTATCCACCAAGGCAAAACCAATGCGATGGAAGATGCCATAGCGCAAATCAAAATGATGAATAAGAAAGGAAAGAAGCTATGACATATTGTTTGAAATGTCAGGATTGGATTAATCAGCCTGTTACTTGGAGCACGCTTTTTCTTCCCAGCGAAAAGACGAACTTATGTGATAACTGTGCTTCACAGTTGGCTAGAATTAATGGTACTATTTGTGAAAGGTGTGGAAGACAAATGCCGGAGAAAAAGATATGTGATGATTGCAAAAAGTGGCAATCCAGCGCAAAGTTTCGCGATGTATTACAGTTTAATCGATCGCTTTTTTCTTACACTCCGTTTATGCAAGAAGTCGTTGCGCAGTGGAAATATCGTGGTGATTATCAACTAACAGAAATATTTACACCGTACATCCAAAGAGAGCTGAGAAACTTTTATCCGATCGAATCCCTGACAATTGTACCAATTCCGCTAACAAATGAAAGACTGCAGGAGCGAGCATTTAATCAAGCAACAGCTATTGCTGAAGTGATTGCTAAGCACACTAAAAATTCAGTGATAGCCACACTTTCCAGAAAGGCAAGTCAATCCGAAAAACAATCAAAAAAATCAAGGCAACAGCGAATCACAACGAAAAATCCATTTTTCTTGACCAAATCACTTGAAACTGATGTCTTACTTGTCGATGATATATATACAACTGGTATGACGATTCATCATGCAGCAACTTTACTTAAGGATGCAGGATGTCCTAATATATACAGTTTTACACTAATTAGATAGAAATAAAGAGAAAGAGGTGCTAGCAATGGGAGAATTAGCAAATTGCGTAAGGTGTGATAAAGTTTTTGTTAAAACTACCAAATCGATTTGTCCTGATTGTGTGAAAGAGGATGAAAAACAATTTCAAATCGTCTATGATTTTCTGAAAAAACGTGAAAACAGACAAGCAACCATTCCTGAAATTGTCGAAGCTACAGGTGTGGATGAAGATGTTATCCTACAATTTGTAAAAGATAAGCGGCTACGATCTACTCAATTCCCTAACTTAAGCTATCCATGCGAACGTTGCGGGGAGCCAATTGCCAGAGGGAAAATCTGTGTGAACTGTACGGATGAAATATCTTCAGACCTACGTCATCAACAGGAAGTCGAACAAGTCAAACGGAGAAATGAACAAGAAGAAAAACAAAAAGCACAAACGTACTATACAAGAAGCCGCAAATACTAAAACCTCCATCTTTTGGAGGTTTTCTAATTGCGGTTAATCCATAAGACCCAAATCTACAACTTTAGACATCTTCTCAATGGCTCCTCAAACCGATATACTAAAAGAATATTAAACATTTCAAAGATCCATCCGATATAGATAATAAATACGTATGTACGAGAAAAAGGAAAGAGGTGAAAGGTCTTGAAAATACATGGACCCAACCATTCAAATATGAATCCCTATCAAAAACAACAACATATCCAGCAGAAAACAACATCCAAGTCCCGTTCACTGAAACCCGATCAATTGGAAATTTCAGATAAAGCATTAAAAATGCAACAAAAGGAATCTCGCCAGACTTATGTGAACGAAATTAAACAGCAAGTAGATAATGGCGAATATCAAGTCAACAACAAAGAAACAGCGAAGAAGCTGTTAAACTACTGGAAAGCCTAATACAATGTACGAAAAAAGGAGCAAGCCTTTATGTCCGTTCAGCCTATTATCCAACAACTAAATAAATTGATTGAGTTACATGACAGTCTACTGCAGGTTTCAAAACAAAAAACAGAGATTTTAAAGAAAAATAAAACAGATGCATTGCAAAAGTTACTGGTCAAAGAACAGAAACACGTGCAAGCAATCAATCAAATCGAGCAAAAGCGAATCGAAGCAGTAGCAAGTTGGGCAACCACACAGAATCTAGACCCAACAACTGTCACGGTTTCAACAATCATTGAAGAACATACAACTGGAGCGGAACAAAAGCAATTGAAAGAAGTAACCTTACAATTAGCGGAACAATTAGTAGAATTACGTAGCCAAGAGGATTTAAATAAACAATTAACCCAGCAGTCCTTACAATTTGTTCAGCTGTCATTAGACATGATGCAGCCAACCATGAAAAATTTAAATTATGGAAATAACAAGCATCAATCAAAGCCGTCTGCACCAAGGCGTTCGGCATTTGATTCGAAAGCGTAAGTAGGAGGAACAAACATGCCATCAACTTTTAACGGATTAGAAGTAGCAAAACGAGCACTTCATACGCAACAGACGGCACTATATACAACTGGTCATAACATTGCCAATGCCAATACAGAAGGCTATACGAGACAACGAGTGAATATGACCGCAACGGCGCCATACCCAGCTGCATCGAGAAATAGGCCCGAGATTCCTGGTCAAATTGGAAGTGGAGTTGAAGCGGGTTCGATCGAACGAATTCGTGACAGTTTCATCGATAAGCAATATCGCCAGGAAAATTCTAAGGTTGGTTTCTATGAATCAAAAGCGGACACGATGTCCAAACTAGAGTCGATTCTGAACGAGCCAACAGATGAGGGGCTATCGCAAACGTTAGATTTGTTTTGGAAATCGTTACAGGATTTATCCGTAAATCCAGAGGATTCAGGTGCACGCTCCGTTGTTAAAGAGCGCGCTAACGCCTTAGCCGATGCTTTTCAATATATACATGGTTCTCTACAAGATGTGAGAGCAAATTTAAAAAATGAAATAGGTGTTGATAACACGAAAGTTAACTCATTAATTGATCAAATTAATCAGCTAAATGGTCAAATAAACAAAATTGAGCCACATGGCTATGTACCTAATGACCTTTATGATGAACGTGATCGGTTGATTGATGAATTATCAGGCTACGCTGATATTAAAGTAGATTACCGTAAAAGTTCAGGTCAACCAAGCCCAATTGCCCAAGGTATCGCAACAATTACACTGATTACCGATAATGATGATGTCGAAAATGGAAATGACGAACCAATTAAACTAGTAGACGGCAGTGTAGATGTGCAACCAGGAAGTGAGGAAGCGGTAAAACATATTTTTGCTGACTTTGATGATGATAATAATTTAAAAGCCATGTTTTTCGCTCAACCGGATCGTAATTTAACAGTAGAAGAACAAACAGAGAATTTAGTTGCAAACTATGGTGATGAGATTCATATTTACGCATCTAATTATGACGTACAAGGAAAATTAAATGCGTTAATCGATGGATCTGGTTATTTAAATGATTTTGAATATGGTGGAACAGGTGAGGAAGAAGGAACAGCAGCAGGCGAGATTAATGAAATGTTAGCAGACTTGGATACGATGGTTGAACATTTTGTTAATGAATTTAACGCTGTACATAGTAACGGTTATACGCTCGTAAAAGAAGATGGTGAACCGGTCCAAGGTGGCGAATTTTTCACCGGAATAACAGCAGATACCATTGCACTCTCAGAAGCGATTGCAAATGATGTAGATTTGATTGCAGCAAGCTCGACTGGAGCACCAGGTGATGGAGAGAATGCAACAGAACTTGCAAATGTATATACGAAACGTGTCGAACAATTTCTATCTTATGATGAAAATGATCCTGACCAATTAGATGACAAAGCTACAATCAAAAGTTACTTTGAATCAATAATCGGTGAAATGGGTGTTGTCGCAGAGGAATCCAATCGAATGAAAAACAACTCTGGCATTCTTCGTCAGCAAGTTGAGGAATCTCGCCAAGCGATTAGTTCAGTATCCTTAGATGAAGAAATGACGAACTTAATTCAATATCAGCATGCTTACAATGCTGCAGCGAGAAATATGACAGCAGTAGACGAGATGCTTGATCGAATTATTAATAATATGGGCTTAGTAGGGAGGTAAGTAAGTTAAATGCGTGTAACTCAAAGTATGTTAACCAACAATATGCTGCGTAACCTAAGCAGCAGTTATCAAAGTTTAGGTAAATACATGGATCAACTATCAACCGGTAAAAAGATTAATCGCCCATCCGATGACCCGGTTGTCGCGATGAAAGGGATGGACTACCGTACCCAAGTAAATCAAGTTGAGCAATTTGAACGTAATATTGGTGAAGTACATAACTGGATGGATAACTCAGACTCAGCACTTGATAAGGTGCAAAAAGGGTTAGAACGTCTTCGCGAATTAGCCGTTCAAGGTGCCAATGGTACGTATGAAGAGGGACAAAGAGGCAATATTGCTTCAGAGGTGGAACAAATCAAAGAGCATATGCTGGAATTGGCTAATACAAAAGTAAACAACAAATTCATTTTTAGTGGAACAGAAACAACTGGTAATGATGGTGATCCCCCATATGAATTAAATGATGACGGTACTTTTGTTAACCCGATTAATAATGATGACGTTCGGATTGAAGTTTCAAGTGGGACAAAAATCCGAGTCAATGTACAGCCAGATAGCATCTTTAATGAAGAACTATTTACTGACCTTACTGAGTTTGCGGAAACACTACGCGATGGATCAGATGATGAGGCAATTGGTGAATTTATTGGCAAAATCGATAACCATATTGATAACAATGTTAATGCACGTGCTGATTTAGGTGCACGTCAAAACCGAATCGACCTTATCGAAAATCGTGTCCAGGAACAATTAGTAACAGCAAAAGATATGATGAGCAAAAACGAAGATGCTGATATGGAACAAGTAATTATGAACTTAACCTCACAAGAAGCAGTACACCGTGCTGCATTAAGTGGTGGAGCGCGAATCATTCAACCAACATTATTAGATTTCTTACGTTAATAGACAAGCCTTACCTTGTATAAAGGTGAGGCTTTTTCTAAAAGGGAGTGATATTGATGCAGTTACCTCAACTACACATCCAACAAAAAAATGCGATGATAGGAATAAGGACGATGGATGCGAAGCTGGATATTGAACAAGGTCCAGCAAAACAATCGATCCAACAACCGCAAGCAGACCTTAACATTACTACAAAACCTGGTAAGTTAACGATTGACCAGTCTAAAGCATTAGCAGATGTTGGAATTATTCCTACTGAAGAATCGGTAAAAAAAATGGCCAATGAAGCGATGCAAACCGCAATAGAAGGTTCCAAAAAACGCCGTCAACAAGGTGATATGTTATTGAAAATCGAAAACAGAGGAAATCCACTAGCTCAAATAGCGAAGGAAAATGGGCAGTGGCCCAAACATCAATTTAATATTGGTTGGATTCCATCTGGAGATGCCGTACAATTCGATTATCAGCCTGCAGAAGTTGATGTAGATGCAAGAGCTAATAAACCAATTATCAATGCAGAACCAACTAAAAATCAATTTCACTATCAACGGGGCGGGATTGATGTATATTTAGAACAAGAAAATTGGATAGATATTGATTTTGACAATGTAAAAATTATAGGCAATAACTTCGAAATGGAAGTATAGAAGGGTGAAATTATGCAAATAGAAACGAAATATTTTGGTGAGATAGACGTAAAAGAGGAAGAGATCATCCATTTCCCTCAAGGTATACCTGGGTTTTTAGAAGAAAAAGAGTTTGTGTTATTAAGTTTTGAGGAAAGTGGATTGTTTCAAGTGCTTCAATCAACGAAAGGAATGGATCCGGCATTTGTTGTAGTAGATCCATTTCTGTTTGTGAAAGATTATCAATTTAAATTAGATGATACAACCGTAGAACAATTAGAGATAAATGAGGAGAAAGATGTTCTGGTACTAGCCATTGTTACTGTTAAAGACCCATTAACATCTAGTACAGCAAATCTACATGCACCGATCGTCATCAACCAAACTAAAAAAATAGCCAAGCAGTATATTACTAAAAATCAAAATTATACAACAAGGGAAGAAATCTTTAAAGTAACCTCCAAGGAAGAGGTGGAGTAAGATGTTAGTGCTAACTCGGAAAATTAATGAAGCGATTCAAATTGGTGATGAGATCGAAGTGAAAGTAATTGCGGTAGATGGGGATCAAGTCAAGTTAGGGATCAATGCACCAAAGGATGTAGAGGTACATCGGAAGGAAATCTATCAAGCAATTCAGGAAGAAAATAGTCAAGCAGCAAACCTTTCAACAAATTTATTAGATTTAATTTTAAAAAATGATAAAAAGTATTAAACATCTAGTAATATTGACCGATAGTAGTATTAGGAACTAATTCTAGTGATTGGCGGCCGCTTTCACTAATTAGTATACAACCACAAGGATGTGGAAAATTACAATTCTCAAGGAGGAACTATACTTATGATTATTAACACTAATATTCCAGCTATGAATACTTATCGTCAGCTAGGAATCAACCAAAATGCAACCCAATCTTCAATGGAGAAACTTTCATCAGGTCTTCGTATTAATCGTGCTGGTGATGACGCGGCAGGTCTTGCGATCTCTGAAAAAATGCGTGCACAAATCAAAGGTTTAGATCAAGCGAGCCGTAACTCACAAGACGGTATCTCTATGATCCAAACTGCAGAAGGTGCATTACAAGAAACCCAAAACATTCTACAACGTATGCGTGAGCTTGCAACACAAGCAGCAAACGATACTAACGTTGATGTAGATCGTAACGAAATCCAAAAAGAGATCAATGAATTAACTACTGAAATAAATCGTATTAGTGAAACTACTGAGTTTAACACTCAAAAAATGTTAAATTCAGATGCTTCTGGAGGATTTAGTGCAACTTTCCAAGTTGGTGCTAATAATGGACAAAGCATGGAAATCTCTATTCAAAATATGGGTGCAGAAGCGTTAGGTTTAACAGGTAATACAGATGCTGATCATTCAATCGGTGATTCTGTATCTGAATTAATGGGAGACGATTATGCAAACGTATCTGGAGCTTCATATGCATCTTCTGCAAATGTTAAATTAGAAGATGGTAGTAGTGGAACTACTGCTGCTCTATCGGTTGCTTCTCACGAAGATGCGACTGCAGCAATTCAAGCGATTAATGATGCAATTGAAACAGTTTCTGCTCAGCGTTCTAATCTTGGTGCATTCCAAAACCGTTTAGAGCATACTATTTCAAACTTAGATAATTCATCTGAAAACTTATCTGCAGCAGAATCTCGTGTTCGTGATGTAGATATGGCGAAAGAAATGATGGAGATGACTCGTGCAAACATTCTTTCTCAAGCATCTCAATCTATGTTAGCTCAAGCTAACCAACAGCCACAATCAGTATTACAATTATTAGGATAATAGGTATAAAGAAAAGACTCCAGTGATTTTAACTGGAGTCTTTTTGTTAATGCTTTTGAAAACCCTTGGCTGCGCCAGGGGTTTCGGAGAGCTTTTAACGTGGATCAAAAAAGCTTCTCTTCATGGTAAGATAAAGTTGGTTTCCTGACCACTTAATCTCACTAAAGAAGGAGGCGTGTCCAATGAAGGACAAAGATAGTTTAGCACACACAACGTGGAATTTGATGATTATTGATCGTCATGCCAATTTAAAATACAGATAGAAATAAAAAATTTTGGTACCGAGGTTTCTATGTTGATACGGTGGGAAGGAATATAAGACAGATACAAGAATACATTAGAAATCAGCTTAAAGATGACTACATGGCAGACAAATTAACATTATTCGAAGAGTATGATCCATTTACAGGACAACAAAATAAGAATATATAAGAGATTCTTTAGAATCAGTGAGTGAATGTGGTGCAAGAGGAAGCCCTGTTCGGTGGGCCTTTACTGCCGAGGCCGTCAACAAAGGCTTTCAGCAGCAGAGCAAACTACCAGTTCACACTGGTGGTTTTGATTTTGTAAAAAAATACCTCAGTTTTATTGTTAAACTTTCTGGTATAATATCCGATATTAACATTAATAGACTTGTTTACTTGGAGGCTTGTTATGCAATTAATCATTAATGAAAATACACACCTGCTGTATAAAAATAATATTGAAATTTTAGACGAACTGTTTCAAAAAATAAATGAATATATAGAGAAATCTGATAAATATTTTAGCCATCTTTTAATTGACGATGTTGAAGTATATGAACATCATGACCAATATATTATCGAGAATATCGAATCTATTGAACAAATAGCAGTGAAAATGCGTACTAAAAAGCAATTCATCAATGATTTATTATTATCAACTAAAAGTTATATTGATAGAGCTGTTCCAGAGATAGATAAACTTGTTGAAGAATTCTATGATCAACCTACAGATCAAACATGGTCTAATTTTAGCCGATTTTTGGAAGGGATTCAGTGGATCATTGAAATGATTACAGTGATTGATAAGAGCGATCAAGAAGTTAGTGGATTGAAGGATTACATTACATCGGTCGATTCTTTAAATAGTGAATTGGCTAATTTATTGGAGGCCATAGAGAACCAAGACACTATACTTATTGCAGATCTAATTCAGTTTGAGATTTTTCCAATATTTGAAGGTCTAGACAAACTCATTTCAATATCAATCGATTATATAGGACAACAAGATTATTTAAGCTGATAGGAAGAAGGACATGTTTAATGTATAAAAATAAAAAAATACTTATTATTGGTGGAACTGGAACTATAGGGAAATATCTATTGGAAGAACTATTAGATTATCAACCTGAGGTTATTCGTATTTTTAGTCGGGATGAGTACAAACAATTTGAATTACAGCAAAAATTATCATACCAAAAGAATATCCGTTATCTTATTGGAGATGTTCGTGATGAGAAACGTCTTGAGAGAGCGATGGAGGATATTGATTATGTTTTTCATTTAGCGGCTATGAAGCATGTTTCAGCATGTGAATATAACCCTTTTGAGGCAGTAAAAACGAATATTATCGGAACCCAAAATGTAATTCAGGCTGCAATAAATACTGGTGTAAGAAGAGTACTGTTTACAAGTACAGATAAAGCAATAGCACCTACTAATACATATGGTGCTTCTAAGTTAACGGCAGAGCGTTTAATTTCCGCAGCAGATTACCAAAAAGGGCCAAGACGAACTATCTTTTCATCTGTGAGATTCGGTAATGTCATGGGATCAAGAGGTTCGGTAATACCGTTATTTAAGAAACAAATATTAGAAGAAAAAGAAATAACGGTAACCAATGAAAAAATGTATCGTTATATGATGACACCATTTCAAGCTGTCTCATTAATTCTAAAGGCGAATAAGTTAGCTAATGGTGGTGAGGTATTTATCCTAAAGATGCCTAATATAAAATTAAACGATTTGGTTGAAGTTATAACAGAAGAATTAACCAAGAAATACAATATTAAACAATCAATCAATATTAAAAAAATAGGTTTACGTCCTGGAGAGAAAATGTACGAACAGCTAATGACAGAAGGTGAAGCTTTGAAAGTATTGGAGTTAGATGAAATGTACATTTTAACTCCAGCATTCGGAAGGAATGAGGTAACGATTTCTGATTATATTGGGACAAATGATAATAACATATACAATACAGGACTTGAAGCTGATAAAGAACAACTAAGAGAATGGTTATTAAAAGAAAAATTAATTTAGGTATGAAGTATGAGGTTGGGGTGGATTATCAATGTTAGAGCAAAACAAAATATTTTTAAATGAAAACTTCCCATATATATTGGAATGTTACAATATGCATTCAGATATTCTTGATGTAGAAGTCGTTGAATCTAACGATGGAAATGTTGTTCCGCAAATAAATGTTAACGGTCGAAAGATGACACTTCACAGCAAATATGAACCTATAAAAGAAGCTAGTAGAATAATGAATAAATATCAAGATGAAATTAAAAGGTATGATCATATTTTTTTCTATGGATTTGGGTTCGGGTATCATGTAAAGAGAATAATGCAAAGTTATCCTGATAAGAAATTCACCATATATGAGCCTGATGTAAATGTTTTTTATCAATTTTTGATAGAAAAAAAAATTAATGATTATCCGATTTATAACTTAGATAATTTGTATGTAGAGTTCAATAATAAATTAGGAATGAATTTTCTAGAACAGTTTGGTATGGAATTACGATCAAATGTACTGTTAATTACTTTGCCGAGCTATGAACGAATATTCAAAGATAAATATCATGCTTTCTCTACAGTATTTAGGGATGTTCTCCAAAGGACAAAAATGTCAAATCGTGCAAAGCAAGTATTCGGAAAGCGATGGACTATAAACAGTCTCATGAATTTACCTACAACAATTAAAACCCCTAACTTAGTAAAGGATTGTGAACAGTCGTTTAAAGATAAACCTGTCATTATAGCTTCAGCTGGTCCATCCTTAATGGATGAATATGACACTTTAAAATATATAAAGGATAACGGCTTAGCATATATAATTGCAGTTGGATCAGCGAATAGGGGACTTATTGCTAATAATATATATCCAGACGCAGTATGTACATATGATCCACAATCGCACAATTATAAAGTGTTTGAACCAATGTTAGAAAAGGATATTACTTCTATACCCATGATATACGGAACCAGTGTGGGGTATGAAACAATTCAAAATTATAAAGGGCCAAAAATTCATGTGGTTACTAGCCAAGATTCAGTAACACCATTTTTTTGGAAGAATTTTGATAGTAAGTGGGTTGTTAATGATGCATTTACAGTTGCGACCTTTGCTTTTGAGATTTTTGCTAAAGTAAATGTAAGTTCTATAATATTTGTTGGACAGAACCTTTCCTTTAAGAATAATTTATTTTACTCTCCAGAAATAAAAAGAGGTAATATTAATTCTGCTGAACTTCAAGATAAAGATACTAAAAAATTGATAGAAATTCAGGACGTTAATGGGAATTTAATAAAAACCAATTCAGTATTTAATCAAATGAGATTAACGCTCGAACAGTATATTGATTATTATAGTAGTATAAAAGGTATAAAAGTTATAAATTCAACTAAAGGTGGAGCAAAAATAAAAGGTGCGCCATTTATCCCTTTGAATGAGCTAATAGATTCCGAACTGTCTAAGAAAGTAGTTGACGATAAATGGTTTAGTAGAAAAAATAACATTTCATATGAAAATGTATTCAAAATTGCGAATAGATGTAAGAGAGATATACGCAGATTAACTACGAGTTATGATGAACTGATAGATTTACTAGACAAAATGGAAAAGAGTAAGGAGAGTAGTTCTTTAAATAACTTTTTATTAAAATTCGAAAAAAAGGTTAAGAAAATCACAAAAAACAATTATTTTAAAATATTTTTATACCCTGTAACTAGAACTCGCTACGAGATATTAATGAGAGATTTGCATAGTATTCACCAGGAAAAAGATTACAGTAAGAAATCTAATAAAACTATTCAAATATTTTGGGAATATGCCAAAAATGTATTGAGAACTCATAATGAAATTCACCCAATTATTGATAAAGTGTTTGACGAGTTTACTCCGGACAAGAAAACATATTATAGAAACGACTGCGGAGTGTTTGCCTATTATGGAATGTGGAAAAAAGGAGTTGTGAAAACAGAAGTAGACTCCTTTGATCCTATTATCAGTTTTAGGCAAACGAAAGAGAATAATGCAAAGATTAAATTTAAATTTAAAGGTTCTGGGTTTAAAATTTTAGCAGGTACAAGAATAGATTTTGCTGATAACATAGAAGTAAGTATTAACGGTGAAAATAGACATTTTAGTACGAAAGAGTTTAATCATAAAACTTATTTTAGTTCTTATTACAATCAAACAGTTTATGATATAAGTGATTTGGAATTTAAAATGTACGATGTGATTATCACCGTTAAAGAAAACAAGAAGTTTATTTTTAACGGTATAAAAACTGATAAAAGTGCTCGGCTGTTCCACATTGATGAAGTAACTAGTATAAATGATCTAGAAGTCGGCAAAAAAATAAGATGTCATTATCGATCTTCCTATAATAAAGTTGGTACATTTAATGGTTTAGGAAAGTCTACAAATCAGTTTATTCCTCCTGAATCTTCAAATTACCCTTGTGGTGATTTCTATTTCATAATGGTGGATAAAGAATGTAACAAAAAAAAATTAATTGCTGATCGTAATATTCAACGAAATATAAGTTGGGAAAAATTACAGGAGAATCAAATTGTTCAAGGTGAAAATTATAATCTTTCATATGATGTGGAAGGTATGATACGCCTTCTATCAGGAGGAGCGTATTATGGTGATGAAAACAATGAGTGGGATAAATATATTGCAAAACAGCAAAAATTCTATAAAGTAAATAGTTTATCTGACTATTGGAATACCGGATCTGGTATCGAAACTAGAAGGATCGCATCATGGACTTCTTCAAAGATAGATGGGGATCCTTCCAAAGTAATGAGAAGGACATTGACTGGTGACCACCAATACAATGATAATAAACAATCATTAACAATGGTGAAATCTGTTTCAAGTGGGTTCAGACCTTTATGTTTGATTAATCATGTAAGATAATTATTATAGGTTGTGATCAAATGCTTTTAGACAATATTTTAAAACATAATAAAATTATTATATTTGGAACTGGAAAGATGAGTAAAGATGTATCTAACAATATTCCTTATAAGATAAAATACTATGTTGATAATAATCAAAAGAAATGGGGAAACTCGTTTCAAGGTGCCTTAATTTATTCACCAGAACGTCTGGTGAACGAGGCGGGAAATGTAAAGATTATCGTAGCTAGTAGTTACTTTTCCGAAATAAGTGATCAATTAGAACAATTAGGCTTTGAAGAGAATGTAGATTTTTTTAATGGAGTTGACTATATCCATTATTATAATAAAGAAAAGGAAAGAGACAAATTACCACTAAATAAATTCTCTTCAAAAAGTTTAATAAAGATTTATCATTATATAAAAGGGCATTTTGATAGAGAAATATTGGCCACTCATGAAGGAATAAAAGTAAAGCGAATTGAAGATTTCCGTCGAAACATACATCGAATTGAAAAAGGATTAACAATGAAGAACAGCAAAGAGGTTTTTGCGCTAAACTATATAGAGGAAACAGTTAACTTCTATTGTGACTTAATAAAGAGTTCTAATATAACAAATACTACCATTTGGGCTAATGATGTTTTATCTGAGTATTTCAAAGTGATTAGAAAAACTTTCTATCTTACAATTTTAGAAAAAAATTTCTTAGATGCATCTAAAAAATTAAAAATTGATAAAAAGGAATATTTTAAACCATACCTTAGAAAAAAACAAAAGATTAATATAAGTTATGAAGAATTTTATACCTTATCGAAGTATCGAAGGTCGGTAAGATACTATAAGGATTATAAAGTATCACGCGATTTAATTGACAAAGCAATAGAATTGGCTATTGAATCGCCTAGCGCTTGTAATAGACAGCCATTCCACTTTAAGGTTATAGATGATAAATCATTATTAGATAAAGTTATTAAACTACCTAAGGGTGTTTTGGGTTATGGTGACCAGATACCACATCTTGCTATTATAATAGGAAATTTAGCATCTTTTAGTGATGTGAGAGATAGACATTTAATATATATTGATGCATCATTAGCAGCGATGACGTTTATATATGCACTGGAAATTCAAAATATTAGTTCATGTATTATCAACTGGCCGGATATTGAAGAACTGGAAAAAGAAATGCAGGTACTGTTGAATCTAGATTATTTCGAAAGGCCAATAATGTTAATTGGTTTTGGATATGCCGATCATAATATACCAGTTGCATTTTCTGCAAAGAAAAGTATTAGTAAAATAAGGAGTTTTAATCTTGAATGAAAAAATAATTGAAATTAACGGGATTAATTTTCATAATAAAGGTGCAGAGTTAATGTTGCATGCAATAATACAAGAGTTTTCAGACAGAGAGAAGTATAAGTTAGTCACAGATTTTACTGTTGGCCCTTATGATAAAAGATTTGAGCTTGGATTATATCAGAAATTTAGAGTTAACCCACTCGGTTTTGAGCCAAATGTAAAAGGGCATAAAAAGGCAATGTTAAATATGAAAAAAGACGTGGAAGAATTCAATGATAAAAAGTTTTTTTATGAGTCACTAGGCTTAATAAACCCAGAGGAAGTCGAGGTAGTTTTAGATGCTTCAGGGTTTAAATATAGTAGTCAATGGGGAGACTTACCTACACAAGTAAGTGCATTTTTATATGAGAAGTGGGCGAATAATGGTAAAAAGATAATTTTATTACCTCAAGCATTTGGACCTTTTAATTCAGTTGAAATAAAAAAATCATTTATAAGTATACTAGAGTCTATTACATTGATTTATGCCCGTGATGAGATTTCATATAAACATATAATGAGTATTTGTCCTGATAAATATGCATACAAAGTAAAAAAAGCACCAGATTTCACTTGTTTACTTAAATGGAAATGTACCTTAGAAAGTGAAAAACACAGAGATAGTGTTTGTATTATACCAAATTTTAGAATGATCGATAAAACTAATGAAATGGTTGCGGATTGGTATATCTCGTTATTAGAAAATTGCGTAAATCATTTGATACAGGAAAATGTGCCGTTCTTTTGTTTAATACATGAAACAAAGAAAGATCACATTCTGACAGCAGAACTTGAAAGAAGATTGAATTCAGATATAAAAATGGTTGTTGAAGAAAACCCGCTAAGAATAAAATCTATTTTGGCTAATAGTAAAGCTGTTATAGGCTCTAGATATCATGGATTAGTAAGTGCTTTAACCCAGAATATTCCTACGGTAGGAATAGGTTGGAGTCATAAGTATAAAGAATTATTCAAAGATTTTCATAGTGAAGAAATGTTAATCGAAAACTTTGAGGATAAATCAAAATACCTAGAAAAAATTAACAGGTTACTTTCTGTTAAAAGAGGGAGTACTTTATTTGCAAATATACAAAAGGGTAGAGCAAAGTATAAAGAGGAAGTGGTAAGAATGTGGAGAGATGTTAAAAGTGTTATTTAATTAAACCATATAACAATATACATTTCACTTTAAAATATATAGTTGTTTTGTATATATAACCATGGAGGGAGAATTTTTGGGAGATATTGAAGTGATCACTGTAACAGATGATAAATATGCTCAGCATTTAGGGGTAATGATAGAATCATTGTTTAGGAATAAGACCTCTCCACATTTTGTTAATATTTATGTAATTGATGGGGGGATAAAAAGACATAATAAAGAAAAACTAAAATTAACAATACGAAAATATAAGGGAAGTATACATTTTCTTCAAATAGATGACACAATATATAAAAAATATGGATTGAGGGAAAATATGAGTAAGACCGCTTACTATAAGATAGAGGTTTCTGAAATTTTACATTTTATTGAAGAAAAAGTACTTTTTCTAGACTCTGATATAGTTTTTAATGATTCGATTCATAAATTATGGGACACAAAAGTTGATGACTATGTATTAGCTGCAACTCCTGTACCAAATTTTAATAGGCATGAAGAATTAGGATTATCTGAAAGTTCTCCCTATTTCAATTCAGGAGTTATGGTAATAAATTTGACAAAGTGGAGAGAATTTAAAATTTTCAAATTAACTAAAGAATTCTTAGATATTAATTCTAATCATATTACACTGCATGATCAAGATGCATTAAATGCAGTCATTAATGATAAATGGCTTCCGCTACCACAAAAGTGGAATCAACGATCGGCGTTATTCGATAGAAATATTAACGAATCCTTGTACGATAAGGATGAATTATTTGAAGCTAAAACAAAACCATCAATAATTCATTTTAACGGGTCACAAAAACCATGGCATTATTTGTGCGACCACCCATTCGCATCTAACTATAAATACTACCTTAGATTAAGTGAATGGAGAGATTTCGTACCCCCTGAAAAAAATATATTTTCCAGGAGAAATTTAATAGTATTTGGTGCAAGCAATTCTTCAGTTAAGGTAACAAAAATGTTAAAAAAATTAAATTTAAATATTATTTATTATGTGGATAATGATGAGCAAAAGGTTGGAAAAACATTTGACGGTATTATAGTGCACAAACCTGAAAAAATAAAAAAGGAGACAAGAGGGACATACAGCGTAATTGTTGCAAGCGTGTTTTATGATGAAATTAAACAACAACTTGAGCAATTTGGTTTAGTGGAATATGATGACTTTATATCTGGACTTGGTAAAAGGTAGCGCTATTTACTTTTTATTTTATTTAAAGATTGCGTTTCGATAAGGAGCCAACTAAGCCTATCATTCTAAAGGATTCATAGTTTTGGATAAAATATATACTTTCAAAAAATATATGGTGGGGGAGAAAATGAAAAAAGTAATCACTTATGGAACTTTTGATTTATTACATATAGGACATATTAATATTTTAGAACAAGCAAGAGAACTGGGTGATTTTCTAATTGTTGCACTATCTAATGATAAATTTAATCGAGAAAAGGGTAAATCAGCTTATCATAGTTATATGGAAAGAAAGGCTATCTTAGAATCAATTATGTATGTAGATCTAGTAATTGAAGAATATAGTTGGGATCAGAAAAAAAATGACATAGAAAAATATAATATAGATTATTTTGTGATAGGATCTGATTGGGAAGGGAAATTTGATTATTTGTCAGATTATTGTAAAGTAATTTATCTACCAAGAACTGAAGGGATATCAACTTCAAAGATAAAAACTGATTTGAAATATTAAAAATTTTAGAAGTCCTTATACGCAATATTGAATTTGTTTATCGTTATATAATACAAAAATAAGGAATACTGATATTAGCATATAATAGATGGAGGCCTATAGTTGAAAGTAATTATATTCGGGACTGGTAATTCTGCGGAGAATGCTATTCAATCAATAGATGGTAATGTACAAATAATAGCTATTGTTGATAATGATTATAATAATATGAGCAATAATAATTGGAATGGTTACAAAGTTATAGATTTAAAAGAGATTGTTAATTACGATTATGATTATATCTTGATTTGTAGTATCTTTACAAATGAGATCATGGAAAGTTTACTACATAATAAAGTAAGTAGGAATAAAATTATTCCATTATATGATAATTATTATCCTGATGATCAGAGAAATAGAGAAAAGGAAATAAGAAATTTAATATTTCCGTCTTATAATAATAATAACATTTGTCTAATTACAAGAAGAAATTCAGGTTGTAATGCTCTAGCACTATATAAAAATTTACCAAATTATTTACCAAAAAATATTATTGTTGATCTACTAGATTATAATGAATATCAAAAACATAAACATAAATTTGACACTGTGGTTTCAACGCATATGGAATCAAGATATTATAAAAATAGTTTAAATATTGAAACATGGCACGGTTTCCCCTTAAAATCTATAGGGATATCTGAAAAGAATAGAGTGGATAATTATAGTAATATGAATGGTAAAATTGATAGGGTAATTTCTTATTCTGATTTTTATTCCTATATTATGTCAAGCCTATTTCAAATCGATATAGAAAAGTTTATCGTAACCGGAATGCCTAGAAATGACTTATTAAACAATCCTAATTCAAGAAGTTTTTTGGAAGAAATGATAAATTGTAATACCAAAGGTAAAAAAATAATAATGTATGTTCCTACCTTTAGATACAGAAAAGAAAAGAAAGTAAATGATGGAGACACAAATATTTTTTTTAATAAAGAAGAATTAACCCTAATAAATAACTTCTTACTCTCTAATGACTCATACTTAGTGATGAAGCCACATCCCATAGAAAATGTAGAATGGATAAATGGTAATTTTGAAAATATTTTCTGTTTGACAGATGATGATTTTAACAAACAAAAAATAGATTTTTATGAAATCTTAAATTCTAGTGATGTTTTAATTACGGACTACTCTTCAATCTATTTCGATTATTTATTATTAGACAAACCTATTGTATATTATATAAAAGATCAAAAAATCTATGAAGAGCAGAGAGGTTTTATTATAGAGCATCCGGAAATATTGATGCCAGGTCCCGTGGCTACAAATTTTAAAGATTTAATTTTCAGTATAAAAAGTATATTAAATAATAACGAATTGTATTCAGAGGAAAGAAATAGACTCAAACATTTAATCCATGCATATACGGATTTTAATTCTTCTCCTAGAGTATGGGAAGCGGTTCTAAAAGTTCAAAGGGGTGAAAATTAATTCATGGCACAACTAAATAATTATATAGAGAATAATTATTCAAAAATTATTGGTTGGGGAACTGGAGGTTATTATAAAAAGTTTGTAGGAAAATTATCATCGAGTATTTCATATCTTATTGACAGTGATCCAACAAAACAGGGATTATCTATTGGAGGGAAAAAAGTATGTTCACCAAATACATTAAAGAATGAAGATAAAAACGCAGTTCTAATAGTGGTCTATTCAATTTCTTTTGAAGAAATATATCAAACAATACATGATAAATTAGGAGACTTTGATATAATTAGCGGTAGCGACCTCCTTAGGTTAGAAAATATATTTAGTAATGTGCACGATAACTTAGAAGATACTGATTTTAATAGTAATAAAACTATTATTTCAATATCTCGTAATAATTTTTTGCATTTTACTGGTGGAACTAGTAAATTTATAACAGAACAAATGGAATATTTTAGTGGAAATAACTATAATCATATTCATTTGACTTGGAATAGAATAAATGTGAAAAAATTTAGAGGAATCTATATTCAAGTTGTGAAGAATGGTGTCGAATTAGGCATGTATAAACTTAACGAATTATTAGATAAGTTACAAAAAGTTAAATGCATCGTTGTTCATAATTTAATTGGGATGGAGTTGGACATCTTCACCTCTATAAAAAAAAAGTTGAGAAACCCTCCAGTTTTCTATTATTTACATGATTTTTCTTGTGTTTGCAGGAATATTAAATTAATGTACAATGATAACTATTTTTGTGAGTCCTACAGGAATAATTGGAATATGTGTCTCAGTTGTAAATATAAAACAGGTAGAAATAAAAATTATAGTTTTCATAGTGAATTATTCCGGGATAATAATATGTATTTGATTGCTCCATCTAATAATACCAAACAGATTATTACAAGTGCTTTTAATTTTGATGATGATAAAATCAGTATAATTCCTCATCAAAAATATAATTTTATAGAAAAGAATCGAAACGTAAAGAATAAGAAATTAAGAATTGCTTATGTTGGGAGTAAACATAAACACAAAGGATGGGGAACCTTTAAAGAGATATGTAAAGCGTTTAATAACAGTTATGATTTTTACTGTTTAGGAAATAGCGATGAAATTATAGAAGGTGTGAAATATGTTGAAGTTTCGTATTTAGAAAATGGCGAATTAGCAATGACGAAAAAATTAAAAGAATTTAATATAGACATAGCTTTGCTTTGGTCAGAGTGCCCTGAGACATATTCATATACTTATTATGAAAGTTCTGCAGCTGGATGTTTAATACTGACTAACACAAAAAGCGGGAATATACATGATCAAGTTATGATAAATAATAACGGTATCTCACTTGAAAGAAAGCAGGACTTATATAATTTGTTGACTAATAAAGATGAACTATTATATTGGGTTAAACAAAGTAATAAATCTATAGAAACTCTAAAAAGCAACGTTTCAGGATTTGCTGATTATATGCTAAGAGTAATCGATTATAACTAAAGGAAATTAAATCTTATGAATAAAATTATTACTTACTATAAATCAATTAAGAATCAGTATGTAGTTCAAGTTAGGAGACCTTATGAATATATAATGAATAAGTATTATGCGCATCTAATTGATCCATTTTTTACTAAATTAGCCTTTGATCTTAAACTCACTCCTAATATTGTAACACTAATTGCAGGCATTTTAGGTTTGAGTACTGCATTATGTATTTTTTTAGATCAATTATTATTAGCGGCTGTTTTACTCCAACTACATCATTTTTTAGATGGTGCTGATGGTAATTTGGCAAGATTAACTAATAATTGCTCAGAGTTTGGTGCAAAGTTAGATCAATGGTTTGACCAAGTTGTAAGGTTTGCCTTATTCTTATCAATTGCATGGGTTTCTGAGGTTTCTATATGGATTAAAATTTTGTTTATGACAACTATATATATAGACCTTTTAGTTATTCATAAGTATGTACTCCCTTTTATCAAAAAGAACCAAGTCATTCGTTCAAAATGGAAAGAATGGTTTATGTCGAAAGGAATAATACCCGCATTTGATATATTTTTAATTTACTTTTTGATTTCTTTATTTTCTATTATTGGAAACCTAGAATTACTAGTCTATATTATATTAGTAGGAAAAAATGCAGATTGGATTTATAGAGTATGGGAATGTGTGAAAACAAAATATTATTATAAGAAGGCTTAATTGAATGATGAATAATAAGAACTTAATTTTTGATTTAGATGATACCTTATATTCTGAACATGACTATGTACGGTCTGGTTTTTGGTCAGTAGCGGAAACAATTAAATCTACTTACCCATACATAGAATCAGTACAACTATTCAATGATTTGGTTCGTGTTTGGAAAACTTATGGAAGAGGTAGAGTTTTTAATGTTGTGTGTGAAAATTATAGGTTAGACATAGAGATCAATACCTTGATAGAAACCTATCGTAATCATAAACCTACAATACAGTTATATGCTGATGCAAAGGAAATTTTACATCTATTAAAAAAAAGAAATTATAAAGCAGGAATTATTACTGATGGTAATTCCAACATGCAATGGAATAAAATAAGGGCTCTTGGATTAGATCACTTAGTTGATGTCATAACTGTTTCTGATGACTTAGGCGGTGAGAATTTTTGGAAGCCAAGTACCACCCCATATAAGAGAACCATTCAAGCATTAAATACATCAGCAGATAAGTGTATCTATGTAGGAGATAACCCAAGGAAAGATTTTATTTCAGCCAGAAAATTAGGGATGAAAACTATTCGTATTATACGTCCAAATGGAGATCATATGAAGGTAAAGCTCGCTAGGGAATATGAGGCTGACAAAACGATATTTTCTCTTAAAGAATTGTTATAGTGGTGATAAAAATTGAATGTCTTAGTTACTAGTATTTCAAAAAAAATACCAATGTTAAAAAGTATAAAGATTGCTCTTAATAAGTTTGAACCAACAGGGCGTTTGTTTGGTGGTGATATTGACCAACAAGTGGTAGGTAAATATTTTGTTGACGAGTTTTGGGAAATGCCTCAGCTTCCTAATTTGCGTATTGATGATCTTCTCCATTATTGTAAAACAAATAATATAGGGGCAATTATTCCGACGAGGGATGGAGAGTTGGAGTATTTTTCCAAAAACAAAGGTGATTTAAAAAAAAATGGGATATCTGTAATGGTTTCTGATTTAGATGCCATACTTACAACACTAGACAAGTTAACCTTTTATAAGTCTGGAAGTTTAATAGGTTTTCCTGTAATAGAGACAGCACTTAGTGTTAACGATCTAGATGCTTATTCAATTGTGATTAAAGAACGATTTGGTGCTGGTGCTCGGAACATTTTATTAAACAAAACAAGAGAAGTTGCGAAATTAGAGGCAAAACAACTAAACGATCCTATTTTCCAACCTTTCATAGAAGGAAAAGAGTACAGTGTAGACTTGTATATTTCTAAGCAAAGTAAGGTAATTGGAAGTATAGTTCGTAGACGACAAGTAGTACAACATGGGGAATCACAAGTAACTTTCACAGTACCGAATAACGCATTAGAAAAAATGTGTAGCAATTTTGTTACTGATTTAGGTTTATTTGGTCATATTGTTTTGCAAGTAATTATTGATCACCAAAATCAATTCAACATAGTAGAATGTAATTGTCGATTTGGTGGGGCCTCCACATTGAGTTTAAGCGCGGGAATGGATAGCTTTTACTGGTTTTTACTTGAAGCTTCAGGGAAAGAACTTTCTGAAATTACGTTTACACCTAATAAGGAAGGTATGAAACTAATTCGTTATCCTGAAGACTTATTGATAATATAAAGGAGCATCCTAGATGAAAAATGTAATAATAATACAGGCGAGAATGGGATCTAAACGTTTGCCTGGAAAAGTTTTACGACCATTAGGCGATTCTATTGTACTTGATTACGTTGTGAATCGTTGTAAACAGGTGAAGAAGGTTTCTGATGTAATTGTAGCAACCTCAACGTTGAAACAAGATGATCCTATAGTTCATTGGTGTAAACAGAATAATACTTCTTATTTTCGTGGTTCAGAGACTGATGTATTATCTAGATACTATTTATGTGCCAGAGAAGTAGGTGCTGATAATGTTATAAGGGTTACCGCTGATTGCCCGTTTATAGATTTCCATTTGGCAAGTGAAATAGTTGATACAATGTGTCAAGCAAATCAGAATACAGACTATGTTAATGTAATAGGTGATTTACCTAGGGGCTTAATTGTCGAGATGTTTTCGTATAGATCCATTAAATACATATATGAAAAAGGGATTGAACCTCGCCATCGGGAACATGTAACATATTATGCTTATGAATATTCTGAGGAATTCCGAGCAATTAATTATTATGTAACGCACCGTCTAAATTTTCCTAAGCTACGTATAACATTAGATACCGAGGAAGATTACAAATTGTGTAAGGAAATAGCGAATCACTTTGATAATGAACAGTTAGTGTCATCTATTGATGTTGTGAATTTCTTGTTAGAAAACACTAAGATTGCTAATATTAATGCCCATATTGAACAAAAGCCTGTGATTTAAATATAATTAATTAGACTAGAAAAAGGTGAAAGTCTTGAATATAGTAATAAGGGTTGATGCATCTGATAAGATAGGAACTGGTCATGTAATTCGTTGCCTAACTATCGCAGAATTACTAAATGACCATAATGATAATGTTTACTTTATTTGTAGAAAATGTAAGGGAGATATGATAACGCTAATTGAAAATAAAGGTTATAAGGTATTTCAAATTACAGCAGGTTCATTTAAGCAAACTAATGATGCTAAAGAAACTATACATCATATAGTTAATCTTCAGGATACAATAGACTGGGTAATAGTAGACCACTATAAATTAGACCACATATGGGAAAAATGTTTAAAAGAGAAGGTCAATAAAATAATGGTAATTGATGATTTAGCAAACCGAAGGCATGATTGTGATTTATTGTTAGACCAAAACTTTTACATAAACATGAATACTAGGTATATAAAATTAGTACCTGCTCATTGTAAATTATTATTAGGTCCAAAATACCTTCTTCTCCGTAAAGAATTCTTAAGGCTAAAAGTGAAAGAAAAAGTAATAAAGAAAGATACGTCTCAACGCGTATTAGTGTTTTTTGGAGGTAGTGATCCGACAAATGAAACGGAAAAATTTCTTGAAACTATTAATCAATTCAAAAACGAAGGTTTGACGTTCGATGTAGTAGTTGGTTCTTCCAATCCAAACAAAAAACGAATACAAAGATTGGCAGAAAAAGTTGGTGCATCTTATCACTATCAGATAGATTATCTCTCATACTTAATGCAAGAAGCTGATTTTTCATTTGGGGCTGGAGGGATGACGATGTGGGAAAGGTGTTATTTAGGTTTACCTACCTTTGTAACAGTAGCTGCAGATAATCAAACAACTTCAACTGAGGATGCACATAAGGTTGGAGTTATCTATAATTTAGGATGGCACGAAAAAGTAAGTAATGAAACGTACGAAGATGCTTTAAGGTTAGCTATTGATAACCCTAAAACTCTTGAGACTATTTCAAAAATATGTTTAAAAGAGTTTAATAGTTACAAGAAAAATAATGCACACCCTTTGTTAGAAGTAATGAATTCATTAAGATAAGTTTTTTTAAAAATTAGAGGTGTTTTTATTGAAAGAAATAACAATTGCAAATCGAAGGATTGGTCTAAAAAGCAGACCATTTATAATTGCAGAAATGTCAGGTAATCATAATCAATCATTGGAAAAGGCATTGGAAATAGTTGAGTCAGCAGCTGCTACAGGCGTGGATGCACTTAAGTTACAAACATATACTCCTGATACAATGACGTTGAATATTGGAAAAAGGGAATTTTATATTGATGACGACACGAACCTATGGAAAGGAAATTCACTATATAACTTGTATGAAAAGGCATATACACCGTGGGAATGGCACCAAAAGATATTTGAACGTTGTCAAGAACTAGGGTTGATTGCATTTAGTTCCCCATTTGATGAATCAGCAGTAGATTTCTTAGAAGAATTAAATGTCCCTTGTTATAAAATTGCTTCATTTGAAAATGTTGATATACCACTAATTAGAAAGGTGGCAAAGACCGGAAAACCAATTATTATGTCAACGGGAATGGCAACAGCATCTGAATTGGATGAGGCTGTTAGGGCAGCCAAATCTGAAGGTTGTACAGAATTAATTTTATTAAAATGCACAAGCACATATCCTGCATCAGCTTCAAACAGTAATTTGAAGACAATTCCACATATGAGAGAGTTGTTTGAGTGTCAAGTCGGTTTGTCGGATCATACATTAGGAATAGGTACAGCTGTTACAAGTATTGCTCTAGGTGCAACTGTTATTGAAAAGCACTTTACCCTATCAAGAAAACAAGGAGGTATAGACGCAGATTTTTCAATGGAACCTAATGAGATGAGAGCGTTGGTATTAGAATGTACACGTGCCTGGGAGAGTATAGGACAAGTTCATTACGGTCCTACTGATGCAGAAAAATCATCTTTAATACATAGAAGATCCTTATATATTACACAAAGTTTGCGTCCAGGAGACGTGTTGACTAAAGAAAATATTAGAGCAATTAGACCAGGACTAGGTTTATCTCCAAAGTACTTGAATGATGTATTAGGCAAACCTGTCGCAAAAAGTGTTAAGAAAGGGACTCCATTAAGTTTTGATATATTCTTTAAAAGTTAGGAGCTGGTATATATGAACATATTAGTGACTGGTGGAGCGGGATTTATTGGTCGCTGGGTTGTAAAACAACTTTTGGGCAAACACCACCATGTAACAGTATTAGACGATTTATCGAATGGTCGAAAATCTAATTTAGATGAGTTTAAAAATAATCCTTTTCTTCGTAAGTTTGTAGAAGGTGATATAAAAGATGAACACTTGTTAAAAGACCTTTTTGAAAAAGGAGATTTTTCAATATGCTACCATTTAGGGGCTTCGATTAATGTCCAAGATTCAATTGATGATCCATATACAACCTTTTACAATGACGTAGTGGGGACATTTCAAGTATTGGAGCAGTGTAGGAAAAACGATGTAAAAATGGTTTTTATGTCAAGTTGTATGGTTTATGATAGATGTACTGATATAAATGGAATTACGGAACGTCATCCGACAAAACCTGCGTCACCATATGCCGCTTCTAAGATAGCAGCTGAAAATATGGCGTTATCTTATTTTTATTCATATGATTTACCTGTTGTTGTTGTTCGTCCGTTTAATACCTACGGTCCATTCCAAAAAACAGGTGGAGAAGGTGGAGTGGTAGCAATATTTATTCAAAATAAGTTGAAAGGAAAAACTTTAAATATTTATGGTGATGGAACTCAAACAAGAGATTTATTATATGTAGAGGATTGCGCTAACTTTGTTGTACAAGCAGGTTTCTCTGAGAATGTAAATGGAGAAGTTGTAAATGCTGGTTTAGGTAGAGATATTTCTATAAATGAGTTAGCAAAAGTAATTGGAACCGATGAGAAGGAAATAAAACATGTAAAGCACATACACCCTCAAAGCGAAATACAAAAATTATTATGTAACTATGAAAAAGCAACAAATTTGCTGAACTGGAAACCTAAAGTAAATTTGGAAGAAGGAATAAAAAGGACAGAGCAATGGATAAAAGAAGGACATCTAAACTAGACGGGAGTGATAGTGTTATTATGCCAAATGAGGTTCCGAAAAGGCAAACATATTTGCCCTATGGAAGGCAGTGTCTTGATGATGAAGACATAGAACAGGTAATAGGAGTACTAAAAAGCCCCATGATTACTCAAGGTCCTTTGATAGAAGAATTTGAACAAGCAATTGCCAATTATGCTGGGACCAAATATGCAGTAGCATTTTCTAATGGAACAGCTGCATTACATGGTGCCTATTATGCTGCCGGAATTACCAAAGGCGACGAAATAATTACCACACCTATGACTTTTGTAGCAACAACTAATGCAGCATTATATTTAGGAGCACGACCTGTTTTTTCAGATATTGACAGTCAAACTTATAATTTGGATCCGTTGCAGATTGAAGAAAAAATCACTTCACGTACAAAGGCAATTGTTTCAGTAGATTTCACTGGACAACCAGTTGACTATGATTCAATTAGAAAAATAGCTGATTACCATAAATTAGTTTATATTAGTGATGGTGCTCATTCTTTAGGTGCCAAATACAAGGGAGAACCAGTTGGAAAACAAGCTGACATGACAATGTTCAGTTTTCACCCAGTAAAACCTATTACAACTGGTGAAGGTGGAATAATAGTTACCAATAATGAGAAATATTCCGAAAAGTTACGACTTTTTCGTTCTCACGGGATTGTAAAAAACGATGACAAGAATAAAGACCAGCCCTGGTTTTACGAAATGATTGACTTGGGTATGAACTATCGAATGACGGATATACAGGCCGCGTTAGGATTGTCCCAATTGAAAAAAATTAATTATTTTATTGAAAGACGAAATGAAATTGCTAGTCAATATAATCAAGCTTTTAAATCACTTGATAAAGTAACAATTCCTTCAAAGTTAGAAGTAGTAAAATCCGGTTATCACCTTTATGTTCTATCATTAAACCTATCTAAATTGGAAAGTAGTAGAGAGGAAATATTTCGTTTTTTAAGAAGAAAAGGTATAGGTGTACATGTGCACTATATCCCAGTATACAAACATCCATATTATCAAAGCATAGGGTATAGCAGTGATAGATGTGTAAATGCCGAGAAACTTTATGATATGATGATAACATTGCCAATTTTTCCGAAAATGACGGACGAAGATGTTTTGGATGTTGTGAGAGTAGTAACTAGTATTTTTTGAGAATAATTGATATTACCAATAAAATTTTATCATTTGATTAATAATAGTGGTTTATTATTAGGAGACCAATTTATTTCTAACTAGTTATAATATCATGTTCATTTTGTTATTGTAAAATATAATTATAATAGCTCTCAACTTGATAATAAAAAGTTATAATTAACTCATGATTTCAAAAATTATTAATCGGATCAATTTCGCCGTACGAGATATGAGATTCTCTTAATTAGATAACATCCCAATTGTTTACTGATTCCTAAAATGATATTCAGAGTCTAAGACCTGAAATTATTGGCCATTATTGGAGTGATCATATCTTTAACTCACTCCAATATTCCATTTGTATTAATTTATAACGTGAAAAATCCTATACGAATTTAGTAGCAACAATGGCGTTTTGAGGTAGAAGGCATGGGATGTTGTCGATTACAGGATAAGCCAACAGACTTTTCTCTGAAAAATAAGCATTATTCATTAAAGATATATCAGATTTAGTTAATGGACAGGCCAAAGGACTACCCTGAAAACTGTTTGGACCTTCTACATCTTCTTTACGAATTATCATTACCCCTGTAGGGTTTAGTGGATTTGTTGACACTCCTAGCAATTTGTACTCGAGGATATCATATCCTAATTCTTTCGCTGAAGTATACAAATTTGTTATATACCCGTGCTCTTTCATTCTTGCTTTGGCCATATTGTCAGCTAATTCATAAGCAGGTTCTATTAGAATCAAATATTTATTCGTAATACGATACAGTTCTTTTAAAGCTTCTTTTTCCTTTCCACCGTTTGGTTCTACAGAATGACAAGTATATACAATGTCTATTGAGTTATCTTTAATTGGTGAATTAAATAAATCACCTGTGAAAAGTTCAACATTTTTAATGTTCAATTCATTTAAAAAGCTTTTTGCGAATTTTATCCTTGACCATGATAAATCATACCCATACGCATTAATGGATTTGTTCTTAAGAAAGGAAAGTGTATTTCCTAAAGTTGTAGCTTCACCGACTCCAACTTCTAACAATGAGTGACAATCATCTAAGTTATTTATTATGTTAGCAATATTTTTACTGATTTCTACCTTTAACGTCGGGTTCTCCTTAAATCCTTTGGTATAAGATCCTGCTTGAAAATCGTAGCTTATTAGTATGTCTTCGACGGAATTTGCGTTTTTATTGTCTAATTCCTTTAAGTACTTAATGATGTTTTTGTTTTGTGAGTATAATTCTTTAATTCTTTCTAATATTTTTAGCTTATCCATGATTCCTCCAAGTTATATTTATTTTAAGTACACGTAGAAAATATTATACCATAAACAATAAAATATAAACGATACAAATCCCGTAGATTTTATCTATGGGATCTGTATTTTATAACTATTATCCAAACAAATTTAATATCTGGCCAGCCATACTATGCTGCATTTTCTGCGTAGCCATATATGTCTGTTGTAAAATATTTTTCTGGTTTTGCTCCATTAATTCCCTTGTCATATCAGCATCACGAACTCTTGATTCAGCAGCACTTAAATTATATTGTTTGTTTTCACTAACATTTATTGCATGATCTAATCGATTAGTGGTTGCACCAATAGAAGATCGTGAACCAGTTACTTGTTCTAAAGCACTGTCAATCACCTTTAACGCTTCACTAGGTTTGGAAGCTAAATCAATTGATGAAATAAATTGGCCAGAATGGACGTCACCAAGATGGCTAGCTAAAGCACTGTCTAAATCAATTGATAATGAATCACCATTTGCATTGGTAGTAGCATTTTGATCACTTAAACTTCCATCTATTAATCTTTTAGTGTTATATTCGGTATTCTCACCTATTGCATTTAATGACCCTATTAATTGTAGAAACTCATTTTGAATAATGGAACGATCTGATTCTGTTAACAAGCTATTATTGGCTTGCACCGATAATTCACGCATACGATGTAAAATAGAAGTGGATGCGTTTAATGCACCTTCTGCAGTATTTAACATTGATTGTGAATCCCGCATGTTTCTTGCAGCCACATTATCTCCACCTATTTGTGCACGCATTTTTTCAGAAATGGCTAAACTTGAAGGATCATCTGAAGCAGAGTTAATATGTTGAGCTGTACTAAGTTTTTCCATTGCATTAAATGAATCTCCTACACTAATAACTGCCATATTTTTACACCTCCTTTATTAGTTCTCATATTATATATCGGAATAAAATACCTTTATTTTAGTTCTTCAAAAAGAGTGAGTGTAAAATAGTTTGTTGTAAATAGAAATCAAATCTATAGGTCATTCAATCGGTGATGGAGAGCTGTTATCCTCTTATGCATTTCCTGCTTCCATCCGTCTGTAACCGTCAAGTAGAATTGAACACTTTTTGTTAATTAATTTTACACTTTCTGATGGAAATATAGATTTCCTATATTTAATTCTGTGACTATCTCCATCGAAATGAATGATCTCCGATCTGTGCAATAGCCGGTCTAATATAGCTGTTTTTATCCCTTGATCTCCTAATAATTCACCCCACTCTTCTGGTCCTTTATTAGAAGTCAGTATAATAGAACTCCTTTCGTAAGATGATTAATGAGATGAAAAAATAAATTGGCTTCATTCTGATCTATCGCCATATACATGAGATCATCAATAATAACTAAGTCAGACTCTCGAATTCTTTTCAATCTTAACTGTGATTTCCGTAGGTATTCTTCGGATTTTAGTAACGGCACCAATTCTCCCATTGAAATAAATGAAACGCGTAATCCCTTGGATATAGCTTACCTATAGATAGGTGGGTTTTACCCACCCCAGGTGGGCCTAAAAATAGTAAATTAAATGATTGTTCGAGCCATGATAGCTCTTGAAGTTGCTTGAATTGTCTCTCGCTTAAATGAAGGCAATTCTTTTAAATCAAACTCATGAATACTTTTCTCAAACGGAAACTTTGCCCATTTTAAGTGTTTGATTATTGCGGATGAATTGAGCCACTTATGCGGAGTTTTGAGACAGTCAATGCGGAAAAATGAGCCACCTTCTGCGGACTGGAGAGCCAGCACGATAAATAGAATGACCTCTTGTATAATAAAAATTGCATGCAAACAAGCATGACAATATTATACAGGAGGTTAATTGCCGTAAGATTCTGGAGCTGTATTTTGATGGGGTCAGTCAAAGAACAATCAGTTCTAGCACTGGTCACTCCAGGAATACAGTCTCTGAGGTCGTTAAACGTGCCAAGAAACTTGGTTTGGAAAGTTTTAACGACACCATGACCAACTCATGGTTGGTGGCGTTTCTCTTTCCGGAGAAACAAGCTATTGAGAAAGGTTACTTCCCAGTTGATTGGGAAAAGGTGCATAAGGAGCTGCAGAAAAAGAATGTTACGTTAGCCTTATTGCACTATGAGTACGCAACAGAAGCACGTGAGAGTGAAAAGCTGGTAACTCTTTTGATGTTTCTGATAATCTCAAATGATGTAATTGTTGTTGTAATGTTTCGACGGAGTAATTCAAGCTTTCACCCTTCTAGAATTTTTAGGTATCCATCAAGTTCTCTTCCTCTTCCTTGGAATGGAATGGTTAGCTTGATGACGAAACGTAGACGTTTCGTTTGTAGCTTCATATACTTTCTTTCTATTTAAATGATCAGCAATATCATAAAGATCATTTGTACTCCATAACTTCTTATCTATGCATACTTGCAGTGCTTCTTCCACGACCTCTTCATGGTGTTTGATGGTCTTTTGAAGTATTTGTAGTTGATCTCGTACGTATCTTGGATACTGTATCTGCATTTGTTCTAAAAACTCGCTTATGGTTTTCTGGTTTCTAAAGTTAGCTTTAATCGTTTCCATATAGGCTTTGATACCTTTAGAACGATCTCTGGTATGGTTACTATTTTTTATTAATCTCCCTTTTTCTTTACTCAATCTGTGAACAGCGATTCTTTCTCCATACGGTGATTTTTCAATGATAAGCTCACCTTTCACGATTCTAACGTATACGATACTGAGGTTGATACGTTCCTAATGGAACGGAATACCGATTTGATTGATATTTAATTATATTGTCCTTATGCACCATTCTTGATATACTTGTTGCATGGTTACTCTCGAATGAGAGTAGGTTAGAGACTTTTCGTAAGTGTGGCTTTTCCAGGGCGAACACTTCGACTGGTCTCTTTTTAATGGTTTGGTGTACCTGATAATTTCCTTTCCTCGCTAACCAAGCCAAACATTGCTCGTTCCATGTTTCAATCTGATAGAAGATTCTATTTTTTGCGAAGTTTCCTTTGATAAATTTGACTACATTTTCTATTTTTCCTTTGGATTCTGGATCTGCAGCTTTACATAAGTAAACTTGAAATCCTCTTTCCTGTTTATAGGATTGGAATTCTCCTGTAAATATAATATCTCCTCCATTCTCGCTAACTGTCATTAACTTATCTTGATACAATTTCTTCTGTGATCCCTCCAAAATATTGAAAAGCTTGTTCATAACATTGTAATACCTCTCGAGTGGTAAACGGCCGTGTTTGCCAAATGGCGTATTTATACCGTGAATGAGAAAGGACAAATGCGATGACATAAACTTTTATCCCATTACCTTCTGTTGTTTTCACTGTCATTTCTCCGAAATCTACTTGCATTTGTTTTCCTGCTGGTAACTCTTCCATCGCTTCGTATGTACGGTACGTCATCATCTTTGGAATATGAAGTGTTTCTCGAAGTTCCCTAACATATGCTCGAACAGTACTTTCTCCAATCTCTTTAAATGAACATCGTTCATCTAACCAATCTGCAATTTGAGAAGCAGATAAATCTGGATGCTCTCGAAGCCAACCAACTATGTTATCACGATAAGGGTCCAATTTTCTTTTTCTTGTTTTCAGGATATTTACCCAATTGCACGCTTCTTCAAAATCTAATTCTAAATAAGCATATACGGTGTTCCGTGATAGGTCGCATTTTCTTGCGATCGCAGACATTTTAAACCCTTGTCTTTTTAATTGATGAACTTGTCCATAATCTTTTCTATTTTCAACACCTTTCTTCCTCCCCCAACTTCAGAAAACGATCATTTATATATCATAACTGAATTGAGGTATATTTGGAGCAAAAAGTGTTCAATTTTATCAAGCGAAAACTGTTAAGTTTAGCTTAGTAGTTACACCGTCGTATAGTATATTAATCTCATTTTAAGCATTCAATAAGGAAATCAAACGCTATGTAAAATAAAAAGAGCAATTTCCAAATGAAGACTCAGTGGAACGATCTCTTGCCGTAACATGATTTTTATACTATAACCACAAGTTTAGTTTGGCTGTGTCACCGAGGATTTGATAAAGCTAAACTAGCTTTATTACGCATATTTGAAGCGATGGGAACTTCTGTGTAATCCGCTTTGATTCCCCCATCCTTGACCTTGTCGTGGTGGTGGCCTGATCGGCTCCATCCGCACACCTAGCGTGCCACTTCCGATCTCTTCTACGTTCTCGCTTGTCAGGTCCCGATACCCGACACAGCGAATCACATAGAAGAAGCACAAGTTCAAGGACAAGCTGCTAAAGCTTGGCTCTGTGTCATATTATTATATAGAATTTCAACTAATAGACATCATGAGCTAACTGTTCTACTGAAAGGAGATTTACACAAAATTATTGACACTCTCAATGTCTCATAACTAGTGTAAATATAATACACTATTAATATATCGAATATATGTTAAATACGTTTATAAATGGAAAAAGTGTGCACCAATAACTATAATGCACACTTAATCTGATTCAGTTATTATTTCCTAACCATACTATTCAATATCCTCTTACCTTCAGGCGTTAAATAAACTTTGCTATCGGAAAGTAATTGTTTTGCTAAATTCGCTGTCATCGGTTTTGATTGCTTTGCCAATCGCTTTCCTCCTTTCCGTTACATATCAATATAATATGTACAAGTTAAAAAGCTTGTAAGAGGAAGATACACTAATATAAATGTGGATTTTCATATAAAAAAGCAAGGGGACTTACCCCTTGCTTAAAACCCATTGATCACTTCAAAATCATACAAAAACTGTTCACTAATCTCAGAAAATGAACCTTCCTTTAATTCTAGTTCATCCTCCAACTCCATCTCCATTAAATCTATTTTTTTTACCGAAGAATTCTCAGTCGTTTCAAAGACATACAAATCATTACCAGACCAAGATGGAAAAATATATAGGCTCCTATAACTTGTGTCTGGTACATCATACGTAGTTTCTAGCTCTCCATTTTTGTTAAATTGATACAAGCTACCTTGTCCATCTAAGAAAAATAATTGGTTATCTGTCCAGTGAATACTATTGTAGACGGAATGAGGTAAATAGGTAGACATATTCTCATTGGAATCGAATGACAAAAAGTTATTTTCATTGACTTCACCAGTATCTTTCTCGATCACCAAGACGGAATATTCCTTTTGGATATCAACAATACAATAAATTAGTTCTTCCGTAACGATCATATCAGTTAATGGGACAAGCTCGTCGGTTTGATAATCTAATGATAGTAATGGATTGTCTACTGCAGTCTCATCCAACACAATTTCATGCAGTACCATGGGTTCATCCGTTTCTTTTTCTTCTAAAACATAGAGCGAATCTTCATAGATACTTGCCGTTGTAATAAAATAGGGTAGATCTTGATACTGCATTGTGCCGTCATGTTGCCAATACAGATGAGAATGATATGTTCCATTTTCATCATAACCACTGTTGTATAATTCGACCCGTTCTTCATCATCCATATAATCAGCGAAAATCGCGGTATATTCTTTATGTTCTCGCGTTTCTTCACTGATATCTTCATCGATCAGATAACTGTGTGATACATCATTGACGATCACTGTATCGTTTTGATGATATATTTCTCCTAACTCCAAGCCTTCGGTTTCTAATACATTGGCAACACTACCGGATGAATCGATGGTATAGAGACTACCTTTTCCATTACTTTTATCTATAGAGGTAGAAAAATATAATAGACCGATTGATTCATGAATACTTTCATATTGTGGATTTCCACATCCACCTATTAAAACGATCGATACTAGTAAAATGATGTAGTGTAGAAATTTTTTCATAGACACTCCTATGGTTATTGAATCGTGTTATACGTAACAGTATAGGAACTATCTCGAATGTCTGTAGGATAGACACCGAAGCCTTGATTTTTGTCTAAGTCAATATTTGCCTCTAACATATAAGCACTCCATATTAATTTTGAACAATTTTTATCACCATATTTACTTGTATGTCGGTTTGTCGCAAAGTTATAGGAATATGCATCTACTCCTACTCGAGAATTAGCCCAGTCAGCAGCTTTATCCCGATTTGTTTGCGAGGATTGGACAGATTGCATAACAGCATCTTTTTCGACATTTCTTGCATTGTATTTTATTTTTCTAACGCCTGTGTCAGGGATTGATTCTACGATATTAGTAGTAGTGTGATAGATTCCATTATGTCCGTGCTGGAAACCTAATGTTGAGGAAGGAGTATAGAATAAGTCCCCTTTATTTCTGGCAGGTTCTAATTTATAGGCACCGGAGCTTCCCCCCATAACGGAAAAGGAGGTACCTTTTTCAGCATTTTTCTGTTTGATCGCTTGGTTAAGTTCATTTAAAGCTTGTTTGGCAATAACCATTTCTGGTTTTTGGGTTTCTTCTGCAGCTAAAGCAATAGCTTCTTTCACTTCTTTAGTAGTTATGCCAGGTTGTTTTTGGACAAGTTCTGCAACATAATCCTCATACTTTTCTGCTTTCGGGTCAACATGAACACTAGCGGCAAGGGAAGGGGAGGCAAGCAACATAACAACCACCAACAACGTAACAACAGAAACAAACTTCTTCATTTCATCCATTCCTCCAATCTATTATTTTACAAGTCTAGTGTAGCACCATCCATTGTAAAAAGTGTTAATGTTCTATTAAAAATAATAGATATAATGTTAATTACGTTTAAAATAATTTTCAGTTTCCCCCCTGTTTTGAATAGATTCTTTCGTATAGGTAGTAGAAAAGGGAGAAAGGCAAAACTGTTGAAAAACAGTGACGCAAAGCTATAGGGGCTAATCAAGTCAGCCAGCTGCCAAGAGAGAGAAAAAACAAGATGGAGGTGAGACGTTGAAACGAGCAATGATGATCACCTGTTTGTTCATGTTATGTGCGTGTGGTCAAGGTGAAGATGCTACAAATGATGATAACAATGCTGGACAAGCAGAAACAGAAGCAGTGTTGTATGAAAATGATGTTTTCCAAATAGAAGAAATAGATGGTTGGTCGGTTGATGAAGAAGCAACTGCTGAACAAGAGCAAAACGTGATTTTTTCTAATGGGACAATCAGATTAATAGTCTCGATCGTAAGCAAAGAACAAACAATTGATACCTTGAAAAAGGATGTTCTAGCGTCATTTTCTAAAAAAGTAGAATTAATAGAAGATGATGAGAATTACATAGCACTACTTACGAACCGAAAAGAAAATATTCGTGGGGATGTATACTTTCATCAAGGTGCAGAACATCAATTGATTTTTACTTATATGACACCTGAACAGCATTATCAAGAGAGTAAAGGTCAAATAAATGCACTCAATGAAAGCATTAATGTATTTTAAATGGAGGGAATAACAGGTATGAAATTAAAAACATGGTTATCACTAGCAACTATTAGTGTATTTTTTGTAGGGAATACGGCGTTTGCAAATGAAGCAGAGGAAACGGTAACTCCTGATGAGGAATTATATGATACATCGATTTTAATTGAGGAAACAGAGCTTGCACTAACAGAGGATCAAATGGAGAGAGCGTTATTATTAGATGAGTTCGCTAATGATCGTTTAAGTGAAATAGAAGCAACTATTGAAGAAGGTAATCTCGAGGAAGCAGAACAGTTAATTGAACAATATGAGGAATATTTGGAGCGTTTAGAAAGTGAATTAGAAGAATCAGAGGAAGAGCAGGAAGCATCAGAAGAAGAAGCAAATGAAGAGGATGACGAAGTAGAAAGAGTAGAATTACCTGAAAGTGACGATAATGATGGAAATGAGCAAGGAGAAGACTCCGATGAAGAAAATCAAGAAGAAAGTGCGGAGGATCAAGATAAATCAGAAGAAGAATTAAGAGAAAGCGCCAAACAACGTACAATCAAACTGCAAGCTTTATTAGAGCGTGAAGATTTACCTGAAGAAGCAAAAGCAGGTATCGCAAAAGCGCTTGAAAATCAAAAGCGTGCAGAAGAAAACTATCTAAGAGCGAAAGCGGAAAAAGCTGTATCAGACGAAGACGAAGATGAACAAGAGCAAGAAAAAGAAGAAGAAGAAGAAAGAGAATTACAAGAGGAACGTGAAGAAGAGGCTGCAGAACAAGTTGAGGAAGAAAATGATAAAGAAGCGGAAGCTGTTGTGAAAGCAGAACAAAAACAGAACAAAGCTGAAAAGAAACAACAAAAGGCTGCTGAAAAAGCAGAGAAAGCTGAGCGAAAGGCGCAAGAAAAACTAGAAAAAGCAGAAGAGAAAGCTAATAAAGCAAAAGAAAAAGCACAAGAAAAGCAAGAGAAAGCTGAAGAAGAAGCCGAAAAAAAGCAAGCTAAAAAAGCCCAAGAAAATCGTCAAAAGCAAGAAAAGGGAAATGGTAAACCGAATCATAACTAAATGGGCGAAGAATTCAATAGTTGTCGCAAAATAAAACAAATTCCGACAAAATTATCAAAAAATATCTTTACCCGTCGCTATTTATAGCTTACATTAAATATAGAAATGCTTTATCTTTCTACATATTTTAAAACTGTTGAAGGGTAAAGCTTTCTTTTTTTAGTAGTGATAAGGGAGAGGAGCAGATGAAGCAAGAAGACATCGAGCATATCATCAATGAGATACAGAAAGGCAATGAGTTACGTCGAGAACAGTTGATTCAATATTACCAACCATATATATTGAGTGTGGTTGGAAAAGTATGTAACAAATTTAAAACATGGAATGATGACGAGGCGAGTATTGCCTTAATTGCCTTTAATCGTGCCATTGACACCTATGATCCTCAAAAAGGTAGAACATTTCTAAACTATGTCTATTTAATCATTCATCGCGAATTGGTTGATTTTTTTAGAAAAGAAAATCATTATCAAAACGTTATGAAAAAAGGGGATAAGCTTTTAGAAGCAAACCATGTAAAAGAGTCGGTAAAACAGTATCATCAAGATCAACGAATTAGCAGTATAGCTGCTGAAATTATTGATTTAGATGATCAATTGTCACAATTTTACATACGATTTGAAGAATTAGAAGCACATAGTCCAAAACAAAAGCGAACAAGAAAGAAAGTGCTGAATATTGCAGAAGAATTTATTCAGAGAGATACACTTGTCGAACAATTATTTAACCGAAAACAATTTCCGATGAAGGAATTTTTAAAGGTAGCCAATTACCGTGTCAAAACAATCGAAAAGTACCGAAAGTATATTATCGCCATTATTATTATTTTACTACATCCTGAATGGAAAAATTTACAGACGTTTTTACGTAATAAGGTAAGGGGGGAGAAAAAGTGAAGCAAAAAATCAAAGGTGTTGTCATGGAGGTTCAAGAAAATCAGGTTGTTCTAATGTGTGATGATGGTACATTTCGTAATGTTCCTCATGATCAACATGACATTCCAGCTATTGGTGAGTATGTGACATATCGAGTAAAGAAATCCCCTTTACTGTTAGGAAATAGAAAGCAAGTATTACCATTAGTTGCACTAGCTGCAATCTTACTATTTGCGATTATGAATGTTTCTCTTTTTCAACCGCAACAACCAGCTTATCTGCTTGCGGTGGATATTAATCCAAGTATGGAATTATCACTGGACGAAGATTTACATGTGATAGAGATAACGGGATTAAATGAAGACGCAAACCGTGTCATTAAAGACTTGGACGTGAAAGGTCAAGGTATCGATAAGGTGATTAATGAGATCGTTGTTCGACTAAAAAATGATAACTATTTATCCGCTGATACGCCTGCTATCATTACAGCGACCTGGATTGAATTGCAGGACCATTCCATATCAAATAATTCACGTTCAGTGGAAGAAATATTTAATCATTCTCTTGGGGAGAATCATGTTGAAGCAGAAATGGAAGTTTACGTTGAAAGTGAAGATTATTATAAAAAGGCAAAAGAGGTGGACCTTTCCGTCAATTCTTATCGAATGTACCAAGAAATGAGTAATGACGAAGTGGAAGTTGATATTAAAGATGTGCAAAATAAGTCGGTAAAAGAACTTCGTCAAATCGCTAAAAAAGCAAGTGAAAGAAAAAACGCAGAACGTGCTAATTCATCCTCTTCTCCAGAAAAAGAGGAAGCAGCCAAAAATACAAAAGAGGAAACGGAAAACTCATCGTCAAAGCACAATTCTAGTACTAGTGTGCCAAAAAAAGAGGATGAAAAGCAGTCTGAAAAAGAGAAGAACGGCGAAGAAAACAAACAAAATGCCGAACAAGCTCCATCTAAGGAAGAAAAGCATAATAGTGATAAAAAACGTACTAATGAAAAATCTCGACCTGAAAAATCGAATTCGCCATCAAATGATCAAAAGAAGCAAAAGAAAATGGAGAAGCCTCCATCAAATGAAAAACCTGAAAAGGCAAATCCAAAGCCCGAAAAGCAAGAGCAAAGAGATCCTGAAATACCAAAAAAGGCAGAAGAAAAAGCAGCAGATAAAGGCAAATCAGAAGAAAAATCGACTAAGGAAATCCCTAAAGATCAAGGTAAAGGGAATGATAGTAACAAGCGGGAAGAGTAATGCTATCGGAATAGATTAATAAGAGAAGTTACTTTATGACAAAACACGAACATCAAGTTCGTGTTTTTTAGTCATTGTATAAGTATTTCTGTTCCATGGATAAGTTTCATTGTTCCGGGGATAAAGGCATATATCCCCGGAACAAAACGGAATATCCCCGGAAGAGCGAGAGATATCCCCGGAACAAAACGGGATATCCAGGGAAGAGCGGTAATCGATTCATTCTGTTTACTTCGCTGCAAAGCCGCTATCTTCAGAATCATCGATTTCATATTTTTTGATTACTTCTAATGGTTCTGGTCGTGCTAATAAAAATCCTTGTACAGTAGAGACGCCAATTGCTTTTGCCATCTCTAAATCTTCCATAATTTCAATGCCTTCCAAAACAAATTTGGTATCCGTGTTGAAACAATAAGTTACAATTGACTTTACCATTTCCTGTTTTCGACTCGACTTGGCTAGGTGCTTGGCAAAATATTGATCCATTTTAACAAAATCAGGTTGTAATTCGACGATGGCCTGCAGGGAGGAAACCCCTTTCCCGACATCGTCTATAGCAATTAAATAGCCTTCTTCCTGTAATTCATGCACCGTCGTGCTGAAATAGTCTACATTTTGAATGATTTCGGATTCATTAATTTCAATCATAACTTGATTTGCTGCTAGAGTTGTTTCTCCTAATATTTTATTTAATTGACCTAAAAAATCAGGGTCTGCTAGGTTAGAAGGAAAAACATTGATCAAAATATTTTTGTTGTTATATGTACACCGATTAATCGTATCAAATGAATGAAGCGCTTTTTTTATCGAACGCATTTCTAACTCGAAAAAACGATTGGTATGACTTGCTTTTTCGAAGAGAATTTCGGGATTCGTAAATAAATCAGTTCTCAATAATGCTTCATATCCAATAGGAGTTAAAGTATGCAAGTCATAGAGCGCTTGGAAATGGTGCTCAAATTTCTCGTTAACAATTAAATCATTGATTTTTGCAATAGACATCCGTCCATCCTCCTCGAACACAACAAATGACATCATTACGATTGATCATAAAGTCTACTATACATAGCTGTTACAATGTACCTATCATTTTACAACATTATCTATTTATTTTCTATACTAATTACAGATTTCTTAGGATAACTACCTAGCACTTTTCTTAACGCAAAAAAAAGAATAGGTGCTAGAACCTATTCTTCAGCAAATTTATTCCTTTTAAGATGAAGCAGGATAAGCGATCCTACCAGTAATAGAGCCCCACCAATCAATAGGATGTTAAACATAACCGTTGCAGTGCTTGGAAGTGATGAACCACTTGTTGGTTGACTATCAGTAGCGATCGGAAAGCTAGATGTTTCGGTCTCAGTGTCATCGAAAGCTGTTACAATAATTTCCGCGGTCGTCGTTAATCCTTGATATTCATTTCCTGATTCAAGCGGAAAGGTTAGCGTGAAATCTAGCTTTTCTGCGCTATTTGTTCGTAAAGGCAGTTCAGTAAGTAATGAAAAGTTGGCTAATTTATCATCAAATAAGACTTGATCACCTTGCATGATTTCTAATGATAATTGCTTAAAGAAGAGTTTAGACCCTTCTATATAACGAACATCAATATCATAGGTAATATCGTGATCTGTCTGATTACTGATCGTGATTTCACGCTCAGCCCAATCACCAGGTTTTAGATTATCTAGATTAAACAAATTACCATTTTCACTGAATGTACCGTCTAGATCGATAATATTCGTGTTAGTAGTTGCCTGCAGAATCGGAACAAATAAAAGAAAAAACAGTAGAATCGCACTGAAAATTATTTTCGGTTTGCTCAATTGAAATCACCCGCCTTTTTAAGGAAGCTATACGAAAGGAACATATAGCATTAATTTTTCTGAGTGTTTATAAAATATTACTTCTGTTCAATCGTTTCTTTAACTTTTGTCTCAGATGATTGTTTGACATCTAATTGAGATATCGCCTGCCAAATGGTAAATGCTGCGTAGCCAAGCAATAAAATACCAGGTACGATTAATAAAATAGCACTGCCCGCTTGTGAATGAGCGAAATTGACGACATATCCTAAATAGGGGATGGTGAACCCTTCAAATTCAGCCACAACATTATCAGAAAGAACTGGGGTCGGATCAGGCGCATTATTGTTATCGCCCTTTGTTTCATACATGATATGCTCACCGCTTTGAGTGACATCGACAACACGGTGGGTGATCAAATTTTCATCCTCATTAATGAAGGTAATGACATTTCCTTCATTAAACCTTGTCATATCGCCACCAGGTTTTACGGCGATGATCGATCCCGTTTGAATGTCAGGTTCCATGGATCCTGATAACACAGCTTTAAGCTGGTATCCCATGATTTCCGGTTCACCACCTGAGGCTTTTGATGAGATCGTAATAAACACGGTAAATACTAATGTTAAAAAAAGTACTGTGGTAATAAGAAAACTAATCGTGCGTCTGATTGGTTTCCAGATGCTTTTTTTCATTCTTGTTCACCTTCTTTTTCCACTTGAGAATTTTCCTGTTCTTCCGCATCAACAGGTTTTTCTTTTTCTATTTTATTAGTTACTGCTTGCTTCGGTTTGTCAGGTCTTTCTTTTTCACTTGAACTTGCTTGTTTATCTTCTTGCTTAGGGTCCGTTGTTTCTTTTTCACTATTCGATTGTTCTGCTGATTTATCTGGTTTTTCTTCTGTTTCATTGGATGATTGCTGTTCATTCTGTTCGTCACTATTTTTTTCTGGTGTCTCTTTGGTTTCTTCTGATTCTGCTGGTTCTTCTAAATCCTCTTCATTAGATTCATTATCTATATCTTTATCCTCTATTGATTCAACCTGATCAGCTTGTTTTTCTTTCTCGTTCTTTTTATCTTTCTCCGGACATTTCACTTTTATCTTTTCGCTCCAAATAACTTTCTCTGCTTCCCCTTCATAATCAGGATGCTGATAAGCTTTTACTACATAAAATCCCTCTTCTTCAGCTTGATAAGATATCGTGGTAATTTCGCCAGCTTGCATAGCTTCTAACGTACCTTCTGATATTTTTTCACCATTTTTGGGATTGCCGTTCTCGATATAAAAGATTTCATAGTTGGTCGGGTCGATCATGCTGTAACCATTGTTTTTAATTTCTACTGAAAATTCTACTGGTGGACAAGCATCATTGAGATTTTGATTCCCTTTTCCAATAAAAAGCAAATCACTTCCGTCCCACCACGACCCAGTCGGTATCGAAAAATTTACTGCACTCGAATGATTAAAAAAAGCACTAGTATTGGAGGTCAGTTGAGATATAGAAAACAAGGCGGCATATAAAATAATTAATATTTGCACCGCTATGATTCCCTTTTTATATTTGTTTCGATACTTTATGATTCGTTTACTTCTCATAGCCATTCCTCCATCTTGAAAAATTTATTTATTTTCGCGAACATACAAACGGGTTATACATTCACGGTAATAAATAAAAAAGGTTGGAAAGGTGAGGTTGTCTCACCTTTCCATGAAAATTATCTAGCTTCGCCTGCTTCTTGGTTAGCAGTGAATGTCCATTCAAGTTCTAAAGAGTCCCCTTGGAATTCGTTTTGGTCCTCGCCATTATCAACAAATTCGAATTGAACGTAAAGCGTGTCACTATCACCAGCTTCTAGTCCACCTCTTTCTTCAAGCCATGGTACAAAGACATTATTTGCTACCGTATCAGGAGACATATCTTTTAGTTCGGAAAGAGTGGTAAAGAATACAATCTGATCAGGAGATACCGGACCTAAAGTAGTTTTATCAGCATTCCAGAAGAAATTAACACGAATGTGATCACCGAAATCCTCTACATTGTTGCCATTCGCATCCGTTACTGTATAATCTGTGTCAAGAATTACTTCTGAAATATTTAATGAACCATCATTAATAAGCTCAAAAGAACGGTTCATCCAATCACCTGGCTTTAGATTGTCTACATCGATAATAGTAGTAGGATCTACTGATAAATCTAATGTACCTGCTGCGAATGTATTGTTCGTAACTTCAGTATCATTGAAATACGCATATGTACCTCCTCCCACTAACGCTAAACCAAGTGCCGCTGACGCTACGCCCATACCTAATTTCTTTTTTAAAGACATAAATAAATCCTCCCTTATATTTTTGTTCTTTATTAAGAACTACAATTGCATTGTACATCTAGATATACTTTTTTAAAAGTCCGATAAAAGGGGAAAATCCGTCTTTTTGATCGTTATAAAGAACAAATACTTTAAAATCCTTTAAATATCAATGAATTTTAGATTTTTACATATTTTTTGTTCTTCAGAAAGAACGATCAACGATAAAAACAGACATGTTATTCAACATGTCTGCATTTCCTTTAATGTCGTTTATTCAACCAGAGAACACCGGATTTCGCCAAGCGTGGTAAAAGTCCTGTTACTGGTTGACGGTACATATTTCCGAACCCGTCTGATTTACCGAGTGAACCGAGCTGCCCTTTTAGCTTAATTTCTCGAGGTTTACGTGGTTCATTGCCTGTTAATACATCCGAAAGAATATCACCGATTTGTTCCCCTTGAACCCCTGCAAGCTGGGCACTTGGAGAATAATCAGATGCGACACAGTCACCAACAACATAGACATTAGGATTGGAAGGTACTTGATAAAATTCATTGACGATAATTTTTTCATGACGATCCTTTTCGAAAGGGAGGCTGCGTACCAAATAATGAGGCCTCACTCCAGCTGTCCAAATGATGACATCACTTTCGATACCTTCACCATTATTATAGAAGATACCTTCTGCAACTAATTCTACATTACTATGATGTAAGATTTTTACTTCGTTTTTGCGGAACCAATCTTCTACATAGGTTTGAATTTTTTCATCGAATGCGGACAAGACAGATGAACCGCGATCTAATAAGCGAATATTCAAATCTGGTCTGCTTTCTCTAATTTCAGATGCAACCTCAATCCCACTTAAACCGGCACCAACAACAGATACTTGACTATATGCAGGCAAATTATTAACTTTTATGCTTGCCTGACGTGCTTTCGCGATTGTTTGGACACTTTCGGTATATTCCATTGCACCTTGAATACCGTGATAATTATCTTCACAGCCTAACCCGATTAACAAGTAGTCATATTCGACAGGTACTTCATTGTCTTTCAGGCGAATCTGTTCGTTTTCTGTGTTAATCTCTACAATTTCACCAAATATGTATGTAATTTGTTCATGTATCGGGAAGTCAATGCGAACTTCCTTGTCTGACTTCGTACCTGCAGATATCGCATAAAATTCAGTTTTTAATGAATGATATGGATTACGATCAATCACTGTCACCTGCACATCACTCGGTATACCGTTATCAATTAATTGGTGTAAGGCGTTCATTCCACCGTAACCGCCACCGATTAAAACAACCCTTTTCATCTTTTCAAAACCCCTGTCTATCATAAAATCGATGTTCATTAAAGATAGTTTCCCAATCTTATCTATAATTAGACTACCAAAATTAGTGCAATAAAACTATACAAAACCATAAAAAATCTGGATAAATTAAAATGTTTGATTATTCTGAAAATGTAATGGAAATTTTTTGCCTATTAGTTGAAGAAATGATATAACTGTAGCATAGTATCTTGTAAGCGCACACATATTTGTAAAGGGGTTTTTAATTGATGGAATTAATGGAAATTCAACAGATAACGAGCAAAATAAAAGCGAATGTCAATCAGGTTGTAGTGGGGCAGGAGGATACAATTGATCTGCTCTTGGTGGCGATGATTTCCTCGGGGCATGTTCTTCTGGAGGATGTACCGGGAACAGGAAAAACGCTGATGGCAAAATCATTGGCTAAATCACTGGCAGGGGATTTCAAACGGATTCAATTCACTCCCGATTTATTGCCAACTGATATTACTGGTATCCATTTCTACAGCCAGCAAAAAGGCGAGTTCGAATTTCGTCCGGGACCGATTTTTACCAATATATTATTAGCAGATGAAATTAACCGTGCGACACCACGAACACAGTCCAGTTTGCTGGAAAGTATGGAAGAGCGACAGGTGACGATTGACGGCAATACGCATACATTAGCAAAGCCTTTCTTAGTAATCGCAACACAAAACCCGATCGAAAGTCAAGGTACCTTCCCATTACCGGAAGCACAGTTAGACCGTTTTTTATTAAAAATCAATATGGGTTATCCAAGTCGTGAGCAAGGTCTGGAGATTCTTAAGCGATTCAAGGCTGAGAATCCCTTAGATACATTGCAGTCGATTGTTACTGTGGATGAGATTGTGAAGATGCAGGAAATATATAGTGAAGTGGACATTAGTGAAGATGTGCTTAGTTATTTGATTGATGTGGTAGAACAGACACGCGAGCATGACAGTGTAGCATTGGGGGTTAGCCCTCGAGGAAGCCAAGCATTGTTAAAAGCAGTACAGGTATATGCGTTATTACAAGGCAGAACGTATGTGATTCCCGATGATATTAAGAAAATGGCAAATCCTGTATTAGGCCATCGTATTGTCCTTGCCCAAAGAATTGGTGTGAAGCAGGGTGAAGTCGATAGTGTATTAAATGATGTTTTACGTCAAGTTGCTGTTCCAACAGAGTCTGAAAAGGAACTGATCCGAGAATGAATATAGCTTGGATCATTGTAGTACTACTTATCATTATTTTCTTACAAGGAATGTTGTATAGTAAGTTTGGGTTAAAAGGGATAACTTATCAACGTGCTTTTAAGCAGGATGCGGTCTTTGAAGGAGAAACGATCGAAATGGTGGATGAAATTGCCAACAAGAAACTATTGCCTATTCCATGGATTCGCTTAGAGTCGAAAATGAGTCCCTATCTTATTACCCAATCGGAAAAAGAGCAACAGCGGCAAGGAGAAATGTTCCACCGTACACTGTTCAGTTTGTTACCCTATCAGAAAGTAACACGCCGGCATCGGTTGATCGGAACGAAACGGGGCTATTATCCGTTAAACACCGTTTCGGTTACAACAGGGGATGGTGTCGGTTTTGGTGAAGTCTTTGATTCTTTTGAGGCAAGTATAGCGGTCACCGTTTATCCGAAACTGGTACCATTAGAAGATATTCCGTTACCATCCCATAGCTGGTTAGGAGATATTACTGTAAAAAGATGGATCGTCGAGGACCCCTTTTTACAAGCAGGGATTAGAGAGTACCAGCAAGGAGATCCACTCAATACGATTAACTGGAAAGCAACTGCAAGAACACAATCATTACAAATTAATAAGAAGGATTTCACCGCTGATCATCATCTAATGATCTACGTTAATTTTGATACGAACGAAGATATCCGAATGCCGATTGAACAACCCGAAATGGTGGAGAAAGGATTATCCTATGCAGCTTCTTTAGCGAACTATGCGATAGAACAGGGGATTTCTACCGGTTTCGGTTGTAATGGCTATTTTGTCGAACCATTTACGAATACAACAGAGCGGATCAAACCGTCTGTACGTGTGGCACCATCGAACAGTGGTCAGCAGATAGCGTATATTTTGGATGCCATCGCAAAAGTGAAGATGGACCGAAGCCGAAATTTTCGTGCCTTTTTGCAGGAGGATATTGACCAAGGGCTAACCAAGACAGATATGATTATTTTTGCTATTAGAAGAACGGAAAAAATGGAAAAGCAGATTGCTCAGTTAGAAAGCCTCGGCAATGCAGTAGAGGTGGTTATCATTGGTGATGAGCAAGAAAAGGGGGCAGAGGCCGATGCTAGCTAAACTAAAACAACATATTCCCCCGATTATGCACGGAGTGATTGAGTTTATTGGATTCTTCCCGGTGTTCTTAATCGTTGGTGTTCTTGTTTTTACTGAACCTGATTTGTACTATTGGTTTCTGTCCTTACTTGTTTTATTTACTGTCTCTTATTTTATTCGTTGCTGGTTAAATAATCGCTGGAAGGTATTGATTAGTGCAGCTGTCATCACTATGATCATCAGTTGGATTGTATCATCAACTATCTGGGCATTTATTCCTGGATTGCTATTCAGTCTAGTCGTTTCCTATCGGGGAATTCAGCACGCTGAAAATGAATGGCAAGATATTTTACCGAGTAGGATCTTTTGGGCAGTCAGCATGCCTGTCTATTTCGTTGGTTACCTTGTATTTATTAATATTGATTCCTTAGAAGGGTACCAACATTGGATCAGTTATCCGGGCTTTTTGTTTATCATCATCATGTTATTTATCACCAATCAAGAGCATTTGCATAAAGAGTCGCTAGCTAAAGATAAGCAGAAAAAAATGGCTCCAGAAATTACAAAACTAAATCGAGTATATTTAATCATTACTCTGTTAGTTGTATTTGCGATCACCAATTTCCAAGTCGTCCAATCAGCGCTTTATCACAGTGTACGATCGATCATTCAGTCGATTATGTGGCTCGCTTCATTGTCTGAAAATGATAATGAAATCATCGAGGAGCCCCAACAAGCTAATGAAATGCCTGTATTTCCAGCTGCAGAAGAGCAGGAGTCTTCAAGGTTTGCGGAGTTTATGGATGCACTAACATATATTATGGGATTAGTACTAGTAGCAATTTTGATTCTCTTGTTTATTGCAATTCTATTTAAGAAATTCCGCAGATTGCTTATAAGAGCAATCCTTTCATTATGGAAAATGATTCATCAAGTATTCGGAAAGAAACTAGTAGCAGAAACGGCAACAGATTACCGAGATGAGAAGGAAAGCCTTTTTGACTGGAAGAAATGGCGAAAAGAAAATCAGGAAAAAATAACGGAAGCCTTCCGTCAGATAACAAAAAGGAAGCCGAAATTTGAACGTTTGACAAACGAAGAAAAAGTGCGATTTCTATACCGCCGAATTGCCCGTGATGTCAAAAAACAAGAAAAATGGCGTGAATCGCTGACTGCACATGAAGTATTAGCATTAACAGAGAAAAATCAGCAATTAGTACAATTGGAAACATTGTATGATAATGTCCGATACGGAAAAGGAACTCTTCGTCAAGATAACCTTCAACAACTACAAGAAATATGGAGGTATATGAATAATAATAAATAGCTGCTTATGATAAGCAGTTATTTTGCTTGTCCTAAAAAATATATTGATATTTATTAAATATATTATTACTTTATCCGATAATAGTATTAAAAGGTTATCAAAAAAGGACGTGGGAAAATGAATAATATGCGTGTTACCGGATTCGCTAGTGGTATGGATATCGATTCGATGGTTAGAGATTTAATGAAAGCTGAACGAATGCCATTACAGCGAATGGAACAACAAAAGCAGGAGTTAGAGTGGAAGCGCGACTCGTATCGTGAAATGAACACTTTACTACTTGATTTCAGTTCAAAGCTTACACAAATGAAATTAACGACAAATTATCGAGCTAGACAAGTCTCTTCAACAAATGAGGATGCTGTCACTGCTACAGCTTCAAGTGCTGCAAGCCAAACTTCCTTTTCGCTAACAAAAGTAGACCAACTTGCTAAATCTGCCTCTTGGGTGAATGAGGGAGCTATTTCTGCTGATTCAACAAATAAAATAGATGCGAGTAAAAGTTTAATCAATGAATCTAGCAAACTAGACAGTCCTGTCAATTGGGAACAAGGTGTGATTAAAAATAAGACAGAAGATATTGATGCAGCAACAACGAATGTTTCATTAGGCGAAACTTTAAAAACAGATTCCGCTTTGAGTGTCGAAGTGAATGGTAAAGGTTTTAAACAGTCTACCGATCAAGCTAATCTAGCAGAAAATGAATTTTATGTTGACTATGCTACTGGTGATATTACTTTTGCTGATGGTGTATTGAAAAAAGGTGATACAGTTGCAACACAATATGTTACAGATACAAATACAGTATCAAAAACTATAAGTGAAGATGTAAAAGCAATCAAAATTGGTGCAACTTCAATTGCTACAGAGGATGCAGACGGGAATAATTTTGCAGATAATTTTAATTTTAATTATGATAATACGAACTATAAAATTGATTTAAGTTCTCAAAATGGTGATGTATATACCTTAGTAGATGAAAATGATCCTTCTGTGTCAATTGGTCAAATTAATGTCGCAACGGGAACAATTGCGTTAGATTCAGCAACAACTGCAGAGAAGGACATAACTCTGGACTATCAGCAAAATTATACATCTTTTGGTGTAGGTGCAAATACCAAAGATGGTGAGTCCTATAAACAATTTTTTGTAACGGGAGATCAATCGCTAAATCAAGTCGTCAATAAAGTGAATAATGCGGATATTGGTGTATCGATGATGTATGACTCATTTTCAGATCAATTAACTCTAAGAAGAAGTGAGACAGGTGACTTTGTTGCTGGTGAAGATGACATTACTGTCTCAGGCGACTTTATTAAAAGCACTTTAGGTTTTACAGACGCAAAAACAAATTATACGGAAGGACAAAACGCTAAGTTTACTATTAACGATTTAAATACGGAACGTCATAGTAATACATTTCAAATTGACGGTGTAACCTTTAACTTAAAACAGACATTTGACGGATCAGCTACTGGTACAGATCAACCAGTAACTGTCAATGTTTCAAACGATTCAGAGGCAGTATATGAAAACATTGTAGAATTTGTTGAATCGTATAATGAACTAATCGAAACATTAAATGGAAAAGTTACGGAGCAGTATCACAGAGATTATGATCCATTGACAGATGAGCAAAAAGAATCCCTATCTGAAACCCAACAAGAAGAATGGACAGAATTAGCAAAAAGTGGTTTGCTAAAGAATGATGCTATTTTACGAGATACTTTAACCAAAATGCGTAGAGATTTCTATTCACCTGTTGATAATGGTGGAAGCAGTGTAATTAACCAGCTTTCAGAAATTGGTATAAAAACTACTGCAAACTATATGCAAGGTGGAAAATTAGAAATAAATGAAGCGAAATTAAAGGAAGCAATTGAATCCGATCCACAAGCAGTAGAAAATTTGTTTCGCGGAGATGGTTCTGAGTATAGTGACAAAGGTATTATACGTCGACTAGATGAAACAATTGATGGGGCAAGGGATCGTATTACGGAAAGAGCAGGCAGAGCAACTTCCACTAACTATCAATTTACTTTGGGGCGAAATTTAAACCAAATTGAAGAACAAATAACTCGTTTTGAAAATAGGTTAACACAGGTAGAGGAGCGGTACTGGAGTCAATTTACAGCAATGGAGCAAGCGATGCAAAGGGCAAACCAACAAGCTGCATATATGCAACAGCAATTCGGCGGTATGATGATGCAATAAACAAAGCAACCTTCTGAAAGGGGGCTCTAATATGGATATAGCAGCAATGTCAATTGCGATGAATCAATCTCAAGTGAAGCAACAAGCAAGTGTTTCCTTGATGGACAAAGCGCTAGATCAAGCAGAATCTCAATCTAGTGATATGATCAAGATGCTGGAGTCATCTATGCAACCACATCTTGGTAGTAACATTGATATTAAAGGTTAATATCGGGAAAAGGAACCTAGGTGGATGTCACTTAGGTTCTTTTGTGCTAAGGTAAGAAAGTATAATTTAAGATATTTGTCTAGCTCCCAGCGACCAAAAACTAAACGACTTCACGAATTACCTTACGATAAGTCATCATCGGTTCGCCTCAGTGATTCCTTTATCTCCATTAATTCGTGCGAGTCGCCACGTTTCTAAACTGGGCACTCTGCACTTTTCTTATTAAGAATATTGCAAAAAGCACTAAACCTTTTATCGAAGATTCCGATATTAATAGAAACAATTACATAAGGAGATGAAAATTGTCATGGAAGTTGGTAAAATGATCACTGGATCTCCACTCATGCAACAGACTGAATCTACGCTTGAACTATCCACATCCGCAAGAGAGCGATCCAATAACCATGAACAAGCAAAACAACAATTATTAAACGGAAACGTTGATTTAAATAAAGACCAATTACAAAGTATGGTAGATGGACTTAATTCCTTTTTAGAACCATCTAACACTAGTATTCGGTATGAATTACATGATAAATTAGATCGTTATTATGTAACCATTGTAGACCGAGATACAGACGAAGTCGTTAAAGAAATTCCACCTAAGAAAATGCTCGATGTCTATGCATCAATGGCAGAACTAATGGGATTTATCGTAGATGAAAAAATATAGGAACAATGAATAGAGGAGCGTACGTTTTATGGCTTATCAACAATATCAAGCATATCAAAACAATTCCGTTAACACGGCATCACCAGGAGAATTAACTTTGATGTTATATAATGGCTGCCTGAAATTTATCAAACAGGCAAAGAAGGCCATAGAATCACAAAATCATCAATCTAAAAATGAAATGATCCAGAAAACACAGGATATTATCCGTGAATTAATGGTAACGTTAGATCAAGATGCTCCTATAGCAAACGAGATCATGCCTTTATATGATTTCGTATATCATGCGCTAACCCAAGCAAACATCAAAAATGATCTGGAGCAATTGGAACAGGCCCGAGAAATAATCGAGAATTTCCGAGATACATGGAAAGAAGTGATTAAACAAGAACGTATTCGGCAGCATGGACAAGGTGTTAATTCATGATAGACTCACTGAACAAATATATCGATAAAACCAAAATTATGTTGCAATTGTTAGCAAAACCATTAAATAATGAGCAACGAGAAAATGCGATTAATAAAATAAACCAGTTAATCGACGATCGTGAAGCACTAACAAAAGACATAAAACCTCCTTTTTCTTCAGAAGAGCAGGAATTAGGTAAACAAGCGATCGAACTCGATCAGCAACTTAATCATGAATTAACAAAAGTATTTCAACATATAAAAAAAGACATGCGAAATGCAAAAAAACAATCACGCTCTAATCATTCTTATTTAAATCCATATAAAAATGTCGCAAGTTTTGACGGCAGATTTTTAGATTCAAAGAAATAACCATTGCAAACGGTGCAGTGGTTATTTTTTTGTGGATCAAGTCGTCCTTTTTTGTGAACTTTCCTCCCAAATGTTAATTAATTGTAAAAATATTATGAAATTTATTCACAATTTACTCGTTTAATTTTTACAAACTGTGGTATTATAGATATATAGCTTATTATAGCTTGATAGTTTGAAAGGAGGACACTTTCATGAAATATAACATCCGAGGAGAAAATGTAGAAGTGACAAGTGCCATTAAGGAGTATGTCGAACGGAAAATAGGTAAATTGGAAAGATATTTTGATACTCCGCCCACTTCTGATGTAAATGTGAATATAAGTGTCTATAATGATGAGCAACAAATCGAAGTAACGATTCCAATGACAAATTTATTACTGAGAGCAGAAGAAAATCATATTGATTTATACGCTGCAATCGATCTTGTTGTCGACAAACTAGAAAGGCAAATTCGTAAGCATAAAACAAAAGTAAACCGTAAATTCCGCCAGCAAGGTGCACCAAAGCACGTATTTGCAGAACTCGAAAGGGAAGCAGTTCAAGTAAAAGAAGCAGAAGAATTGGAAGATGACGAAATAGAAATCGTTAGAACGAAGCGTTTTGATTTAAAACCAATGGATTCTGAAGAAGCGGTGTTACAAATGGATATGTTAGGACACGCATTCTTCGTTTTCGAAAATTCAGATACAGGGAATACCAATGTTGTATATAAACGTCGTGACGGCAAATACGGCCTGATCGAACCAAGTTAATTATACTTAACCAAAATGAATATGATCTGACTAACCCGTTTCAACATCGAGTTGAAACGGGTTTTTCTGTATTTGTACAAGCATATTTTACAAAATGAAACAAAATTTACCTTAAATCGTATATAATAAATACAGAGCGAAAGAGGTGATAAGTTTGGGGTTGTTCAACAGAGTAAAGAAAGTGCTCAAAAGTAACGTGAATAATGAAAAAAAGAACTTACATCAATTACAAAAAGATACAGAACAGACATTACGTGAACTAAAAGCCAAAATAGATACAATGAAAGCAAAAATTCTCCGCCTTGAACAACAGATCATTGAACAGCAAAGTAAGGTGCAAAAATTTGAGCGATATGAAGAAAAGGCGACACATCATGAAGAGACGAATTCGTTTTCGCTTCAGAAACAACAGGCTTTAACTGAAATCGATCAGTTAGATGCTCAAAAAGCAGAGTTCAAGCTAAAAGTAAAAAAAATGGAGGATATCTATCAGACATTGCACCAAAGACAAGGGATGGATATAGCATATATTGAGGCAATGGAGACAGAAGCAAACGTAAAGCAAAAACAAGCTGAATCGCTGATTGAAGTTGAGAAATATGAAGAACAAGTTAGACAAGAATTAGCAGAAGCGGAAGTATTATTAGAATTGCGGGAAGATTCATTTACAACAAAATAGAGGTGAGAGGATGTTAGTTCATTATAAATGTCCGAGTTGTGGTTCAGACATGGCTTTTGACAGTGAATCAGGTCATCTATCCTGTGAAAGCTGTCTTAGAGAAGAGCATATCGATACATACGAGGATGTTCATATTACCCAATCATTTGAAGAAAATGAGGCGAAAGAGTACCAATGTGAAAATTGTGGAGCTGTCGTTTTAACTGATCAAGATACAACAGCTACTTCCTGTAGCTTTTGTGGTGCAGGAGTTGTCTTGGCAGATCGTTTGTCTGGAGATTTAGCCCCAACAAAAGTGATCCCTTTTACCATTAGTAAAGAAGAGGCAATGGAAGCATTCAAAAAATGGTGTAAAAACGGCCGCTTGACACCGAAAGGATTTATGACAGCTGACCGAGTAAAAGGTATCACAGGTATGTATGTCCCATTTTGGATGTACGATTTGGACAGTGATATCGAAGTAAAAGCAACTGCTACAAAGGTGAAAACCTATCGACGAGGAGACTATCGCTATACCGAAACACGCTATTATAATGTTTATCGTGATATAGATGTTAGTTACTTGAAGGTTCCCGTAGACGCTTCAGAGAAACTGGATGATACGTTAATGGATAAGTTAGAGCCTTATCATTACAATGAGTTGAAAGAATTTAAAACGCCTTATTTAGCAGGCTATTTAGCGGAAAAATACAATTACACCGATAAAGAATTGTTTGGCAGAGTGAAGGAAAAGATTAAGACATTCATAGATTCATATGTCTCTTCGACAATTTCTGGTTATTCAACGGTTCAATATCAGCAAAAAAATATCGATACCAAGCAAAAAAATAGTTATTATGCCTTGTTGCCTGTTTGGATGGTGTATTATGACTTCGATAAACAGGAGCATACTTTTGCGATGAACGGTCAGACCGGGAAAATCGTTGGTAAACCACCGCTCAGCTATAAAAAAGCGGCCATCTGGTTTACAAGTATTGCAGGGGGATCGTTTGTTGTGTTAAAAACGATTGCCATATTACTAGGTGGTGATCTGCTATGAAAAAAATTAGAAATAGTTTCTTTATTTTCATGCTATTTTTTCTTTTTGCCATACCAATAATGGCAGAACATCAATATATCTATGATGATGCTGACATTTTCAATGATGAGGAGATCTCGGAACTTGAACAATTAGCCGTAGAATATAGTGAAGAAAATAAAACAGACTTACTCGTGGTTACTACCAAAGATCCCGGGGATAGAGATGTTAAGGAGTATACACAAGATTTCTATGATGAAAATGCTCCTGGATACAATCAAGCACATGGTGATACAGCAATCTTGACGATTGACTTGAATGAATCAGAAGTATATGTAGCCGGATTTGGGAATAAACAAGATTATTTATCAAATGAACGGTTAGATCAAATTCGCGAACATATTACCCCTTTATTATCAGATGGTGATTACAAAGAAGCTTCCAAGCAATTTTTTGAAAAAGTCGATCAATATTTAGATGTGAATCCAATAATTAACCCAGAAAGTATCTTTCTAAAAACTTGGTTTCAGTTAGTGGTGGCAATCGTGGTAGGTGCCGTTGTAGTTGGTTCGATGATTTTTAATATGGGTGGACGTGTCACCGTTGATCATCAAACCTATATGGATCCTCAGAACTCACGAGTCGTGAAAAAACGGGATACATATATAAGAAAGTCCGTTCAAAAAACAAAAATTCAAAAGAATAATAACCGCAGTAGTGGTGGCGGTGGTGGAGTGACGAGCGGTGGTCATTCTCATACAGGAAGTAGAGGCGGATTTTAATATAATAGAAAGGATTGGATAGAATGATGAGTTTTTTTAGAGGTCAATTAGCGAATGTAGTGGAATGGGAAGAGTTCCGAGATGATATGATTTTTTGGAAATGGAGCAATCGTGAAATCAAAAAAGGCAGTAAATTGATTATCCACCCTGGCCAGGATGCGATATTCTTCGATCAAGGGAAAATCGAAGGTGTCTTTAAGGATGAGGGAGAGTATGAGATAGAATCTGAAATTATTCCTTTTCTGTCGACATTAAAAGGATTTAAGTTCGGCTTTAACAGTGGTATGCGAGTAGAAGTTGTTTTTGTTAATACGAAAGAATTTACGGTTAAATGGGGTACAAAAAATGCCATTAATATTCCAACCCCACAGCTTCCAGGTGGAATGCCCATTCGTGCCAATGGGACATTTCAATTTAAAGTAACCGATTATGTGAAACTAATTGATAATGTTGCAGGTGTCAAGAATAGTTATTTAGTAGAGGATGTTCGTTTGCGTATAACAGCCATTCTGGATCAACTATTAATGAAATGGATCACTAAAGAAGGTAAGGATATGTTCAATCTCCAAGCAAATTCCTTTGAAATCAGCAATGGCATCAAAGAAGACTTAGATATGCAAGTGAATAGTGATGGATTTGAAATCACGCGCTTTAATATTATGAGCTTTAATTATCCTAAGGAAATCCAAGATATGATCACCAAATCTGCTTCACATGGTATGATCGGTGATATGAATCGATACAAAGACGTTTCAATGACAGATGCGATTGCATCTGGAAAATCAGAAGGTGGCAATACAGCAACAGATATGGCTGGCATGATGATGGGGATGAACATGGCCAAGGAAATGATGGAAGGCGGGAATCAAAATCAATCATCCAATGAAAAACCTAGGCAAAATCAAGGAGGTAATCAATCAGGAGCAATTCCTAATTTTTGTCCGAATTGCGGGAACAAAACAGCAGGAATGAATTTTTGTGGAAATTGCGGTCATAAGTTAGCTTAAGTAAAAGATGGCTATTCTTTGAAGGGATAGTCATTTTTTCATTAAAAAGTACAAAATCGTTTTTTCTAACACGCTATAACTTTCAAAACAAGAAAACCGACTAATAAAAAACTTGTTTTCTACTACCTCCAAATTATGAAAATCAAAAAACAGCCATTTTGCTTTGCGATCGACCTGTGTTATAAAAAGGGTAGCTCCTTTTTATGGGGGAGGTATCACCCCCACTCTTCCTTTCAATTGAGAAGCAATCATGGCCCCTCCGATTGCTTCTCCTTTCTTTTAGAGGTTGTTCAAAAAGTCACCAAATGATAAGCGGCGAATCTCTTTGTTGGCTTGCTTCACCGTTCCTTGGAAAAGAAGAACACTTTTCCGACGTGCGATGTAGTTCTATGAAGCTTTCCTTTGTGCTCACGTATATAAAAGCATACGTTCCGCTACTCGAAACTTCACCGCCTCGACCTTCTTGCTTCTAATTTGGCAACTTTTTGAACATGCACTTTTAGCGGATTATTGTAATTTTTATCATCCAAGTGTTATGATAGAGAATGGAAATTTATTTTAGAAAACATGTATCGATTTTAAGATAAAGAGGAGCGGCTACAATGCGTGGATTATTAAAAAAAGTATTCGGTGATGGTAACCAACGTCAACTCAAAAGTTTAGAAAAAATTGCAGATGAAATAGAAGCGTTAGAGCCATCGATACAGCTATTATCTGATGATGATTTAAAAAATAAAACGGAAGAATTCAAGGAACGCTATCAAAATGGTGAATCTTTAGACGACCTATTAGTTGAAGCATATGCTGTAGTTCGTGAAGCAGCGAATCGTGTGTTAGGCATGCGACCATTTTATGTCCAACTAGTCGGTGCGATAGCGATGCATAATGGCAATATTGCAGAAATGAAGACAGGGGAAGGGAAAACGCTCGCCTCCACGATGCCGGCATATTTAAATGCGATAACCGGTAAAGGTGTCCATATTATCACAGTCAACGACTACTTAGCTGATCGTGATGCCAGAGAAATGGGAGAATTGTATCAATTTTTAGGCTTGACGGTCGGATTTAATCAAAACGGAATGCCGAAAGAGGAAAAAAGAGAAGCCTATGAAGCAGATATCACATATGGTACAAATAATGAATTTGGTTTTGACTATTTGCGTGACAATATGGTGTTATACAAGGAACAAATGGTACAACGCCCATTACACTTTGCCATTATCGATGAGGTCGACTCGATTTTAATTGATGAGGCACGTACTCCCCTTATTATTTCTGGTACGGCTCAAAAATCAGCAAGCATGTATCAACAAGCGAATTCTTTTGTTCGCACATTAAAAAATGAAGAAGATTATACGTATGATGAAAAATCAAAAGGTGTACAGTTAACAGAAGAAGGGATGAATAAGGCCGAACGTTTCTTTAACATTGAGAATCTCTTTGACTTGAACCATGTCACATTGATGCATCACATTAACCAAGCTTTAAAAGCGCATGTTGCAATGCACCGTGATACGGATTATGTTGTGGAAGAAGACCAAGTAGTGATTGTCGATCAATTCACGGGTCGTTTAATGAAAGGTCGTCGTTATAGTGATGGATTACACCAGGCGATTGAAGCAAAAGAAGGCTTACAAATTCAAAACGAAAGCATGACCCTAGCTTCGATCACATTCCAAAACTATTTCCGTATGTATGAGAAGCTTGCTGGTATGACTGGTACCGCGAAAACAGAAGAAGAAGAGTTCCGCAATATTTATGCAATGGATGTTGTGGCAATTCCGACGAACAAGCCGATCATCCGTGAAGATAAAGCTGATTTAATTTATAAAACAATGGAAGGTAAGTTTAGAGCGGTTGTTGAGGAGATAAAACAACGCTATGAAAAAGGTCAGCCAGTTTTAGTTGGTACAGTAGCGGTTGAAACGTCAGAATTGATTTCTAAGCTGTTGAAAAAAGCTGGTGTAAAACATAATGTGTTAAATGCGAAAAATCACTACCGTGAGGCTGAAATTATTGAAAATGCCGGTCAGAAACACGCCGTGACGATTGCTACCAACATGGCAGGTCGTGGTACCGATATTAAATTAGGTGATGGTGTGAAAGAATTAGGAGGACTTGCTGTTATTGGTACAGAGCGTCACGAGTCTCGTCGTATTGACAACCAGTTACGTGGTCGTTCCGGTCGTCAAGGGGATCCAGGTGTTACTCAATTCTATTTATCAATGGAAGATGAATTAATGCGTCGATTCGGATCCGACAATATGAAAAATATGATGGAACGACTTGGAATGGATGATACTCAGCCGATTGAAAGTAAAATGGTATCACGTGCAGTAGAATCCGCACAAAAACGGGTAGAAGGTAATAACTTTGATGCACGTAAAACGATTCTTTCGTATGATGATGTATTACGTCAACAACGTGAAATTATTTATAAACAACGATTTGATGTCATTGATTCTGATAATTTACGTGAAATCATTGAACAAATGATACAAACAACCGTGGAAAATGCTGTTAATACCTATATGGCAGAGGATATTCCAGAGGACTGGAACCTAACTGGTTTAATCGAGTATATCCATGCTACTCTACTTGAAGAAGAATGGATTACCGAAGATGATCTGAAAGGTAAAGAAAAAGATGAAGTAATCGACTTGATCATGGCCAAAATCAAGGAAAAATATGATCAAAAAGAAGAAGAATTTACGTCAGAGAGAATGCGTGAATTTGAAAAAGTTATCGTTCTTCGTACAGTTGATACGAAGTGGATGGACCATATCGATCAAATGGACCAGCTTCGCCAAGGGATTCACTTGCGAGCCTATGGTCAAAATGATCCACTGCGCGAATACCAGATGGAAGGTTTCGCGATGTTCGAACAGATGATTGATGTCATAAATGAAGAAGCATCGAAATATGTAATGAAAGCCCAAATTCGTGAAAACTTAAAACGAGAAGCAGTAGTGAAAGATACCCAAGCTGTTTCAGGTGGCGATCAACAGAAGAAAAAAGTGAAAAGACCGTTTGTCAAAGCACAAACAGTAGGTCGTAATGAACCTTGCCCTTGTGGCAGTGGTAAGAAATATAAGCATTGTCATGGAAGATAAGGTTAAATGAGGTGGAAGAAAGATGGAACTAGTAGAAATTAAACAAGAATTAGATAAAATGGCTAAGCGATTAGCGGACTTCAGGGGGTCTCTTTGACTTAGAGGCAAAGAGAGCCCGGATTGCAGAATTGGATGAGATGATGACAGATCCGAGTTTTTGGGATGATCAACAAGCAGCCCAGAAAATAATCAATGAGGCAAATGGTTTAAAAGAGCTAGTACAAGCTTTTGATAAAAACGAAGAATCATTGGAAAATGCTGAAGTTTCTTATGAGTTAGTCAAAGAAGAAAATGATGACGACCTTCATGAGGATTTGGAAAATGAAGTACAATCTCTTACCGATGCACTTAATCGATTTGAATTATTTATCCTTTTAAGTGAACCATATGATAAGAATAATGCCATATTGGAATTACACCCAGGTGCAGGTGGTACGGAATCACAGGACTGGGCAAGCATGCTTTTACGTTTGTATACAAGGTGGGCAGAATCTAAAGGATTTAAAGTAGAAACATTGGATTATCTACCAGGTGAAGAGGCAGGGGTCAAAAGTGTTACCCTGCTAATCAAAGGTCATAATGCCTATGGTTATTTGAAAGCAGAAAAAGGGGTGCACCGTCTTGTTCGAATTTCACCATTTGATTCATCCGGACGTCGCCATACATCGTTTGTTTCCTGTGATGTAACTCCAGAATTGGATGATGATATTGATATCGATATTAATACTGAGGATTTAAAAATAGATACGTACCGTTCGAGTGGTGCAGGTGGCCAGCACGTTAACACAACTGACTCAGCTGTCCGTATAACCCACTTACCGACAAATACAGTAGTAACGTGTCAGTCAGAAAGATCGCAAATCAAAAACAGAGAGCAAGCAATGAAAATGTTAAAAGCGAAATTGTATCAGTTAGAAATAGAGAAACAACAACAGGAAATGGCTGCAATTCGTGGAGAACAAAAAGAAATTGGCTGGGGCAGTCAAATACGCTCTTATGTCTTCCATCCGTATTCCATGGTAAAAGATCACCGTACAGATTATGAAACTGGAAACACACAAGCAGTGATGGATGGAGAAATAGACAACTTTATTGATGCTTATCTACGATCTGTAATGAATTAATAAGGAAACCTTAGTGCACCTAGATTCTGGGTGCTCGGTGCAGACACTACGAGCAAAAGGGGAAGCTCTCCTTTTGCTCGTTTTACTGTGTAATAAACAATTGAGGAGTGATGCAAACATGATCGCAAGATATCGAAGAAAGCAAATGCCGAATGGCTTACGGCAAATTTTAGATTATTCTTTTGTATTAGTAGGTGCATTTTTTGTCGCCATCGCGTTTAACCTTTTTCTATTACCTAATAATATCGCGTCAGGTGGTGTAGCGGGGGTTAGTACTATTACAAAGGCTGTTTTCAATTGGGAACCGTCGATTGTGCAATGGGGATTGAACATTCCGTTATTTATCGCAGGAATTGTCATTTTAGGAAAAAATTTCGGTGCAAAATCCCTTGTTGGTACGATAATTTTACCATTTTATGTATTTTTGACAAGAGATCTGCAACCAGCGACAGCAGATCCACTGCTGGCAGCTATTTTTGGTGGGATGATCGTCGGAATTGGGATTGGCATTGTCTTTCGTGGAAAAGCTTCTACAGGTGGAATGGATTTAGCAGCACAAATATTACATAAATATACTGCGTTGCCGCTGGGTATATGTTTAGCGGTGTTTGATGGCTTAATCGTTTTAACAGCATCATTTGTCTTTTCGATTGAAGAAGGTTTATATGCACTAATCGGTTTATTTATTACGAGCCGAACGATTGACTTTGTACAAGTAGGTCTAAATACCTCTAAGAATGTTATGGTTATAACGAATCAACCTGAAGAAGTTCGTCGAATTTTGTTGAATGATATTGATCGAGGTGTTACTATTTTTAAAGGATCTGGTGGTTACACCGATGAGGATCGAAAAGTATTAATGTGTGTCGTTCAGCAAAATGAATTCAGTAAGACCACAAGAGCTGTTAAATCGATAGATCCTGATGCTTTCGTTATCGCAATGAATGCCACAGAAGTGCTTGGAGAAGGATTCAAGCGATGATTTCCATTATCTGGTTCGTAACCCTAGACTTAGGTATGAAAGTTATGGTTTCTTAACATCTTGAAATGAAATTGTAATAAAAATTAAGGTAAAAAATATCGAAAATGATGTTATAATGTAGACAGTGTGGAATAGATCGTCGAAATTTGATTGGATCATTCGAGCAATTGTTAGATAAAACGATAAAAAGGTGATTACTTTATGATAAAAATGCAAGAAGTATATATGACTTATCCTAATGGGGTTGTTGCTCTGAATGGGGTGGATGTAACCATTGAGCAAGGAGAGTTTGTCTACATAGTCGGACAAAGTGGTGCTGGGAAATCAACCTTCACCAAAATGTTATTTCGAGAAGAGATACCAACAAAAGGTTCCGTTGTCGTCAACAATACAGATATAACAACACTGAAGTGGAAGGAAGTACCTTATTTCCGAAGAAATATAGGTGTTGTCTACCAAGATTTTCGTTTATTACCTAAATTAACAGTTTATGAGAATATTGCGTTTGCTTTGGAGGTAATTGAAGAATCACCAAAGAACATTCGTAAGCGGGTGATGTCTGTACTAGATCAAGTAGGTTTAAAAAATAAAGCCCGCTTTATTCCGGATGAATTATCAGGTGGAGAACAGCAACGTGTCGCTATTGCAAGAGCAATGGTGAACCATCCGGCCTTATTAATTGCGGACGAGCCTACTGGTAATTTAGACCCAGAAACATCATGGGAAATTATGCGAATATTAGAAGAAATTAATGCAAGTGGTACAACGATTTTGATGGCAACGCACAGCAAAGAAATTGTGAATACAGTAAAAAAACGTGTCATTGCTATGGAAGACGGTATGATTGTACGTGACGAGCATCGAGGAGAGTATGGATATGAAGTTTAGTACGTTAAAGCGACATTTCAAAGAAGGTGCTAGGAACACGTGGCGCAATGGTTGGATGACTATCGCATCTATTGGTGCCGTAACGACCACACTAATTCTAGTCGGAGTATTTCTAGTATTAATGATGAATTTAAATCATATTGCAAATGAATTGGAAGAGGATGTCCAAATCAAGGCGTTAATCGAGTTAACTGCTGAACAGAGTGATGTGGATGAAATCGAAGAAAATATTAACGATATAAGTGGTATCGAAAGTGTAGATTTTGTAACGAAAGAAGAAGAGCTTGAGAATTTAATGGACAGCATGGGCGAACAAGGACAAGCTTGGGGATTATATGAACAAGATAACCCATTAAATGATGCCTTCATCGTCAAAGCAGAAGATCCGCTGGAAACCGAAAGAATAGCAGACCAAATTGAAGAGTTTGACTTTATTTACCGTGTTAATTATGGACAAGAATATGTCGATACTCTATTTAAATTTAATGAGTATGCTAGAAATGTAGGACTAGTTTTAATAATAGCATTAGTATTCACTGCCATTTTCCTAATTTCTAATACAATCAAAATTACGATTTTAGCTCGTAAAAAAGAAATTGGAATTATGAAATTGGTTGGTGCAACAAATAACTTTATCCGCTGGCCATTTTTTGTGGAAGGTATGTTGTTAGGTATATTAGGAAGTATTATTCCGATAGCTGTGATTCTAATAGGTTACTATTTCTTATCACAGAATATGGCAATCTTGCAGCAATTTGACTTTGTGACGATTTTGGACTTTTACCCATTCGCATTACAAATTTCATTGATTATTGTTGGAATCGGTGCTTCAATTGGTGTATGGGGAAGTCTCATGAGTGTCCGTAAATTCTTAAAAGTTTAATAGAATACGAGAAATTGTCAGATTAGAGAGGGGAAATTCTATGAAACGGTGTTATTTAATTCTAACTTTACTTATCATCAGTACCATTTTCTCTTCAACCTCCGTTTTTGCTGAATCAGCGAATGAATTGGATAAAAAACTAAATGAATTAGAAGAGGAAAAAAATCAAATTAACCAAGAAGCGAATGAGGTAGAAAGTAAAGTAAGTGAAACAGAGGAAAAAATTAATGAAAATCAAGAGCAACAAGAAGAGACAAAAAGTGAAATGGATGCAATTAATAGTGATATAGAAAATACACAAGCTAAATTGCAAGCAAAAGAAGAGGAAATAGCAACAACAAACAAAAAAATCGCAGAAACAGAAGATGAAATATTAAAGACGGAAGAGGAAATCGAGGAATTAAAGGAAGAAATAGTGGCATTAAAAGATGAAATAAAACAGCTTGAAGAAAAAATTGAATCTCGCGAAGAACTATTAAAAAATAGATTGCGTTCGATTCAACAGAACGGTGGTAGCACAAGTTATTTAGAAGTAATCTTAGGTGCTCAAAGCTTTGGGGATTTTATCAACCGTGCTACAGCAGTAACCAAAATCATGGACTCTGATAAAAAAATTATGGAAGAACAAGAAGCTGATAAAGAGAAATTGGAAGAAAACAAAGTTGCAGTTGAAGAAAACAAAGAAGAAGTAGAAGAAAAACAAGTATCTTTAGAAGAAGATAAGGAAGAATTAGAAGATACTAAGACTTCTTTAGTAGCACAAAAACAGGAATTAGATGAGATTAAAGCAACATTAAATCAACAAATGGATAGTAAAGAAACGCTTATGGCACAATTGGAAACCAAAGAGGAAGAATTGCATGATCATAAGATGAGCTTAGCTGAAGAACAAAAAATTATTGCAAACAGAGATGCTACATTAGAAAAAGCAATAAATGAGGCTAAAAAAGAAAAAGAACAAATTGAACAATTCTCTAAAAATGATGAGCAAAATAATTCTGAAGTTGCGCCAACCCCTAGTGGGAACTCTACATTTATAAGACCTGTAGAGGGTTACATAACTGATTGGTATGGCACTCGTGGTGGTACACACTATGGGATTGATGTAGGTAACGCGTCAGCTAAAAATGGTGGGGACGTTCCAATTGTAGCTTCAGCAAGTGGTGTTGTTCATTCTTCTTATTTCTCAACATCTTATGGTAATGTAGTATTTATTACGCACATCATTGATGGTCAAGAGTTCACCACAGTTTATGCACATATGAAATATACACCTAAAGTTAGTGCTGGTGAGGTAGTTTCACAAGGTCAAACTATAGGCTATATGGGTAGCACTGGAAGGTCAACTGGTCCCCATTTACATTTTGAATTATATAAAGGTCCTTGGGTATCTGTACAAGATGGACGAGCACAAAAAACTATAGATCCTTTAAATTATTTCTCATATTAAAATTGAAAGACATCACAAAATACTTGTGATGTCTTTTTTAAACCTTCATAATATAGAAGTAAAGATATTTTTAGGAAGGATCCAAAAACTCAATTCTAAATGGAAAGAACAAAGAAGTGGAGTGTGGGATCAAGAAGCTAACTCTGCTAACCATCTGAGGTGTTAAAATCCTGATGGTAGTCTCACTTTATTTAAGGCTATGGGGTGGAATAATGAATATTAGAAAAAGGTATCTCGTGTTAATTTTGTTTGTAGCGATTGCTTTTGGAGCAGTTGGTACATATGTAGGCTTGGCTTTCTTTGCAGATGGAACAAGCTCTAATGGTAATTTAGCAAGTTTAGATCAGGATTTACTAACAGAACTGGCTGATCAACAAGAAACAATCGAAGAAAATATGGGGAAAATGTCAAAAGTAGTAGATGCGTTTTCCATTATTCAAGAAAATTATGTAGAGGATGTTGAAGATACACAATTAATTGAAGGTGCGATACAAGGTATGCTTCAATCTCTCGAAGACCCTTATAGTGTTTATATGGATCAGGAAACGATGGAGCAATTCAATGAACAAATTGAGTCTTCTTTTGAAGGAATCGGTGCTGAGGTCTCGATGACAGAGGGAAATGTGACGATTGTTGCACCGATAAAGGATTCTCCAGCTGAAAAAGCAGGGTTAAAGCCTAATGACCAAATCCTTTCGGTTGACGGGGAAAGCGTGGAAGGATTAGACCTTTATGAAGCCGTCAATAAAATACGTGGCGAAAAAGGTTCACAGGTCGTATTGGAAATCAGACGACCTGGCGTCGATGATTTGTTAGAGATAGAACTGACCAGAGATGCGATACCGTTAGAAACGGTTTATGTTGATACAAGAGAAGAGAATGGAAAGTTAATTGGTATTATTGAATTAACCTCATTCTCGGAGAATACTGCTAGTGATTTTGAGAATGGCTTAGCGGACTTAGAGGAACAAGGTATTGATGGATTAGTGATTGACGTGAGAGGTAACCCAGGTGGTTTGTTACCTTCTGTCCAAGAAATTCTAAGTAATTTTGTTCCTGAGGATACCCCTTATCTTCAAATTGAGGATCCTTCAGGCAAGAAAACAAGATATTTCTCGGACATAAGCTCTGCTAAAGACTATCCAATTGTCACATTGATTAATGAAGGTAGTGCTTCTGCCTCTGAAATTTTAGCCGCTTCTCTAAATGAAGCATTAGATTATGATATTGTTGGTGAAACATCATTTGGAAAAGGAACGGTTCAACAGACTGTATCAATGGGAGACGGTAGTACAATCAAAATTACGCGATTCAGATGGTTAACACCTGAAGGTAATTCGATCCATGAAGTTGGGGTAGAACCAACAATTGAACAAAAGATGCCGGATTATTATTACACCAATCCTGTCCAAGTCGATGAACCATTAACTTTTAACGAGAGTGATGACAAAATTGAAAATGTGCAAATTATGTTGGAAGGACTAGGATATGAGCCAGGAAGAACAGACGGCTATTTTAATGAAGAAACCCAAGCGGCAGTTGAAGCGTTCCAGCAAGATCAAGAACTGAATGTAACAGGTGAGGTAGACGAAAAGACTGCAGAAGTATTGCAAACAACGATCATCGAAAAAATCCGAGACCACCAAGATGATTACCAATTAGAAAAAGCAATCAACACCCTAACCGAATAAGCAAGCATTCAAGCTGTCATAGAATTTACTATGACAGCTTTTTAAAAGTGTCCAGTAAATACTCAAAAGTGTCCAATAAATCTACAAACAAGTGTTTAGTGTAAAAAAATAATGTACAACCATTTTAACTAAAATGAAATTATGGGTAGCCAAATTTGATTTTTTTTATCATAATAGAAGTAATATACATATTTTTTACCAAGATAGATAAAAAACTAGATTTCGCCACTACATGAGGAATTGGCGAATGTTTCTAATGACGTTTGTTGGGGAGGGGTTGTTTGAGATGGATTGGTTGATTGAATTTGGCGGGGTTATCGTACGTGTTTTTATGCAGCCGTTTATCTATTTATTTGTACTGCTCCTAATGCTGAGCGGTTATTGGCGCATTAAAAAGGATCGTCAAAATTTTGGAACGAAAGTATATCCGTATTTTCACGAGGCAAAACATACATGGTCGATTTCGATCATGGTAGGATTGATCCTATCGATTTTAGCGATTGCGTTTGGTTTTGTCATTTCCATACCATTTGCTCTATTATTAGGTCTCGTTATGTTAATCGTTGCAATCGGTAACCGGTTCAGTTGGCTGTCAGCAGGGTACTCTTTAGCAATTGTGTCCGCAATGATGTATTTTCTCAACATATATGGGGAGAATTATCTTCCAAGTAATTGGCTCCACTTATTAGAAGCAACAGATTTATTTTATATACCTTTTATTATCGGTATCTTATTACTAACAGAAACGTGGATCTTAGCCAAATTACAGCATGATGATACATATCCGGAACTGGTAAAAAGCAGTCGCGGTAAATATTTAGGTCAGCATCGAATCAAAAAACTGACCATTATCCCATTTATTGCTTTAGTACCTGGTGGGTGGATAGAGCCTTTTGCAGAATGGCCATTATTAGAGATTTCTGGCGAGTCTTTTGGGGTGATGATTTTACCATATGTTTTCGGTTTTGAATATACCGTGAAGTCACGATTGCCACGTGATGCAGCCAAATGGCTATCCAAAAAGGTTGCATTATTAGCGATATTGATTTTGCTAATTGCAGCAGGCAGTTACTTCGTGCCATTTTTAACAGTTGTTGCGCTTGTTGTAGCATTTTTAGGAAAAGAATTTATACAGCTTGTTTACCGCTCCTCAGAAGAGCGCCGTACACCATATTTCCGCCCAGCCAAAAAAGGACTATTAGTACTTGGCACATTGCCAGATACTCCAGCTGTCGATTTAGGTTTAATTCCTGGGGAAAGAATTGTGAAAGTGAACGAAATATCAGTAGAAAATGAAGAAAGCTTTTATCAAGCAGTGAATCAAAATCGAGCATTTTGTAAATTAAGTGTGAAGGACTTAAACGGGGAAATCCGCTTTGCGCAACGAGCATTATATGAAGGCGAGCATCACAAACTAGGAATATTGTTTGTGAAAGAAACTGATAGTTACGTACAAGAAACCAGATTAGAAAAACAAGAGAGCTGATGATCAGCTCTCTTGTTTTTCATTAAATTGCAAAAGTTCGCGAATCTCTTCTTCTGATAATTTTGATAGTAACGTTTCGCCTGGCTGAATAATTTGATCGACAAGTTCGCGTTTCCTCTGTTGCAGTTGATAAATTTTTTCTTCAATTGTTCCCTCGGTAATAAAGCGAATCACTTGTACTACGTTTTTCTGACCGATTCGATGTGCTCTACCTGCAGCTTGTTCCTCCACTGCTGGATTCCACCATAGATCATATAAAATGACAGTATCTGCTCCTGTTAGGTTAAGACCTGTTCCACCAGCTTTCAGAGAAATCAGGAAAAATCCTTTTTCTCCTTCATTAAATGCTTCGACCATCTTCATTCGTTGTTCTGAAGGAGTGGAACCGTCTAAATAAAATACTTCCTGACCATTAGCTTCAAGTGCATCACGGATAATCTCCAACATGCTGGAAAACTGTGAAAAAATCAAAGTTCGCTTGCCGTTTGCTTCCAATTCAGTTGTTAACTCCATTAATTGCTCAAGCTTACCTGATTTTCCGCTATAATTTTCCAAGAACAAGCTCGGATGGCAACAAATTTGTCGTAGTCGGGTGAGACCTGCTAAGATTTGCAGTTTGCCACGGTCAAATCCTTTTTCTTCAATGGTTTGATCTAGTTCATTTTGGATCCGTTGCAAGTATCCAATATAAACTTCTTTTTGATCCTTCGTTAGTTCGGAATATTGAACAGACTCAATTTTATCCGGTAGTTCATCCAGTACTTCTTTTTTCACTCGTCGTAAAATAAATGGCCTAGTAATCTTGGCGATATAATCTGTATCTAGGTTACTGAATGCTTTTTTGCTGCCGAAAAGTCCGGGTGATATCGTATAAAAAATCGACCATAATTCATCCAAAGCATTCTCGATAGGTGTACCACTCAGTGCGAAAAATTGTTTCGCCTGTAATGACCGCACCGCTTTTGCTGTTAAGGTTAAATGATTTTTGATCGCCTGTGCTTCGTCTAAAATGATGCAATCAAACAAATGATTTTCATACAAATCCTGGTCTTTCCTAAGCGTCGGATAGGATGTAATGAGAATATTGGTATCTTGATGCTCTTGCAACAATTTTCGTCGATCCTGCTTAGGTCCGATAATAACACCCGTAGTCAATGTCGGTGCGAATTTTTCAACTTCTTTTTTCCAATTGTATAACAGGGACGCAGGTGCAATGACGAGTGCTTGATAATGTCCTACTTTATCATTTGCTTCTGACAGAATGTAACTGATCGTCTGCAATGTCTTACCTAATCCCATATCGTCCGCTAAAATACCGCCTAAATGATAATGCGATAATGCTTTCATCCATTGAAATCCGGTAACTTGGTAGTCGCGGATATCCGCTTCTAACTGATCTGGTAATTCAAATTGTAATTGCTCGGGATGCTTTAACTGCTCCAGCATTTGCTGAAATGATTCACTATAGCGATGATCAGTCTTATTCAATGCTTCTTCGACCTGGAAACTTCGAGCAGCCGGAATCGATATTTTGCCATCTTCCATCTGTTTTTTGGACAAGTCTAGCGTCTTTTGCAGCTTTTGAAAGGAAGAAAAGTCATCTGATTCTAGACGGATAAGTGCTCCATTCGGGATCCGATAATATCGCTTTTTTTCGACTAAAGCTTGCAAGATATTTGCGACATTTTCGTCTGAAATACCTTCCAAGTCGAATTCGATATCTAGCATTCCTTCAGACGGACGATAATCGACGTTGGATTGTAAGGTAATTTGATCGATTCCTTCGACCATTTGTTTAACACTTCTTGAAAGGAAGACAGATGCCACGTTTTCCATGTGATAGACACCTTCATGGATAAACGAATAAATCGCATCATCATTAAACAAATAAAACGCCTGGTTCATTTCGATAAAAGCTTCATCACGAAGCATTTGCATTATTTCCTGTTCCTTGTGTGTTTCGCGCTTTACAATTGTTTCTCCTGATCCTTGTTCAGAGTAAGGGGTAAATACGGACTCGCCATAGTGATATTCCACTTCAGCTTTTAAGGCTCCATCGATTTCGTCGACAAAGATTTTCGTCTGTAATGGTGCCGTGTTAATCTGCTTTTCCATTCTTTCCGTCATATTTAATGTACCAACCTGTTCAAATTGCGGCATGACATTTTTGACGAAGACATCCATTTCATTTGGCGAAATCATTTGTTTTTTCTTATTTTGAAAAGGGATCACACGGAACAATTTTTCTAAAATCATTTTCTGTTGATACGTTATTTTGTAAAAGTGATGTTCATGGATCACGTATCGGTAACTATCTAAAAAGTAATATTCAGATAGATCGGTCATTTCTAATGTATAATTATTGGACTGTTGATAATCGAGATGAAACTGTAGCTGATTATTCATTTCGCTCACTGCTATTGCTGGATATTCCTTACTGTTTTCATGTCGAAATACATAGTCCATTTCCGTTAGTTGATCTAACAATTGGTCAATTAAGCTTGGAGGAATATAAATACTTCTAGGTTGCTCCAACTTTAAAACATAGCTATTTCCGAATAGGCGCTCTTGTTCATAACAAGTCAAAAGCATTTCGATCATCTTTTGATCTTTGGATGTAAAGTAATGAATCGATGGATAAAAAGTAAAACTTTGATTTACTTTATAGGAGTCACCACTACTCAATGCTTTTAAAAATCCGCGAATATCCCGAATTACATACGGTCTTTTATCCCCGATTTTTACTTCGATACTAAGGGCATACTGAGAGTTTTTATTTGCCTTTGTTAAGGACAAAAGGTATTCCGTCTCAATCACTAGTGGTGTCTCCGTCTGTTCTTTTTTATCACGAAATGTATGTAATAATTGTTTAGCGAACAGATCAGTATCCTGTGTAGGTGCTTGTTGTGCACCACGATCCACTGCAAATTTTCTGCGATTAGATTGAGCATCCTGCGTAATGGCTAACAGCACTGCCGCAACATGTTTACATGTACCATGTGCTTCAAAGGCTGGACAGTTGCAGGTCGTATCTACCTTCATGTCGTCCGTAAAATAAATGCGAACGGTATAAATTTTCGTTCCTTTTACAAGTCCGCGCCAAGAGTTGGATTCCGGATTATAGGAAAGCCCGTATACTTTTCCTGTTTGATAATATTGATAACCTCGTTTATAGAAACGTTCACCAGTAAGCTGGCGGATCGATTGTTCTGTCATTTGAATTTGTTGCAAATTGATCCCATCCTTATTTAAAGAATCCATCATTATATTATATCAGATTCTGTTTTTGATGCCATCCAGATGATATTTTTATTTTATCTCTGTTTGATAAGTGGTAAAATAGGAGAGGTTAAAAGGTACGTTAAGTAGAAAGTAGGTAACAATATGGGATTACAAGAAGAAGTGCAAAAAAGAAAAACATTTGCGATTATTTCCCACCCTGATGCAGGGAAAACAACGATGACAGAAAAGCTCTTGTTGTTTGGAAATTTAATACGCTCGGCAGGTACTGTCAAAGGGAAGAAGTCTGGAAAATTTGCGACATCGGACTGGATGGAAATTGAGAAGCAACGTGGGATTTCGGTCACTTCCAGTGTGATGAACTTTGATTATAAAGGGCATAAAGTGAATATTCTCGATACACCCGGTCACGAAGATTTTAGTGAAGATACCTATCGAACCTTAACAGCTGTCGACAGTGTAGTCATGATTATTGATGCAACCAAAGGGATCGAAGCCCAAACGATCAAGCTGTTTAAAGTTTGTAAAATGCGTGGGATACCGATCTTCACGTTTATCAATAAATTAGACCGGGAAGGACGCGAACCGTTAGAGTTATTAGACCAAATCGAGGATGTCCTGAATATTGAAACCTATCCTATGAATTGGCCGGTCGGTATGGGAAAACGATTCTTAGGTATATTAGATCGTTACCATGATCAATTTATCCGTTTTAATGGTAATGAAGAAGAAACCTATATACCTATGACTGAGATGGAAAAAGAAGAAGATATTTATAATCATCCGACCTATCAGGATACGGTGGAAGAATTGGAATTACTGGATGAAGCAGGTGATCAATTTTCGTTGGATCGTGTATTAGCTGGCGAGCAAACACCGGTATTTTTCGGTAGTGCGCTCGCTCCATTTGGGGTCCAGACCTTTTTCGATACATTCATCGATATGGCTCCTGCACCAGGACCGCGTCGTACCGAAGAAGAAGTCATCAGTCCTGATTATCCTGATTTTTCCGGATTCATTTTCAAAATTCAAGCAAACATGAATCCTCAGCACCGTGACCGGATTGCCTTTTTACGAGTCTGCTCAGGTCGGTTCGAGCGCGGGATGAATGCAACACTTGCTCGTACAGGGAAAAGTATTCGTCTGGGGCAGACACAACAATTTGTCGCATCCTCACGTGATACGGTAGAAGAAGCCTATGCCGGTGACATTATCGGTGTCTATGATCCAGGATCGTACCGAATTGGTGACACATTAATCGAGGGGAAGAAGTCATTTCAATATGATGAACTGCCACAATTCCCACCTGAAATGTTCCAGCGCGTAACAGCGAAGAATGTGATGAAGGCGAAGCAGTTTAGAAAAGGGATCGAGCAACTCGTACAGGAGGGTGCGATCCAATTGTTCCGTGGTTATCCAACCGATTCGATGATCATCGGCGCTGTAGGACAGTTGCAGTATGAAGTGTTCCAGCATCGGATGAAAAACGAGTACAACGTAGAAGTGATGCTTGAATCAATAGGTGATCGCATTCCACGTTGGCTAAAAAAAGAACAAGTTGATCCAACATTATTTGATGAACGCAATCTGTTAGTGAAAGACCGTGAAGACGAATTCCTCGTCTTGTTTAAAAATGATTTCGCATTAAGATGGTTCATTGATAAACATCCAGAGATCGATCTGATTGATTTATACGAAGTAAACCAATACGATCAAACCACATAATAAGAAAAGCCACAGCTGTGATAGTTGTGGCTTTTTGCTGACTGAAAGTTGATAATAAAGTACTCGAAGTTGATAGTAACCTCTAACATAGCTCCGTGTTCCACTACTATCCCTCCATTACATCATATCTTTTTATCATCCCGGCAGCTTTGGTTATAATGAAGAAAGAGAATCAAAAATAAAAACGAATATTTGTTCGCTTTTTGTTGGAATATAGTGTATAATATGACAAGTAGTATGAGAACGGAGGTATCAAGGTGGAAGAACAAACTTTTTCATTACAAGCACCTTATCAGCCACAAGGGGACCAGCCTAAAGCGATTAAGGAGCTGGTAACAGGCATTGAGAAAAAGAAACGTCACCAGACTTTGCTCGGAGCAACTGGGACTGGGAAGACGTTTACCATCAGTAATGTGGTCAAAGAGATTAATCGGCCAACATTAGTCATTGCACATAACAAGACGTTAGCGGGTCAGCTTTACAGTGAATTTAAAGAATTTTTCCCGAACAATGCAGTAGAATATTTTGTTAGTTACTATGATTATTATCAACCAGAGGCATATGTACCATCTACAGATACGTTTATTGAAAAAGATGCGAGCATCAATGATGAAATTGATAAATTGCGACACTCCGCAACATCTGCATTGTTTGAACGTAATGATGTCTTAATTGTTGCTAGTGTATCTTGTATTTATGGGCTAGGTTCGCCGGAAGAATATCGTAGCCAAGTGTTATCCTTGAGAGTAGGTATGGAAAAAGACCGAGATGAGTTATTAAGAGGTCTTGTCGATATTCAGTATGCTCGAAATGATATTGACTTCCAACGCGGTACATTCCGTGTTCGTGGTGATTCGGTAGAGATTATCCCAGCATCAAGGGAGGAACACTGTATCCGTGTCGAGTTTTTCGGTGATGAAATCGATCGAATTCGTGAAGTAGATGCGTTAACAGGTGAAATCATCGGTGATCGTGAACATATTGCGATATTTCCAGCATCTCACTTCGTTACTCGGGAAGAAAAATTAAAAGTAGCAATGGAAAACATCAAAAAAGAATTGCAGGAACAACTAGAAAAATTCCGCGAAGAAGATAAATTATTAGAAGCACAACGTTTGGAGCAACGAACCAATTATGATCTGGAAATGATGGAGGAGATGGGATTTTGCTCAGGAATCGAAAACTATTCCCGCCATCTTACATTAAGAGAACCTGGATCGACTCCCTATACATTAATTGATTATTTTCCAAATGATTCACTTATTGTGATTGATGAATCTCATGTTACCTTACCGCAAATTCGTGGGATGTATAATGGAGACCAGGCACGGAAACAGGTATTAGTCGATCATGGTTTCCGTTTACCGTCTGCATTAGATAACCGTCCATTGACATTTGAAGAGTTTGAGAAAAAGGTAAACCAACTGATCTATGTCTCAGCAACTCCAGGACCATACGAGCTAGAACATACACCTGAAATGACGGAGCAAATTATCCGTCCGACAGGTTTATTAGATCCAGAAGTGGATGTTCGCCCAATCGATGGTCAAGTAGATGATTTAATCGGGGAAATCAACAAACGAGTCGATCGCAATGAGCGTGTGTTAGTAACAACACTTACGAAAAAAATGTCAGAGGATTTAACTGATTATTTAAAAGAAGTTGGGCTGAAAGTAGCTTATTTACACTCGGAAATAAAAACATTAGAACGAATTGAGGTTATTCGTGACTTGCGAGTAGGGAAATATGATGTATTAGTTGGAATTAACCTTTTACGTGAAGGGTTAGATATTCCCGAAGTATCGCTTGTGGCAATCCTCGATGCTGATAAAGAAGGTTTCTTACGCTCTGAGCGCTCCTTAATTCAAACGATGGGGCGTGCGGCTCGTAATGAAAATGGTATGGTTATTATGTATGCCGACAGAGTCACCGATTCGATGCAAACCGCTATCGATGAAACGTATCGACGTCGTGAAAAACAACAAGCCTATAATGAGAAACATGGCATCACACCTCAAACGATCAATAAAGGAGTTCGCGACGTGATCCGTGCTACGATGGCGGCAGAAGATGAAGAACAATATGATAGTACAGCAAAACAAGTAAGTGACATGACGAAGAAGGAAAAGCAAGATTTAATCGAAAAAATGGAAAACGAAATGAAACAAGCGGCTCGCGAGCTCGATTTCGAACGAGCAGCAGAGCTTCGTGATCTTGTTTTAGAATTGAAAGCAGAAGGGTGAAATAAATGGCTAAAAAATCCATTTCGATAAAAGGAGCTCGTGCTCATAATTTAAAAAATATATCCATTGATATTCCAAAGGATAAGTTAGTTGTTTTAACAGGGTTGTCTGGTTCAGGTAAATCATCATTAGCTTTTGATACAATTTATGCCGAGGGACAACGTCGGTATGTCGAATCACTCTCGGCTTATGCTCGCCAATTCTTAGGCCAAATGGACAAACCGGATGTCGATTCAATTGAAGGTTTATCACCTGCCATCTCGATTGATCAGAAAACGACAAGTCGAAACCCACGTTCCACGGTAGGTACTGTAACAGAAATCTATGACTATATGCGTTTACTTTTTGCCAGAATTGGACATCCGATTTGCCCGATTCATGGTGAAGAAATTACTTCTCAAACAGTCCAGCAAATGGTCGATCGCATTACGGATTATCCCGAACGAACGAAATTACAAATTCTTGCGCCAGTCATTTCTGGTCGTAAAGGTACACATGTAAAAGTATTAGAGGACTTGCAAAAAGAAGGGTATATCCGTTTGCGCATCGACGGAGAAATGCGGGAAATCAGTGATGATATTCAGTTAGACAAAAATAAAAAGCATTCGATTGAAGTGGTGATCGACCGGATTGTTGTCAAAGACGGTGTTACAGGTCGACTATCCGATTCTTTGGAAACAGCCTTAAAATTAGGTGATGGCAAAGTTATTGTTGATATTATTGATGATGAAGAACTGTTATTTAGCGAAAATCATGCCTGTCCTATTTGTGGTTTTTCAATCGATGAATTAGAGCCAAGACTATTCTCTTTTAACAGTCCATGGGGTGCTTGTAAAACTTGTGACGGGCTCGGTTCACAATTGGAAGTTGACATTGATCTGGTAATCCCGAACAAAGACCTAACCCTTAATCAGGGGGCTATTGTTGCATGGGAACCAACAAGTTCACAATATTACCCGCAACTACTGAAAAGTGTTTGTAAGCACTACGGCATAGATATGGATGTACCCGTTAAAAAACTACCGAAAAAACAATTAGATAAAATTTTAAATGGCAGTGGTAAAGAAAAAATCTATTTCCGTTATGAAAATGATTATGGCATGCTGCGTGAAAACGATATTTATTTTGAAGGAGTATTAAATAATATTGCTCGTCGATATCGTGAAACGTCATCCGATTTTATCCGTGAACAAATGGAAAAATATATGACAACGAAAGCCTGCCCGACATGCGAAGGATACCGTTTAAACGAGGAAGCACTTGCTGTTAAAGTAAATGATTTGCATATTGGTCAAGTCACAGCACTATCAGTGACAGAAGCACATCACTTTTTTACATCACTTAAATTGTCTGAAAAAGACAAACAAATCGCACATATGATCATAAATGAATTAGATGATCGCTTAACATTCTTGAAAAATGTTGGTTTGGAATACCTGACTTTATCTCGCTCTGCTGGTTCGTTATCAGGTGGAGAAGCACAACGTATTCGTTTGGCAACACAGATTGGTTCAGCATTAACCGGTGTGCTTTACGTGCTAGATGAACCATCGATCGGCTTACACCAACGTGATAATGATCGGTTGATCCAGACATTAGAACGCATGCGCGATCTCGGTAATACGCTGATTGTTGTCGAACATGATGAGGATACAATGTTAGCAGCAGATTATTTAATTGATATTGGCCCAGGTGCGGGGGAACATGGTGGAGAAGTCGTAGCACAGGGAACTCCAAACCAAGTAATGAAAAAGAAAAAGTCATTAACTGGCCAGTATTTATCCGGAGATAAGTTCATCCCAGTTCCTGCTAAACGGTCTGAACCTAATGAACGTTTTATCGAAATTATTGGAGCAGAAGAAAACAATTTAAAAAATGTCGATGTCAAAATTCCGATCGGTATCTATACAGCAGTTACTGGTGTTTCTGGATCAGGAAAAAGCTCCTTAATCAATGAAATATTACACAAAAGTCTTTCGGTGCAATTGCATCGCGGGAAACAAAAACCTGGTAAACATCAAGAAATTAGAGGTATCGAGCATTTAGAAAAAGTTATCGATATTGATCAATCACCAATTGGAAGAACACCGCGATCCAATCCGGCAACTTATACAGGTGCGTTTGATGATATTCGTGATGTTTTTGCCCGAACGAATGAAGCAAAAATCCGTGGTTATAAAAAAGGTCGTTTCAGTTTCAATGTCAAAGGCGGTCGTTGTGAAGCCTGCCGTGGTGATGGCATTATTAAAATCGAAATGCACTTTTTACCGGATGTTTATGTGCCTTGTGAAGTCTGTGAAGGAAAACGATATAATCGTGAAACATTAGAAGTAAAATATAAAGGGAAAAATATTGCTGATGTGTTGGATATGACCATTGAGGAAGCAATGAAATTCTTCGAAAATATTCCGAAGATTAAACGAAAGTTAGAAACCATTTATGACGTTGGATTAGGTTATATCCGTCTCGGCCAACCAGCAACAACGTTATCAGGTGGTGAAGCACAGCGTGTAAAATTGGCAAGTGAATTACACCGCCGTTCAAACGGAAAATCATTATACATTTTGGATGAGCCGACAACCGGCTTGCACATCGATGATATCTCCCGTCTGTTAGCGGTAATCGAGCGTCTGGTTGAAAATGGAGATACTGTTATTATTATTGAGCATAATTTAGATGTGATTAAAGCAGCAGACCATATTATTGATCTCGGTCCAGAAGGCGGCGATGGTGGTGGAACGATAGTCGCAACTGGAACGCCAGAGGAAATCGCAGAAGTGGGGGAATCCCACACTGGAAGGTATTTAAAACCTATTTTAGAGAGAGACAAAGCGAGAATGGAAGCGAAGATAGGTAGTTAAGCATCGATGGCTGTCCCCTAAGGGCAGCCATTATTTCTATTCCAAGTTACTTACTATCAGAAAAGTCTTGCAATTCTGAGACAAGAACTTCTGCTCATACTATGCTAAAATAGAGGCAGAATGTTGGAAGAGGAGGAGTCCATTTTCTATGGAACCAATTGAAATCAATCAACTACAAGAACACATTGATAGTTTTGCAAATAAAGAAGTATATGTTCACTTGGAAACAACCAATGGAGCATATGCAAGTCATTTTAATCAAGATGCCTATAATGTAGGTGCGTTTATTCGGAACGCGAAAGTAACTTATCAGCGTGGAAAAGTAGTAGGCGCAGGCGCTACATATCGTGTTGGATTAAAACTGGATATTGGCTGGATATATGCAGAAGGTGTTAACCAGTTTGAAGTGGATGAGCAAAATAGACTTTTAATGGCAGGTCATGATCGTGAAGGAAGACTGATGGTAGCCTTACAAATAAGTGAATCACCATTTCAGTATTAACGAAGAGGGGGAATTATTGTGTCAGAACACGTTGTAGTTATTTATCCGCATCCAGATGATGAAGCATTTGGTGCATCTGGAACGATCACAACTTTTCGGGAAAAAGGGGTTCCTGTCACCTATTTATGTGGAACATTAGGTGAAATGGGAAGAAATATGGGTAATCCTACTTTTGCGACAAGAGAAACTTTACCTGAAATTAGAAAAAAAGAATTAATCCAAGCATGTGAAGTACTAGACATCAACTTGGAGATGCTAGGATACCGTGATAAAACATTAGAATTTGAATCGACTGAGGAAGTAGCAGATCATCTTTTTTCTTATTTAAACAAAATGAAGCCATCACTAGTTATAACGCACTACCCAGGACACGCTGTACATCCTGATCATGATGCATTTGGTGCAGCGGCAATTAAAGCAGTAGAAAAGTTCGCTGAAAATGAACGCCCTACTGTTTGGGCACAAGCAATCAGCCGTAATCATTTGGAAGAACTAGGTGAGCCAGATATCCAGAATGATGTAAGTGAAGTGTTCACCAAAAAATTTGAAACAATCCAAGCGCATAAATCACAGGCAGATGGTATGCTCTCCAAGGTCAGAAACGAAGCAGATGACATTGTAGAAGCAACCAAACAATGGTTAGGTGTCGAATCTTTTTACACATGGAAGTTTTAAGCAATATCTATAGAAAAAAATCATAGTATAATGACGAGGTTTAATCTATCTCTTTTGTGGAAAAGTAATAATATGAAACGGACCTAGGAGGATTAACGATATGAATAATAAATTGTATCGTTCCGAAACGAATAATATGGTAGCAGGAGTATTAGGCGGAATAGCAGAAGCTACTAATTTAGATGCGACGATATTACGCTTGATATATATTATCTTACTTATTTTTACAGCAGGATTTCCACTATTTATTCTATATATAGCAGCTGCAATCATTATACCTAAAAGAGGTGATTATTAAGCATGCGCTGGATTTTATCACTCGTATTTAATGCATTAGCATTAATGTTAATTGACTATTTATTTGATGGCTTTATCCTTGATGGTTTTGTCGTTGCTTTAATTGCTAGTGTGATTCTTGCCGTATTAAACGCCATTGTGAAACCAATTTTAGTCATATTAACGTTACCTATCACGATAATTACATTGGGCTTATTTTTATTGGTGATTAATGCTATCACATTGTGGCTAACACAAGCGTTATTAGGTAATAACTTCATTATCGAAGGATTTGGTACAGCATTTATAGCAGCCATACTCTTCTCGATTATGAACTTAGTCATTAATAAAATAGTAAAAGATTAACCGTTATGTGCTCACATAGCGGTTTTTTTCTGCTGAATCAAGAAAGTCATTCCTGTGCCGTTACAGTATTTTAAATAGGCAAAGCGTGTGTTGAAGAGGGTGGCCTTCGTTAATAATAATGCTATAACGTCATTAGTAAGTAGCTGATTGTCTATCTTGCTAAACGTAGTAAAACCCCATTATGTTAGCTGTATTAATCGTTGTAGAACATAATATAAAGCGGAGGGAAAATGTGTAGACTCCTACTGGAATAGCATGAGCTGAAGATCCATTTCGTGAAGAAATTCTAATTTTCTTCACGAAATTAGCTGAAGCCATGCCAGTGGAAAGCGAAACATTTTTCCGGAGCTTCTTCTAGCAGTTACAAAATGTCAAAATGGTTACTTGGTTAAATAACTAGCGAACTTCATACACCGTATTTGACTGAGATTCGTAGTATTTACCTTATGCAATTAGGACATATGCTCGAATTTTTTCGAATAAATCTGTACTATATCTTTGAAAAAGTGCTACAATAGTTACATCATGGAATAAAAAAGATAAGAAAGAATGGGACGAGGACACTGTTCCTCTGTTCCGAGATAAGGGGGGGCTTTTGTATGGCAAAGGTGCGTACACAGGATTTGTTGGATCGCTTTAAGATTGAACTAATTGCTGGTGCGGAGGGAGTTCATCGTGAGATTTTTATGAGTGAAGTTTCTCGACCGGGAATTGAATTGACAGGTTATTTTAAATATTATCCGAAAGATCGATTGCAATTATTAGGAAAAACGGAATTATCTTTTTTTTCAGAATTAACACCAGAAGAAAAAAAGGACCGCTCTTATCGTCTATGTACGGATATTACACCGGGCATCGTCGTGACCAGAGATATGGCCGTCCCAGTTGAGTTAGTGGAAGCATGTGAAGCTTCAGGTGTACCATTAATGCGTTCACCATATAAAACAACACGTGTCATTAGTCGTATTACTAACTTTTTAGAGGCGAAATTTGCCCCTTTTACAGCAGTCCATGGTGTTCTAGTTGATATATATGGGATTGGTGTACTGATTACTGGACAAAGTGGAGTAGGTAAAAGTGAAACTGCACTGGAATTAGTCAAAAGGGGACATCGTCTTGTAGCTGATGATAGCGTTGAAATTCGCCAAGAGGACTACGACCGTTTAATTGGATCATCCCCTCCTCTAATTGAGCACTTATTAGAAATAAGAGGATTGGGTATTATTAATGTCATGACCTTATTTGGTGCGGGATCGGTTCGCTCTCATAAACGAATTTCATTAGTGATTAATCTTGAAACATGGGATCAAAAGAAACAGTATGACCGATTAGGATTAGAAGAGGAAACGATGCAAATTATAGATGTTAAAATTCCAAAAGCAACACTTCCTGTTCGACCTGGTCGTAACCTAGCTGTTATTATAGAAGTGGCTGCGATGAATTTCCGCCTGAAACGAATGGGCGTTAATGCAGCAGAAGAGTTTTCCCAACGATTATCGAAGATGATTCAAAATGGGGAACAAGAGGTTTCAGAATATGATACAGATCTAGATATGGATTAATTAATGAACGGAGGAGATCAACTTTGTCATGTGAAGCTCCTGCACTTGATCCTGTTTTCCTGCAGTTAGGACCATTTTCTATCTATTGGTATGGCGTGATTATCGCATCTGGTGTCTTTTTGGCATTATGGCTTGCGACAAGGGAAGCAGACCGATTAGGTGTAAAAAAGGATTATATAGTTGATTTAGTAGTGTTTGCAATCCCGATTGCTATTCTATCTGCACGTGCATACTATGTCATATTTGAATGGGATCGTTATGTCGGGGAACCATGGTGGAAAGTGTTCGCAATTTGGGAAGGTGGAATTGCCATACATGGTGCATTGATTGGTGCAGTGTTAACGGCTATCGTTTATACACGAGTGAAAAAGTTATCTTTCTGGCAAATTGCCGATATTGTAGCACCAAGTCTTATATTAGGACAAGCAATTGGTCGCTGGGGTAACTTTATGAACCAAGAAGCACATGGTGGACCTATTTCAGAAGCTACATATCAAAATTTCCATCAATACTTACCAGATTTTATTATGAATCAAATGTGTATTGAAGGTACGATGTATCACCCGACCTTTTTATATGAATCAGTTTGGAATATCATGGTATTCATTTTATTATTAATCTTACGTAAATACCCATTGCGTCGCGGAGAAATGTTCTTGACGTATGTCATTTCGTATTCAATCGGACGTTTCTTCATTGAAGGAATGAGAACTGATAGTTTATATATTATTGGTGATCTGAGAACAGCGCAGTTTATTTCAATATTGTTAATCGTCGGTGCGATCATCATGATGATCTATCGTCGTAAGAAAGGTTTATCTGACAGAACGTATCAAGGTAAAAAAATAACACAAGATAAGAGGAAATAAGGAACTTTGAGCTTTTGCTATGTTCAAGCAAAAGCTCGTTTCTCGTCAGTTGGAGGTAAAAACATGAAAGTAGAAACCATTTTATTTGATTTAGATGGAACGTTAATCAATACGAATGAATTGATTATCGCTTCCTTTAGCCACACGCTAGAAAAATACGGAGATCGAACATATACAAGAGAAGAAATCCTCGATTTTATCGGACCGCCATTAGCGGATAGCTTGAAAAAAGTTAACCCAGAAAAGGTAGAAGAAATGATGGAGGCTTATCGAGAGCATAACTATGCCAACCATGAAAGATACGTGGAGGCATACCCTACTGTAGTCGATACCATCAAAAAATTGAAGGAATCAGGATACAAGCTAGGAATTGTCACTACAAAACTGAACGATACTGCTAAATTAGGTTTAAAAATCACCGGAATGGATCAACTTTTTGATGTATTAATCGGTCTTGATGATGTGGACCATGCAAAACCACATCCGGAACCGATTTTAAAAGCTATTGATGAATTAAAAGCAAACCCGATGACAACAATGATGGTTGGAGATAACTACCATGACATCGAAGCAGGTCATAATGCAGGTGTGCAAACAGCAGGTGTTTCCTGGACGATCAAAGGAAGAAAGGTCTTAGAAGACCATGATCCGAATTATATGTTAGAAGAAATGAGTGATTTATTACAAATCGTTGGAGTGGAATAACCATGCGAAAAACAAATCGATATCGTGTCCATGGTGCCAATAGTTTATGGCACGTCTATAAGACCGTTCCTTTCTGGAAAGTAATCAAAAATTTTATTGTTATCCAACTTGCTAGATATACGCCTTTTTTAAAACTTAAAAATGCGATGTATCGAACTCTTTTGAGGATGGATGTTGGGAACGAAACTGCTTTTGCGTTAATGGTCATGTTAGATATTATGTTCCCGGAAAAAATTCACGTCGGGAAAAATACGGTAATCGGTTATAACACCACGATTTTAGCTCATGAATACTTAATTGAAGAATATCGTTTAGGTGACGTTTATATCGGACAAGAAGTAATGATTGGAGCAAACAGCACTATCTTACCTGGCGTGAAAATAGGTGATAGAGCAGTTGTCGCAGCAGGCACGGTTGTACATAAAGATGTAGAAGCAGGAACGTTTGTTGCAGGTAATCCTATGCGAGTGATTTATACAAAAGAAGAAATGCAGGAACGTAAACAAAAGGATACCTTTTTTCAAAAAGCTGATGATCAATAATCTGATCATCAGCTTTTGTATAGTGATATCTTTGCTTTTAAAATACCATAAATGGTTGTTAGATGTGGGATATCAAGTTGATGTTTACTTGCTAATTCGATAGCTGCACCTTGTAAATGTTCTAATTCGACATGGAGTCCTTTGCGATAATCCTGGTGCATGGAAGACGTCGAACTGGCAGGTAAACTGTACAATGTTTTCCAAGCTTTCTCGAGATGCTGAACAGTCAGGTCTACCTTTTCACAAACAGCAATCTGTCTCATTTCATGAAGCAACTGTTGTATAATATCCTTCGTTTCCTCATGTATGAGAAGCTCACCAATTTCCATGTTACTGACGGTAGTGATTCCCGAAAATGCTGTAATAAACATATACTTATACCAGATATCCGTTACAATCTTATCACTGTAGATAGAGGTCATGTTGGCAGCAGCTGAAATCTCTGCTAGTTGTTCGCAAAAGTCAACCTGTCCTTCATCAAGAGGACCAAATCGGATTTCATCGATCTTGCTTGTGTGTTTTACATGTCCGTTGTCATCTAATGTCGCTATAATATTGGCTAGACCTCCAAGTACTTTTTCCTTGCCAAAATGATTAGTTAACACGTCGTAATGCTTAACCCCATTTAAAATAGGTAAAATATATGTATGAGCATCAACTAATTTTTCAAGTGTATCGATGACGCTTTCCATGTGGTACCCTTTTACTGACACGACGATAATATCAGCAGGTGCTGCTTGCGTTGGATCAGTAACGATCACAGGATTTTCGATCTGGTCATCGCCGTTCCTACTATTGATTTTAAGCCCATTTTCCTGCAATTGGGCAGCACGTTTCTCACGAACGATAAATTGCACATTAGCATCAGCTTTACTCCAACGAATACCAAAATAACTTCCTAATGCACCTGCACCAACAATTGAAATATTCATATCATCTCCACCTTTCTACCTTCATGATACTATAACTTCCACATTTGAAAAAAGCTCTTTCAATGTAGCAAAAGTGTGTTATAATGCTAAAGTCATTATATTTAAAATGAAGGAACGATTATATAGAAAATAAAGTTAGAATGGGAGGGGAATACAAAGCGTGACAAATCCATATCAAATAGAAGGAAACATCATACCTTTCATACCAGAAGGGGATTTTTATTTTTCAAAGGGAGTTGAAGCCTTTCAAAAACGAAAATTTGACCTCTCCTTAAAATGGTTTAAAAAAGCGATTGCCGACAAACCGGATAACCCGCTTTATCAATGTCAGGCATCAATTGTCTACACGGAAATGGGCTCCTATCATTTAGCTAATCAAATGTTGACGAAAGTGCTGTCTACCCACGGTGAAGATTATGTGGATTGCTATTATTTAATTGCTAATAATTATGCGCATTTAGGTCTCCTTCAGGATGCTGTTAAATATGCGGAATTATATATCGAAAAAGCACCTGATGGAGAATTTACGGAAGCAGCATCTTCCTTACTCGAGGTATTAGATTTGAGTGAAGTAGAAGAAGACGATGATGATGAGTGGATGCTAGAGGAAGAGGATGATCTGATAATTTATCAGGAAACAGCTTTTTATCACTTGGAACGTGAAGAGTGGGAAGAAGCCATTGCCATTTTAGAAGAAATGATCACATTGTTTCCAGAGTTTTCACAGGCAAGACATGAATATCACTATGCATTATTTTTTGCTGGTGAACGAGAAGAAGCCATTGCGATGGAGGAAAAATATTTACAAGACCATCCTGACTCGTTGTTCAGTTGTATGAATTTAGCTTGTTTTTATGCACATGAAGCCAATCAAGAAAGGCAGCAATATTATACGGAGCTACTTGATAATATTTATCCGATTCATGAACAACAAAAACTAAGGATTGCCGTGACATTTGCTCAAATTGGACTGTATGAACAAGCACTATATCGGTTTAAATTGTTGCATAAATCAAAGCTAAAAGGCCATCCTTCCTACTATAGATGGTTTAGTACTTGTCAGTATTATTTAGGGCTGAAGGAAATGGCGCAACATTTATGGGAGGAAGGTTGTAAGCAACATAATATTTTAGCAGTACAGACACCTCCATGGAAATGGGAAAAGTGAGCAGAATAGTAGACCTTTTATTTAGACCGTAGGATAATGGTTTTAAGATAAAGTAGAAAGGAATGACGATAATGACTGGAGAAAGAATTTATGATGTTATTATTGCAGGTGCTGGACCGGCTGGTATGACTGCAGCGGTTTACACATCACGTGCAAATTTAGATACATTAATGTTGGAAAGAGGAATTCCTGGTGGGCAAATGGCAAATACGGAGGATGTTGAAAATTACCCAGGTTATGATCACATCTTAGGACCGGATTTGTCGAATAAAATGTTCGACCATGCCAAAAAGTTTGGCGCGGAATATGCATATGGTGATATTAAAGAAGTTATTGATCAAGGTGATTACAAAACAGTTGTAGCTGGATCAAAAGAATATAAAACGAAAGCTGTCATTATTACAACTGGTGCGCAATATAAAAAATTAGGTATACCAGGTGAAGAAGAACTCGGTGGTCGCGGTGTATCTTATTGTGCAGTTTGTGATGGTGCTTTCTTTAAAGAGAAAGAACTTATCGTCGTAGGTGGAGGAGACTCTGCTGTTGAAGAGGGTGTGTATTTGACAAGATTCGCTAGTAAAGTGACTATCGTTCACCGTCGTGATGAATTACGTGCACAAAAAATTCTACAAGATCGTGCCTTTAATAATGACAAAATTGATTTCATCTGGGATACGATTGTGAAATCTATTAATGATAAAGACGGCAAAGTCGGCAGTGTCACATTATTCAATAAAAAGACTGGTGAAGAATATGAGCATAAGACAGATGGTGCATTTATTTATATTGGAATGGTGCCATTAAGTGAACCATTTAAATCATTAGGTATTACTAATGAGGAAGGTTACATCCCGACAAATGAGAATATGGAAACAAGTGTACCAGGCGTATTTGCTGCGGGGGATATCCGAGAGAAAGATTTACGTCAAATTGTAACAGCAACTGGTGATGGTAGTATTGCAGCACAAGCAGCACAGGCATATATTGAAAATTTAGAAGAAGCTGTTAATACACCAAGCTAGTAACTGTAATCTTTTCGACATAAATACGTAATTGGAAATTAACGTGTCTGTAACACGCACGAAATATTAATTAGATATAATGTAATTAACTAATTGACCCCCTTTTTAATAAATATAACTTGACGGCATAGGTTTCCATACCTATGCCAATTTTTTTGATGTGAAAATTGCTCATTATTGGTAAATGCAGAAAATCCTACAATAATGACTACTAATAGACAAATTCTTAATAAGTATTTTGGTGGTAGAGGGCATTCACTCCGTGTATAATGGAAGTATAAATACAAGTAGTCTCGTTACATAAATTTCTGAAAAGAGAGGAGTGTTTAACCTATGGGGAGACAATCTGAGGAAACCAAGCTTGTCATTATCACAGGAATGTCAGGTGCCGGTAAAACAGTTGCCGTTCAAAGCTTTGAGGATCTCGGTTATTATTGTGTTGATAACCTTCCACCAGCTCTCCTGCCTAAATTCCTTGAACTCATGAAAGACGCCACCAATAATATCCAAAAAGTAGCACTGGTAATGGACTTACGTGGTAGAGAATTTTTTGATACACTATTTGAGGCATTAGACACACTCGGACAAGAAGAATGGTTGGAAGAACATATTTTATTTTTGGATGCGAATGACCATGTTCTGGTATCCCGTTATAAAGAAACTCGCCGTTCTCATCCATTAGCGCAAGACGGATTACCACTTGAAGGGATCCATGCTGAACGAAAAATATTGGATGAATTGCGTGGCCGGGCACAACATTTCATTGACACGTCTAAATTAAAGCCGAAGGAATTACGTGAAGAAATTGTGCAACGCTATAGTAAAAAGGACCAAGAAATCTTTTCAGTCCATACGGTTTCTTTTGGGTTTAAGTATGGTTTGCCGATAGATGCAGATTTGGTATTTGATGTCCGTTTCTTACCGAATCCACATTACGTGGAGCAAATGCGCCCACTCACAGGTTTAAATACGGAAGTTTCGTCTTATGTATTTAAATGGTCGGACACGCAGAAATTTTTAGAAAAAACGATCGACCTATTGCAATTTATGCTTCCGCAATATAAGCGTGAGGGGAAAACTCAGCTCGTGATTGCGATTGGATGTACGGGTGGGCAACACCGATCTGTTGCGATTGCTGAGCATTTGGCAAAGCATTTTCAAAAAAATTATGTCACACATGTTAGTCACCGTGATATAGAGAAACGAAAGGGATAAAAATGTCACAATCTGACCCAAAAAAAGTAGTGGTCATCGGTGGTGGAACAGGGATGCCGGTTCTGCTTCGAGGACTCAAACAACAACCAATTGATTTATCCGCGATTGTAACTGTTGCTGATGATGGTGGCAGTTCTGGTCGCTTACGGTCTGAAATGGAAATGCCGGCACCAGGAGATATCCGTAACGTGATTGCCGCACTTTCTGATGTCGAACCAATGTTGATGGAATTATTTCAACACCGATTTACCAAAGGAAATGGTCTTTCCGGACATTCGATGGGGAATCTCTTATTAGCAGCTATGACATCTGTTACCGGAGACTTTTACAACGGAATTAAAGAGATTTCACGTGTGTTAAATGTAAAAGGGAACATTTACCCGATTGCTAATCAAAACATGTTTCTCCATGCCGAATATGAGGATGGTGAAATAGTAGTCGGGGAATCCAATATACCGAAAGCTAATAAACGGATTAAACGTGTCTTTCTAAAGCCAAACCCGGTATTGCCATTACCGGAAGCAGTTTCGGCTATTCAAGAAGCGGATTTGGTCGTGATTGCACCGGGAAGCTTATATACAAGCACATTACCTAACCTGATTGTTCCGCAAATTGGGGAGGCTTTGCGCAATACAAAAGCAAAAGTTGTCTATGTATGTAATGTTATGACGCAAGCTGGCGAAACTAATCACTATACTGCATCCGATCATGTGCAAGCAATCATGGATCACATTGGTACCGGATGCCTACAATCTGTTATTGTACACAATAAAACAATTGCTCGCGACGTACAAATGGTTTATGCGGAAGAAAATGCCGAACCGGTAAAATATGATCTGGATAAATTACGTGAGATGGGCTTGGAAATTATTGAAGAAGATATTGTCAAAGAATTAAATCATTCATTACGGCACGATACAGACAAAGTGGCGAACGTGTTGTGTTCGTTAATGTAGAGGGGTTAGCAGTTGGCGAAGAGGGGAGGGAGAAAGTTGTCGTTTGCAGCAGATATTAAAAAAGAATTAACGAAAATAGAAAGTGATGATTGTTGCGAACAAGCAGAATTAGCAGCATTGATTCGTATGAATGGTGCGATCTCTTTTTCCAAAAATCATTATTCCTTAGATGTACAAACAGAGAATGCAGCGATTGCACGTCGTATTTATACGTTAATAAAATCGATATACCAAATACCGGTTGAATTATTAGTACGTAAGAAAATGAAATTGAAAAAGAATAACGTCTACATCGTGCGGATGAAGGAAGGCGTAAAAGAAATGCTTCAAGACATGGAGATATTGGCAGCGCCCTTGCAATTTATTCGTACGATCTCAAAGAAATATACGAAAAAGCACTGTTGCCGAAGAGCTTATTTGCGAGGTGCATTCTTAGCTGGTGGATCAGTTAATAATCCAGAAACTTCTTCCTATCATTTAGAGATATATAATTTTCACGAAGAGCACAATCAATCATTGTGTGATTTGTTAAATGAATATCAACTTCATGCACGCATTTTGGAACGGAAAAAAGGGTTTATCACTTATATTAAAGAAGCAGAAAAAATTACCGAGTTTTTAAATTACATTGGCGCACATCAAGCATTATTTAAATTCGAGGATGTTAGAATTGTTCGGGATATGAGAAATTCTGTCAATCGCTTGGTGAATTGTGAAACAGCTAACTTAAATAAAACTATCGGTGCAGCATTCCGACAGGTTGAAAATATCCGTTTTATTGATAAGACGGTCGGATTGGATGCATTACCGGATAAACTACAGGAAATTGCCAAACTACGAATGGAACACCAAGATGTATCATTGAAAGAACTAGGTGAAATGGTCTCAGGTGGTAAGATTAGTAAATCTGGCATTAACCACCGATTGAAAAAAATCGATCAATTTGCAGATCAATTACGAAAAGAAGAGTTAACCATGAGATAACAAGAGGAGGATTTTCCCTCCTCTACAATATTATAAGAATAAGATAAGCTGTTCTTTAGTAAAATAAAATGATAGCGCTTGCTAAATAGGAGGGGTTACCATGTTAGAGAAAGAAGTTGTTATTGCAATAGATCCAGGGTTGCAAGCAAGACCAGCGGCTCAATTTGTACAAAAGGCCAACAGTTTCACTTCAGAAATCTTTATTGAAAAAGGCACCAAACGGATTAACGCCAAAAGTATTATGGGGTTAATGAGCCTGGCGTTGTCAAAAGGGAATACAATAAAAATTATTACAGATGGTAGTGATGACCAGGAAGCTTTAGACGAATTAGTGGCTTTTGTTGAAGGAAAAAAATAAAGATCTGTATAACACTGCTTTTTTGCAGTGTTTTTTGTTGAAAAAATATAGATAGCACCATATGATGGGAATAATAGCAGAACCATAGTAAGGGGTGACAGAATGAGCCTTAAATCGAGTATTTATAAAATTTTACGGATATGGAATGATGTTGATGCAGTTCGTAAAGGCAGAGCAGGAAAAAGGATTGGCCGTCGAGTAGCAGGGAAAGCAACAGGTAAAGCGCTAAGAAAGTTGTTTAAATAACAGGGCTAGAAAACCAATCTACATAAAAAAGCACTTCTCTTGGAGAAGTGCTTTGGCGTTTGCCTGTTATATAAGCGCGCCCGGAGGGATTCGAACCCCCGACACATGGTACCGGAAACCATTGCTCTATCCCCTGAGCTACGGGCGCATCAAGTGAGAATACTATCAGTATAAGATTCGTCCCATGATAAAATGCGACAAGAATAATTATAGCGAATCGCTCGTATAATTTCAATACATATATCAAACTTTGATTATTTGATTCTGGAGGTTTAAATCGTTACAGTTAAGGGTAGGATGAAGTTAGAAAATCAAATCGTTTGACCTTTTTTGACCATTCCGTTAAGATAAAAATAGTTAGATTTCATGAATGAAAAAAGCAAGTGTTAAAAGGAGGAATTTTTCATGAACTTAATCCCTACAGTTATTGAACAAACAAACCGAGGCGAACGTGCATATGACATTTATTCACGCCTTTTAAAAGACAGAATTATTATGTTAGGCAGCGGCATTGATGATAATGTGGCAAACAGTATCGTAGCACAAATGCTATTTTTAGCAGCAGAAGATCCAGATAAAGATATTTCACTATATATCAACTCACCTGGTGGTTCGATTACAGCCGGTATGGCGATTTACGATACCATGCAATTTATTAAACCTAGCGTATCAACAATCTGTATTGGTATGGCAGCGTCAATGGGTGCATTCCTTTTAGCTGCTGGTGAGCCTGGTAAACGATATGCATTACCAAATAGTGAAGTAATGATTCACCAACCACTAGGTGGTACACAAGGTCAAGCGTCTGACATTCAGATCCACGCTAACCGTATTATCGAAATGCGTAAAAAGCTAAACCAAATTCTAGCAGACCGTACTGGTCAACCTATAGAAGTAGTGGAAAAAGACACAGATCGTGACAACTTTATGTCAGCTGAAAAAGCTAAAGACTATGGTTTAATCGATAAAGTAATGGAAAAGAAACCATCTGACTTAAACTAAAGAACCAAAAGCGACGGTAGTAACTCACCGTCGCTTTTTTTATAAGAAAAGTATATAATACGCGGCATGATAGTGTTTTTGTATCATAGGTGGTCATTTTGAAATGATATGTACACGGAAAGCATCGCTCCGGCTGCCCGCTTCCCTTTCCGTGGGGTTTTACCTTCAGCTAACTTTTCCAAGCAAAAACCGCTTGAAAAAGTGGATCTTCAGGTAAAACAGTTTCCACAGGAGTTGAAGCGGGCGGCCTTCGCTATAAAGCATCTCTACAACGTATGTGACAGCTAACTTTTGAGGTTTTATACCATGTAAAATAAAAGACGTAATGTCCGTACGTTAAAAAAATGTAGAACGTTATTTAGCGTAGGCGCCCACTTCGACTCCTGTGGGATCAGCGTGATCTGAAGATCCACTTTTGTAAAGCGATCTTCTTTACAAAAGTTAGCTGAAGACAGGCCCCACGGAAAGCGAAGTGGGCAAGCCTCAGCGGTTGTTACGCCTATTATTCATGTCAAAATAACTACTTTGGACAGGAATGGGTGGGCTTTCCTGTTTTTTCTTAGTAGAAGGAGAAGTTGCCAGTAAATACCCCATACTAGCCAGTAATAATCAAAAAGTTGGTAGTAAACAACAGTCACTGTCGTGTTTTATTTTGAAATAATTTTCAGAAAACATATTGACATCATTTTGACGCCATGCTAAAGTATTAAATAACGAAAGTTAAAAGCAAGTAAACAACTCGGAATTCTATACTTCTTATCGAGAGAGGTGGAGGGATTGGCCCTGTGAAGCCTCGGCAACCATTAAGTAAATCGTCCTTAATACAGGTGCCAATTCCACTAAGCGTATATGCTTAGAGAGATAAGAGAGCGAATATATTTATTCAAGTCTCTCTATCTTTAGTATAGGGAGACTTTTTTATCATCAACTAAATAGCATCACTCTTATCCAGAGAGGCGGAGGGACTGGCCCGATGACGCCCAGCAACCATTAAGCAACGGCTTAAAAGGTGCTAATTCCTGCAGGATATTTATCCTGAAAGATAAGAGGAAGACTACTGTTCTGTCAGTTAAAGCCTTCTTCTTATCGAAGAAGGATTTTTTAATTTTCTGAATTTTAACTTGGGGAGGAAATAAATAATGACTGATTTTAAACGTTCAACTTACGATCCGGAAACAATTCATCTGCATGGTGGGCAAGCGCCTGATCCGACAACAGGTTCACGGGCAGTGCCGATCTATCAATCTACTTCTTACGTGTTCCATGACACAGAACATGCAGAAAGATTATTTGCACTTGATGAGCCAGGCAATATCTATTCGAGAATTGGTAATCCAACGGTAGATGTTTTTGAAAAAAGAATGGCCCTACTAGAAGATGGGGTTGCTGCTGTTGCAACTGCTTCAGGGATGTCAGCTATTACTTTATCGATTTTAAACTTAGCAAGTGCAGGAGATGAAATCGTCGCAGGGGTTAACCTTTATGGCGGAACGTACAACTTGTTCAATGTAACACTTCCGCGCTATGGCATTAACGTTAAATTTGTTGATCCTACAGATCCTGAAAACTTCAAAGAAGCTATTACAGATAAAACAAAAGCTGTGTACGGTGAAATCATTGGTAATCCAGGCTTACAAGTATTAGATGTTGAAAGAGTATCGGAGATCGCACATGATGCAGGTGTACCGTTAATTATCGATAATACCTTTGCAACACCATTTGGCTGTAAACCAATCACGTTAGGAGCAGACATTGTCGTACACTCTGCAACAAAATGGATTGGTGGGCATGGTACTTCAATCGGCGGCATCATTGTTGATGGTGGACGTTTTAACTGGAATTCTGAAAAATATCCAGCATTTACGGAGCCGGATCCAAGCTATAATGGTATCCGTTATGCAGTAGATTTCGGAACACTAGCATTTATAACAAAAGTACGTGTGCAATTACTTAGAGACTTTGGTGCAGCACTAAGTCCATTTAATGCTTTCCAATTGCTACAAGGACTAGAGACATTGCATATTCGCGTGGAACGACATAACCAAAACGCACAAGAGCTTGCAGAATACTTAGAGAACAATGAAGCAGTGGAATGGGTTAGATATCCAGGACTTGAAAGTCACCCGTCTCATGATTTAGCAAAAAGAATTTTAAATAATGGCTTTGGTTCGATTATTGTATTTGGTATCAAAGGCGGGCGCGATGCAGGACGTGATTTAATCAACAATGTTGCACTATGGTCACATGTTGCAAACGTGGGTGATGCAAAATCACTGATTATCCATCCGGCTTCTACAACACACCAGCAGTTAACAAAAGAAGAGCTCGAAGAAACGGGAGTTTCAGAAGAATTAGTTCGTTTATCTGTAGGGATTGAATCCGTACGAGATATCAAAAATGATTTAGATCAAGCATTAGTAAAGGCAACAGGAATTGGTGAAGAGAAAGAAAAACAAATTGTTGTTAACGATGAAGGTATTATTAAATGGGCATTAAATTCTCCATATGAACGATACATTGAAAATGGTGAAGAAGTAACGCGCCAAAAAACATTAGCTATTGTAGGACTCAGTGGAAAAGAAGCAAGACCAAGTTACCGTCTGGCAAGAAAAATGCAAAGACTAGGTTACAAAATTATTCCAGTCAACCCGAGAGAAACAGAAATTCTTGGCGAAAAAGCTTATCCAGACTTGAAAAGTGTACCGGTTGAAATCGACATTGTACAAGTATTCCGTAGTCCAGAAGCAGCAGTAGAGATTGCTAAAGAAGCAATAGAAGTAAATCCAAAAGTATTCTGGCTGCAAGAAGGGGTTGTCTCTCCAAAGGCAGAAGAAGTAGCGCTCGAAGGTGGCTTGCAAGTTGTTCATAACCGTTGCACATATAAAGAGGCACAGCGTTTAAGAGGAACGATTTCAACATATGCATGTGAAATTTAACAAAAAATAATAGGGGGATATCTATCATGAAAAGAGTACCATTAATTGATTTAAGAAGTTTTCTTGCAATTGCAGCATTTGGAATTATTATTATTTTGGCAGTTGGCTGTTCATCAGACAGCCAAGCGGACGAAGGAAAACCAGCTGAAATTCGTTTAGACTATGCTTATTATTCACCTACAAGTCTTGTATTAAAAGATTTTGGCTGGGCAGAAGAGGCATTCGGTGAAGAAGATATTGATGTAACGTGGAAACTAAGTCAAGGGAGTAACAAAGCGATCGAATTTTTAAACAGTGACAGTGTTGACTTTGGATCAACAGCAGGTGCAGCAGCACTTATTGCCAAATCTAATGATGTACCATTAGAAAATGTTTATATTTATTCTCAACCAGAATGGACTGCGCTAGTGACTAATGAAGGTTCAGGAATTGAGTCTATTGAAGATTTGGAAGGTAAAAAAGTAGCAGCAACACTTGGTACAGATCCATATATCTTCCTAGTTAGGGCTTTAGATTCTGTTGGGTTATCTACTGATGATATTGAAGTAGTACCTTTACAACATGCTGATGGTGGAAATGCATTATCTAACGGAGATGTTGATGCTTGGGCAGGACTTGACCCGCATATGGCAAAACATGAATTAGAATCAGGAGCAGAACTTTTTTATAGAGATATTAATCTAAATACGTACGGTTTCTTAAATGTTCGTGAAGAGTTTGCCGAGAACTATCCAGAATATGTTGAAAAAGTAATTGAATTGTATGAAAGAGCACGTCAATGGGTGTTAGATAATCCGGAAGAGGCTGCAGAATTATTGGCGGAAGAAGCTGATATTAGTATAGATGTTGCGAAAATTCAGTTAGTAGAAAGGACGGATTTGTCTAATCCAATACCTGGAGATGAACATATTGAATCTATCCAAGCAGCTGGTAATGTGTTGAAAAATGCTGGAGACTTGGAAGAAGGCGATGATGTCGAAGCATTAACGAATGAACTAATCAATCCAGAATATGCAGAAGCGGTAATCGAATAAAGTAAGATTTCCATTAGGGAGAGTTTGCGAAGTTTAAGGAATTTAGGAGGGGCAAAAAATGGCTGAGCAACAAAATAACGTAACGGCTGGCTATGTTAAACCAGCACCAGAAGCGAGAGGGAAAAAAGCATCCATTAAGAAGAAAAAAGATTCACTGGTAAAAACCGTGTTTATGGGTAGCATCATTCCTGTCCTTTTAATTATCATATGGGAGATTTTATGTCGTGCTGGTGTTGTCCCTTCTAATCAACTTCCAGCACCGAGTACCATAGTGGAAAAAATTATAAGTATGGCACAGGATGGATCGCTTTGGGGACATGTTTGGATTACGACCTATCGCGTACTTGTTGGGTTTGTTATCGGAACAGTTGCTGCGATTGTTCTCGGGTCATTTGTCGGTTTTTATAAAAAGGCAGAACAGCTTTTTGATCCGATGATTCAGGCGTTTCGCTCGATCCCATCGCTAGCATGGGTACCATTGTTTATTTTATGGCTGGGTATTGGTGAAACATCAAAAGTTACCATGATTGCAGTTGGGGTATTTTTCCCTGTCTATTTAAATATTGTTAGCGGCATATTAGGCGTAGACCGTAAATTAATTGAAGTAGGAAAAATGTACGGATTAAATACTTTACAATTGGTGAAGCGAATTATTTTGCCGGCTTCGTTACCGTCCTTTTTAGTGGGGATGCGTAGTGGTTTAGGGCTTGGTTGGATGTTTGTAGTGGCAGCAGAACTAATGGGGGCAAGTCAAGGATTAGGATTTTTACTTGTCTTTGGTCAGAATATGTCAAGTCCTGAAACGATTTTGGCAAGTATTATTCTATTTGCGATTATCGGTAAAATCACCGACTGGATTTTAAAGCTAGTAGAAGACCGTTCCTTGCACTGGCAGGATCGTTTGGAGAAATAGGAAGGAGTATTTAATATGAGTCTAGCATTAAGAGATGTAAGCCGTACGTTTAATGGTACTACTGCCGTACAAAATGTTAACTTAGAAGTGAAACCGGGAGAAATTATCGGTTTGCTTGGAACTAGTGGATGTGGGAAAAGTACCTTATTAAGAGCAATTTCAGGGCTGGATCCTGAATATGATGGTGAAATTGAAATTAACGGAACCGTATCAAAAGAAATTCATGATACAACAGGCTTTATTTTCCAAGAGCCGAGACTGCTTCCATGGTTAAGTGTGTTAGATAATGTAACATTCGGATTGACAGGTAGCCGTAAAGACAAGGAAAATAGAGCTATTGAGTATTTAGAAAGTGTAGGTTTAAGGGGAAAAGAAAAGCTCTATCCTCGTGAGTTATCAGGAGGTATGGCACAACGTGTAGCCATTGCGAGAGCACTGGTGACATCACCAGAAATTCTCCTTTTGGATGAACCGTTTAGTGCTTTAGATGCTTTCACAAAAATGCAATTACAAGATTTATTATTAGATGTTTGGAAAAAATATCAATCTACTATCGTATTAGTAACACACGATATAGATGAAGCAACTTATCTATGTGACCGTGTTGTTATTTTAAGAGGGCAACCAGGAGAGGTAGAGAAAGAAATTACGATAGAACAAGAGCGACCGAGGGATCGTGGAAGTGAAGAGTTAGCACATTTAAAATCAGAAATATTAGAATCTTTAGACTTGAACAAACAGTAACCGGTCTTCAAGGGGGAACATCAAATGACACAGCAGGCAACAACACATATTGCAACTATTAAAGGTGAATATAACCTAAGCAACTATGATGAAATAAGAGAAAATTTTGATTGGTCAGATGCAAAGGAACTATTATCTGCTGCGAAGACAGGAAAAATTAATGCAGCATATGAAACAATTGATCGTCATGTAGCGGAGGGGTATGGTGATAAAATTGCTCTCCATTATATGAATGAAGACGAAAAGTGCTCGTATACGTTTAAAGAGGTGAAGGATCAAACTGACCATTATGCTCGGATTTTAAAAGAACACGGGGTGACGAAAGGGGATCGTGTTTTCGTATTTCTCCCTAAAACACCTGAATGCTATATCGCGATCTTAGCAGCTATTAAAGTAGGGGCTATCGCTGGTCCTTTGTTTGAAGCATTTATGGAAGAAGCGGTTAGAGACCGTATCAATGATTGTGCTGGTACTTTACTAATTACTGATCAGGAGTTAGTTAAACGTGTACCGAAAGACGATATTCCTTCACTAGAGACGATTCTTTTTGTAGAGGATATTGAGAAAGAAACCATACAACCGGTGGAAGGTGACGAATATGTGGAATGGGTTGACTGGGAGGATGGTTTAATCATTCATTATACGAGTGGTTCTACTGGTAAACCAAAAGGCGTCTTACATGCCCATCGTGCAGCACAACATCATATCGTGACAGGAAAATGGGTGCTAGATATTAAAGATGATGATGTTTATTGGTGTACGTCACACCCGGGCTGGGTAACAGGCAGTGTATACGGCTTGTTTGCTCCACTATTGAATAGAGCAACCGTTGTGATCCAAGGTGGACGCTTCAGTGCTGAGAATTGGTATTCTTTAATTGAAGAGTTAGGAGTAACGATTTGGTATAGTGCACCGACAGCTTTCCGTATGCTTCTGTCGAAAGGGGACCTCTATAAACAGTTTGATTTATCTTCTGTACGACATGTATTAAGTGTTGGTGAACCTCTAAACCCTGAAGTAATCCAATGGGCATGGAAGAGCTTAAATGTCCGCATTCACGATACTTGGTGGATGACAGAGACTGGTGGACATTTAATTGTCAACCTTCCAGCTGAAAAAATCAAACCAGGTTCAATGGGAAGACCTTTTCCTGGCGTGCAGGTAGGTATTTTAGATGAAGAAGGTAATGAGTTGCCACGAGGTGAAGTTGGTCAACTAGCAGTTCGTACCCCTTGGCCAGGACTGATGAAAGAGATTTGGGGAAACAAAGACAAGTTTAAACCTTATTTTCAATATGAGGGCTGGTATATCTCTGGAGACCTCGCTTTACAGGATGAAGAAGGATATGTCTTCTTCCAAGGTCGTAACGATGACATGATCAACTCTGCTGGTGAGCGCATCGGTCCGTTTGAAGTGGAAAGCAAATTAATTGAACATCCTGCAGTAGAAGAAGCTGGTGTAATAGGTAAACCAGATGAATTGCGTGGAGAATTGGTTAAAGCGTTTATTACATTAAGATCTGGTTATAAGCAGTCAGAAGAACTATTGGAAGAGATTCGATTATATGTGAGAAAGAATCTTTCAGCACATGCTGCACCTAGAGAAATAGAAGTAATGGAAGAATTACCAAAAACCAAAATCAGTGGAAAGATTTTAAGAAGGCAATTAAAAGCATTAGAAATCGAAAGAGCTAATAAAATGAAAAACTAAAACATATAGATACTCTTATGAAGAGAGGTGGAGGGACTGGCCCGATGAAACCCGGCAACCTTAAGCTATCGATGCTTAAAAGGTGCTAAATCCTGCAAACTTTAGTTTGGCAAATAAGAGGGAGATAATAGCTTTAGTCTCTCTTGTTTATCAAGAGGGGCTTTTTTTGTTTCCCTAAATTATTAGGAGGCATATATAATGGTAAAAACAAATGTAAAGGGAAATTTTGTAGATAGTCTAGAGGAAGTAGCTGAAAAGCAATTATCCAAAGCAGCTAAATTATATTTAGATCAAATAACATCCAAGAAAGCAAATGCTACATCATTTATACTTGATAGCAATTCACCGTCTAAATTAAAAATTTCTCCATTATTATTAGGTGCAGTTGGTGCGCAGACTTATTTTCACGAAGATGGAGAATTAGCAACTGCAAAAGCTGCCAGTAAGCAAGGTGTACCTTTTATTGTTAGCAGTCATTCATCCTATAGCATTGAAGAAATTAGTGATGCTGTTCCAGGTAGTGAGCTATGGTTCCAAGCTCATATTTTTCAAGATTTAGAACTTACCAAACATTTTATCCAGCGTGCTGAACTAGCCGGTTATCAGGCAATAATTTTGTCAATATCTAAAGATGAAATTCATTTAAAAGCAGATCAACTAGTGAAAGGAACTACCAACTTTGTTGTTGATCCAATTTTTGCTAAGAAAAATTATGCAAATAAAAGCCCACTGGCAGAACAAGTGGCACAAGAATATCAAAAACGCTCTATTAATTGGGAAGAGATTCAATATATAAAGCAATTTACAACATTACCGATCTTTGTTTATGGAGACTTATCATTAGATGATGTTCGTTCAAGTCTGGAACAGCAAGTTGATGGGATTATCTTGTCCAATATTAATGCATCTAATCTGGAATTACTAGAACAGATTAATATTATCGCAAGTGAAAAATTAACCGTTGTTGTTGAAGTAGAAGTGAAGTCGAAAGATGAATTAAACCGCTACTTACAACAAGGTGCTGATGCTATTTCGATCCGAAAGAGTTATATTTATGGATTATCGACATCAGGGGTTTTGGGTGCAGAAGAAGTTATTGCTCAACTATTCACATAATTTTCAGATATCATTGTTTCGTAAGTAGCAAAAATGGGATATAGTATAACTATATCCCATTTTTGGATGGAAGGAATGGTTTTTGGTGACAATACGCAAAACAAAATTAAGAAAAGTAGTCATTATTGGAACAGGCTTAGTCGGTACTAGTTATGCTTATGCGCTATTAAATCAAGGTGTTGTCAATGAATTAGTCCTGATTGATTTGGATCAAGCGAAAGCAGAGGGAGAAGCTCGTGACTTAAATCATGGCATGGCGTTTGGAAATCCGATGCGTATCAAAGCAGGAGACTATCAAGAGTGCCATAATGCAGATTTAGTTGTCATTACAGCAGGGGCCAATCAAAAACCGGGTGAAACGAGGTTAGATCTTGTGACGAAGAATGCAAAAATATTTAAAGGTATTGTCGAAAAAGTCATGGATGTTGACTTCCAAGGCATCTTTGTTGTTGCGACCAATCCGGTGGATATTTTAACACATTTGACAAGAGAAATTTCAGGCTTGCCGAAGGAGCGTGTCATTGGTTCTGGAACGATCCTGGATACTGCACGTTTCCGTTATTTATTAGGAGAACACTTTGAAGTCGATCCACGTAATGTACATGCTTATATCATTGGTGAGCACGGTGATTCGGAACTGCCGGTCTGGAGTCATGTACAAATAGGTGGTGTACCTTTAAGTCAATATGCAAGTATCGATAACTTTTATCAAAACCAATCTATGACAGAGATATTTGAGAACGTTCGAGATGCAGCTTATCACATTATTGAACGAAAGGGAGCAACCTATTACGGAATTGGTCTAGGATTGGTCCGCTTAACAAAAGCGATTTTAAACAACGAAAATGCCATCCTAACTGTTTCCGCAAAATTAGAGGGACAATACGGATTGAATGATATCTATCTTGGTGTGCCAGTACTGCTAAACGAAAATGGCATCCGTGAAGTAATAGAATTAGAACTGACAGAGAAAGAAAATCAACAACTTTACCAATCAGCAGAAGTGATTCAAGAAATGATCGACACAGGAATGAAGGCAATAAAGTGAAACGATGATCGATCGAGGTCTTACAAGATTAGCATCGAACATAAACTGTGAAAAATGTAGCGATAGACTCAAACTGGATATATGGGCTGAGTGCGGACATTTGTTCCGTTATTTATGGCAAAATGACCGTTTTTAGACTGCATGCGGACATCTATTCCGTTATTGATCGAAAATGGTGCACATGTAAGCTGAAATGAACTGAATAAGGGATTCAATGTCCGCTAACATCAAAAAAAGTACGTTATTCTACCAAATAACGTACTAAATGTCCGCTCAACAAACTCAGTGTCGGGTTCCTACTAGGCATACAGACGTTTTATGGAGCAGGTTTTGTCGACCGTTTGTAATTAAGTTAAAGGGTGGGAAAGATGAAATTAAAACTATATGGTAAAGAAAACTGTAGCCTTTGTGATCAAGCAAAAGTGACGCTAGAAATGTTGCAACAAGACTATTTATTTGAAATTGAAGAAATTAATATTTATAATGATGATGTACTGTTAGAAGCTTATCATCTCATGATCCCTGTCATTAAACATGAAGATACGATTGTCGATATGGAGCTAGTCGACATGGAAAAGATCGAAAGTTATCTAAAGAAGAAAAATAATTCAGAAAATAGTTGAGAGATGTTAAGCCATTTGATACAATAATTATGGAAGTTATTTTTTTTGTTCTAAGTGGGACGAAATGCGACTAGGAGGGACAAAAATTCCCCGGTAAATGATAAAGGAGCGTTTCCGATTGAAGGATTTATTAGATATTCAAGAAAAATTGTACCCAGATTTACTCGATATCATGCAGAAACGATACAAAATACTTCATTACATACAAATGATGCAACCAATCGGACGCCGTAGCTTAGCTGACAATATCAAACTAAAAGAACGAGTAGTTCGTAGTGAAATTGAGTTTTTAAGCAAGCATGGGTATATAATGGTAACCTCTAAAGGAATGCAGGTTACAGACGAAGGGGATACGATTATTGAGAAGTTATCCTCATTTATGAGTGAAATTTCCGAATTTCGTGTTTTAGAATCTCAAATTAAGGATAAATTACAATTGGAGCATGTCATTATCGTATCTGGAAATAGTGACACACAACTATCTGTAAAGCAGGACATGGGGAAAGCATGTGTGCAGTTTTTGAGTTCCATATTAACTTCCAATCAAACAATAGCAGTTACAGGTGGCACGTCGATGGCGGAAGTAGCTAATCAGATGAAGCCATTAGAACATGCTGCGAATTGTACGTTTGTTCCAGCAAGAGGCGGTTTAGGAGAACAAGTAGAAAATCAAGCTAATACCATTTGTGCACAGATGGCTAAAAAAGCTAATGGTAATTATCGGATGTTATATGTTCCCGACCCGTTAAGTGAAGAAACATACCATTCCATCATTGAAGAACCAGCTATTAAGGATATTTTAGAAATGATTCATGATACTAAAATAGTCTTGCACAGTATTGGTGACGCATTTACGATGGCAAAACGCCGTAAAGCTTCTGAACCAGTATTAAATAAATTAAGAAGTGGTAACGCTGTGAGTGAAGCCTTTGGCTATTACCTTGATGAACAAGGAAAGGTCGTTTACAAGGTACGCACTGTAGGCATGCAATTAGAGGAACTTGAGCATGCACAATATGTTATTGCAGTAGCTGGTGGTTCTTCGAAAGCAAAAGCCATTCAATCATACTTTAAACAAGGGAAAAGTAATGTATTGATCACAGACGAAGCGGCAGCACAGGAGTTGTTAAAGGGTTCATCCCTTTAAATATAAATTATAAAGGATACTTTAAGGAGGAATTAAGCATGGCAGTAAAAGTAGGTATTAATGGTTTTGGCCGTATCGGTCGTAACGTTTTTCGTCAAGCTTTAAAAAATGATGAGGTAGAAGTAGTAGCAGTTAACGATTTAACTGATGCGAATATGCTTGCACATCTACTTAAATATGACTCTGTACACGGAAAGCTAGAAGAAGAAGTTTCTGTTAATGGAGATTCTCTAGTTGTAGGTGGTAAGGAAATTAAAGTTCTTTCTGAGCGTGACCCAGCTAACTTACCATGGGGTAACCTTGGCGTAGAAATCGCTGTTGAATCTACAGGTATCTTCACACAACGTGATGCAGCAGCTAAACATTTAGATGCTGGTGCGAAAAAAGTTATCATTTCTGCACCTGCAAAAGAAGAAGATATTACAGTAGTTATGGGTGTTAACGAAGATCAATACGATCCAGCAAAACACCACGTAATTTCTAACGCTTCTTGTACAACAAACTGTTTAGCTCCATATGCTAAAGTATTAAACGATAAGTTCGGTCTAAAACGCGGTATGATGACTACTATTCACTCATATACTAACGACCAACAAATTCTAGATTTACCACACAAAGACTATCGTCGTGCTCGTGCAGCTTCTGAAAATATCATTCCAACAACTACTGGTGCTGCAAAAGCAGTATCTCTAGTATTACCAGAATTAGAAGGTAAATTAAATGGTATGGCTATGCGTGTACCTACTCCAGACGGTTCACTAGTTGACCTTGTTGCAGAACTAGATCAAGAAGTAACGGTTGAAGACGTAAATGGTGCACTTAAAGAAGCAGCAGAAGGTCACTTAAAAGGTATCCTAGGATACTCTGATGAGCCATTAGTATCTGTTGACTATATCGGAAACACTAACTCTTCTACTATTGATGGACTTTCTACAATGGTAATGGAAGGTAACATGGTAAAAGTAGTATCTTGGTATGACAATGAAATGGGATACTCTAGCCGTGTAGTTGACTTAGCTGCATATCTTAAAAAACAAGGACTATAAGCGTAACAAATGAACGGGAGGGGGATTGATCCTCCTCCCGTTTTTGCCTGAAGTTCATACGAGGTTAAACGGTGGGTCCCACACATCCCACCATCGAGATTGCAATATTCAAGTCCTTAAGGAGGTTCATTCGAATGAACAAACAAACGATTAAAGACATTGACGTAAAAGGTAAAAAGGTATTCTGCCGTGTTGACTTTAACGTGCCAATGAAAGACGGCGAAATTACAGATGATACACGTATTAAAGCAGCATTACCAACTATTAAATACTTATCAGAACAAGGTGCAAAGGTTATCCTCGCCAGTCACTTAGGTCGTCCAGGTGGAGAAGTTGTCGAAGAACTTCGTATGGATGCAGTTGCTAAACGTCTAAGCGACCTAAGCAACAAATCTGTGATTAAAACAGATCAAGTATTTGGTGACGAAGTAAACCAAGCAGTAAGTCAACTAGACGACGGTGACCTGTTATTAATTGAAAATGTTCGTTTTGAGCCTGGAGAAACAAAAAATGATCCAGTTCTAGCAAAAGAATTCGCAAGCCTTGCAGACTACTTCGTAAACGATGCATTTGGTGCAGCACACCGTGCACATGCTTCAACATCAGGTATTGCAGAACATATTCCATCTGCAGCAGGATTCCTTTTAGAGAGAGAATTAGAAGTGTTAGGAAAAGCATTGTCTGATCCTGACCGTCCATTTACAGCAATTATCGGTGGTGCTAAAGTAAAAGATAAAATCGGTGTGATCGATAATTTATTAGACAAAGTCGATAATTTGATCATCGGTGGTGGTCTTGCCTATACGTTTGTTAAAGCATTAGGACACGAAATTGGTAAATCACTATTAGAAGAAGATAAAATCGAATTAGCAAAAGAATATATGCAAAAAGCTAAAGACAAAGGTGTAAACTTTGTTATGCCTGAAGATGTTGTTGTTGCCGATGATTTCTCAAATGATGCGAATACGCAGATCGTTGATATTGATTCGATCCCTGCTGATTTAGAAGCATTGGATATTGGACCAAAAACTCGCGAAAAATATGCAGATATTGTTAGCGATTCTAAGCTTGTTATTTGGAACGGACCAATGGGTGTATTCGAATTAGAAACGTTTGCTAATGGTACAAAAGCTGTCGCAGATGCACTAAGTAAAACAGAAGGTTATACTGTAATTGGTGGTGGAGATTCTGCAGCAGCAGTTGAGAAATTTAACTACGCAGAGCAAATGGACCACATCTCAACTGGTGGCGGTGCTTCCTTAGAATTTATGGAAGGTAAAGAACTGCCTGGTGTTAGTGTACTAACCGACAAGTAATCAAAGGAGAGGTGAAGAACATGCGTAAAAAAGTAATTGCAGGTAACTGGAAAATGAATAAACTACTAGGTGAAGCTGTACAATTTGTCGAAGATACCAAAGACAAAGTAGCTAGTAATGACAAAGTAGAATCTGTAGTTTGTGCACCTTTTCCTTATTTACCAACATTAGTGGAAAAAACAAAAGGAACAGATTTAGAAGTTGCAGCACAAAACATGCATTTTGAAGAAAGTGGTGCATTTACTGGGGAAGTAAGCCCAAGTATGCTTGCTGACATTGGTGTAACATACGTAGTGCTAGGACACTCTGAGCGTCGTGAAATGTTTGCTGAAACAGATGAAACAGTAAACAAAAAAGCTCATGCTGCCTTTGCTCATAACTTAGTACCAATTGTTTGTGTTGGTGAAACACTAGAACAACGTGAAGCAAATCAAACGATGACTGTTGTGGAAGAACAAGTAAAAGCAGCAGTTGCAGGCCTTTCAGAAGAACAAGCTAAAGAAACGATTATTGCTTATGAGCCAATCTGGGCAATTGGAACAGGAAAAACAGCTACTTCTGAACAAGCTAACGAAGTATGTACACATATCCGTAAAGTTGTAGCAGACGCGGTTTCTGCAGCAGCAGCTGATGCTGTTCGTATTCAATACGGTGGAAGTGTCAAACCAGCTAATGTGGACGAATTATTAACACAATCTGATATCGATGGCGCATTAGTAGGTGGTGCAAGTCTTGAGGCTGATTCCTTCTTACAGCTAGTGGAGGCTGGTACAAAATGAGCCAGAATAAACTAGCAGCACTAATCATTCTTGATGGTTATGCATTAAGAGATGAAGAAAAAGGAAATGCAGTCAAACAAGCTAATACACCAAACTTTGATCGTTACTGGAACCAATACCCAACAAGCCAATTGACTGCCTGTGGAGAAGCGGTTGGTCTTCCAGAGGGGCAGATGGGTAACTCAGAAGTTGGCCACCTAAATATTGGTGCCGGTCGTATCGTGTATCAAAGCTTAACTCGTGTTAATTTATCGATTAAAGATGGCGACTTTTTTGACAATCAAGTATTACTAAATGCAGTAGAACATGCGAAAAAGAATGACAAAGCACTGCACGTTTTCGGACTGTTGTCTGATGGTGGTGTACATAGTCATATTGAACATATGTATGCAGTATTAAAGCTTGCTGCCGACAAAGGTCTTAAAAAAGTATATGTACATGCCTTTTTAGACGGTCGTGATGTTGATCAAAAATCAGCTAAAATCTATATTGAACAAGCTCTAGAAAAAATGAATGAATATGGTGTCGGAGAGTTCGCTACGATTTCTGGACGCTATTATTCCATGGATCGTGACAAGCGTTGGGATCGTGTTAAAAAGTCTTACGATGCGATGGTATATGGAGAAGGGCCTAAATATACCGATCCACTCGAAGTGGTAGAAGATTCATACAAAAACGAAATCTATGATGAATTCGTCATTCCGTCTGTCATTACAGATGAGAATGGGGAGCCAAAAGCTACAATTCAAGATGAAGATTCCGTGATTTTCTATAACTTTCGTCCAGACCGTGCGATCCAAATTTCACGTACATTTGCGAATGATGATTTCCGTGATTTTGACCGTGGTGACAAAGCACCAAAGAATATTCATTTCGTTTGTTTAACAAACTTCAGTGAAACAGTCGATGGTTATGTTGCTTATGAACCAGTTAATTTGGATAATACTGTTGGTGAGGTCTTAGCACAAAATGATCTAAATCAATTACGTATTGCTGAAACGGAAAAGTATCCACACGTTACTTTCTTCATGAGTGGGGGACGTGAGCAAGAATTCCCTGGTGAAAAGCGTATATTAATCGATTCACCAAAAGTGGCAACATATGACTTGAAGCCGGAAATGAGCGCATATGAAGTTACAGATGCCTTATTAGAAGAGTTGGATAAAGAGGAGCAAAATGCGATCATCTTAAACTTCGCCAATCCAGATATGGTCGGTCACTCTGGTATGCTAGAGCCGACAGTTAAGGCGATCGAAACCGTTGATGAATGTCTTGGAAAAGTGGTTGACAAAATCATTGAAAAAGGCGGCCAAGCGATTATTACAGCAGACCATGGTAACTCTGATGAAGTAATCACGCTTGATGGTGATCCAATGACAGCTCATACAACCAATCCGGTGCCAGTCATCGTGACAAAAGATGGTGTAGAGTTGCGTGATGGTGGAATTCTAGCTGATCTAGCACCAACATTATTAGATCTATTAAACGTAGAAAAACCAAAAGAGATGACAGGCGAAAGCCTTATTCAAAAATAATTTTAAAAAGGAGAGTTTTACATTATGCCTTACATTACAGATGTTTATGCACGCGAAGTATTAGATTCCCGTGGTAACCCAACAGTTGAAGTTGAAATTTTCACAGAAGCAGGAGCATTCGGTTCTGCACTAGTTCCAAGTGGTGCGTCTACTGGTGAACACGAAGCAGTTGAATTACGTGATGGTGATAAAGACCGTTACTTAGGAAAAGGTGTTTTAAAAGCTGTAGAGAACGTTAATGAAGTAATTGCACCTGAATTATTAGGTATCGACGTAACTCGTCAAGTTGTGATTGACCAACTTTTATTAGAACTTGATGGTACAGAAAACAAAGGAAAATTAGGCGCGAATGCAATCCTTGGTGTATCTATGGCAGCAGCACATGCAGCAGCTGACTACTTAGGAGTACCTTTATACACTTACTTAGGTGGATTCAACGCAACAACACTACCTACACCGATGATGAATATCCTTAACGGTGGAGAGCATGCCGATAACAACGTAGATATCCAAGAATTTATGATTATGCCTGTAGGTGCTCCAACATTCCGTGAAGCACTTCGCATGGGTGCAGAAGTATTCCATAACTTGAAAAAAGTTTTAAGTGGAAAAGGCTACAACACTGGTGTTGGTGACGAAGGTGGTTTCGCACCAAACTTAAAATCAAACGAAGAAGCACTTTCTACCATAATTGAAGCAATCGAAGCTGCTGGTTACAAACCAGGAGAAGAAGTGAAGCTTGCAATGGACGTAGCATCTTCTGAATTCTATGAAGATGGCAAGTACAACCTTAAAGGAGAAGGCGTTGTTCGTACTTCTGAAGAAATGGTTGCTTGGTATGAAGAAATGATTAACAAATACCCAATCGTATCTATTGAAGATGGTTTAGATGAAAACGACTGGGAAGGTCACAAGCTACTAACTGACCGTATCGGTGACCGTGTACAATTAGTTGGAGACGACTTATTCGTTACAAACACAAAACGTCTTGCACAAGGTATCGAGCAAGGTGTAGGTAACTCTATCCTTGTAAAAGTAAACCAAATCGGTACACTAACAGAAACTTTCGAAGCGATCGAAATGGCAAAACGCGCTGGTTATACAGCAGTTATTTCTCACCGTTCTGGTGAAACAGAAGATGCAACGATTGCAGATATCGCAGTTGCAACTAACGCTGGTCAGATCAAAACAGGTGCACCATCTCGTACAGATCGCGTTGCGAAATACAACCAACTACTTCGCATCGAAGACGAACTAGTAGGTACAGCAAAATACGCTGGAAAAACAGCATTCTACAACTTAAACAAATAAGCAATAGCATGATTAAAACAGCACCCCAATAGGAGGGTGCTGTTTTTGTTTTAGAACAGAAAGTATAAAATCACGCAATGAACGTGTTACACGAAGTGGTTATTTTGAAATGTATAACGCTTCGACTAATTACTTTCCTCGGCCACGGCCTCAACTAACTTTGCAAAGTAAAACACTCTGCAAAATGGATTTTCGACTCGAACTCTTAAAGCAGATTAGTCTCCGCTATGAGTAAGTGCAATAATTCTTATTGGAAGTAATAGCTTGACTTTTTACAATGGACAAAGTGAAAAGTCCGCTATTGGCAACGGTAAAAGCAACCGTATATTACTTCATACTAGCGTTGTAGAGCAAATCTGAGCGTAGGCAGCCCACTTTCACTCCTGTGGGAATTGTTTGACCTGAAGATCCACTTTTTTTAGCGGGTTTTGCTCAAAAAAGTTAGCTGAAGGGCAAACCCCACGGAAAGGGAAGTGGGCAGCCGGAGTGATGGCCAAACAGTTGATATATTTCATAATGACTACTTGAGGAATCATCGATCTTACTTAGCATCGAATTATTATCATGAATCTCTCTATAATTTGTATGAAGAATCGAAGATAGTCTGAAACGAAAGCAATTTAAGATTTGGTACCTTGATGCTTATTCTTGTAGTGGGCAATTCAAATTCTTCTTGACAGTTTACGGATCGGAGTGTAATATGAATGTGGTTGTAAATGATAATCTTTTTCAATTAGACTAATTACATAAGAGAGGGGACAGACTTTTTATGAAAAAGGGACTATTGCTATTAATGCTGGGATTGCTCGTTAGTATCTTTATTGTTGCTTGTGGAACTGACAACAGTGAAACAGAAGAGGAGCAAAATCAGGAAGAACCAAATACAGAGGATGAAGCAGCTGCAGAGAGTGGTGCTATTACTGTCTCAGACGTTCATGGAGAGCATACATTTGATGAAGTGCCAGAACGTATTGTTGTATTAGAGTGGGTTTATGCGGAGGATTTATTGGCGCTTGGTGTGCAACCAGTGGGCATGGCTGATATTGAAGGATACCAATCATGGGTTAACATAGAACCTGAATTAGATGAAGAAGTAGAAGATGTAGGGACTCGTCAGGAACCAAATTTGGAAGCTATACATGCCTTAGATCCAGATGTTATTATTACTGCTAATTATCGTCATGAAGCGATTATGGACAGTTTAGAAGATATTGCACCAACATTAGCTTATAATCCATATCCTGACGAAGTAGAAGGTACACAATATGAAGAAATGGAAGCTACCTTCAAGGAAATGGCTAAACTTGTTCAAAAAGAAGAGCAAGCAGACGAAATTTTAACTGAATTGGATCAAAGCTATCAGGATATTGAAGCAGAAATTGCGGAAGCAGGTATAGAGAATACTGATTTTGTATTATCACAGGCATATAGCTCTGATAACTCTCCTGTTATTCGATTATTTAAGGATAATGCGATGGCAACGGAGATTATGACTAAAATCGGCTTGGAAAATGCCTATCAGTCAGAAGGGTTCCAGCTTTACGGTTTTGATGAAACTAGTGTAGAATCATTACAGACTGCTCAAGATGCTCATTTCTTCTATATTGTGCAGGAAGATGATAATGTCTTCACTAATCAATTGGCAGGTAATCCTGCGTGGGAAGAGCTTGCATTTGTGAAAGAAGATCGAACATATCAATTGCCAGGTGATACATGGACATTTGGTGGTCCATTATCTGCCGAAGTTTTTGCGAATCAAATTAAGGAAGCATTAAAACAAGAGAAGTGATAAGGATGTCAAAACAGAGTTATATAGCAAGAGCGGTTCTGACCTTCGGGGGTGGAACCGTCCTTTTGCTTTTCTTACTATTTATACATATGAATCAAGGTAGTGTCTCGATTGCACCCTCTACTATTTTTAATGCGATTTTCTGGCCGGAAGATCAGTTGGAACACCATACCGTTCGTTTTCTACGCATGCCACGAGCAGTTATTGGTATATTGGCAGGTGGCGCATTAGCTGTATCTGGAGTGCTTTTGCAAACGATAACGAAAAATCCGTTAGCATCTGCCAGTACCTTGGGGATTCATTCTGGCTCTTATTTTGCGGTCGTATTTGCTAGTGTATTTATTTCAGCAACAAGTGGTTGGAGTGGCTTATTAGTTGCTTTTCTAGGCGGTATTTTAACAGCAGTTCTTGTATATACGTTGGCGGGTGTGGCTAATGCGAATCCTGTCAAAATGGTATTAGCGGGCATGGTTATTACGATGATGTTCTCCGCTTTTACTTCGCTATTACAGATCTTTTTTGAAAATGAGACAGCTGGTCTATTTTTATGGGGATCAGGAACACTCGTGCAAAATAACTGGCAAGGTGTACAATTTGCCTTACCTTTTATCATATTTGGACTTATAGGCTCTTTATGGATTGCGAAATCTTTAGACTTGTTTCAATTGGGAGAAGAAGTAGCGACTGGCTTAGGACAAAAAGTACAGCGAATCAGAATCGTCACGGTAATAATTGCTGTTTTTCTCACCTCAGTAACCGTCAGTGTGGTTGGACCGATCGGGTTTGTCGGGTTGATTGCACCTCATCTAATTAAATTATTAGGTTTTCAAAAGCATTATGTAGTCATTTTAGCTTCTTTTTTATGGGGAGCAGTTGTCTTAATAGGTGCTGATGTCCTTGCTAGAATATTAGATCCGTCTTTTTCCGAGTTGCCTGTAGGAGCTATTACAGCATTTATTGGTGCTCCGTGGTTAATCTGGCTAATTATGAATAAGCAAAACAAGAAATATAGTAGCAAGGATACAGGTATACTAGCAGGGCAAATTAATTCGCCAGTGATCCAAAAATGGGGAATTCTCATCCTTAGTTTGATTGCAGTAATGATTTTATTTGTCGGTATTTCTACTGGAAATAATGGTATCCAATTAATTCAGACCTTTCAGGCGCTCTTTTTAAACAATGATGATTTTATTAAAAATATGGTGCTTGATTTACGATTACCAAGGTTATTAGTTGCTGCAGTAAGTGGTGTGTTGTTAGCGATTAGTGGTTATATTTTTCAGGGAGTATTACGTAATCCACTAGCAGATCCATCTGTAATTGGTATTACATCAGGTGCTGGTGTTGGAGCGTTAATTTTCCTCTATATTGGTTCTATTTCGGCCGTATGGGTTCCGTTAGGTGCGTTTATTGGTGCAATTGCAGCCTTTATAGTTGTTATGGTCCTTGCTTATCGTGCCGAATTCCAGCCGGCTTTGTTAGCATTACTTGGTATCGGTATATCTGCGTTTGGTTCAGCTGTGATTCAAATTATGGTAGTTCGCTCAGATATGGCAGTAGCATCTGCATTAACTTGGTTATCTGGCACGACCTATGCAAAAAGTTGGTCGGAATTGGTATATTATTTAGTTGGACCACTGATTATTCTTGTCCCCATTGTCTATTTAGTCAGTGACCGGATTCATACATTAGGACTGGGAGATGATACAGCAAAAGGGTTAGGGTTATCGGTATTGAAGACGCGGTTTTATTTAGCATTATTAGCATCTGTTGTAGCGGCTGCAAGTGTTGCAACGGTCGGTACAATAGGATTTGTTGGATTAATTGCACCACATGTTGCTCGTTTGTTGTTAGGTCCGGCACACAAGCATTTGTTTTTCACTACAGCATTGTTAGGTGGTGTCATTCTCATGGTTGCTGACGTATTAAGTAGAACGCTATTAGTGCCTAAAGAAATCCCTTCAGGAATCATAGTAGCGATCATCGGAGCACCTTATTTCCTATGGTTAATGAATCGCTCAAATAAAGTGAGACTATGATCAGTGCGGGATTTAACCCATTGATCACTAGGGTGTTAGCGTTTGTTCATCCGCCACTTTGAGCTTCTTTGATTTACTTGAAGCTTGAAGTGGGGAGGGCTTGCTCTGTATTAAATAGAAAACGATTGCAATCATAACTGTTTCGTATTAGAATACTTGGTAGGGCATTCATGTATGCGCTTTATTTTAATGAAAGTAGCACATACATAAGATAAAACGGGAAAGCCCACCCGGTCCTTTTCATTGACCAAAATAATGTATCGATGGTATAAAGTAGTTATTTTGAGATGGATATTGGGCGTAACAACCGCTACGGCTTGCCCACTCCGCTTTCCGTGGGGCGTGTCTTCAGCTAACTTTTGTAAAGAAGATCGCTTTACAAAAGTGGATCTTCAGATCACGCTGATCCCACAGGAGTCGGAGTGGACGCCTACGCTCATTAATGCTCTACAATGAATGTACTCGCTGACATTCCAATTTTATTACTCAGGTTAAGAAAGCTCGAGAAGTTAGCAGTCACAAACGTTGTAGAACAGTTTCATAGCGGAGGCCGTCCATTTCCACTCCTACGGGATGATTTTCGACTAAGATCCACTTTAGTAAGCGCTCTTTGCTTATCAAAGTTAGCTTAGGCGAAAAAACCGTGGAAAGGGAAGTGGACAGCCGCAGCGATGGTTTCCTATAAAGCTATTTCAAAATGGCTACTATGCTTACAAATGCGTTGATACCGCGGATTATATACTTTCCTATATTATAAAAAAAACGACCCAGAATAAATTCTGAGTCGCTTTCGGATTATTGATTCGTTTTTTCACGGACAAATGTTTCTACTTCATCTGCTGTATCCATGCTTAGAAGCTGATCCTTGTATGAAGCCATTTCTTCTTTTGATAGGTCTTTAATTTGTGTACGAGCAGGCAAGATGGATGTTGCACTCATACTAAATTCATCAAGACCTAATCCAAGTAGAATCGGAATGGCGATGGAATCACCAGCCATTTCCCCACACATTCCAGCCCATTTACCTTCGGCATGTGCTGCTTCAATCACATTATTGACAAGGTTAAGGATTGCTGGGTGATATGGTTGGTACAAGTAGCTTACTCGTTCATTCATACGGTCAGCTGCTAATGTATACTGAATTAAGTCATTTGTTCCAATACTGAAAAAGTCAACTTCTTTGGCAAATTGACGTGCAATAACTGCAGTAGAAGGAATCTCAACCATAATACCAACTTCGATATTCTCTGATACTTCTGTTCCTTCATTCGTCAAGTTTTCTTTTTCTTCCAAGAGAATAGCTTTTGCTTGACGGAATTCATCCAGTGTTGCAATCATTGGGAACATAATTTTTAAATTTCCGTATGTACTTGCACGAAGTAGTGCGCGTAGTTGCGTACGGAAAATATCATCACGTTCTAGACAAAGACGGATGGCACGATAGCCAAGGAATGGGTTCATTTCATCCGGTAATTCTAAATATGGAAGCTCTTTATCTCCACCGATATCCAGTGTGCGAACGACTACAGGCTTGTCTCCCATTTGTTCCAATACCGATTTATAAGCTTCAAATTGCTCATCTTCTGTTGGAAGTTCATTTTTACCCATGTATAAGAATTCGGTACGATATAAACCAACACCTTCACCACCATTGTTGATAACACCTTCTACATCGTTTGGTGTTCCAATGTTAGCTACTAATTCAACATGTGTACCGTCTTTAGAAACAGTAGGCTCATCTTTCAGTTTAGCCCATTCTTGTTTTTGCTTTTCAAAATTTTCTTGTTTCTTTCGATATTCTTGCACTTCATCTTCTGTTGGATTGATAATGACAGCACCATCAATACCATCGACGATTAAGATGTCTCCTTCTTTTGCTTGCTCTGTAATCGTTTTGGTTCCAACTACTGCTGGAATTTCTAAAGAGCGAGCCATGATGGCGGAGTGAGAAGTACGACCACCAATATTCGTTGTAAAACCTTGCACAAATTGTTTATTTAATTGTGCCGTATCAGATGGAGTTAAGTCTTCCGCAATGACAATTACTTCTTCATCTATTAAGGCAGGATTCGGGAAGGAAACCTCTAATAAATGTGCCATTACTCGTTTCGTAACATCCTTAATATCAGCAGCACGTTCTCTCATATATTCATTGTCCATATTTTCGAACATGTCAATAAACATTTGTGCTGTTTCATCTAATGCAAATTCCGCATTGACTTGTTCTGACTCAATCTTATCCTTGATTGGATTAATGAGCTCAGGATCACCTAGTACTAGTAAATGAGCAGAAAAAATTTCCGCATGCTCGTCTCCTAAGGAGGTACGAGCATGCTCTTTAATTTTTTCTAATTCTGATTTAGAAACTTCTAACGCTTTCGTTAAGCGCTCAATTTCATTTGTTGTATCATCTACTTTCTTTTTGTCAAAAGAAAGGTCTGGAATAGCGAGTTTGTAAGCTTTAGCAATCGCAATTCCATTAGATGCTGCTATACCTGTTAATTGACTCATGTATGAATTACTCTCCTAGACCTTCTGATTTGATAACTTCAACCACTGCGTCTAGTGCTTCTTGTTCATCAGAACCGTCTGCAACGATTTTGATTTCAGCACCTTGAGGAATACCTAGAGACATAACACCCATAATAGATTTTAAGTTAATGGATTTCCCGTTATATTCTAAGTTCATATCAGATGCAAAGCTACCTGCTTTATTCACTAGTACTGTTGCTGGACGTGCGTGAACTCCTGTTTCATCTGTAATTGTTACTGTTTTTTCTACTGCCATAAAGAAAAACCTCCTAATAAAATTATATTTAGATAGTACTACAACCTAATTTTACTCTTTCTATAGGTTATATTTCAAGGAAAATTATAAAGTAACATGCTTATTATAAAGATTGTGTAAAGTTGTGACAAGCCATTTGCTTTTCAATCCATGTGACAATATCGTGAAATATCTCTTTTTTATTGGTTTCATTTAAAATTTCGTGCCTGCCGTTTTCATATAAATGATAGTCAACATGTTCCAAACCTATAGAACGGTAAAATGCAACCGCTTTTTGTACACCTTGTCCATATTGTCCAACTGGGTCTTCTTTTCCACTTATAAAATACAATGGAAGATCTTTTGGAATGGTATCGGTTGTATCTTTCGATTGAATTAATTGTAATCCAGTATACAAATCGTAAAAAAACTGATTGCTCGGGGTAAAGCCACACCATTTATCTTGTTGATATTTTTCAACTTCATTTTGATCGGAACATATCCAATCAAAAGTCGTTTGATTATCTGTATTTTTGTTATAGCCGAAAAAAGTAAGTTTATTCATTAATTTTGCTTCTCTATTTTTTCCTTTGATATGACCGACTGTTTTAGCAAGTTGTTTGGCAATTTTCAATAAACCGTTTGGTTGGAAACCTGTACTAACGAGAATAACTCCTGTTAAACGTTCAGGTGCTAACGTGATATATCTTCTACTAATAAAGGATCCCATACTATGTCCAATAAGAAAAATCGGGATTTGTGGATGTTTAGCTTCAATCATCTCTGTCAGTTCGATGCAATCTTGTACGACACGATCAAACCCGTTTGCATCAGCAAAATAGCCAAGTGCGTTTGCATGATCACCAGTGTGACCATGTCCACGATGATCATGACCATAGACTGTAAATCCGTGTGCTGTTAAGTATGTCGCAAAGCTCTGGTACCGTTCGATATGTTCGACCATGCCATGAGCAATTTGAATAATTGCCTTTGGTGACGAGCTGCCTTGCCAGCGCTTAACGAAAAGTTCATGGTCATCATTGGTACGAAACCAAAAAGAATCACTCTTCACCTTGTTTACCCTCCTTTTCTATAGCTGGTCCGATAAATCTGAGTGGAATGCGGACATTTGTTCCGTTATCGGTGACAAAATTACTGTAATGGTTCATGCGGACATCTATTCCGCTATTCATTGAAAATAACGCAAATGTAAGCTGAAATGACTCGAATAAAGGATTAAATGTCCGCTCTACAAACATTATCCAGTCTCGTTATGGTCCTTTCACTATTTCATATTTCTTCTTATTATATCACTAGGGGGATGATTAGTAGAAACTTCTTGCTATTTGGTATACTTTTTGCTACATTGTAAATATGTATTTGTACGTCTAAGGGGGGTTTGCAACATGTTAACCGTTGCAATGACTTTGTTAATTATTGATGCCATCGTATTAATCGTATTTGTATTATTACAGTCCGGAAAGAGTGCAGGACTATCTGGAGCTATTTCAGGTGGCGCCGAGCAATTATTCGGGAAGCAAAAAGCAAGAGGTGTCGATGCAGTATTACACCGTGGAACAGTCATCACGGGTGTATTACTATTTGTTCTTACTTTTGCTATTGCTTATCTATTATAATCAATAAAGGACAAATTAATATAGCATCAATAAAACATCCTTTGCAAAAATGCAGAGGATGTTTTTGTTTCAACATTAAAGGAATGTGAAAAAGATTAAAGGGAAATATACATTAATAGGATGTGGGCAGTCCAACTGTCTTGCTTGATGAAAGGAGTCTACATAGAAATGAAGATGAAACAACCAGAACCATTTATGTTTGAAGGAGACGAACGTGCGGTATTATTATTACATGGTTTTACTGGTCATTCAGCAGATATGAGAATGCTTGGAAGATATTTAAATGGTGAAGGGTATACATGTTATGCACCGATCTACCGAGGGCATGGCAAGTCTCCGGAAAAATTAATAGGTGTTACTGCTGAACAATGGTGGGAAGATGTTCAACAAGCTTATCAACATCTTAAAGATAATGGTTATCAAAAAATTGCAGTTGTAGGTTTATCGCTTGGAGGAGTATTAGCTTTACGGTTAGCAGGGAATACACCACTACAAGGAGTAGTAACGATGTGTTCGCCGATGTACTTTGACAATGAGCAGCAATTAACAATAGGTTTCCGAAAATTTGCTAAAGAGTATAAACAATTAGAAGGAAAAGAAGATGACAAAATCGAAGAAGAGGTAGAGCAATTATTAGAAGATTCAAAAGAACTTTTTCGAGAAATTGAAACGTCAATTACACGTGTTAAGGAAAATGTAGATATGATTTACACGCCGACTTTCGTAGTACAAGCAACAAACGATGAAATGATTAATCCGGAAAGTGCGAATTATATTTATGAAAATGTAGAATCTGATAATAAACAGATTAAATGGTATGAAAATGCAGGACATGCAATTACATTTAGCAAGGATAAAGAACAATTACATGAAGATGTGGCTGCATTTTTAGAATCACTGGACTGGTAATAGCCATACTATAAGAAAAACAACTGGAACTAGACATCTCTGTATATACTTACTTTTAAAGCAGAAAATAGAGAAAGAGGTGACGATATGGAATCATTACAACAACAAATACGAGACTATTTTAATGAAAATGCTACAAAGCCTTTGTCGGTACAGGAAATTGAAGAGGTTCTAGAATTGGAAGGCGCGGATCAATTTACAGAATTAATGAAGGCTTTAAACGATCTGGAGGAATCAGGTGAATTAATTCGAACACGAAAAAATCGCTATGGCTTACCAGAAAAAATGAATTTAATCCGTGGAACGATTCAAATGCATGCGAAAGGATTTGCCTTCTTAATCCCGGATGATGAGGGAATGGAGGATGTGTATATTAATCATGCCGATTTAGCGTCTGCTATGAATGGAGATAAGGTTTTTGTCCGTGTCGATCGACGTGATGATGATGGAAAAAGAGCGGAAGGCGTCGTCGTTAGGATTATTGAACGTTATACGAAAGAAATTATCGGTACGTATGAAGATAACGGTGCATTCGGTTTTGTTATCGCAGATGACAAACGAATACCAAATGATATCTTTGTACCGAAAGGAGAAGCAAAAGGCGCTGTAGACGGTCATAAAGTTATTGTTGAAATCACCAAATATCCAGAAGGTCGAATGAGTGCTGAAGGAAGTGTGGTGGAGATCCTAGGGCATAAATATGATCCTGGAATGGATATTTTATCGATCATTTATAAAAATGGTATTGCGATCGATTTCCCACCAGAAGTACTAGAACAAGCGGAAAATATTTCCGAGGAAATAAGCGAAAAAGATGTACAAGGGCGTCGTGACTTAAGAGATGAAACAATTGTTACAATTGATGGAGCAGATGCGAAGGATTTAGATGATGCGGTAACAGTTAAAAGATTGGACAATGGTAATTACAAATTAGGAGTTTACATTGCTGATGTGACTCATTATGTAAAAGAAGATTCTCCTATTGATAAGGAAGCTTTTGAGCGCGGCACAAGTGTTTACTTGGTTGACCGAGTTATTCCAATGATCCCACACCGTTTATCTAATGGTATTTGTTCATTAAATCCACAAGTTGATCGTCTCGTATTAGGCTGTGATATGGAAATTAGTCCGAAAGGTGAAGTAGTCAATCACGAAATTTTCCAGGCAGTCATTAAAACAACCGAAAGAATGACGTATAAAGCGGTCAATCAAATATTAGTTGATAATGATCAGGAAACGATCGATCGTTATCAAGCATTAGTGCCTATGTTTAAAGATATGGAAGATTTAGCCGAGATATTAAGAGGAAAACGATTTGGACGAGGTGCGATTGACTTTGATTTTAAAGAAGCACAAGTATTAGTAAATGACGAAGGAAAAGCACAAGACGTTGTGATTCGAGAGCGTTCAGTAGGAGAACGATTAATTGAAGAGTTTATGTTATGTGCCAATGAAACAATAGCAGAGCATTTTCACTGGATGGACGTTCCTTTTATTCATCGTATCCACGAAGATCCAGACCCGTCTAAACTGCAAACATTCTTTGAATTTATTGCAAGATTCGGTTATGTCGTGAAAGGAACATCGAATGAAATCCACCCGCAAGCATTACAAAATGTTTTAGATGAAGTAGCGGGAACAGATGAAGATATGATTATTTCTAAACTAATGTTACGCTCGATGAAACAAGCGAAATATGATCCGCAGGGGATCGGACATTTTGGGTTAGCAACTGAGTTTTATACGCATTTTACTTCACCGATCCGAAGATATCCGGACTTAATTGTTCATCGGTTAATCAGGACCTATCTCATCGAAAACAAATTAGATGAACAGACAAGGCAGCACTGGAAAGACAAGATGCCAGTCATTGCCAAACAAGCTTCCTTAAAAGAAAGAGCTGCAGTGGATGCTGAACGTGAAGTAGATGACTTGAAAAAAGCAGAATACATGCAAGATAAAATAGGGGAAGAGTACGAAGGTGTGATTAGCTCTGTTACAAACTTTGGTCTGTTTGTAGAACTGCCAAATACGGTGGAAGGTCTTGTGCATGTTAGCTATTTAACGGATGACTATTATCATTTTGACGAGCGGGCTTATGCAATGATCGGGGAAAGAACCGGTAATGTATTTCAAGTAGGTGATGCCATCACGATAAAAGTTGCACAAGTCAATCTAGATGAACGCGCTGTTGACTTTGAGATTGTTGGAATGTCACCAAGAAAAAAGAAACCTTCTAAAGAAGAAAAAGTCATCAATGCCAAGCGTGGTAATGGTGGATTAAAGAAGACAGCAAAAAAATCTCAAAAATCAGTAGCAAATGGCAAGAAAAAGAAAAAAGGTAGTAAAAAGAAGAAGAATAAATGATTAATTTTACCGATGCAGCTGGGATCTTGCTAATTCCAGCTGTTGAAGGTTGGGAAAGAATCAATCTTTCTTAGAAAATTTTAACTAACCATTCGCACGTTTCTCGATTTTTTGTTAAAATAGGCTTTACGTAGCAATAGGAGGAACGGATTATGGGAAAAAATGATGGAAGAGTAATCGCGCAAAATAAAAAAGCAAATCATGATTACTTTATAGAAGAAACATATGAAGCTGGCCTTGTCCTCCAAGGAACGGAGATAAAATCAATCCGAGCAGGACGAGTTAACCTAAAAGACAGTTTTGCAACGATTAAACAAGGGGAAGCATATATTAACAATATGCACATTTCACCATATGAGCAGGGAAATCGTTATAATCATGAGCCTACTCGTGCTCGAAAATTGTTATTACATCGGAAGCAAATCGATAAGTTAATTGGAGAAAGTCAGCAAGCAGGGTATTCGATTATTCCATTGAAAATCTATATTAAAAATGGTTTTGCCAAGGTCCTTATTGGTTTAGGAAAAGGGAAAAAGAAATATGATAAACGAGAAGATTTAAAACAGAAACAGGCCAAGCGTGATATGGATCGGGCAATCAAAGATCGATTGAACTAAAATTTACCAAGAGAGTTATCTTGAATTCCATATAATTTATGGTATAATATTAATTATCGGCAGGACATCTATAATTGAATAAGAGCGAGTAAGATTGCTCTTGTCCGTGGACCCTTATATTCTTAATATGGGGACGTTACGGATTCGACAGGGGTAGATCGAGCTCAGGTTGCGCGTCGAGGTTACGTCTCGTAAAACGTTATCGCCAATAATAACTGGCAAAGAAAACAATTACTCTTTAGCAGCTGCGTAAGCACTGTTAAAGGATCCTTCCTATCATCGCCCATGTGGTAGATTGAAGGGTCTCACTTATTAGTGGGCTACGCTGCCATCCTCCGTCTGTGGATCGGCAGAAGAGATTAATCAGACTAGCTACTCGGACGCCTGTTGGTAGGCAGAAGAGCTAGCGAATGCGTAATATACCAACTATGCGTGTAGACGCCTGAGTGGCGATATCCTTGGACGTGGGTTCGATTAGAAAATAGTCGCCTTATGTGGTAACACATAAGTGAAAATTCGGCTTTATCGGTGAAACCTACGTTGCCATTATGGTAATAAGGCAATACCGAGCGGTATGTGGAGTAATCCAACAGCCGTGTATCGACTTATAGGCTACCTTTTTAGGTAGTACTAGGATGCAAAATGCTACTTTCATTGCTAAGAAAGTAAATCTAAATTTTGCATAATACGCCGAGGAACCTGATCAGACTATGCAGGTTCAAGATATAGTCAGTGCCATGACGAAAGCATGGAATAGCACGTCCCACCGTCTCCACCAATACATAATTGGTGGTTTTTTTATTGGTTTTTGTTACTTCAAGCATAAATTTTCATAAAATGAAAGCTTATGCTTGAATATACTTTATGCAATCTTATTCTTGATAATTTATTGTGAACTACCATAATATATTCAAATAAGCATAAACTATTGCTACAACGAAAATCCACAAACTTTTGGTGGTTCAATATTGTTTATTTAAATAAATTCGGGTTTTTTTAAAAGTATTCCATCTTATGTATCGCACAAAATCAATCTTTTTCTTTGAAAGAGAGAAAGATGATTTAGAATCGACACAATCTAATTGGAAATTAGCGAATAAAGATGGAAAAAGAAAAACTTGATACATTAAAATTAAGAGCGTTTGGATAGGCTGGGAGATTAAAGAGTTTCTTTTTTCTCTCAGCCTTTGTTTATTGGTCCCAGAATATATGTCGGGGTAAATAAAGCGTTTTCGATACTTTTATTACTAATTATATTGTTGAACTATCAATAAATTTATATCACATAAATCTCCAAATATTCTTACATCTATAGGGAACTGGATTTAAATTCTTATTTTGTTAACTTTTTAATAAATCATAATCGCAGTGTTGACTTTAGGATATTGTTGAACACTAAAAGAGAACAACAAGGAGTAAGTCGGTTTAATACGACCACTGAAATGTACCACCTCTGGCATAGCTTTTACCACAAAATGACCCGAAGTGTACCAAAGAACTACAGACTGTTTACCACTGCGGTTTCTCTGGTGATAAAAGATTTAATATTTTATTTTATAATCAGTTTTTACACATGGCTCAGCTTAACTCTTGTATTACGTAGTAGACAATTACTGTGCAGTAGAAAGAAGTACTTAATCTAAAAGGGAGTTTACTTGATGAAGAAGAGAAAGTTAAACAATAGGAAATCTTAGCTGACAAGGTTATATCAGTGGCAGGGAAATTCTGTTAGAATTTATATATTGAATAATACTACTGACAGAGATGTTAGATATAAAGGATGGTTTTCGTTGGTTGATATTGGAAAATTAAAAGGCAATAAAAAGTGGGGAGCTCTCGAACAACTAGCAAAATATTTTGAAGAAAACGAAGACTTACTTAATCTTGATGGATGGTTTAATGCAAAGAGACAAGTTAATATTAACGGTATAGAAAAGCCGTTTCCATATATGGTTTTCATAACTTTTGGTTCGATTTTAAAATTTGATTATCTTGTGGAACCGTTTGAAAAAGTAGCATGGTTCCTTCCTTTCAAATACAAAGGTTGTTCATTTGCATTTTCTCATGAAAAATTTGGATTGAAAATTCTTTCTTATGATGATAAATCCAATCATGAGATTGAAAGGGATATGCTGATACAAGTAATTAAAATGATTAAGATAGCAGATGAGCTATTAGAACCAATTGCAACAGAGCAAGTGGAAAAGGGAAACATTACTATCGAAAATCAATTTCATAAATTTAACGAAAGATATCTGTTTTTTAGAAAAAAAGCCAATGAAGTTTTTCAGAATGATAACGTTCCAGTAATAAATGGCGAAATTGGTTTGGCATCATTTCTAAACAACAGAAGCCAAAGAACAAAAGAAGGCTTTTATTATGGACAAGCTATGCTTGATGCTTATTTTAGCTTTTTAGAACATTTATGTGTCCTCTTATTACCAATGAACGGATACGATCGAAATGTGATTGCTATTAGTAATTTTATGACTGCCAATTGGATTGGAAAATATAAGCAAATATTCAATATAGATGATTTATGAAGCATCTCCAAGAGCTAAAAAATATCAAAGATAGATACAGGAATGTCATTAGTCATGGAGGCTTTGAAAAAAATGGAGAGTCAGCAAATATTCAATTAGAAGGAGTAGGTGCTGTACCGGTGTTGTTGTCAAAATACAATAAAAGTGTTCATTATTCGTTTGTACCAATAGAAAAGCAAAGCTTTGAGGATATTTGTAAAATTATTGATGACTTTAAACAAGATATCGATAAAGATGTTCACTTGAAACGCTGTATAATGATTGTGGATGCTGGAATAGATGTGTATTATGATGATAGCTCAGTTCATGTATACAATGAAATTCTTCAATCAAACAAGACTGTTGAAAAGTACATTGAAGATGAAAGTGCAATTTTTGAGCGAAATGCAAATATGGATTGGTAAATGAATTACACGTACATTTAAGGATGGGAATTATGGAAAAAACATCTATTGATTAAAACGGCATTTATATATGATAAACCCAGGGAGGCACCAACTTTTGAGGGGTATTATTTCGCAAATAAAGATGGCTTTTGGAAGGGATTTAAATATAATATGCCGTATGTCTTGGATAATAAAAGACCAAAGCCTCAAACAAAAAAGGCTGATGTAGAAACGGGGGAGGACCAAAAGGGTGAATAAAGTCGAACAATAAATAAACAATAATAAACCAGAGAGTGCAATAAAAAGGAAAAATAAACCAAGGAATACTAATTTCATTCAGATTGCCCAGTAAAATCTATAGAAAATACTGTATAAGTGTCAAGGAATTATACGAAAATTTTAAGCCCAAAGTAAAAGATAGGAATTGATAAACTTATAATCTGGTGAACGAAGTTACTGCTTTTATATTTCTGCGTGCCAACTTTTAGCTGTTTCTTTGCTTGTATTCGAATAGACCGGGGATAAAATTATCTAATAGACTTGAAAAACCAGAAAGTTTCGCAAGTATTTTTGCCACGTTGTTAAAATACTTGTCACATAAAAGAAAAGGACCTTTATATTAGGAAGAAACGTTTTTCCTTAGAATGCTGAAGATTAGTTTACATATAGAACTCAAGTAATTCTAAGAAGGAAGGCAAATAAATACCAATATAGCCAACAAAAAGATAAACGAAAGAAGGTTTCGGATGTTATCATCTGGGACCTTCTTTATTTGTGTTGATTTGTTTACATTGCAAATTTAAAATTTCCGTTTTATAATTGCCTTTACATACCTTGCGGGGTATTAGGTTCGATCCAGAGAGAGAAATTATGTGTAATAAAGAGGTAAAGACAATTTTGGAGAGACTTTTTTTCGTACAGAAATGGTTTCTTTTATTAATTATATTGAAGGAGGGATAAACACCATTTCTAGGAAGAAAAAAACAGATACGAATTGTAATGAATCCTTGTAGGGTAAACACTAATAATAAATTATTTAGAAATTCATTGTTGACAAAATACCTACAAGGGTATATTATAGGTTTTGCAAGACGGAAGCCGCAGTTCATTTGTACGATTTGATAAAAGGGTTGACACCCATTTTTATTTTATTATTATAAATACCCATAGGGGTAACTGTATTATAAATACACACAAAAAATAGGGGGATTAACATGTCAGAAAAGAAAAAAACAACTATTGTTCTATTCAGTGGTGATTACGACAAAGCAATGGCAGCATATATTATTGCGAATGGTGCAGCTGCCTATGATCATGAAGTTACTATTTTTCATACGTTTTGGGGATTAAATGCTCTAAGAAAAGATGAAAATATTGAAGTGAAAAAAGGCTTTATGGAAAAAATGTTTGGAAAAATGATGCCAAGAGGCGCAGATAAAATGGGACTATCCAAAATGAACTTTGCTGGTTTCGGTCCAAAGATGATTAAAGATGTAATGAAAAAGCATAATGCAATGCCATTGCCAGATCTAGTTGAAATGGCAAAGGAACAGGATGTAAAACTAGTAGCATGCACAATGACAATGGATTTATTAGGACTTCAAAAAGAAGAACTATTAGAGGGTATTGATTATGCAGGGGTTGCAGCTTATCTTGGTGACGCAGAAGATGGAAATGTAAACTTGTTTATATAAAAATGATGGATTTTTTCTTCATTAGTTGGAGGACGATAAAATGGAATATTTAAATTATGTTATTTATGTGTTATTATTCTTCTTTATTGTAAAACGATTTATTCCCGTTAGAGGAATTAAAAATATTTCAACAACGGAACTCAAAACAGAACTAAAAGATAAAAATAAGCAATTTGTTGATGTGCGAACACCAGCAGAATTTAAAGGGAATAATATTAGAGGTTTTAAAAATATTCCACTTCATACACTAGGGAAAAAAGCAACATATGAACTTTCAACTGATAAAGAGGTAGTTGTAATTTGTCAAAGTGGGATGAGAAGTCAAAAAGCATCAAAAGTTCTAAAGAAATTAGGATTCACCAATGTAACAAATGTTAAAGGTGGCATGAATACCTGGAGATAGTCTGAGTGAATAGTATTCAGTGTGAGGGAGAGCGTACTTAACACACTGATACCTATTCTCTATATAATAAGAATTCAAATATAAGAAAGGAGAATGTTATTATGAAAGAAATTTCAACAAAAGAATTACAAAATTTAGTAGAAGAAAATAAAGACTTAAATATTATTGATGTGCGTGAAGTTGACGAAGTAGCACAAGGGAAAATAACAGGAGCACTAAATATCCCGCTAGGTTTATTAGAATTTCGAATGCATGAGTTAGAAAAATCAAAGGAATATATTATGGTTTGTCGTTCTGGTGGTAGAAGTGGTCGTGCCGCACAGTTTTTAGAAGGCCAAGGATTTAACGTAATTAACATGACTGGCGGAATGCTAGCGTGGGAAGGCGAAACAGAATAATTTTTTTTGAATGCAAATATACCTATATAGGTATTAGGGGGTTATGATATGGATTTATTCAAAGTAAATGTGGTGTTGGATGCGAAGGGTCTAGCTTGCCCGATGCCGATTGTGAAAACAAAAAAAGCAATGAAAGATGTAGAAGCAGGGCAAGTGATTGAGGTGCAAGCAACTGATAAAGGATCAAAAGCTGATATCGAGGCGTGGGCCAACAGTGCCGGTCACCAATATTTAGGTACACTAGAGGAAGGTGACACTCTAAAACATTATTTAAGAAAATCATCCGATGAAGAAACGGTTGAAAAGCAACATTCTAATACTGCTACAAATGAAGAACTAGCATCAAAGTTATCTGAAGATATTGTGGTTCTTGATGTGAGGGAGTCAGCAGAATATGCCTTTAATCACATTCCAAGTGCAGTTTCAATCCCGTTAGGGGAATTGGAAGACCGTATGAACGAGTTAAAAAAAGAAGATGAAATCTATGTTGTATGCCGTACTGGAAGTAGAAGCGATTTAGCCGCACAAAAATTGGTGGATAGTGGTTTTGAAAATGTAATTAATGTATTACCAGGTATGAGTCAGTGGACGGGAGAAACAACAAAAATAGAAAACTAGTGAATGGTAAGTGGGTTTTAGGTTTTGATCCAAGTAGTATTATGAATGCTTTAAAAAACTAAAAAATTTTTTTGTGAAAAATAATACCTTAGGGGGTAAAAGAATGACTGTAAAAATGATGACAGCACATGAAGTGACACAGAAGGTTTTTAATAAAGAAGAGTTATTTATTTTAGATGTTCGAAATGAAGATGCATTTGAAGACTGGAAGATTGAAGGAGAAAACTTTGAATACTTCAACATTCCTTATTTTGAACTTTTAGATGGAGTAGAAGAAATTCTAGAAAAGATTCCTTCTAATAAAGAAATCTTAGTTGTTTGTGCCAAAGAAGGCTCTTCTGTAATGGTAGCAGAAATGCTATCTGAAGCAGGATTAACAGTGTCTTATTTACAAGGTGGTATGAAAGCTTGGAGTGAGCACTTAGAACCCGTTAAAGTCGGGGATTTAAAAGATGGTGGAGAAGTTTATCAGTTTGTCCGTATTGGGAAAGGTTGTCTTTCTTACATGGTTATTTCAAATGGGGAAGCTGCAATCATTGATGCAACACGTATGACAGATATTTTCATTGATTTCGCGACAAGTAAAGAGGTAAAAATTACAAACGTGTTTGATACCCACCTTCACGCAGATCACATCTCAGGAGGAAGAAAAATTGCTGAACAAATAGGTGCAACATATTGGTTGCCTCCGAAAGATGCTCAAGAAGTAAACTTCGAATATGCAGCATTAGAAGGTGGAAGTGTAGTAACAATCGGTAACACTGCTATTGATATTCATGCACTATATTCACCTGGACACACAATTGGTTCTACATCTTTTGTCGTAGATGAGAAATTCTTATTATCTGGTGATATCTTGTTCATCGATTCAATCGGCAGACCTGACTTAGCTGGGAAGGCTGAAGACTGGGTTGGTGACTTAAGAGAGAGCTTATATTCTCGCTATAGAGAATTATCAGAGGAATTAGTTGTTTTACCAGCACACTTTATGATTATTGATGAATTAAACGTGGATGGTAGTGTGGCTGAAAAACTAGGAACACTATTTGCAAAGAACCACGGACTAAACATTGAAGATGAATCTGAATTTAGAAGATTAGTGACGGAAAACTTGCCACCTCAACCGAACGCTTATCAAGAAATTCGTGAAACAAATATGGGTAAAGTAACACCGGAAGAAGAGAAGCAAAGAGAAATGGAAATTGGACCAAACCGCTGTGCGGTACGTTAATATTTAATAAAATAATATGACTGAATACTCATTATAGGAGGAATATAAATGGACGTAACAAAAGTATTAGATGCAAAAGGATTGGCGTGCCCGATGCCAATCGTAAGAACAAAGAAGGCAATGAACGAATTAGAATCTGGCCAAATATTGGAAGTTCACGCAACAGATAAGGGTGCAAAAAGTGATCTAGCAGCATGGGCGAAATCTGGGGGGCATGAGCTTTTAAAGGATACAGAAGAAAATGACGTATTAAAGTTTTGGATTAAGAAAGGTTAATAGAAGGGGACCATGATTTACATGGTTCCCTTTACTTTAAGGGGGAGAAAAAATGGACTTTGCTTTTATAATTACTATATTTTTAATTGGCTTTGTCGGATCTTATATTTCAGGAATGTTAGGCATCGGCGGTTCTATTATTAAGTATCCAATGCTTTTATATATTCCGCCTTTATTTGGTGCGGCGGCATTTACAGCACATGAAGTATCTGGAATTAGTGCTGTCCAAGTACTGTTTGCAACTATTGGAGGGGTATGGGCATACCGAAAAGGTGGCTATTTAAATAAAAAGCTTATTGCTTATATGGGTATTAGTATCCTAATAGGGAGTTTTATTGGTGGTTACGGCTCAAAATTATTATCTGAGGGTGGAATAAATTTAACCTACGGGATATTAGCTTTAATTGCTGCGATTATGATGTTTATTCCGAAAAAAGGAATTGATGATATTCCTTTAGATCAAGTGAAATTTAATAAATGGTTGGCAGCTGCCCTAGCATTAATTGTAGGTGTTGGAGCAGGAATTGTTGGTGCTGCTGGTGCCTTCTTGTTAGTTCCAATTATGCTTGTAGTTCTTAAGATACCTACACGTATGACTATTGCTTCATCATTAGCTATTACATTTATTTCATCGATCGGTGCAACTATAGGGAAAGTTACAACGGGTCAAGTTGAGTATTTTCCAGCAGCAATCATGATCATTGCCAGTTTAATTGCTTCTCCACTAGGTGCAAATGCTGGCAAGAAGGTAAATACGAAGGTGTTGCAAGTCATATTAGCATTACTAATAGCAGGAACCGCTATTAAAATATGGATGGATATATTTTAATATGGGATAGATAAAATGGATTTAAATAGGAAGGAGGAATCCAAATGGTTAAGATTACACCATCTGCACTTTCGAAAGTTAAAGATGAAATAAAGCCACTTGTAGCAGAAGGGAAGAATCCTTTTGTTCGTTTGACGATGGGCATTGACTGAATTGGTCCAGTCCAAAGCTTCGCTTGGCTCTGGAGGAGTCAGCATCAGATAATGATTTGATAATGAATGAAGACGGCATTCAGTTTTTAATAAGTGAAAAAGACTCTGTTTATTTCAATAATGTTAAAATTGACTATATTCGTACATTATTAGGTGACGGACAATTTCAAGTACTTCATGTATAACCAGTAGAAACGGCAAGATACAACTTATCGTATTTCTACTGATTAAACAGCTTTATATAATTGTTTAAAACAAAAGGATATGATTAAGAAAAATATTTATTACCATACTAATTAGTGAATAAATGATAAAGAAGAGATGACTACTTTATGAGCAAAGAAAAGTATCAAAATGAACCAACAAAAGATTCACAATATATTCAACAACATATGGCGAATGAACGAACACTGTTAGCTTGGATTAGAACAGCCATTGCTATTATTGGTGTTGGATTTCTTGTTACCAATTTGCACTTTACAATGAAGTCTAGCCTGACTCGTTTCGGTGACTTTTTAGCAAATACCATAGGAATGGCTTCAGTAATATTAGGAATAGCTACAATTATTATGGCAATGGTTTCTTATATGAGAAAAATTAATGCAATCAATAACCAATCCTTCTATGCACCGAAATTTACGATTATCTTACTTGGTTTATTTGTCATAATAATTGCAGTGGTATTTGGGATTTACTTTTCCATTCTTTTAATACCTTAAAGAGGTGAAGAGTAGTTGCTGGTTTGAAATAATTATTTTTTATTTTATTTGACAATATACCCTTAAGGGTATATTATAAAATGTAGATAGGGGGAGGATCAATGAGTTTCTTAATGATTATAATTTCAATCAGTCTCCTGGTTCTCTATCAAAGATATATACCTATATGGGGAATTAAAGAACTAAGAGAACGAACGACTGGTTTATTTAGTAGAAAAGATGTGGTATTTTTAGATACAAGAGACTATCAAACCTCTTGTAAAGATAAAATGGGAGATGCTCATTGTTTACCACTTTCTTATCTGAAAAGACATTATGCTGATTTACCAATAGATAAAGATATAATTGTAATTGCCTCAGATCAAATTGAAAGTAATTTGAGTATAAGGTTTTTAACAAAAAAAAACTTTCGTGTAGTTGGCTATTACTTACCTAATAAAATAAAAAAGGGGGATCATCACTATGGAGTACAATGCTCAAATGAAAAATAGAATGAAAAGAATTGAAGGACAAGTTAGAGGATTAATACGAATGATGGAAGAGCAAAAAGAATGTAGGGATGTAGTTACACAAATGTCGGCTGTAAGAAGTGCTCTTGACCGTACAGCAGCTTTAATAGTTAGTACGAACCTTGAACAGTGTATTCGCGATGATAAAGAAGCTGGTGAAAGCTCAGAAGATTTAATCAAAGAAGCAGTAAGCTTACTTGTGAAAAGTAGATGATTTGACTCTCTATAGTTTATTTTGTACCATGAAAGAGGTTAACAAAATTTAAGTAGTTGACCTTTTTTTGTAATCGAAAAAATACCCGTATTGGTATATTTTTTTGATTTCCATAATACCTATAGCGGTATATGTATATTTAGTTAATTAAAAAACATTAGGGGAAAATATCATTGAGTTATACAAGGGAGGGAAAGTATGAAAGAAATAACAGCAAAAGAATTAGCGGAAAAAGTAAAAGCAGGAGAAAAGTTAAGTATTATTGATGTTCGTGAAGATGAAGAAGTTGCACAAGGTAAAATCCCAGGTGCTAAGCATATACCTTTAGGTGAAATTCCAGAGCGATTAAATGAAATTGATAAAAAAGAACATCATTATATGGTGTGTCGCTCAGGAGGTAGAAGTGGAAAAGCATGTGCTTTCTTAAAGGATGAAGGTTATGATGTTACGAATATGGAAGGCGGCATGTTGAGCTGGGAAGATGAAGTTGAGATATAAGGAGGAATATTGGTGAGCATTACAGCAAATGAAGTGTTAGATGCAAAAGGTTTAGCCTGTCCAATGCCTATTGTTAAGACAAAAAAAGCAATTACAAATTTAGAAGCAGGTCAGGTCATGGAAGTGCAAGCAACAGATAAAGGATCAACTGCCGACATCAAAGCGTGGGCAGAAAGTACAGGGCATCAATATCTTGGAACTGTAGAAGATGGCGATGTATTGAAACACTATTTACGAAAAGCAAGTGAAGCGGAGACAAAAGGTGAAACCAAACATGAGGATGTGGTCGATCTAGATGAACTTCGTAACAAGGTAGAAGGTGAAGAATCTATTTCTATTCTTGATGTTCGCGAACCAGCTGAATATGCCTTTGGTCATATCCCTGATGCTGTGAATATACCTCTAGGTGAACTTGAAGAACGCTTTGAAGAACTTAGCAAAGATCAAGATATACACGTTATTTGCCGAACGGGTACTAGAAGTGATTTAGCTGCACAAAAACTAACGGAAAAAGGTTTTAAGAGTGTGAAAAATGTAGTACCAGGTATGAAAAATTGGGAAGGCCCAACTGAAGGCAATTAATAAGAACACAACAATTTAGGAGGAATAATAAATGGCTAATACAAAAGTTGCAATTATAGCAGCAAATGGAGGACGTTTTGATGCTTATAAAGTCTTTAACGTAGCACTTGCAGCTGCAGCGTCTGATGCAGAAGTAGGTATATTCTTTACTTTTGAGGGATTAAATCTAATTCATAAGGAGGCACATAAAAACCTCCCACTTCCAGAAGGAAAAGAACACTTCCAAGAGGGATTTGAACGTGAGAATGTACCGGCAATTGAAGAAATGGTGTCAATGGCACAAGAAATGGGGATTAAATTAATTGCATGCCAAATGACAATGGATGTTATGAGTTTAGATAAAGAGGCGTTTGTTGAAGGAATTGAAGTAGGCGGCGCTGCTACCTTTATTGAATATGCGAAAGATGCAAACACGTCATTAACATTTTAAATAAAGGAGGAAATAAATTGACTACTCCAATAACAACTAGTGAATTAGCGAAAAAAGTTGTTAATCATGAAAAAACAGTGATCTTAGATGTTAGAAATACAGATGAATTTGATAGTTGGAAAATTGAAGGCGGGAATGTAGAAGTAATTAATGAACCCTACTTTAATTTATTAGATGGAATTGACCCTGTTGCTGAAAAATTAGATAAAGATCAAGCAGTTATTGTTGTTTGTGCTAAAGGCGGTTCTTCCCAAATGGTAGCTGAGTTACTGGAAGAAGAAGGTGGATTCACTAACACTTATAATTTAGAAGGTGGCATGAAAGCATGGAGTGAACACCTAGAGCCAGTGAAAATTGGTGATCTAAAGGATGGCGGAAGTTTATATCAATTTGTACGTTTAGGTAAAGGATGCTTATCGTATATGGTGGAATCTGATGGTGAAGCAGCCATTATTGATACAAACCGGATGATTGATATTTACGAAGCATTCACCAAAGAAAAAGGAGTGAAAATTAGAACTTTAATTGATACTCACCTCCACGCTGATCACATTTCGGGTGGCCGTGCTTTAGCTGATAAAGTAGATGGAACGTATTACTTACCACCAAAAGACGCTACAGAATTGACTTATGATTACAAGGCATTAGAAGAAGGAAACGATATCGTTGTGGGAAACACAAAGGTGAAAGTACAACCAATTCATTCACCAGGACACACAATCGGAAGCACATCATTAATTATTGATGATGAGTATCTTTTAACAGGTGACATTCTATTTGTGAAATCCATCGGCCGACCAGACTTAGCTGGTAAAGCGGAAGATTGGGTTGGAGACCTTCGTAATAGTCTTTATAAACGATATAAAGAATTATCCGAAGATTTAATCGTCTTACCTGCGCACTATTCGTTTGCAGAAGAACTTGGTAAAGGTGGAAGTGTTTTTGCACGTTTGGGCGATCTTTATCAACGTAATGAAGGGTTGCAAGTAGACGATGAAGATGTATTTAGAAAAATGGTGACAGAAAATCTGCCACCACAACCAAATGCATATCAAGAAATCCGTGAAACAAACACGGGAAAAATCACACCTGAAGATGAAAAACAAAGAGAAATGGAAATTGGACCAAACCGCTGTGCGGTTCACGGTTAATGAGGAGGAAAAATAATGGAATCAACAAAAGTATTAGATGCAAAAGGATTGGCATGTCCAATGCCGATTGTTAGAACGAAGAAAGCAATAAATGAGCTAGAATCAGGTGATGTTCTTGAAGTACATGCTACAGATAAAGGTGCTAAAAGTGATTTAGCAGCATGGGCAAAGTCTGGTGGGCATGAACTACTACAAGACACTGAAGAAGGCGATGTATTAAAGTTTTGGATTAAAAAAGGATAGAAGGTGACCCCTTAGAGGGTCCCTTTTTCATAAAAAAGGAGTGAGAACACTGACTGGTAAGAAGTTTAATCCAGATAAAGCACATAAATTAGTGAGTAAAGAGAGAAAAGCAATATTACCACCTGATAAAATAATCGAATACTTAGAAGTAGAAGCTAATGATGTTGTTGCAGATCTCGGTGCAGGCAATGGATACTTTACTATTCCAATTGCTAAAAGCACTAATAACACTGTTTATGCAGTTGATATTGAGCCTAAGATGCTAGATATGTTAAAAGAGAATGCAGTAAAGGATAATATAGAGAATATTAATTATGTTGTAAGTGATTTGGTAGAAATTAAACTAGAGGATGAGTCAGTAAATAAAGCGATTATCTCAATGGTTATTCATGAAGTATCTAGTATTGATCATACGCTTAATGAGATTAAGCGTATTTTAAAACCAGGTGGACAACTGTTACTGATCGAGTGGAAGGCTATTGAGATGGAATCAGGTCCCCCACTTCACGAAAGGATTGCGGCTACAGATATGCTAGAGACTATTCAGAATGCAAACATTGATGCTGAACTAATTGATTTAAATTCACAACATTATGCGGTAAAAGCAAGGCTGAAATAAAAGTTACGGATTGAGAGGGGAAGAGTTAGTGAAGAAATTATGGGGAATGTTATGACCATCTCAAAAACTAATGTTCCTGGCAGGAGCAGGATTTGTCATCTATTCAATCCTATCAAAATTTATGTAAAGTAAATAATTTATCTAGGAGGAATCATCTATTATGTTCGATTATACTGTTGAAACAGATAAAACAATGGAGAATGCTGTTCAATCACTTGAGGAAAGTCTAAAGAAAGAACAATTTGGTGTACTTTGGCAGTTTGATATTAAGTCTAAATTACAAGAAAAGGGGTTAGATTTTGACCAACCATATCTAGTGCTGGAAGTATGTAACCCAAAAGAAGCACAAAGAGTATTAACTCAAAACCAAATGGTCGGTTACTTTTTACCTTGTAAAATTGTTGTTTATGAAGATGGTGGCAAAGTCAAAATTGGATTACCAAGACCAACCGCTCTAATTGAGATGGTTAACGATGAAACAATTAAGGAATTTGCTGCAGATATTGAAAATAGATTGATTGTATGTATTGATCAAAGTATCTAATAGACGTAAATACAGGATTTTAACGGTAAAGGTAATGCATTGCCTTTACCTTTTTTTATTTTCTTTCATAAAACTTTAACATTTCTCTTTTATTCTGTTAGAAGAAGGAGGTAAGGATCATGCCATCAGCTTGGTTAATTGGACCTCTAGTTATTAAAAGTGAATTAGTCTTACTCATTGGAAGCTTTTTGCTAGGGATCGTTTTTTTTCGCTTTATAAGCCCTTATTCAAAACTTGAAACAAAAAAACGGATAGATAGAATAATGAATCTGTTCATGATGTTTGTAGTATTTTTATGGCTTGGAAAAATTATAACAAACCTCTCTACCTTTATTAATGATCCCTTACCGATACTTGCATATCCAAGTGACTCGAAAGCTTTTTATGTTGCTGTAACTTTATCCATTGTGTATGTAAAATTTAATTTGGCAAAGGATTATCACCAAGGGATAGATGTTTTGTATGTTTGGTTCTTTGTATTTTTCATAGCTTCCTTTGTGTATGGATTTGTGCAAATGATTTTTTGGAGCAGCAGTATTTAGTTGGCAGTATTTGGGCTTAATTCTTCTGTTACTTATCGTATTTATTTGGCAACAAGACAAGTTATCAAAAGAAAATCTCGTATTCACTGGCCTATTATCTTAGAGTATTGGTCAATAGCTGTTGGCTATTTTTTCTCGTACAACTGTGTTTCAGTTCAACCTAAGTCATTGGTTTTACGCGGTTGTTCTTATTGTTAGTGTGCACTTAACTATCCATACAAAGAAGGTGAAACAATGAGCGCGGTTGCTGAAATTACGATATGGCTGGCATTAGGTGCAGGGACTCTTTCTTTTTTATCACCTTGTACACTTCCTATATTTCCGGCGTATTTATCCTATATTACAGGAATGACTGTAAAGGAAATCCAGGATTCACAAGAAATAAAGGTTCGTAGTAAATTGTTGCTACACGCAATCCTGTTTCTAACCGGTGTTTCCATGATATTTATCGGTTTAGGAATAGGGGTATCTATTTTAGGTCAGTGGGTTCAAGACTTATTATCAGGACAATCTGGTATCTTTTTGCAACGAATCGCTGGTATTTTTGTTATCATAATGGGTTTGTTTGTCGCAGGTTGGATCCAGTGGAAAGGGTTAATGAAAGAGAAACGGTTTCATTTTAACAAAAAGCCTGTAGGGTATTTCGGAACTATATTTGTTGGGATGGGCTTTGCAGCTGGATGGACTCCTTGTATTGGACCTATCTTTGCATCAATTCTTGTTGTGGCTGGGAATAATCCTACACAAGGGGCTATTTATACCATCATGTATGTTATCGGTTTTGCTATACCATTTCTTTTATTGACCTTCTTCATCGGATCTACAAGATGGCTAGTTCGTTATAGCCAAAAAATTATGAAATTCGGTGGAGCTATCATGATTGTCATGGGAGTACTTCTTTTTACAGGTCAGATGGCAAGAATCTCTAATTTCTTATTAAAGCTGGTGCAAGATAGCTGGTTAGCTAACTTAGGGTAATAGGGGGCATATTCATTGAAGAAAATAATCATTTCTGTTGTACTATTAGCGATGTTCGGCTACGCTGTTTATGATTTGGTCAAGAGTGAAGATAACGATACTACAACTTCAAATACAGAGGAGTTAAACACAGACGGTAATCAAAGCACTTCAACGAGCGAAGTTGAATCTACAGATGCTACAGTAGGGTTAGAGGTAGGTAATCTCGCACCAGATTTTAAATTGCAGACTTTAAAGGGTGAAACTGTAAAACTATCGGACTTTAGAGGCAGGCGGGTCATGCTTAATTTCTGGGCTACTTGGTGTCCGCCGTGTCGTGCAGAAATGCCTGACATGGAAAAGTTTTATCAAGAGAAGGACGTTACAATTTTAGCGGTTAATTTAACTGAAACAGAGGCCTCTATGCAGGATGTACATGATTTTTTAGAAGAGTTTGGATTAACATTTCCTGTTTTATTAGATAAAAAAATTGAAGTTGCAACAACCTATCAAATACAACCAATTCCAACTTCTTATATGATTGATTCAAATGGCATTATTCGATATCAAGCCTTTGGTGCACTAAATTATGAAATGATGGTATCAGAATTTGAAAATATGAAATAAAAAACAGGTGATTTAATGAAACAAACCATTCTAGTAGTTGAAGATGACAAAATGATACGTGAACTGATTACCATTTACTTAAATAAGGAAGGTTATGATGTAAAAGAAGCCGGGGATGGTGAAATGGCTAAAGAGGCATTTTTAACGTATCATCCATGTTTAATCATCCTCGACTTAATGCTCCCAAAATTGAGTGGAGAGGAATTTTGTGAGTGGGTAAGGGAACAAGGACGAAACGAGGTTTCAGTTATTATGCTGTCAGCAAAGGCTCGAACAGCAGATAAAATAAATGGATTGAAATTAGGGGCTGACGGTTATTTAACGAAGCCATTTGAACCAGAGGAATTGCTTGCTCATGTGGAAGCTGTTCTGAGGCGAACGGGGCTCTTCTGTCAAAAGGTTACTTCTAATGGATTGTGTATAAAACCAAGAAAAGGAGAAGTTATGCTTTATGATAAACGAGTCAATTTAACGAAGCATGAATTTAATCTCCTATATTATCTGATGGAAAATCCCAATATCGTTTTATCTAGAGAGCAATTAATTAATCAACTATATCCGAACGCTGATCGGGCTATCTTAGATCGGACAATAGATGCTCATATTAAAAAGCTAAGAGAAAAGATAGAAGATAACCCAGCATCACCTGAACGGATTCAAACTGTAAGAGGAATGGGGTATAAATTTGTTCAGTAAAATAAGAGGGTGGTTGCCTAAAAAGTTTATATTTAGGTTGACGTTATTAAATGCAATAGTTGTTACCACGTTCATATTAGTGACTAGTTGGGCAATCTATAACACTGCCTGTTTTTTAGTTGAAGGTATGGTAATGGATGTAGGAAGACAGGATCAATTTAAATCGGCATTATTTGAGTATTTATTGTCTTTTAGTCTTTTTGCAGTTGTAGTGGGGAGTACGCTTCATTTTTACTTAACTAATAAACTAATCAGACCATTAAAAGAGTTAATTAAATCTACTCAGAGAATGAAAGAAGGTTTCTATCCTGAACCAATTCAAGTTCATGCATCAGATGAAATGGGGCAATTAATTGACCACTTTAATCAATTAGTTGAACAGATAAAAATGAACGATCAACAACGCCGGAGGATTGTATCTGATCTCTCCCATGAATTTCGCACGCCACTATCCAACTTAAATGGTTATTTGAATGCTATGAAAAACGGTGTAATAGAAGGTGAGTCAAAACTGTATGAATCCCTTTTGAATGAATCGAAACGATTGACAAATTTAATGGGATGTTGAATCAGGAAAAACTTTAACTGAAAAAGAGTACACAAATATAGCAATTGTAGTGGAACAATCATTAGAGATGTTTCGTTGGTTATTAAATAAACAAGATATTCGTTGTGTCATTCAAGCAGATAGCAGATATGTTGAAATCAACACCTTTGGGATTTATCAAGTGATTAGTAACCTAATGGATAACGCAATTCGATACTACAAAGGAAAGAATCCAGTTACTATTAAGGGAGAGTGTCTTAATCACGTATATAAAGTATCTATTACTGGTGAGGGCAAACATATACCGCAGTCAGAACAGGAGAAAATATTTGATAGATTTTATCGTATAGATAACTCTAGAAGTCGTAAGCAAGGAGGAAGTGGTCTTGGATTAGCCATTTCAAAGGAAATTATTGAAAGACATAACGGAAAGGTAGATTTGATTTCCGATGGCGACAATCATACATTTTGGTTCACGATTCCTATTAAAAAATAGCTATCAACAGAGAGAGATAAGTTGATAGCTATTCTTTGCTTGTTTTTGCTTTATTTTAGTTCGAAAGATTCCGTAATTTTAATACTATCCTCGATAGATTGAATCATGGCACAATTTTTTCGAGTTATTGCTAACGCCTTTTCAACTTTACTAGGTGAAATATCTTTTCCTGATATGGTGAATAGTAAATCAATGGACTCACTCTGGTTAGCTATTTCAGGATTTCTATCTACTATTGTCGAAATAGTTATATCATCAAATGGAATGCGCATTTTGGTTAATATTCTCCTTAGCCAGCTGCCACTACATACTGCAACGGATGAGACCAATAGTTGATATGGTCGAAATCCGTATTCCTCTTGACTAGATACCTTTAATTCACCAAATTCTAGATTAGTTTGAAAACCATATTCGTTCATACTGAACTTCATTTAAATCATCCCTTATTTACAAAAAGAAGGTAAGACTTCAAGATTATATATGTATAATAATACTCTAATGTGAAAATCTGATGAAAATATAAATATGCATAAGAATTGGTTGGTGTTTTAGAAAAAAGAAGAATAAAATCATAGAAAGTATAAAATCCCCGATACTCTGTCGGGGATTTTTGTCTCAGATTTTTAATTTTCTTTTAGCTCCTCAACGTACTTTTGAGTTGACTTTGCTGCAATACTGCCGTCACCAGTAGCGGTAACAATTTGTCTTAGTTCTTTTTCACGAATATCTCCAACAGCATAAATACCTGGAATATCCGTTTCCATATTTACATTCGTTGGTATATAGCCTTCCTCATTGGTGATTCCTAATGATTTAAATGGTTCACTTAATGGAACCATTCCGATGTAGATGAACACACCATCTGCAGGATGCTCATACTCTTCACCTGTTTTAGTATTTACTAATGTAACACTACATACTTTTCCATCTTTGTCATTAATGGTTTTTACCGTTGTATCCCAAATAAAATCTATCTTATCATTATCAAATGCACGTTGTTGCAAAATCTTTTGTGCACGTAGTTCATCACGGCGGTGTACAATTGTTACTTTACTTGCAAAGCGAGTTAGATAAACCCCTTCTTCAACTGCTGAATCACCACCACCAACTACAATTAATTCTTTCTCTTTGAAAAATGCACCATCACAAACTGCACAGTAAGATACACCACGACCACTTAATTCTTTCTCATCAGGAACTCCTATTTTTTTATACTGTGCACCAGTAGCAATGATAAGCGAACGTGTTTTATACTCTTTATTGCTAGCAATTACAGTCTTGTATTCTTTTCCATCGATAACTTCTTTTATATCACCGTAAGCATATTCAGCCCCAAACTTTTTGGCATGCTCAAACATTTTATTTGATAAGTCCGGGCCTAAAATATGATCATACCCTGGGTAGTTTTCGGTAGTATCAAAATAAGTTAAGTCGAGTGTCGAGTTAGTTCGTTTCGTAAATTTATTGATATTCAATTTTTATTATTTCTTAAGATGGAATTTAATGCATTTCGTTCCTCATTGATTTCATTTGCAGTACGAACGCCTAACTTCCTAATTAGTGGTAACGGTGGACACCATCCTTGTAGTGAGTGTTGTAGTAAAAAAAAACTAATAAATCCTGAAAATAAATGCCACTTTTGGTTCCTTTTTATGACTAAATAAGTTCCTAATAGAATGAAAGAGGCTGCAGAAGTTTCAAGTATTCGTTCTGTATCCCATTCTTGTTCGATTGATTTTAGTCTTTTTAATATCTCTTGGTTATCCTCGTTCAAGTATTTACTAATATTTAATTCTGTCTTATGAGTAATTTTTTTGTTTACTAATGGTGAAGTATTTAATTGAACTCTTTCCGTAGTGGGGGGGAGTAAACTCATGAATTATCACCTCTTATTTATTTATTATTTAGTTATTGGCAAACAATATGTATTCGAAATGCTTAAACATAGATGTATTTTCTAACTCACTCTGACTACTAGCATCAAACATGTTTTTGGCTTTATGATTAAATTTTTGAACATTACTCCGGGCAATAATACTGCTCAATAATTAGATAAATAGGTTGTTGTCCTGTTAAGTTCTCAAAAATGCTACTGAACTCTTGAAAATGTTGTTTTTATCTTGTTGATTTTCCTCAAGAATTCTTCTTTCCTTTACATCATTTGTAAAAGCTACCCTTGCTAAAAGCTCATAACACTGATGAATGCTTTGAACTTTTTAACACTAAATCTATGTACGTTATTTATGCAGATTCATACAATAATTTTATAGAATTTGTGAAGGGATTGAGAAAAATGTACTATGTTCCTTATATGTATCCTGGGCAATATCAATATCCTTATTATCCGAATGCACCATTGTATCATCATGGAAAACAGCCTGTTGACTGTGCTTTTCCTTATGGGGTAGAGCATGTAAACAGGTTTGATGGTTACCAACAATCTAATAGTGATAGTCATATCTCTTTAACAGACTATGGACCAAATCCGTTTGTGGTAAATATAAATGAAGCTACAAAGCAAAACAATACGTTTCGTAATGCCTTGTGGACAGGAGAGCATTTACAAGTTACTTTAATGAGTATCGATGTTGGGGAAGATATTGGTTTAGAGATGCATCCTAATGTCGATCAATTTATACGCATTGAAAAAGGGCAGGGGATTGTTCGAATGGGTAAGAGTAGAGATAGATTAGATATTGAGAGGAATGTCTATGATGATTCTGCAATCATCGTTCCTGCTGGCAGATGGCATAACCTGTTAAACACCGGTACTATTCCACTAAAACTTTATTCAATCTATGCTCCACCTAACCATCCTTTTGGTACGGTTCATGTTACTAAAGAAGATGCTATGGGTGCAGAAGAGGGGTATGGCAATAGAAATACATGACGTTTTTGTTAAGACACCGGTGAACGGACACTGCACACCGAATATGTAATCAACGAAGTCTTATAGGACGTTAACAGGATACTAAATACTAAATATATTCTAATGGGAGTTTTATTGGCAAAGGGTACTTTTTTTAATAACTATATGAACTGTTGATGTGTGGGAACGTACAGGTGAAATCCAAACCTCTTCAGCAAAGCAAGAGTATGTAGAGTTATAGTAAAACGCAAGCGCTTAGTAAGCAAACATTGCATTATTCATCTATTAATTGGTAAAGCGAAAGAAATGTTTTTATAATCTTGACATAATTAACGGTATAGGAAGAAGCGGGTATGGTGAGATCCGCTTCTTTTTTGTAAACAATTGCTCTATAATAGGCTATTACTGCATAGCAAGAGTCTTAATTTTTAAATGGCTTTGTGAAAGAATGTCCTTAAGCAAACGAAGCGGTATTTTTGAATAAGACTAGTACAAGAAGACCCAATGAAGGAGGGAAGGCATTGTTCTTGGACTGCTTCACACTAAGTACGGTAATCGTAACTAGGATGATCACCATTCTAAGAAGTTGAATGATAGTCAAATGATCTCCGATAAGCAGAACGCCAAATAATGAAGCTGTCACCGGCTCTACCATTGCGACCATCGAAGCAGTTGTCGGGGCAGTCCATCGAATGCCAATCAAATAAAAAATAAATGAAATTCCAGCACCCACCCACGATGCCTAATAGAAGAAACCATCCTATGTCGCTTGACAACAACACACTAGCTGCTTCATCTTTGTCCGTAAAAAGAAAAAGGATGAGAAAAAATGAAAAAAAGGCTATAGTTAAGGTGTTCTGCGGCTTTCCGATAGAAGAGGCATTTTTAAACCCGAATATAAATAAAGCATAGAAAAGTCCAGAAGCAAGCCCCGCTAGCGTTCCTAGAAAACTCACTGAAATCGATTCAGTATTGTAGGCACCTGTAAGCAGGATAATCCCAATAAGTACACCAGAAATGCATCCCCATTTAAACCAAGTCGAACGTTCTATTCGTAATAAAAAGGAGATTAGTAGGACGAACAAAGGTGCGGTGTACATTAAAGTAGCGGCAACAGCAATGCTTGAGGCTTGGATACTTACAAAATAAAAAGTGAAATTTCTAGCAACACCAAAACCCGCCAAGAGGGACCATATGTATTAACGATTAGATAAGATCCAATTTTGTCTAAAGCGAAAGAGAAACCACGCAAAAAAACATATAAATCCACAGCCCCTCGGTAAAGTGAAATCACAATAGGATCCCAGCCCTTGTTCATTAAAATAGTGGCAATTCCCCACTAAAGCCCCAGAAAATAGCGGCTAGCATAACCAAACCTACACCTAAAAATCTCATCGTGTACCTCCTAAAGATAAGTAAGGGTACGAATTTTTGAACTTAGAATTTTATTTTATATTGGATACATTATTTTAGCAATTAGGGGTTTATGCTTAATCATTAAATTTATTAAAATTAAGTTCAATTAACTTTAGTTTTCTTATTGCATTAAAGGGGGTTATTTTAAAGCAGGACAACTAACAAAAACAAATTGGTTTGCAGCGTAGTGCAAATATACTATTCAGTAGAAAAAGTTATTCTTCAATCTAATGCATTGCTGAAGACAACAAGCCAAAGCCTTGTTGTTTTTCTCAATTTTTCTAAATACATTTGTTACACTACTATTATTCAATTCAGATTAGCCTAGGGTTTATAAATACTTTGTTCTTTGATGGTATAGAGAATAACTTAATTCAAAACAGACACAAGGACTTTAGATGATTTCTTTTGTTAAACTATGGTAGGGAAAGCTGTTTTAACTGTTAAAGTCCTCATTAGTAAAGTACAGTCTAAGCCCCCTATTTTTCTTGCTTTCAAGAACGAACGTTCTGATTTATTATATCATAGACTCTTTAATATTATTAGGGATTATAGTAAATAAAATTAAGTTGGATAATGTTATAAATAAGAATAAAAAAATATGTAATAGAGAAACTAGGCTTAAAAGTTTGATGAGGTGTTAAGTCTGGTAAACATAGAATATGAAACCAATAGAAGTGTCCTTTATAATATAAAGCCAATGAGTGTAGAAACTGAATTTAGGGAATCACTATCAGGATATATATCCAGATTAGCAATAAGTCATAATGTTACACAAGGAATTTTATTTTCTAAACTTATTGCGCCAGTATTGAATAAAAAATATATAAATAGTATCACACATAAAGGGGGAGATGGCTTTTATGATTCTTCTAGTGGAATAAATGGTACCGGTCCTTTAGCAAGGGATTTTATTGAAGTTATTTCTAAGTTAACAAGTAGAAATGATTTAAATGAGTTGACATTAGTTTCTTGGATGAACATCGCACCTTCTAAAGGATTAATAAGGTCTGAGAAAGCTTGGTGTCCTAAATGTTATTTAGAAGCATTCAACAATGGTTCAGTTGTTTATGATCAATTAATATGGACAATACAATTAGTAAAATATTGTCCGATACATGAAATGGAATTGGTTAGCGAATGTCCTTTTTGTGGCAAAAATATGCAGGTTATTTCTAGAAAAAGTAAACCTGGATATTGTTCTAAATGTGAAAAACGGCTTGGAATTACTTATAATAACACAGTTGAGCCAACTAAAAAGGATTTAAGAATAGTTGATCAAGTAATAAGTCTATTGAACGTTTCTACTACTTATGAAAGAGAGCGAGTTTCAGATGTATTAAGGTATTATGTATCCAATTATTTGGAGAATAACGTTAGTAAAGCCGCTATGTATTTTGGGGTATCTAAGTCGACATTTAGATCCTGGTTAAAAGGAAAAAATATTCCTACCTTAAAATCTCTAGTATCAATTTGTTTAAAGTTAGATATAACAATACCAGATTTTCTGGAAAAAAAACCGTTACGAAAATTGGTAAGGAGTAGAGAAGTTCAAGCAAATGATAAAAAAATAATAAAGAAACATGACCATTTTTTCATTGAAAAATTCTTAAACAGATACATACTTGAGGATTATATTAATTCGCCTAAATCACTTAAGAATATTGCTGAGATTATTGGATGTGATAGGCGTTTATTATATATCAAATATCCAAAAGAAAGCAAAAGAATTGTAGAAATTTATTGTGAGTATCTAAAGGTGAACAAGGCAGTTCGACAAGAAAAAGCAGAAAATGAATTACTTAATGTTATTCAAGACCTAAAATGTAAAGGTATATACCCCAGTAGAAGAAACGTAGAAGCAATGTTCAATGGTCCGTATTTGATTAAAGAAAAAAACATAGCATTAAAATGGAAAAAGCTCATTAAATAGATTTTTTTCGTACTATTTTGATTATAAAAAAGGATTATTATAAATAATATAGAATTTTGTAAATAATCAGATTATTATTCGGGGTGATAATATTGACTGACAGAATAGATCAATTTTTAAACTCAGAAAAAGTTAGTAAGGAAGCAATGAATCAAATATTGACAATTCGCAATGCAGATCCTGCAAGAAAAGTTAGAAGTAATGGAAAAAGTGTTCCAGGCACATATCCGAGTAAGAAAATGGGCCTTACAATACAATTTGAGAGTCATACACTTGAACTGCCAGCGATTATCGAAAAAGAAATGAGTTCTAGCGTGTTAGAGTTTTATGATCAACCACCTTCTTTTAAAATTGAATATTTAATCAATGGAAAAAACAAAGGACATTTGTACACATCTGATTTCTTTGTGATAGAAGAAAACTGGATTGGCTGGGAAGAATGGAAATTTGTAGATGAGTTAATAAAGCTTTCTATGAAATGGCCAAACAGGTACTATGTTGACAAGTTTGGTCAATGGAGGTGTCCTCCTGCTGAATGGTATGCAGAGCAATATGGATTATCTTTTCGAATTAAGACAGAAAAAGATCTAAATAAAAGGTTTGTTAGAAATGTGAAGTTTTTAGAGGATTTTAAATTAGCCAAAAATGAGTTAAGTGTAGACGAAGATATCAAAAAGGAAGTATTGAATGTAGTTTCTAGTAACCCAGGTATTACAATTAATGATATATTGAAAATAAAGGGAAAATTTAGAGCTGATGATCTTTATAGTTTGTTGATATTAGGAGAACTGTATACGGATATTAATGAAGAAGTAATACCTAATTATACAGCACGGATTTACAATAATGAAAAATATAGAGAAGCATACAAAAACATGATGTCTTCATGTGTTAGTCACAATCTAGAAAATAAAATTTCTTTTAAAATACAGTTTGGAGAAAAAATTCTTTGGGATGGAGTAGAATGGGAAATTATTAATGTATCTTCAAGTAATGCATATCTTCAGTCAGCGGAGCATACTACTGATATGCCAATTACAACACTAGAGTATCTCATAAATAAAGGTAAAATTAAAGGCGTACCAAAGATAGAAACTATTCAAAATGAAGAAATAAAACTATTAAATACCGCAAGTCCACAAGAGTTAGAAGTTGCAAATATAAGGTATAACACTATACTGCCTTATATAAATCAGACAGAGAATTTAGTATATAATAAAAATCATGATTTTAGTGATAGAACCATTTATAATTGGATGAAAAGTTATAGAGAAGCTGAGAAAAGGTATGGTAATGGATATGTAGGTTTACTTTCGAAGCAATATAAAAAAGGAAACAAATCCCCAAGACTCAATACTTCGTTACAAACACTTATGGAGAAATTTATACAAGAGAACTATGAGAATGTTAAACAAAGTACGATGAAGTCCGTATATCGTAAATTTGAACAGGTATGCCATAAGAATAATTTTGCCCCTCCCAGTTATTATACATTCACAAAAAATATCCACAAAACACCTAACCATGAAAAAGATAAAAAAAGAAAAGGAAATAAAGCTGCATATAAAAATGGTGAATTTAGTTTTTACCTAAATTTTGATACCCCAAGACATGGTGATCGAGTATTTGAAATCTGTCATATTGATCATACTCAACTAGATATTGAATTGGTTTGTTCAATAACAAATGAAAATTTAGGTAGACCATGGTTAACATTTTTAATTGATGCTTTTTCAAGGAGGATTTTAGCATTTTATATCTCGTTTGATTCACCTAGTTATAGAAGCAATATGATGGTAATAAGAGAGTGTGTGAAAAAATATTCGAAATTCCCAAGTACAATGGTCGTTGATGGGGGGAAGGACTTTAATAGTATTTATTTTGATACATTGTTAAGTAGAAATTATTGTACTAAAAAAATTAGACCAGCTTCTAAACCTAGGTATGGTAGCGTAATTGAAAGGTTGTTTGGAACGACAAATCAAATGTTCATTTATAATCTTACTGGGAATACGCAATTAATGAGGAATGTTAGACAAGTTTCCAAAAATGTCAATCCGAAAAATATAGCAATTTGGACATTAGAAAAACTTTATGAATACTTAAGTAGGTGGGCTTATGAAGTTTACGATAGAACGGAACATAGTGGAATAGGTACTTCACCTCAAAAAATGTATGAAAATAGTATCCTAAAAGGTGGGGAGAGAAATTCAACGAGGATAGTATATGATGAAGTACTTCGTATATTAACATTACCCAGTACCAAAAAAGGAACAGCAAAAGTTATTCCTGGTTATGGGGTAAAAATAAATAGGTTTTATTATTGGGATCCATCTTTTCGAAATGGACTAATTGAGAATACTTCTGTCTTTGTTAGATATGATCCATTTAATATGGGAGTGGCATATGCTTTTATTAATAAGAGATGGATTCAGCTTAAATCTGAAAAATTTAACATATTAAAAAATAAAACAGAAAAAGAACTAAATATAGCATTTCAGGAGTTAAAAACAAGGGCAAAACTTAGTGACCAGAAGACTGATGTAACAACAAAGATGATAACTGACTTCTTAGTATCTATAGAGGCCGAAGAAGTATTACTTAGACAACGACTAAAAGATAGAGCAACTAGAAATTTATATGTTGTAGAGGGTGGTATCAAAGAAGTATTTGGAAGAGAGGTTCAAAGTGAATATGAACCGACTATTAATGAGAACATCAAGTTAGCTGTAGACAATACTGAGAATTCAAAAGAAATCAACCTAGATGATATAGTATTCGAGCCTTACGAGGAGTTGTAATTGATGAATCAAAACTTTCCAACACATTTATTAGAAGAAGCTCCCGCCAAAAGAATAGAGTATTTTAAAGATTTTTCAGTAGCTCATCCATTTTTTGTAGCAGCATTTAAAGAAATATTCATAAGAATTACTAATCCATCTACCAAACAGATATTTCTTGTTTATGGACCAAGTGGTGTTGGGAAATCGGAATTGTTTAAAAAAGTGTATGAAAAATTCTTGAAGGAGTATAAAGATCAAATGGAGACTGACCATTGCATAATTCCTATCGCGGGTTTTGAAGCAATTGCCCCTGATAATGGAAAGTATGATTGGAAAGAACATTACATTCGTTCTCTTATGGCTCTTAATGAACCTTTAATAGAGCATAAAATAGATATTTATAAAACAATCAATAAACAATTAAGTAACAAAGAACGACAACCAAATAGAGAACTCAGAAGGTCATTAGAGAATGCCCTGAAATTTAGAAAGACTAAAGCGGTGTTAATTGATGAAGCACAACATATAACATTTAATGGTTCTTCCAAAACTGCAATTGATCAAATGAATTTGATTAAATCATTAGTTTCAAAATCAGATACCCCCCATGTTATGTTTGGCACTTACGAAATATTAGATTTTAGAGATTCCTTAGGGCAGTTATCTAGACGTGGTTTAGATATACACTTTAGAAGATATGATATTCGTAAAAAAGATGAACAAGAAATGTTTATCAAGACATTGTGGAATTTGCAAAAACATATTCCTTTATCTTCCGAACCTAACCTTGTGGAACATTGGAAATATTTTTACCAAGTAAGTGTAGGGTGTATAGGAATACTTAAGGATTTAATTGCGACAACACTGGAATATAATTTACAGGAAAATCCAAACTTAACCACCTTAACTTTAGACCATTTTAAAGAATATGCATTAACAACTAATCAAACATACAAATTAGCAAAAGAAGCAATAGAAGGCGAAAATAATGTTGAAATTAATAATAGAAAAAATGATGATGTAGCTATGTTATTGGGCATGCCTGGAATTGAAGATAAAATTGCGGATGCGGAATCTAAAGAGAATAAAGGTAAGAGAGTTGATAAGAAAACAAGTCAAGTTGGTGTCGGTGTTAGAAAACCAAAAAGGGATGCAGTAGGTGATACGTAAAATTCTCTATAATAAATACTGTGTATATAAGATTAAGTGCTGAATGCGAAAAGCAAATAACTCACTTGGAATAAAATTTAAATATGAGTTGAGGTAGATTAAGATGACAATGTTTATTAGTGGAGAAACTATTTTTCCTAAGAGAAGCAAGTTGTATAATCTAGAACCTATTGGGGTAGGTACTTCAATGGTAGAAAGCCTAACGAGTTATTTGACAAGATTATCAAATGCACATAATGTAAAAGTTAAATCCATTATAAAATATGAGATATCCCCTTTATTTGAATCTCTCACATATCCATCGACGGGTAATAGCACTAAATTTTATAGAAATGGTAGAATAATAGATGGAAGAAGTTTATTAACAATGGAATTTATTAATGCTTTAGAAAAATTAACCACTCGAAAAGACTTACGTTATCTTACTTTAATATCGTTTAGAGGAATTTCGAACTATAAGGTAGTTAATAGTTATAAAAAGTGGTGTCCTCAATGTTTAAATAAAATGAAGAAAGAGAATGGTAATATATATCAACCATTATTATGGAATATACAATATGTAAAGATATGCCCCTTACATAATAGTTTCTTACATACTACATGTCCAGTTTGTAACAAGCAACAATTACCATTAAATAGTAAAGGAAATTTGGGTTCTTGCAATAGCTGTGATGCATGGTTAGGAGCAACTTTTAGTAAAAATGATAAAGTCGACAAAAATGAATTTGATGTTTGGACATCAAATTCCATAGCTGAGTTAATCAAAAATACTCCGAGGATGGTTAGTTCTCCTACAGATAAGTTTATATGGAGATTAATTAAGCATTTTGAGGACTTTTTTTTCGACATCAAAATTCCGATTGATAGTTTATTGGTTCATTTAGCAAACAAGTGTAATTCTAGGTCTGAAATTGCGAGTAGTTTGCGATTTGATCTACTTTTCCCTCATAAAGGTGATCCATTATGTATCCTTCTTAAATTAATATATATTGTAGAAGCATCCATTCAGGTAGTACACGATTTTACTTCATTTAGTCCTTCATCATCATCCATTATTAATGAGTTAAAGTGTAACAAACAGAAATACCAACGTAAACAAAAGTTAATTAAAGATTTTAACTATATAATACAGAATATCCGTCCGCTTCCGACACCTGAAGAAATACTCAAACTAACAGGAGATGTTGATAATCTGTTAATTGAATACTTTGATCATTTTATGGAGCAAAATGAACTGGAAAGATCTAATAATAACTAAGTTTATAAATTAAATGAGAAGTGATAAACCATATACATTCACAAAGTATTTTCGTAAACCAAAAAGGTTCAGTATGTAGCGGGAATGAAGATGAATACCTCTTTTTTAAAGAATAATGATATCTGAAAAGTGATTAAAATAGCAAAGAAACTGTGATATATATAGGTTTTGAAAACTTATGGTTGATTTTATATATTCTTTTGGTTGAAGTCTCAGTTTTTATCGAGAACAATAATAATTGTTATTAAATAATTTTAAAAAAGTTATTCTCAAATTCCATTTTCTTTATTAGTTTCTCTTTTGAGTATTTTCCGTTTCTCACCGTAACAATATCATAATATTTTAGAATCCACTCGGCTCTTTTTCTTTTTTGTTTAATGCGAAGGTAGGGTAAAGTAGCTGTTAATGTATAAAAAAACATTTACTTTCTTTTTTATACTTAAAATATAGGAATCTTTAAATTTATCAGGTTTATAATTTTTTTATTCAAGATATGGCCGCCTGCAATTGTCTGCAAATATTCCAATAATTCAAGATCCGTAGAAGCAATTGTAATACAAGGTCTTCTATGTTCTCTTTTGTGTATTCTGGTCAGGGTGATTGTACCTTCACCTCAATTATACCTGCTAAATAAGCAGCTTCCGGCACTTCCATTGTTTTTACCTCCCCGAAAATTTAAACAAAACAAAAAAGCATTCATTCCTTTTGTAAACTACTGTAATGCTACAGTTAAATACAATTTTATCATAGTAAAGCGAAACCCTCTATTTTGCCGAAGTGTTGTAAAAGGCACTAATTGTCATACCCCCTAGATTGGATATATATAAATTATAAATGAGTTCATGAAAGAAAAAGTACTTAAACGTGTGTCAATATGAAAGAACTCTTTGTTTCCTGCATAGTAGACTCTTGCTACGCAGCAACGATTTCCATGAAAAATATGAACAATAATTCGTTATCATCTGGTATTATTTTAGTATGGAGAATTGTGGTTTTGTGAAGTTTTTCACTAAAACTAACGGGTGCCATTGCTTTCAAAGTATTCGTTTTTCCTTCTTTAAGTAAATGGCAATAGAATTGAAGAAGAACCGCTACCCAAAAGTGTTACCATTTAAGTATCATCATTAGTTAAGTAGAAAGTGGGTTGATATATATGAGTAATAATTCGATTATTCAAATGTGGGAAGACTATCGAAAAATTAACCCGAATGCACCAAAAGAATATGAGGCATGGGCATTTGGTGATTCAAAAGAAATGGCTGATGAGCTTGCAAATTTAGTATTAGAGGGAACGAAAACAGCAACAGCATCAAACTATACTTTATATGAATTGGAAAACGTAACTTTACCGTTTGTTGGTCTTCATAATATTATTCTTGACGGGGATGGAAAAGCTGTTGGAATAGCAGAAACTACATCAGTAGAGATTGTTCCTTTTGATCAGGTTACGACAGAGCACGCATATTTGGAAGGTGAAGGTGACCGTACATTAAGGTATTGGCGTGACGTTCACGAAACCTTCTTTAAAAAAGAGTTTAAAAATATAAATCAAGCGTTTAATTGTAAAATCCCTGTTGTTTGTGAAAGGTTTAAGCTAATTTATAAAAAATAAAGCGCGTTGTCCCAATAATTTTATGAAGAGTAGATACTAATTGTATTAAGGCAGGCTTATGGAAGAAGAAAATGCAAGAAAAATGGAGTGATCTTAGAAAATGGATTATGTAAAAAATTTAAGGGAATTAGTTGGTCATAAACCTTTAATACTAACAGGTTCTGTGGTTTTAATATTAAACGATAAAAATGAATTATTATTACAACATAGAACGGACGATGGTTGGGGATTGCCTGGCGGTCTGATGGAATTAGGTGAAAGTTTAGAAGATACTGCACGGAGAGAAGTGAAAGAAGAAACAGGTCTTGAAATTGGCGAACTGAAGCTATTAGGTGTTTTTTCAGGTCAAGACTATTATTTTAAAGTAGCAAACGGTGATGAATTTTATTCAGTAACAGCTGTTTATGTGTCAAAGGAAGTAAAAGGAAATATAGAAATCGATGAAAAAGAATCTTATGATGTCCAGTATTTTAAGCTTAATGAATTACCTGAGGGCTTAACAGAAGAATATCGAAGTTATATAAACCCTTACATAAATCAATTAACAAATTAGTTTCCCTATTCAACAAACGGGTACAATAATGGAACAAGGAATTATCATTGTGGCAACACAAGAGGATCGTCATTTAAGATGATCTATTTCTTATGGCTTAAATTTAATAAAAACCTATTGGAATAATATGATAAAATAGTGCGATAGGAAATTGGCTTACTAGATAAGATTAGCTGGAAAGTAATAAGAGTATTTTTAGAAATAGGAGTTGTTGTAATGGGAGTATGGATCAGACGCCTTATCATAATAGCTTGTGTGATGGCACTTATACCTAATATTTTTTCGTTTTTTTCAGGGCTAACTAATGAATTACCAGAACATATTCAAGGTAAAGTAAATAATGGGGATGCAGTACTTATTGATTTAGACAAAAAGGTAAACCTGGAAAATGACGAGATATTGTTTAAATATCTTGTATTAGCAGCAGAAGAGACCTCATTAATATTTGAAGTGCACTCCAAAGAGAATGGATGGTCATTTCCAGGCTCTGCATTTGAATTAAAAGATAAACAAGGCAATACTTATCGTGGAACAGGTGGCACTTCTTCTGGTCGTACTTGGGGGCAGTACATTGTTCAGAATTATGAACCTTTGAAAGAAGATGTAGATACAATAGTAGTAGATTTCGAGTGGTATGATCGCATGTTTCAAACGGAGTTTTCATTAGATCAGGGGGGAGCGTAATGAAAAGAGATAAAATAAAAACGATAATAGAATGGACTATTGCGATTCTGTTAATCTTTATTGTTATTAATGATTCCCCTTATATTAATTATTACGAACTTTCACCAGAAGCAGCATTTGAAAAATCTGAACGAACTTATTATTATGGTCCATCAGAAGTATTAGAAAAGGTAGATGTAGATGATGTCCAAATTTTCTTATCAAAATATAAGAACTGGTTTTCAGCTACAATAGTTAACAAATATGCTGGGATTTTTTGGGGTGCAGGTAGTGGTGTTGGTGGAATAGAAATTAAAGAAGATCAAGATATTACACATTCTTGGGGGAGTAGCTCCATTAATGGGAATTACATGTTGATGAGGTATTATGGTATCGTTACTAACCCAGAAATAACTTAGGTGGAACTAGATGTTGCAGAAGGGTATGATTGGGATGAACAAGTCCCTGCAGAAGATATTGTTACGTTAGAATATCAGTTAACGGAACATCGTATGTTTTTATTTCATTGGAATGAAGTGGAAAATGACTATATCAGTATAGTGTTGCGAGGTTTGAACAACGATGGTGAAGTTATTTATGAAGAAGAATTAAGATGATTCCATAACAAGTATGGAGTAAAACATGAATAGGATTGAAGTAAGTTCTAATGATTGAAAAAATCTAAATGTATTTTGTTTTATTCTTATAACTTGGCTGCTTTTCTGATTAAGCAATTGTATGAATTTTCACTTTCCTAAAATGGAGATCATTCAATACATATTAGATAAGTTTAATCAAACAACATTCTTTTAGAACTAGCTTTCAATTGCCTCTGTAATTAGTTCTATTATGGAGGTAGCTAATATGAGTAGGAACAGAAGACCTCGATTTATGGCAAAACACGAACATCATTTGATGCTCGTGTTTTATTTTTGTGGGAGAAGTATTTTTCTTACTTGCATAAAGGCATATATTCGTCCTATCTACAAGAGTTATTATCTGCCTTTTTTATTTTTTTGCTTTTTAGGGTTGTTTGCTGTAAAGGCCGTTTCGGATTCATGATCTTTTCTAACTTGCTCAATACTTGAATTTTGAATTCCTTTTTTTGCCATGTTTTCACCACCTTTTTTATCAATCATCCCTAAATTTCCCTAAGTATTGTACAACCATTCATATTTGATGGTTATCTGCCTTAACTATCTATTGCTTAGAAATACCATCATCTCTTATGTCGATATATAAAGTTCCATCTTTCTGTATCTCAGCGAAAAATATATCAGAAATATCATTTACACTAGCTTGTTTCAATTGTTTTTCCAGCCAATTTTCATCTAGATTTAATTTGGATAAGTTTTCCTTATTGATTTTTCCGTCAGTAATAACCTCTGTAGCTATTGGGAATGGTTCTGTATTTACCACCTGTATATTGCTATCACCTTTAGTTAGCGTTTGTTTCTCTTCTTTTTTCATAACTGAAAGTGTTCCGTCCGTTTCAAATATTGCATATTGAACATCAGTAATTGAAAAAATATTTTTCTTGCGCAACAGTCCATTTAAAGCATCGATATCTAATCTGGCCTTTCGCATCTCATCCTCCATAATTTTCCCTTGTTTTATAAGGATTACCGGTTGTCCTTGGATAACTGTTCGAGCTGTCTTAGATTTAATGTCTATTAAACCCATAATGATCGTAAGAATCGCCCATCCAGATAACGCATATATCCCCGCCCATATGTCTAAATTTTGATTCACAACAAGTGAAGCCGCAATCGATCCAACAGCAATTCCAGATACAAAATTAAAAAACGTTAACTGACGTAGTTCTTTCCTTCCCATTATCCTCGTGAGTAATAATAGGACAAGAAATGAAGATACAATTCTAAGTGTAAGTTCAGTAAAATCCATAAGAAGACCCCTTTGCGAAATTGATTTAGTGTTTTTTTAGAAAGTTCTACTGTTTTAATTTACCCATATTCATTTATTTAACAACAAATCAGTGGAAATAATATATAATAAAATAGGTGATAACAATCTAAATGAAAATAGAGAAACAAAAGGGAGGAGAAGATAATAGCTTATCATGCTGCTAGATTAGTTCTGGGTATCATCTTTCTGATCGCAGGTTTAAACGGGTTTCTTGTTGTATTAAATATCGAGCCTTTGATTTCGACAAGTCCTGAAGCAATGGTATTATTTCAATTTAACTATTTATTAGTTGTGGAAAAGTCATTGGAAGTGATTTGCGGATTATTATTATTGATTAATCGGTTTGTTCCCTTAGCTTTAACAGTATTAACACCGATTACAGCCAATATTTTCTTACTGCACATCTTTGTAGATCCTTCATTACTTATCTTGGCTGTAATAATGGTTATCCTGCAAGGCTATTTACTGTATTATTTCAGAGATAAATTCAAAAGACTACTAGAGATCAAGTAATCCCTTACCTTAAATAAAAATGCCTATGACGGACATCCAATTGAAACAGTCAGCTGGATATGCCCGTCATATTTTATTTGCTTAGTTTGATGTTGAAGGCAATGTTTCTTTTATTTCACGATTTAGCTGTTCTACGTCTACAAAGTCTATTTCTTCATCAGTTATCCCGTATTTCTGTTTCAGTTGTAATAGCCGATTTACACTTTCATCTAAGCGTTGCATTGAGATTTCCCCACTTGCTACCGCATCTTCGATAGCAGCAAATACAGTATCGATTTGCTCATATCCATGGCAGATCAATAACAAATCTGTTCCTGCCTGGATTGCTTGCACAGCTGCATCGCCAATCTCATAATTCTCTAAAATTGCACCCATTGTTAAATCGTCGCTAATTACAAGACCATCAAAGCCTAATTCCTTCCTTAACAATCCTTGAATAATATCTGCTGATAATGTTGCAGGATTGTCTGGATCAATCGATGGAATCATTAAATGACCAATCATAATTGCTTCAGCATCATGGTTAATTGCTTGTTGAAAAGGCCTAAGTTCTACTTGATGTAATCTTTCAACCGAATGATCAAGAAGCGGAAGGTTGATATGTGAATCAACATCTGTATCTCCATGCCCCGGAAAATGTTTTCCGACGGGAATAACATTTTCGTCAGACAATCCTTTCATTTGTGCAATTGCCATCTTGCTCACTAGATCAGGTTTGTCTCCAAATGACCTGTCTCCAATAACAGGGTTATGCGGGTTATTATTTACATCAAGTACTGGAGCAAAATTAATATTAAAACCAAACTCCTTCACTTTTTTGGCTAACAGTTTTCCGATTTGATAAGATAGATCACTATCATTCTTTTTGCCAATTGCTTGGCTTGTTGGTGTTACCATTATCTCTTTAGGAAGTCTTGTAATTCGTCCGCCTTCTTCGTCAATTCCTAAGAAGAGAGGTATTTGATTGTCGTTAGCCTGTTTTAAGTCATTAATCAACTCTACAGTTTGTTGCGTATTTTGGATATTCTTTTGTAATAAAATGAATCCTCCAACCTTTTTATCGGATAGATAATGCGTAACTTGTTGGTCAATGGAGGTGCTTTCTAATCCGATCATCATTAGTTGACCGATCTTTTCCGGTATTGTCATATCATCAATATTGGAGCTAAAGTCCCAACGCTCACTGTTTAATTCACCGGTTGATAAGGCTGTCAGATGGTGAGTAGACAATTCATGCTCTTTTATGGGTTTATCGTTGCAGCTACTTATAAACATGAGTATAAGTATCCATAAACTTAATTTCTTTATCATAGTTTCCAAACTCCTATTAACCTTAGCATAATATTTATATAAAGCTATGCTTATAGATTAGACGAATTTTTAGCTTTTATGTTACTTAATTTGAAGCGAATCAAATTGACGTAATGCTTTCATTCAACATATAATAACTGTAAGCGTTAACAAGGAGGGTGAGTGTTATCGGTATGCTTAATAAGGTTCGCTTGAAATTTTTGAACTTACGTCTGAAATATAAAATGGTTATCCTCACATCTTTAGTACTGCTTGCATTTAGTATCGGTGGTTTGTCAATATTGCAATACGCTTTTAACCTCTATAATAAGGAAATCTACCGCCAATCTGCTCAAGCTTTGCAAGTTTCAACGAATTCCGTTGAAGCGGAATTAAAGAAGATGGAACGCCTTTCCTATCAAATCACTACTGATACATATGTACAATCCTATTTATTAGAATTAATGAACACCGATTCAAACTACGATAAGTACATGATTGGAAATGAACTCCGGAAAAGACTATTACATATTGGTGCATTAAACAAATATGTACAATCGATTCAAGTGTATGATATATATGACAAAGAATATGCCAGTGGAAATTTAATCATCAATTTATCTGAAGAAAGATTAGCAACCATGAAAGAGACTGCACGAGAGGAAGAGGGTGGGGTCAATTGGTTATCTCCATCTGAAAATGATGAGACAGTGATGGCAGTCCGGGATATACGAGAATATATGGATTTTTCTTTTGAAAGGTTAGGGACGGTAGGAATTCGAGTTGATATTCATGAAATGATGCATGAGCTTACGAATAATTTAGAAGAACAAGAAACTAATTTTCTTATTTTTGACCAGAATGAGCGGCAAGTCTTCTCCGATGAAAATAAATTAGACGGTATTAAACCTTCTGACTTTCTGGTTAATCAGCAAGGATATCAAATTATAAAACATAACGGTGAACGATATTTTTTAACGTATACAGAAGCCAATCACTTGGATTGGACGTATATGATTCTAACCCCTTATAGTAATTTGTTTACGGTGATTAGCCAGGCTCGAACGGCTGTCTTTTTAACCTATTTTGCACTATTTTTACTGATGATTTTCCTAGGAAGTAAGTTTACCGGCACGATTGTAAACCCGATTGAAAGTTTAAATAAAAAAATGAAAAAAGTTCAGACAGGTGATTTGGATTATTATGATGTTGGCATGGAAACAGAGCTGACCAAAGATGAAGCAGGGCAAATGCATGAGAATTTTAAGAAAATGATGAATCAAATTAATTATTTAATTGGAGAAAATTATAAAAAACAATTATTAATTAAAGAATCCGAATTTAAAACATTGCAGGCACAAGTAAATCCACATTTTCTTTATAATACGCTTGAATCTATCAATTGGTCCGCCAAAATAGTTGGTGAAAAGAAAATTTCCCAGATGGCTGAATCTCTTGGTTACGTCTTACGAGCATCGATTAACATGAAGGATGCATTAATTCCATTGGAAGAAGAACAGACAGTAGTAGACCATTATATTACGATTCAAAGTTATCGTTTTGATGAAAGGTTACAGTTTACAAAGGAGATACCTAAGCAATTCTTAGATATACAAGTACCAAAATTTATTATTCAACCATTAGTGGAAAATGCCATTCGCTATGGTCTGCAAGAAATGATTGGTGTTTGTAAAATTCATCTCTCGATTAAAGAGGAAGAAGACAAGATCGTTATTCAAGTGGAGGATAATGGTCCAGGTATTAACAAGTCTTATTTAGATCAGATTGAATCAGGTGACTATCAGCCAAAAGGAACAGGGATCGGTCTACGCAATATAAATGAACGTGTCAAGATACTTTTTGGAGAGGAATATGGACTAAACATTGACAGCGAAATAGGGAATGGTACGACAGTTTCCATTATTTTGCCGAAGGAGGATAAGGAAGCCTATGTACAAAGTGTTGTTAGTAGATGATGAACGGATGATCTTGGATGGTATTTCTGTGATTGTGGATTGGAATCAACATGATACATCATTAATAGGGAAAGCAATGAATGGCCTGGAAGCATATGATTTTATTACGAAACAACAGCCCGACATTGTGATTACCGATATAACCATGCCCGGATTAGATGGGATCGAACTAGTGAAAAAGGCAAAACAAGACTATCCGTCTATTAAATGGATTTTTTTATCTGGATTTAGTGAATTTGAATACGCAAGACAAGCGATGCGGTTTGGTGTCAAACATTATTTGCTAAAGCCGTGTAATGAAGTGAATATTTCTGAAGCTCTTGACGATGTTGTTCAAGAAATTCGAGAAGAAGAAGAAGCTGTTAAATACATGAAGGCAATGGAAGAAGAAGTGACGAAAAATACTGTCAATGAATGTGAGGAAGTGTTAAAGCAGTTTTTTATTTACGAACAAATAACGGAAAAAAGCCAGTCAAAAATGAAGCAGATGGTGGAGGGACTCTATTCATCAGAACCTTTCTTTTTTTGGATGCTTTTCATCGAAGGGAAAATTACATATGATCAAATCAACCAATTAATCGAAACCATTAATCGATCATTTCTCAATGAACAAGTCGTCACTACATTAATCGAAAATAAAGTGGTCGTGATGATGCGCCATTCTCCAGCATATCAAAAAACAATCAAAGACATTCTCCAAGCTGAATTGGGTCCATACACACTCAGTACGACTTCCGTTTTCTCAAAAGACTTTACTAAAGATCAAATAGAAAAAATTCCAACATTAGATGAAATGGTACAACAAGTTTTTTATCAACCAAAGCATAGTGATATTCCGTCTCAAAACTGGATTCACTTTCATGAAAAGTTGCAACCAGACATTGAAATAGATCTAGATACGATTGTGTATTATTTAAAAAAACAACAAAAGAAGGATGCAGTGTCCTACCTTATAGATTTTGTAGATAAGCTGAAAAAACATAAAGTTGCACCAAAGATTACAAGGGGCTATTTTATTCAAATTTATTTATTGTTAATGAGTAAATTAGCACATCATTCAACAGAGGATCGGGTGCAAGCAATAGGACAAATGGAGGATTATCAGCATATTTCTGATTTTGTTACGTTCTTTGAAAAACTTTTTGAAAGAATGATTATCCAAGATCAAACACCGCAAAAATATTCAAAAGTGGTACGACAAATGTTGACTTGTATTGAAGAGGAGATTGAGAATCCTGCATTGTCACTTCAGTGGCTGGCTAACCACTGTCTATATATGAATGCTGACTATTTAGGGAAAACCTTTAAAAAAGAAATTGGACAACGCTTCTCGTCTTATGTTACCAATGCCCGCATTAATAAAGCAGTGGAAATTATCGAAGTAGAACAGGATATTAAAGTATTTGAGTTAGCGGAGAGACTAGGTTTTGGTAATAACCCACAATATTTCAGTCAAATATTTAAAAGAATGAAGGGATTTACACCATCCGAGATTATTAAGTCAAATGAAGGATGAAGTTAGCGTTTTCAAAAAACTCTTCTTTTTAAACATTTACCACTGATTTTTCTATCATACCTACGTACCAATATCTGCTATCATATAACTGTAATCGCTTACAGATTAAAAAGGGGAGGGAAAGAAATGAAAAAATCTTTGTTAGTACTATTAGGAATGATGATGGTTCTTTGGTTAGCTGCATGTAGTGGCGATGATAGCTCAGAAGATACAGGCGGCGATACCGATGATACTTCAGAAGAAACAAACAATGACTCCGATTCTGAAGCAAGTGGGGATCAAGTAACGTTACGAATTGCTTGGTGGGGGTCACAGCCACGTCATGATTACACAATGGAAGTTATTGAATTGTATGAAGAGCAAAACCCGAATGTAACGATTGAGCCAGAATATGCTAGTTGGGATGACTACTGGCAAAAACTATCACCTCAAGCAGCAGCAAATGAATTGCCAGACATTATTCAAATGGATTTATCTTATATTTCTCAATATGCAGAAAATGGTCAATTAGCTGATTTAGAACAGTTTCTTGGCAGTGAGATCGACGACTCAAATATTGCGGAAAACACGATCGAAGGTGGTCGAATTAACGACGGTCTTTACGGTTTTAATCTAGGTTCCAATGCGCTAAGTTTTCATTATAACCCTGAGATTTTAGCGGAGATCGGAATTGACGAGATCCCTGAAACATACTCATGGGACGAATATCAAGAAATGGCTCAACAGGCAGCTGATGCTGGATATTACTTTGATAATGGTATGCAAGCAGATGTGTTTTTTAACTATTACTTACGCCAAAATGGTGCCCGTCTTTACGCAGAAGATGGAAGTGGCCTTGGTTATGACGACGATCAATTATTTGTAGACTTTTTTACAATCATTCAAGAACAGGTGGAAGCAGAAGCAACTCCAACTCCTGATTTTCTGGCGCAATTAGCCGGCCCTGAAGATGACCCAGTTGTATTAGGTGACGGAGTAGGGATTTTCCAGTGGTCTAATCAATTTGTTGGGTTGGAGGATATGTCAGAGCATACATTCGCATTTGCTACTCCTCCAGGAGAGAATCTAGAAGATGGTTTATTTCTAAAGCCTAGTATGTATTTCTCGATCTCCGAAAATTCCGAGCAAAAGGAAGCAGCAGCAGCCTTTATTGATTTTTGGGTGAACGATGTGGAAGCGAACAAACTTATTCTCGGTGACCGTGGGGTTCCAGTTTCTTCTGTAGTTCAAGAAGAAATTGCAGATGATGTTTCTGAAGCTCAGCAAGCGGTATTTGATTATGTTGCATGGGCAGAAGATAATAGTACACCAATGGGTGCTCCAGATCCGGCAGGTGCAGGTGAAATTATTGAGCAATTAACCAATTTAAGTGAACAAATCTCTTATGGCGAGATTACACCAGAAGAAGCAGCTGAATACTTTAGAACACAGGCAGAAAGCATTTTAGGTAACTAAAAGGATTATGATGGACAGTAGCTGATCCTTATGAGATCAGCTATTGTTTTTCCATTATTCAGAATCATAGAAGGGAGCTTTCCAAAATGCAAACTCATATGAAGCAAAATTTATGGGGATATCTATTTATTGGTCCGTTTATTATAGGATTTTTGGCCTTTACCATTATTCCTATCATTGCTTCTTTCTACTTCTCCTTCACATCGTACGATTTATTTAATGCACCTAGATGGATTGGCTTTGAGAATTTTAAAAAAATGTTTACATCAGATCCGAGATATTTACACTCTTTAAAAATAACCTTTATCTATGTATTTGCTGGCGTTCCATTGCGACTATTATTTGCATTAGTAGTAGCTATGTTACTTAATACTGCATCTCGAGCGGTTGGCTTATACCGAACCTTATATTATTTACCATCTTTAATAGGTGGAAGCGTTGCAGTAGCAATTATGTGGCGACAAATCTTTGGTGATGATGGGATCGTCAACTTAGCACTTATGACAATGGGAATCGATCCTGTTAGATGGTTTGGAAATCCAACGGCCGCATTATGGATGTTAATATTTTTATCTGTTTGGCAGTTTGGTTCTTCGATGCTGATCTTCTTAGCTGGTCTAAAGTCGATACCACAAAGTTACTATGAAGCTGCAAGTGTTGATGGTGCAAGCTTCTTTCAAAAATTCTTTAACATCACAATACCAATGTTAAGCCCTGTTATCCTATTTAATGCAGTTATGCAAACAATTGCTGCATTTATGACATTTGTTCCAGCTTATATTATTTCAAAGGGTACAGGCGGACCATTAGATGGGACCTTATTATATTCACTCTATTTATTCAAGCAAGGTTTTGAATTCTTCCATATGGGTTATGCATCAGCCATGGCTTGGGTAATGTTAGTGATTATAGGGATACTAACTTCGCTAATCTTCTTTTCGTCTAAATATTGGGTGCACTATGAATCAGAGGGAGGCAGATAACGATGCAAGCAAAATATATAAAAAAAATCATCTATCATTTAATCGTTGGTTGTTTTGCTATCCTTTTACTGTATCCAGTAATTTGGTTAATTATGAGCTCATTTAAACAAAGTGAAAAAATATTTGCAACAGCAGAATCTCTAATCCCACAACCATTTATATTAAGCAATTATGCACAAGGGTGGGCTGGCTTCGGTGACTATGGGTTTGATACGTATATTTTAAATACGTTTATCTTTGTTATTTTAGTATTAATAGGTCATTTAATTTCTTGTTCTTTAATTGCATTCGGATTTGCGAGATTAAAATTTGCAGGAAGAAGCTTTTGGTTTGCGATTATGATATTAACATTGATGCTTCCTTATGAAGTAGTAATGATTCCACAATATATTATATTTGCCCAGCTGGATTGGCTAAATTCATTAAAACCACTTGTGGTACCTGCATATTTTGGTCATCCGTTCTTCATCTTTTTATTGGTGCAATTCATTAGAACGATACCTAGAGAGTTGGATGAAGCAGCAATTATTGATGGATGTAATACATTTGGTATATACAGAAGAATTATATTGCCATTAATTGTTCCTGCTTTAGCAACGACATCGATTTTTACATTCTATTGGACATGGGATAACTTACTTGGACCAGTATTATATTTGAATAGTCCTTCTAAATATACGGTTTCAATGGCTTTAAACATGTTCCTAAGTAATGAAACAGTTTCCAACTGGGGTGCAATGTTTGCCATGTCAGTAGTATCCTTAATTCCAGTGTTTATCATTTTCTTCATTTTCCAACGTTATGTGGTAGACGGTATCAGTACTAGTGGGTTAAAGGGTTAAAAGCGAAGATAATTCAGCTAGAAGAAGTTTTTAAGGGGGATGTTAGTATGAACGCATTGAATAAAGCATTTGAATGGATTACGAAAGTAGCATATCTGAACTTATTATGGATTGGATTTACTTTATGCGGTCTAATCGTTGTAGGTTTATTTCCATCGACTGCTGCAACCTTTTCGATAGTAAGAAAATGGGTTTCTGGAAATACTGATATTCCTCTGTTTAAAACTTTTTGGAAAGTTTATCGTCAATCGTTACTACAAGCGAATATTTTGGGCTATATAATTGCAGCAATGGGTTATATATTATACTTGGATTTCTTATTTATAACATTAGTAGAAAATGATTACTTCATGTTACTTACTATTCCATTCTTATTCATTTCGATATTCTTTATATTAACATCTTTTTATATTTTTCCAGTCTATGTTCATTATGATATGAAGCTGTTACAAGTATTGAAAAGTTCATTTTTTATTATGGTATTGAATCCCATACCGACAGCAGTTATGGTGTTGGGAGTGTTTGGTATTACATATGGATTATGGCATTTCCAAGGGTTAGCCTTGTTCTTCAGTATGAGTCTACTAGCGCTTGCACTTACGATGCCCGCACATAAAGCTTTCTCCAAAATACATGAAAAGAAAGCTTATCTTAGTAAACAGAAATTAATGGAAGAATAACTGGAGCTCTTGCCAAGAGCTCTTTTTTTATGGTAATCTATTAAAAGTTGTCTTTCGACATAAAATGACATAAAGAATGATAGTATTGAAATATTTTTGTAACATTCACATAACATTAGTGAAATCTAACTATGTTACAATGAGTCTGGTTCAAATGATAGGATGAAAAGACTACAAGAAAACCTTTTTAATTAAAGGGAGCTTACATAGAGAGAGCGTAAAAACGAAAATTTTGTTGGAAAGTAGGGGAATCGAGTGCGAGAAATACGAGGTTTAGTAAAAGATTCAGTTGTTGTCGTAACGATTATGTCAAGTTTGTTTTTTGTTCAGACTGTTAGCGCTGAGACAAAAGAAGAAATTCAAGCTCAACGATCGGAAGTACAATCAAATATTGACGAGAAAGAACAGGAACTTCAGGAAATTAAAGAAGAGTTAATTGAGTTAAATGAGCAAATTATGAGGTTGGATGAAGCGATCGAAGATAATGAGCAAAAAATTGACGAAACGGAATCGGAAATAACAGACGTTGAAGAAGAAGTAAGTGAACTGGAAGAGAAAATCGATGAAATCCAACAAAATATCGAACGTAGAAATGAAATTCTTAAGGAGAGAATCTCTTCATTACAAGAGAATGGTGGTTCGTCTAGCTATCTAGAAGTATTACTAGGTTCAACTAATTTCGTAGATTTTGTTGATAGAGTTGCATTAGTACATAAGATTACACAAGCAGACCAAGATTTATTAGAGAGTCAAGAAAAAGATAAGTTAGAAGTAGAGAAGAATAAAGTTGAGTTGGACAATAAGTTAGAAGAATTAGAAGATATGAAAGCAGAATATGAAGAAATGCAACAACAAATTGTTGCACAAAAAGAACAAAATGAAGAGTTAAAAGATGAATTGAAAGAAAAAGAAGAAGAAAATAGTGAATACCTGGACGATTTGAAAATTGAAGATGAAATTCTAGCGGAAAAAGAGAAAGCACTTAAAGAAGTAGAAGAACAACAACGTGCTCAAGAACAGGCAACTAGAAGTAACGGATCAAATGGTGCTATTGAACAGTATTCCAGCAATTCTTCTGAAACTGTATCAGTTAGTGGTAGTACAGTAGATATCGTAACATCAGTGGGTGAAAAGTATATTGGCAACTCTGTATATGTTTTTGGTGGCGGTAGATCTGCTTACGATATTGCTAATGGCCGTTTTGATTGTTCTGGATTTGTCAGCTGGGCTTTTAAACAGGCAGGAATCAGCTTGCCGGCGAGTACTTCAGGACTAAGTTCAGTAGGATCAAAAGTTTCTGCTAGCGACATGCAGCCGGGAGATCTTGTATTCTTCAATACGTATAAAACTAACGGACATGTTGGTATATACGTGGGTAACAATAAATTCATTGGTTCTCAAAGTTCAACAGGCGTAGCTATTGCTGACATGGGTAGTGGCTACTGGAAATCAAACTTTTCCGGTCTTGTGCGCCGCGTAGGATCATAATACAAAGAAAAACCCCGTTTCAACACGAAACGGGGTTTTTAAAATTAAGTACAGAAAGTATAAAAGCAGTGCAATGACTGCATTAAGCAAAGTAGTAATTTTGAATTGTTTGATGTATTTTCGCAGCGCTCCGACTAATTACTTTTATTGACCAAACTAAATGAAAGGATGAGCATTATGCGCTCATCCTTTCGTTAGGTTTAGTATCAAATATTAAAGTTAGCAAAATTCGGAATAAGCATTGGTTAGTTGCGTGACAATGTCTTCTACTTCATGACCCTCAATTTGCTCACGGGGAATAAAGTGTTTCAACTCTCCGCCTTTTACAATGGCCATGGATGGAGAAGACGGTTCTACGCCCTCAAAATATTCACGCATTTTGGCAGTTGCTTCCCGATCTTGACCGGCAAACACGGTAACAAGCTTTGCAGGTTTCTGCTCCCCGTCTAGTGATTGAACAGCTGCAGGTCGCGCCAATCCAGCTGCACAACCACAAACAGAGTTTACCACAACTAGTGCTGTCTCCTCGTTTGTAGACATAAATTGATCTACCGCTTCAGGTGTTACTAATTCTTCAAATCCAGCATTGGTTAATTCATCACGCATGGACTGTGTAATTTCTCTCATATATTCTTCATATGCATTCATCGTTATACCTCCTAATTATACTCTATTCAGATTTTAACAAAAATATAGTAGTATGAGCGACATATTTGTTTGAACATTATTAAATTAATTGTACTTTAAGCCATCCTCGGACACTGTTAATAAACCAAATTTGATCGTATGTCGTAATCTTTGCCAGAGGTATACTTTTTTCAACTAATATTCCCTCTTCAATTAGTTGTTCCCGGTAAGTTCCTGGAAGTAATCCATCTGAAACAGGTGGAGTAAAAAAACGACCGTCTTTTTCAACTACAATATTTCCGATCGTGAATTCCGTAATATGTCCTTGTTCATTCCACAAAAGGGTAGTTAGAATATGAGAGGGCTTTGCTTGATCGAATTTCTCATATATTTCTCTGTTAGTTGTTTTATGGTATAAATAAATATTTTCTTTATCGACTGGTTCCGATGCTATCACAGTTGAAACAGGCTGTTCTAATTTGTTGATGGCTTGATGATCTAATTTGATCTTGCCTGACGGATGATATAATAGCCGGACTTTATAACAGCCAATCTGAAGTTTTTCTGCTAACACGCTCAATTTTTCTTTTACTCTTTCTTCATGAAAGGGAAAATCGAAATATTGTGTTGAATGCTTAAGTCGTTGTAAGTGATATGGCATTAATGGGTATTTCCCATTTTCTAATTTGACCGACTCCAATAAGGAAACAACTTTTCTTTTTTGATGTAATATAGCTGATTTTTGGTTTAATTCATCGTATTCATTTTTACTTGTTGAATCCCAAGTGATGCCTCCACCGGTTCCATATATGGCATTATTTCCATTGATAATTACTGTACGGATTGGCACATTGAAAATGGCTTCACGTGCAGGAGAAATCCAGCCAATGGCACCACAATAAACTTCTCTTGGTGTATCCTCTAAAGCTGCAATATATTTCATTGTCTCTACTTTTGGTGCACCTGTTATCGATCCACAAGGAAATAAAGCCTGAAACCAATCATATACCTTCATCCTTTCTAAACTTGCTTCTATTGTAGAAGTCATTTGGTGAACAGTTGGATATGTTTCAACATCAAATAAGCTGGTTACATTGACGGTACCAGGTTTAGCAATTCGTCCGATATCGTTTCGTAGTAAATCGACAATCATAACATTTTCTGCTTGATCTTTTACGGAATCTCTTAACGTTTGTTTAAATTGGAGATCTTCTCGGTAAGTTCGCCCACGTTTGATCGTACCTTTCATTGGTTTTGTAATGATTTTACCATCTTTCACTTGGAAAAATAGTTCGGGAGATGCAGATAAAATATGGTTTTCACCAATGTCTAGATAGGCACAATAGGAAGCTGCTTGATTCTCTACTAGCTGTTGATAGAAGGAATATGGATTACCTGTAAAACGAGACTTCAGTCTTGTTGTATAGTTGACCTGATAAGTGTTACCTTCTTCAATGGCTTTTTTTATACGATTAATATTTACTTGATAATCTTCATAACTGGTCGTATGATTCCAATCTGACAGTTGGTAATTCATGTCTTCTAAACGATCTGTCTTATCGAAGGGTTTTTCATAGGCCGCAAACCAGATTAATGGTAATTCGTTATCTTGATGAACATGGTAGGTCGGATCAAATGCAGGAGCAGCTTCGTAAGAAACAAAGCCTGCAATATAATAGCCTTTATCAAGAAATTGTTCTAATTCTTCAAAAATAGTAGGTATTTCTTTTATGTTAGTCGTATTCCATACTTTAATCGGGTTGGTAAATTGCCGGACCTTCTGTTGAAAATTAAATTGCAAAAAAGGTTTATTCATTTAATTCACTCCATCAATTGCTTGCTTATAACTGTTTTGGATCATATGAAAGCCATACTCTGTCAGAATTGCTTCAGGATGAAACTGAATTCCTTCTACTTGATAGTGTTTATGCCGGATCCCCATAATTTCTTCTTGATAGGTTGTCGCCGTTATAAATAATGCGTGTTCTGGCAGTTTATTCGTAATAAGAGAGTGATATCTGGTGATAGAAATATCATTAGGTAAAGAGTCAAATACGCCTTGCCCACCATGCTTTATTTTCGAAACTTTCCCATGCATGGGTACTAATGCTTTAGCTACTTGTCCGCCAAAATAATGTACGATTACTTGCATGCCTAAGCATACACCGAGAATAGGCGTCGTTGTATGAAAATAATCTAATATCGATATACATTGTTTTTGATCTTCTGGTGATCCAGGACCTGGAGATAATACAATTAAATTAGGATTTAATCTTTTGATTTTCTCAATTGTAACATGATCATTTCGAAAAACGAGTACATCATTCGTTAGTTGCCGAAAATATTGAACAAGATTATATGTAAATGAATCATAATTATCAATAATAATTACCACTATTGTTCTTCCTTTCTTCCTCATAGCGCAGTCAACCATTTCAGTTATATAGATAAAACATACCATCCGTAATTATAGCGTATATCCATTGATACCTCTAATATTTATTTTAGAATGTGTCATCAATTTACCTGATTCTATTTACCTTAATTTTCAAAAAACTATTGACAGTTTTCAAGAATATGATACTATAATAATTGTCTAATTGATAATGAATTTCATTATTAAAAAAGTGAACAGGAAGGCCAAGGAATTTTTTTATGAAGAAGCGATATTTAATAGGATTACTCGTAATATTATCTCTGGTTTCTTTATTTATTGGAGTGATTGAATTAAATCCAAACGATTTACTCCAATTAACAGAAGATCAAAAGGAGATTTTACTTATCAGTCGATTTCCGCGTTTAATAAGTATTATCATTGCGGGAATGAGCATGAGTATATGTGGCTTAATTATGCAGCAACTCAGTCGGAATAAATTTGTTTCACCGACAACAGCAGGTACGATGGATTCGGCACGATTTGGGATTTTAGTAGCTTTAATGATTTTTCCAGCTGCAGGACCAATTGAAAAAATGTTGATAGCATTTACGTTTGCTTTAATAGGAACCTTTATTTTTATGAAAATTTTAGAAAAAGTGAAATTTAAAGATCCTATTTTCATCCCGTTGGTTGGTTTGATGTTTGGGAATATTGTTAGTTCGATTACTACATTTTTTGCTTATAAGAATGATCTAATTCAAAATATGTCTTCCTGGCTACAAGGAAATTTTGCTCTGATCTTACAAGGCAGGTATGAAATGCTCTACATAAGTGTGCCTTTAGTGATTTTTGCTTATATCTATGCGAATAAATTTACAATAGCAGGGATGGGCGAAGATTTTGCCAAAAATCTTGGGATGAACCATAAGCGTGTTGTTAATGTCGGTTTGGTCATTGTAGCAATTATAACTTCTGTCGTGATATTGACAGTTGGTATGATCCCATTCTTAGGTTTAATTATTCCGAATATCGTTTCTATCTATCGAGGAGACCATTTGAAAAATAGCTTGCCACATACAGCATTACTAGGGGCTGTATTTGTATTAGCTTGTGATATCTTAGGAAGAGTTATTATTTTCCCTTATGAAATTGCCATTGGTGTTACAGTCGGTGTTATTGGTAGTGGGATCTTCCTGTACTTAATTATGAGGAGATCTGCATATGCGTCTTAAGTCAAAATTATCGATATTACTTATATTAAGTCTCATCCTAGTTGTTATTTATTTATTTGCAGGTATTCCGGGTAATTGGGAATACATATTGCCACGAAGGTTTAGCAGAGTGCTAGCCATTATTGTAACAGGTTCTGTAATTGCAATTGCCACAGTCGTATTTCAGACGATCACCAATAACCGGATTTTAACACCGAGTGTAATTGGTTTAGATTCGCTTTACGTGTTACTGCAAACATTCTTTATCTTTGTGTTTGGTTCAACGAGTGCCTTTGCGGCCAATCCGAATTTGAATTTTGCTCTATCTGTTGGAGCAATGGTGGTATTTGCCTTTTTACTGTATCACTTACTCTTTAAAAAGCAGAAAAATGTTTATTTTCTATTATTGGTAGGTATCGTATTTGGTACCTTCTTCGGAAGTTTATCATCATTTATGCAGGTATTGATTGATCCGAATGAATTTATGATTGTACAAAATCGAATGTTTGCAAGTTTTAATAACGTGAATACCGATATTTTATTGGTTGCAATCCTCCTAATTATATTTACGATTATCTATTTTTGGAAGTATATCAAGTTTCTTGATGTAATGTCATTAGGAAAAGAACATGCAATTAATTTAGGTATAAATTATGACGAAGTGGTCAAGAGGTTATTAATTGTAATCGCGATCTGGATTTCTGTTGCAACCGCACTAGTCGGTCCGATCATGTTCTTAGGGTTATTAGTAGCAAATGTCACCTATGAGTTTATGAAAACTTATCGACACAGTTATCTATTAATTGCTTCAGCTTTAGTAAGTATTGTTGCTTTGATAGGTGGACAGTTAGTAGTAGATCGCATCTTTTCATTCGAAACCACATTAAGTGTAATCATCAATTTTATTGGTGGAGCTTATTTCTTATATCTGATTTTAAAGGAGAATAAAGCATGGTAGAAGTACAGGATATTACAAAAAAGTATGGTAATACCGCAGTTGTTGATCAAGTTTCTGTTTCGATTCCAAAAGGGAAAATTACCTCTTTTATCGGTCCTAATGGTGCAGGCAAAAGTACCTTACTATCAATTGTTAGCCGTTTAATAACAAAGGATGCTGGAGAAGTACGAATAGATGATCAGGAAATTTCATCAGTTAAAAGTAATACGCTAGCAAAAAAAATTGCGATTTTGAGGCAGTCCAATCAGTTAAATGTGAGGTTAACCGTTAAGGAACTTGTTAGCTTTGGTCGCTTTCCTTATTCACAAGGAAGATTGACTAAAGAAGACCGTCAATATGTCCAAGATGCAATTGATTATATGGAGCTCAACGATATGCAGAATAAGTATCTAGATCAACTAAGTGGTGGTCAAAAACAGCGGGCTTTTATTGCGATGGTAATAGCTCAAGATACCGATTATATTCTGTTAGATGAACCTCTTAATAATCTCGATATGAAACATTCCGTACAGATTATGAAGGTATTAAGAAGATTGGTCGATGAGTTGGGGAAAACAGTTGTCATAGTGATACATGATGTTAATTTTGCATCTGTGTATTCAGATTATATTGTTGCATTAAAACACGGGAAAATTGTTCATCAAGGTCCCAAAAATGACATGATCGATAAAAAAGTACTTCGAGATGTTTATGATATGGATATTCAGATTCAAGATATTGATCAATGTAAGATTTGTCTATATTTTCATTAATTTATTATCTATGTGAACACTTTTTCATCATGATTAAATATGTTGATAGGGCCCATTAACATGTGACAACGAGAAAATAGTGATTCATATGAATATATATTTAAAATTTCAAAGGGGTGTACAATCATGAAGAAAGTTCTTTTATTCTTATCTTTAATTGCAGTACTTTTTGTTGTAGCAGCATGTGGTGCTGATAGTGATAGTGATGCAGCGGCAAATGAAACAGAGGGTCAATCAGGTGAAGAGGCAGAAAGCTCAGAAGGAGCAACAGAAGATGAGGAACAACCGGCAGAAGTTGTAGTAGAACATGAATTAGATACAACAACGGTACCGGTGAATCCGGAAAAAGTCGTGGTGTTTGATTATGGTACACTAGAAACATTAGATGAACTAGGTGTTGAAGTAGCAGGTGTTCCTCAAGGAAATCTCCCTCCTCACTTAGAAAAATTTGAAGGGGAAGAGTATACGAGCGTTGGCTCTTTGAAAGAACCAGATTTCGAAGCATTAGCTGTTCTTGATCCAGACCTTATCATCATTTCTGGTCGACAATCTGAAGTATATGAAGATTTAGCAGAGTTAGCCCCAACCATTTATATGGGGGTAGATACTGACAATTATTTAGAATCTTTCCAGGCTAATGTTGAAACCTTAGCAGAGATTTTTGCTAAAGAAGAAGCAACAGAGAAATTAGATGAAGTATTAGCAGTTGTTGATGAAGTGAAAGCAACTAATGAATCTTCAGAAGGTAAAGGTTTAATAGTTTTAACCAATGATGGTAGTGTTAGTGCATATGGAGCAGGTTCACGCTTTGGCTTGATCCACGATGAATTAGGTGTTGCTCAAGCTGATGACAATATTGAAGTGGCTACACATGGTCAAAATGTAAGCTTTGAATATATCGCTGAAACAAATCCAGACTACTTATTCGTTGTGGATCGTAATACAATTGTAGGTGGAGAAGAATCTGCAGAAAAAACATTAGACAATGATCTAGTGCAAGGAACAAATGCAGCACAAAATGATAAAATCATTTATTTAGATCCAAACTTCTGGTATGTATCAGGTGGAGGTTTAGTCTCCGTTAAAGAAATGGCAACCGAAGTAAAAGAGGCAATTCAATAATAAAACGATGCTGGATAGCAATCATTCACCTCGTTCCATCTCCAGTGGAACGGGGTATTTGTTTAAAAAAACGGTGCACATCATCCACAAACTGCGCAGTAACATGGACAAGGAATTGCTCTCTTCCATTCTTGACTTAGAGAGAGCAGACAAACCGCTTCGGCAGAATACTGCGCTTTCCGTGGGCACGGCCTCAGCTAACTTGGTAAAGAAAAGCACTTTACCAAGTGGATCTTCGGCTCGCGTGAGTTCCCACAGGAGTCTCCGTATTCTGCCTACGCTATTTTGGTTCTCTGATTATAGAAAGAAATGAACTCACGGGACTAAAATTTTCTGTTTAATTACAGTACTAAACGGCTGTGAATGCCCCTTTAGCATAGTCGTACCCCTACACTACATAGGGTGGAGAAATCGACTGGCTAATTTCGGATAAGTGTTGTGGAGCATATCTTAACGAAGGCCGCCCACTTCAACTCCTGTGGGACCTGTTTGACCTGAAGATCCACTTTTTCGAGCGGTTTTTGCTCGAAAAAGTTAGCTGAAGGGCAAACCCCACGGAAAGGGAAGTGGGCAGCCGGAGTGGTAGTTATCATCACGATATATTTCAAAATAATCTCTTAGGTGAACGCACATCTAATTACCACATTACTTCGCAGTTTGTATCTTTAAAGCATCAGTTAGTTAGAATGTAACTAACTGGGCTATGTTTTCAGCTGAATAGATGATGTAATGATGATACTTTTAGTTCATTATTTTATATTCATAGTGATGATGATTATTACATAGGTCCATTGTTATTTCTAAAAATAGGGAAAAATACTTATTTAAATAGGTCTTTTTTATGATATAATTATAACTAAAAAATCATAATATTTACTTCAAATTGATTGATGATGTTGTATATTGTCTTATCATTAGGTATTATGGAATGTGAGAACTGATTAAATTTTACTAGATAAGATTAAGGAGAAATGAATATGTCATCATCAACGGAAGTGAATACAAATGAGGTCATCAAAGAATTATACAATGGATCTGTTCAATCTATTAAAAATGTTGTACCAGTTGAACATCAGTTTGAATCACCAAAAATCACTACTAGTCCATTGAATGTAGAGTATGGCGTATTGATAGGGTATAGTGGAACATTCAAAGGGGATTTATTAATTCAAGCAGAACATCATGTATTCAGTTCGATTGGAGAAGCTTTGTATGGTATGCAGTTGTCAGAAGAGATGTTAGATTCCTTCTCAGGTGAATTAGGTAATATGTTAGCAGGTGGACTTTCTACTCACTTAGCAAATGCAGGAATTGATACAGATATAACGCATCCAACAATTATTAGTGGTAATGCAAATTTATCTGGTTTTAAAAGAATACTTGAGGTAGAAATTCACTATCCAAGCATTGGTGATATGAAAATGTCACTTTTATTAAATCAATAAAGGCTGGTGACGATATAATGGAAGGAACAATAACTAAAACAATTATTTTTAAATTAAAGAATCAAGAATACGGTGCAAATATTGATCAAATTCGCTCGATTGAAAGGCTAGAAGAGATTGTTTCATTACCACAGACATCTGATTTTATTAAAGGAATTATCAATTTACGTGGTAGTGTGACCCCGATTATCGATTTGCGTACGCGACTAGGAATGGAAGAGGCTGAGCCTACGGAACAGACTAGAGTATTAATTGCAAACGTTCGTGAAGTCCAGGTAGGTTTAATCGTGGATGAAGCGACAGATGTAATTGATATTTCACCTGAAGTAGTGGAAGACGCACCAGAGTTAGTAAAAGGCGTTGATTATCAATATATAAAAGGAGTGGCCAAACTAGAAGATAGGGGTATGCTGCTTTTATTAGACCTTGATTATGTATTAAGTGTGGATGAGATCAATGAAGTGCAACAAGTAGTGGATGAATAAAAATTACATATATCAACGGAGGGGAATACCTTGGCACGAGTATTAATTGTAGATGATGCTGCATTTATGCGCATGCAATTAAAAAATATTTTTACGAATTTAGGACATGAAGTAGTTGGAGAAGCAGAGAACGGACAACAAGCAGCAAATATGTATGAAGAATTACAACCTGATATTGTTTCCATGGATATTACCATGCCAGAAATGAATGGGGTAGAGGCAACGAAAGAGATAAAAGGTAAAGATTCCAATGCAACGATTATTATGTGTTCTGCAATGGGGCAACAACAAATGGTGTTAGACGCGATAAAAGCAGGAGCTTCTGATTTTATTGTAAAACCATTTACAGAAGACCGTGTAAAGGAAACATTGGATAAGTTATTATAAATAACAGAAGCTGTACGATGGCTTTGTTATCGTCTAGAAAAACCCGTTATCAGTCCAGATAACGGGTTTTTGCTCGAAAGGTAAAAGTGTATATAATCAGTGCAATGACCGTGTTTAACGAAGTAGTTATTTTGACATATTTTATGTGTGTTTGCCAAAGCTCCGACTAATTACTTCGCTTTCTGTGGGCACAGCCTCAACTAACTTTGCAAAGAAAAACAGTTTGCAAAGTGGATTTTTGGCACGTGCTATTCCCACAGGAGTCTCCGTAATTAGTCTCCGCTATGAGAAGGTGCAACCATTCTTGTCAGAAGTAATAGGTTGATTTTTATAAAATGGATAAGAGCAAGAATCGCTATCCATAAGTATAAAAGCAGCAATGTTACTTCATGCTAGAGTTGTGGAATTTGTTTGACCTGAAGATCCACTTTTTCGAGCGGTTTTGGCTCGAAAAAGTTAGCTGAAAGGAAACCACAAGGAAAGGGAAGTGGGCAGCCGGAGCGGTGGTCAAGCAGTTGATATAATGCCATAATGACTACTAAACGAATCCGCAGATCAACTTAACATTTAATTATTAACTTGCTTTCATACCGGGAACAACGTATTTTTGTTTAACTAAAACAATATATGGCCGTAATGCTTGAATAATAACACCAGTACATAATGCATTTACTAAGGTACCAATTCCAACATCGCCTTGAAAGAGGAGGGCGACGATCACTAAAGCAATACTGATAATAGCACGAGATATCCCAAACGACAAGCCGGTTTTATCCGTTATAATAACCATCGAGCGATCCATCGGATTTGGTGCGAAGCTAGATTCTAAATAGATGGCAATACCAATTCCGCTGAAAATGATGCCAAATAGTAGTATGACTGATTGCTCCAACCAATTATCGGGAGTTAGCCAAGATCCTTGGATAAATAGCCATGAATCAATCCCAAGCCCTGTAATGAATGAAGTTAACATGGCAAACCATTCAGGCTTTGCTTTGATTGCAATCGCATTGATCATGACGATGGTAAAGCCGACGATGATTTCCCAGCTGCCAATGGTCAATCCGAATGTTCGAAACAAACCAACTAATAAGGCATCAAAAGGTGATGCTCCTAATTGTGATTGAATCGTTAATGAAATTCCTAATGTTAACGTAATAATACCTATGATATATATAACAAATGATCGAGCCATATTTTGTAACATCGTATTCGCCTCCTAGCACGATATACTATAACAAAAAAATGGTAAGAAGGAAACAAAGGAGGGCTTATTATTGTACAATGTTACTTAAATCTAATTCGAATGAGATGTCAGGGGTAATCGTTATTTCTGAATATTGAGATTCCCATTCTTTCCGATTCCAATCTCTAAATTTACTTTTGGCAGAAGCACCAACCATGAGCGGATCAATTTCTAAGTCTTGAAAAGTCTGGATTAATTGATTCGCTTCTTCTTCCAGTTTTTTCGTAACAGCCTGTTCTAATTCTTTTTTTGCTGCAAAAGATTTAATTTCCCCTTTTTTTGACTCTGTTAACGTACCAATGATATCGGCCTTAATAACTACCTCATTTTTGGATTTCCAATGTAAACTTTTTGTCGAGCGAATCGAGCTAATGGCGACTGTTTTGTTTTTTTCTTCCCATTCAAATTCATACGTATGGTCTTCACAATCTTCATATAATAATTTAAAGGTGAAAAATTGCTCGTAGGGAATTTGATGAACCAATTTATCATCTTTCATCATACCCAAAGTTACTATATCGATAGACGTTTCGCTTTGTCTTAAGATGGGAAGGAAAGGGTCCATTCCATCGCCTATTAAGCGATAATTAAATTGATGCAAATTCATTTTGGGAATATTGGATTTACTATTATTTAGAATTAGTTTCTCGATGAAGCGTGAAAGGGTTAATTCCATTTTATAATCCGTTTTTAGCAGTGTTTCTGCATCTCCTTGTACAATCGCGACGTTAATATCCCGTCCTAGATCGGGTATTTCATTAATTCCGTAAATTATTTCCGCGACCCCTTTCTTTGCAAGGTCCTCGCCAAATAGAATATCTATAATATTGCCGACTTCTACTTGAAAGGGGGCTTCGGTTTGAATAAACGAGTTAATATCTTGAAAAGTTTTTGCTTCACCAGTATAGCGGATATTTTCACCCAATTCCGATTGCTCATTTTTACCGTATACGGGAGCAACAGCAGTCCCTTTGTAATTTTCCGAAGTTGGATCCCAATCGAAACCAAATGTCATAATTAATTCGACATCATCAAGAATCTTAGTTTTGACACAACCTGATAATATTAAGCAACACAATAATATAGGCCATAATCTATTTGTTCGCATGTTTTTTCTTCACTCCTGCTGCAATTTTATGGCAAACATATAATAAAGGAATATAGACAAATAATAGTATCATCCCAATCCGTGATAGGGTAAGCGTTATTTTTTCAATAATAAGAAAATTGTGAATAAAATGAACACTTGAAATCCCTATAAGGGCACAAAAGATGCTAATTTTCCGGAAAGAGAATCTGGTTAACCGATGAAAACATTGCATACTTGCCCAAAAATATAAACAACTGGTTGCGATGATGGCGATCAAGTGTAAGCTGATTCCAACATATTCAAACCTTTCGATAATCGGAAAGTTAATAACCTTCCATAATTGTAGAGTGGGCCAGGATATAAACTGAATATGTTGCTCATTGTAATACATAAATATCGCAATGGCAGAAAAAAAGTAGACGAAAGTTGTAAACATATTACTTGAAATGGCCCACTTTAATCCAGATTGAAAACGATGTATAAACGGTGCGTAGATTAAAATTAATTCAATGCCTAGTAAACTAAAGGACATTGGTTCCATAGCAAGAATGATATCTTTGGCTGGCGTATTAAAAACAGGTAACAAATTATTAAAATGGCCATCTGTAAAAGCCTTATACTTAAAAATTGCTAAAAAACCAGTGACAAAGACACTGAAAAACGCGAAACCGGCCACGATTCGAAATCCACCTAAACAAATATATAGGACTAACATGAGTAAAATAAACATAAAAAAATGGATCGACATGTCAGGGAAGAACCAAATTTGAATAATTTCGATATAGGAAACTAATACAATCATCGAGACAGCAAACAGATATAAACTGAATAAAAAAGTTAACAATCTTCCTAATATAATACCAAATATATACTGATGAATTGCCATGAAGTCAGTTTGTTCTTCTCCGACAATTTTCCATATAATCACGACAATGAGAGTTGTAAGTACACCGGTTAGAATAACGCTAATCCAGGAGTCATAACCGGCGATACTTGAAATTTGCCGTTCGAAACTTAATATTCCTTCTCCGATTTGAGTTGCATGAATAATAAAGAGTAACAAAAAGGGGGAAATCATCTGGGTGATATCCGGTTTGAAATGATTCATGATCAACCTACTTTCGCTTTCCTCGTTTTAACCTCGTTCTATTCGTATTGAGCCGATGTTTATCGGTTGCTGTAGTAATAATAGGTCTTGAGCCTTGTATATTAAATGGAAATCGAATCACAGCATCTTTCAAGTCTCTCCAACGAGGAGGGTATAAAGGCTCCAGAAACGGTCTTCCGAGTGAAGTTAACCTTAACAAATGTGTGATGAGAAACATTGCTGCAATTGTAATGCCAATAAGCCCCCACATTTGGGCAAATATAATAAATGGAAAACGTAGTAATCGTATCGTATTACCAATCCGATAAATAGGTGTAGTAAAGGAAGCAAGTGCGGCTAATGCGATTAATATAAGTAATACATTACTGGTAAGTCCTGCTTCTACTGCTGCTGTCCCGATTACAATACCACCAACAATACCGATGGTTTGGCCGATTTTCGTTGGAAGACGTGCACCTGCTTCACGTAATAATTCGATCGTTAATTCTAAAATTAAAACCTCCAGTATCGGCGGGAATGGAATATCCTTTCTAGAAGAAACCAAGGTCCCTAAAAGATCTCCAGGAACAATATGATAATGATAAGTTAACACGGCAACATACATTGGTGTGATCAGAACAGAAAAGATAACTGCACATATACGTATAATACGAAATGCACTGGCAATCGGCCATGTTAAGAAGTAATCTTCATAGGAAGCAAAAAATTCAACTAATGTAGTCGGTGCGATTAAAACGTGTGGAGATCCATCAACGACGATGGCAACTTTTCCTTCCACTAAAGCACTACTGACCCGGTCTGGTCGTTCGGTATCCATTAATTGTGGGAATGGTGATTGAGAATTGTCAGATATCATCTGTGAAATAAAAGAACTGTCCATGATCTGATCATATTCTATTTCGGATATTCTTTGTATGATGGTATCGACATTATCTTGATTAGCGATTCCATCTATATAGGTGATGGCAACATTCGTTTTGGTAATTTTGCCTACTTCAACATTTTTAACATGTAATTGTGGTAATTTTACTCTTTTTCGGATGAGATTAATGTTCGTATTGATATCTTCGATGAAAGCGAGCTTAGGGCCGATAACACTAAATTCGATTTCAGGCTGAGATACATCTCGATCAACTTCAAATTTAGCAGGGATCAGCAATATATTTTGACTATTATTCGTAAGTTTTAGCGCCATATAACCGGTCAATAATTTTTCTTCAATGATGGTTAAATCTGAAGTCAATTCTGTCTCTGAAAAAGGTAGCATGTTTTCTAATACATCAAGATTATCAATCTTAGCGTCTTTTAATTTTCCAAAAAGAGAAACTTCAAGCTTGTCTAAATTGACTAATGATTGAAAATAGAAGAGTTCAATATTATTTACGTTTCCTAACGTAAAATGCTTAAAATCATCACTAGCTTTCATAAGATGGAATAAGTCATCAAAATTGTTTACGTCTTTTTTAGGGTGTTTATGTTGATTGCGTTTGTGGGAGATTTTTTTCCTTATCATGATAGATACCTCTTGGTGAAAGATTATCGTTAGTATGTGTTGTTTGACTTTTAACTATGCATTCTATTCATTGATATCACTGAGTAGATTAGTGGCAAAAATCAAGATAGTTCGCTATCATCAAAGTAGCAATGAAAGGAGGAAGATTATGGACTTGTTAAGTAACTTTATTCAGACAGACCATCATGAAATGCTTTACCGGAAAGCGGAACAATTAGCAAAGAAAATTAAAAATAGAAGGCAACAAGGCGATAATGAAGCAGCTTTGCCTAAAGAAAATATCGGAGATTTACGCAATGAAAACTATTTATCATTAACATTACCAAAAGAATATGGTGGAGAATCGCTATCTTTATATGAATTTTTGCTTGTCCAGGAGAAATTAGCAGAAGGTGACGGTGCAACAGCCTTGTCTGTAGGCTGGCACTTAGGAGTAGTTAAAGAGTTAAGCGAAGAGAACTTATGGGACGAGCAAAAATTTGACTACATTGCCAAAGAAATAGGAAAGAAACAAAAGCTAGTCAACCGATGTGCTACAGAACCTGCAACCGGAAGTCCAACACGAGGCGGTATACCCGAAACAACTGCTGTTTTAGATGGTGAGGAATATGTTATAAATGGAAAGAAAACATTTACAACAATGGCATTAGTGCTCGATTATTATATTGTCACAGCTTATGTGAAAGGAAAAGATGCTGTTGGTTCTATCTTAATTCCGAAAGAAACGGAAGGTCTGCGTGTCGAAAAAACATGGGATACTTTAGGTATGCGTGGAACAGGTAGTGATGATTTAATTTTAGAGAATGTTCGTGTACCAAAGGATAACTTGGTAGAAATAAGTGATCAACCAAAGAGACCAGGTCCAAAAGGGTGGTTATTACATATTCCAGCTTGTTACTTAGGCATTGCAATGGCAGCTCGCAATGATGTGATTCAATTCGCTAAAGAATTTCAGCCTAACAGTTTAAATAAGCCGATATCTGAAGTGGAACATGTTCGCAATAAAGTGGGAGAAATAGACTTAAAGTTATTACAGGCACGTTACTTTATGTATAGTGTTGCAGAGAAATGGGATAGATATCCAGATAAACGAGGGCAGTTAATGAAAGAATTGGGAGCTGTAAAGTTAGTTGCTACTAATAGTGCTAATGAAGTTGTTGATCTTGTGATGCGCATTGTTGGGGGACGTGGCTTGTCTAAAAACATGCCGTTTGAACAATATTACCGTGACGTACGAGCAGGGCTTCATAACCCACCAATGGATGACATGGTTATCTCCTCATTGGCCAAAAACGCTTTTTCATAATATGATAATCCGACATAATCAATGGTAGATATTTACCTCGAAGTAATGTTCGAAACTAAATGCACAGTTACCTATGAAGTAATTTTGACATAAATCGTGATCATAACCGCCACTCCGGCTGCCCACTTCCCTTTCCGTGGGGTTTGCCCTTCAGCTAACTTTTCCGAGCCAAAACCGCTCGAAAAAGTGGATCTTCAGGTCAAACAGGTCCCACAGGAGTGGAAGTGGGCGGCCTTCGTTAAAACTTGCTCTACAACATTAACATGAGCTCGCATAGTGTTTCTGTTTCCGTAAGAATCCTCATTGTCCACATTACTTCACAGTATATGTTTTTTTTGATAACATATTTATTTTTAGTTTTGACGTACTACTTTGAAGTACTGTTTGATTTTCTTAATGTAAAAAGCATGCTTAGTTGTTTAAGCATGCTTTTGGTTGGTTTTGGTATCTTCTAATATAAATTGATAAGTGCTGAGTAATTCTTCAAAACGATCTTCCCAACGTTGTTTTTGGGCGTAGCGAACGGCATTTTGTTTCAATTGCTCTCGCCAATCTTTATCATTTAATATCGAATGAATAGCGTTAATAAAAGAATCTAAATGATTGCAATTACATAATCGTCCGGTAAAGCCCTCTTGAACGATACTTTTTACCCCACCTTTATTAGCTGCAACAACAGGTGTTCCTGTCGCTAATGCTTCCAAGACCACATTACCAAATGTTTCTGTTTCAGAAGGAAATACAAATAAATCACTGGCAGAAATAATGCTGGCAACATCGTTTTGTGGTAAAAAACCTGTATATGTTACATTTTGCTGCCAGTCATTCTTTAAGCTATTTTGAGATGGACCATCACCAACAATAAGCCAGTGGATATTATTTTGTAGCTCAGTTGGAAGTTGTTTTGCAATCTGTGGAAGTAACTCTACGTTTTTCTCTGGCGCTAACCGACCAACATAACTTAATATATAGCGTTCTTTAATGTTATATTTCTTTCTAATTTCTTCAGTAGAGTAATATGGATGGAAAACGGTTGTATCAACACCACGTTGCCATATTTGTAAATTCTGAAACCCTTTATTTTGTAATTGTTGGTAGGTTACAGAAGACGGTACGAAAATCCGGAGTAATGGTTGATGAAACCATTCCATATAACGCCAGAGTGCTTTCGATAACAAGGTTAGATGATAGTATTTTAAGTAATGATCAAAATCAGTATGGTAAGAACCAACAATAGGAATATTGTACTTTTTTGCGAGATGAAGTCCGGTTAACCCAATAGAAAATGGTGTAGCAACATGGATGATATCAGGTTGGAATTTTTTAATAATTTCTTTTAAATGAATCGTATTTGGTAAAGAAATACGACAATCTTTATAAAGTGGAAATGGAAAACTCGATTGACGGTAGATTTGCCCGGCGCTTATTTCTTTTTTTGTTTGTTTTGGTGAAATCACAATATAAGAATGGTGGCTTTGATCTAAATACTTCGTAAAACGTCCCAATGTTTTGGCAACCCCATTAACATCTGGAAGAAAGGTATCAGTAAAGATAGCAATTTTCATATTGTCTCCCCCCTAGGAACTATTCCTTACTTCAACCATATGTCGAAACAATGTAAAGAACAACAGGAATATGTAAAATGATTGTAAAAAAATTCTAACAGAAATATAGATAACGCTTTCAACACAAAAAACGTTTTTGCTATAATGGATGTAGTAGGAAAGGGAGAGTGCTGGATGTATCAAAAAATAATTCTAGCTTCAGATGGTTCTGAGCATGCACTAAGAGCGGTGGATCACGCCATTAAATTTGTGAAAAGTGTACCAGAGTATCGGTTAGATGTAGTTATTGTCATGAATGATGGAATGAAAGGCAAACAAGCGGTCAATATGGCGAGCTTGGTAGAAGAAAGATTAAAATTAACGAAACAAAAATTGAAAAAAGCAAATGTTGATTTCCGAACGGTTATTTTAATTGGTGATCCTAAACAGGAAATTGTAAAATATGCAAAACGAGAAGAAGTTGACCTTTGTATTATGGGGAGTAGAGGGTTAAATAGATTGCAAGAAATGGTACTGGGAAGTGTCAGTCATAAAACAGCTAAACATATTAACTGTCCGATCATGATCATAAAGTAATCACTTTCCAAATAGTAAATACCGTAGTAAAACTGATTGCCACGGATCCAAACAGATAAAGGAGTGCTTTCTTCGATTGTTTTTGTTCCAGCATTTTAACAACCTCAACACTAAACGTGGAGTAAGTGGTAAATGATCCACAAATCCCTACACCTAAAAAGTTCCATGTCCATAACGAAAGCCAATCTGCTTGATAAAACAAATACGTAAAAGCAAAAAGGATGCTACCTGTAAAATTGGCAAGCAATGTACCTACAGGTAGCCAATATTTACTTGTGTTCAATTGCAGGCTTAACAGATATCTAAGGATGGCACCAATAAACCCACCTAATCCTACTAACAAATAACTCATGTGATCTACTCCTTGCTGATTGCTAACTTAGCACCAATAAAACATAACGCTACACCACCGAGAATTTGTATTGGCAGATATAGAATGAGCCATGCTGTACTTTCTTCGAAAAGCAATACACTCTCTGCTATAAAGGTGGAAAAGGTAGTGAATGATCCTAGCAGTCCAGTTGTAAATGCCGTAAAGATAGCTGGTGGCAATTTATTTTTGAAAAAAGGCTGGAATGTAACATATGCCAATACAAAACATCCCATTAAATTAGCAATGGTTGTGCCGACAGGAAAGCTGATAATGGATACGGATTCTGCAATGATATAACGGAGAAGAGCTCCGAGTATACCACCAATTCCCACTGCAAAAAAAAGTTTTAACTCTTTTGCTTTCATTGACATGTTGGGCAAAAACCGTAAATTTCAAATTTATGGTCGTCAATCATATATTGCTTTAATTCCTCAGAAATTTCATCCATTGGACAATGGTGAATTTCTTTGGTAACACCGCAGTTTTTACAAATAAAATGATGGTGATGATGATGATCACATTTAAGCCTGAAGTGTTTTTCACCATTTAATTCCGTTGACTCTAAAATGCCTAACTGGTCAAATAAATGCAAGTTTCGATAAATTGTATCAAAACTGATTCCTTCGTAATTAGGCTCCATATTCTGTAATAAGTCTCTTGCTGTACAATATCGATTTTCTTCTACAAAGAAGTCGATCATGTGCTTTCGCTTATCCGTATATTTATAGCCTTTTTCTTTTAAAATACCAAGTGCTTCAGTTGTATTCATTCGATCACCCCGTTTTTAAACGATGCTTTCTGCTATTTATTTTTGCTATTACTTTTTTGGTTACAATCGTAGCTATTAATAAAAGAATGAGTAGCATGACGATCGTACCACCAGGTGGTATTTCTAAATAGTAACCAGATACCAATCCCAAAATAACAGCTGTTTCTCCATATATTATCGCATAAATAATCGTTTGTTTAAATCCTTTTGCAATACGAATACTTGCTGCAACAGGTAATGTCATTAATGCTGAAACTAATAGAACACCAACAATACGTATCGAAGCAGCAATGACGAGTGCAGTTAAAACAATAAAAATAAAATGAATTCTTTTTGCGTGTATACCAGTAACCACTGCTTGTTCTTCGTCAAAAGATAATAAAAACAGTTCCTTGTATAAGAAAAAGATAACTACACATACAATAACTGCAATAATGATAATGCTGTACAAATCTTGTCTGCTTACTGCTGAAACAGAGCCAAATAAATAATTATATAAGTCTGTATTAAATCCATTTGCAATCGAAATAAAAATAACACTTAATCCGACACCACCAGATAAAATAATCGGGATCGCCAATTCTTGAAATGCAGTGTATACACGGCGCAACCGCTCAACAATGACAGAGCCGATAATGGAAAAACCTAATCCCGAATAAAAGGGTGTGATCAGCATAGCACCTGTCTTCTTTTCCAGTAACAGACCAAATGCAATTCCTGCTAGTGTTACGTGAGATAATGCATCAGCTATCAAAGACAATCGACGTACTACAATAAAGGCACCCAGTAATGGAGCGATAATACCGATAATAATACCGGTAAAAAAGGTGTTTCTTAAAAACTCATATTCTAATAAATTCATTAACATAATTGTTCCTCCATTAATGCTCATGGGTCACTAGATTTAGTGGGTGACCATAGAAATCCGATAGTTGATCTTGTGATAGTGTTTGGAACTCATTTGGATTACCGTGAAAATGCAGTGTTTTGTTCAAACAAGCTACTTTAGAGGCATGGTGTGTCATCGTTCCAATATCATGGGTTACTAATAATAAAGAGATGTTTTGCTGATTTAATTCATGTAACAAATCAAAAAACTTTTCTACATTTTCAGCATCTACACCGACAGTAGGTTCATCCAATATCAATAATTTTGGATCACTGACAAGTGCTCTCGCAATAAAAATACGCTGTTGCTGCCCCCCAGACAGTTCTCCAATATTTTCAGAAAGATACTCCGTCATGCCAACTTTTTCCACTGCTTCATAAATGTGTAGTTTATCTTGACGTGTTAATCTTCTGAAATAGCCCAACTTAGAAGTGAGCCCCATTGTTACGACTTCTTCTACTGTTGCAGGGAATCCACTGTTAAAGCTGTTTGCTTTTTGTGAAACGTAACCTAATTTATTTTTTTCTTTAAATTTTCGAATTGGTTGACCGAAAAGCTGGATTTCCCCGGTAGTTGGTTTTTCCATTCCCAACAAAAGTTTGATTAACGTTGTTTTACCTCCGCCATTCGGGCCTACCAGCCCAATGAAGTCACCTTCGTTTATTATAAAATTAACCTTTGATAAAGCTTGTCGCTCCCCATAATGAAAGCTGACGTTCTCCATCTCAACAATTGTTTTTTTCATGTTATCACCTTCGTTTTCAATCTCAACATATTATATCGTAATCATTACGCTTTGTAAATTGCTGAAATCGGAAAATGTGCTATACATAAAGCGAGATTTCCTACCATATAATAATTTATTTCATACTGTCATGACCTACCAACTAGATCATTTGCTTTTTATCTTATCTTTTCGTTAAAATAATAGCAACGAAGAAGAGGAGGCTAATACATGACAGTTCAGTTTTATTGGTATCCTAAATGTGGGACGTGCCGAAAAGCGAAGAAATGGTTAGATGAACATGGTGTTGATTATGAAGCTATACATATTGTGGACAACCCACCAAGTAAAGAAGAATTAAAAAATATTATTACTAAAAGTGGATTACCATATAAAAAATTCTTTAACACAAGTGGTAAGAAATATCGAGAATTAGACTTGAAGGACAAATTAAAAGAAGCCACAGAAGAAGAAATGCTGGATTATCTTGCTTCAGATGGTATGTTATTAAAAAGACCACTGACAGTTGACGAAAACCAAGTGACAGTTGGTTTTAAAGAAGAAACATTTGAGCAGACCTGGAATTAAATATACAATTTAGGAGGAGTTTTCATGAGTTTACCTGAAAATTATCTATATTCAAAAGAGCATGAGTGGGTGAAAAAAGAAGAAGCTAAAGTAAGAATCGGTGTGACAGATCATGCGCAATCAGAACTCGGAGATATTGTGTTTATTGAATTGCCAGAAGTGGGCGATGAAATTAAAACAGATGAACCATTCGGTAGTGCTGAATCCGTTAAGACCGTTTCAGAATTATATGCACCTGTAACAGGTAAAGTGGTAGAAGTTAATAACGAGTTAGAGGATAATCCAGAATTAGTAAATGAGTCTCCATATGAAAAAGCATGGATGATTGTAGTAGAACCTAGTAACCAGTCAGAATTAGATGATTTATTATCTGCTGAGGATTATGATAAGATGATCAATGAGGCGTAATAAACAGGTAGCATTCGCATGGAGCGGATGCTATATTTTTTAACCAAGTACCATTAGTCTGTCATAACTTGATTAAGTGTATCCATACAATGAAGTGAGACTTCCATCAGCGGGAGCTTACGAGACGATAACGCCGTGATAACATAATAGCTTTTGGTTTTATTTGAACTTTGATGAAGTAGGTGAGCCAATTGTCAAAACAAGAAATAAAAGTAATCATAGTGGAAGGTAGAACGGATAAAGAAAAAGTGGCAAAATTAGTAGATGAAGAAGTGGAAATTGTCTGTACTAATGGTACGATTAATGTGGAACGGTTGGAAAATTTGATTGAAATCTTTAATATGGATTATCGAGATGTTTTTATCCTGGTTGACGAAGATAAAGCAGGGAAGAAATTAAGAAAACAACTTTCCAAAGAATTGCCACATGCCATTCATATTTATATTGATAAATCGTATCGAGAAGTGGCAGCTACACCTGAGTCTGAGCTAGCAGTAGCACTGATTTCATCACATATTATGATCAACCCAGATTACTTATAAAATAGAAGGAGATTGTAATGATAGATATAAAAAAGGAACAATGGCAGAACTTGTTACATCATGAGGAATCACTGGTCATTTTCGTGCACACACCTTTTTGTGCGACTTGTCAATTGGCAGAACGAATGTTAACAATCCTGGAAGAAGCGGATCAAGCGCAGTTCTTTTATCGAATGAATGCATCGTTTTTTTCAGAGTTTATGAAGGAAAATAAAATCCAGAGTGTTCCGGCTCTATTATTGGTAATAGATGGAGTGGTTGTCGATCAATTGTATGCATTTGAATCGGTAACTAAATTACATGCTGTTTTGGAAGGATGGAAACAAAAACAAAGCATTTAGCAATAAAATCAAGTAATTTGTAAGAATTTATATTATATATTTTTCTGTTAGTTATATTTGATTACAGGTGGTTGTGTATCTGCGCTGATTTCCTCACAGTGTATTTGGTCACTATGTTAGAAGATGTTACAATAATAATTGTCAAATAAAGAAAGGATTGATTTATTATTAGTGACCAATTACATCTACAGTACACAACGGAAATGGAAAAAGCGATGCACCAGTCGCACGGAGTAGGATATGCGGAATACAGCCGTAAACTCTCTCAAAGATTAAATGTAGAAAAAGAAAGAGAAACTAGCTATAAAAAAAGCCAAGAAGTTGTGAAAGACGTAGAACGCTTAGTTCACAGATAATAATTGGATGTTAGAGGAAAATAAAAATAAATGAAATGAAAATAGACACGAAGATACAACAGTTACTTTTCGATGAGTAGCTGTTGTTTTTTTATAGAGCAAAAAATAGTTCGCAAAAAAACATATACTACGAAATATGTTCGTCCCTGGGTTGAGCGTGGAGATTTGTTTCGTTATTTGTTACAAAAATACCGTTTTTAGGGTAGTCGCGGACATCTGTTCCGCTATTCATCGAAATTAGTGCTTAATGAAGCCAAATGCAACCAAATAAGGGATTCTATGTCCGCTAACATGGAAAAATGGCTGGTCTTCAGCCAAATAACGCACTAAATGTCCGCTCATAAATGTTAGCATCAAGATAAATTTTAACTAGTTTACAGAATGTACCTTGTCCGAATCTGGAATGGATCGGCTTTTATTAGTAATAGATCGATAAATACAGGTTAAGTGTGGTATAATATCAGACGGAATGAATAAAATCAGTTGTTTTCGATAGCGGTAAAATGGTTGATTATAGATTCGAAATAGTATAAGATTATAATGAGAATAAAGTGAGAATGGATTTAATTCCACTTCAAATCAATACATTTTAAAAGCTTTGGAGGTATGTAGTTATGGCAAGTTCTACTTTAGAAATTAAGGATCTTCATGTTGAAATAGAAGGTCAGGAAATATTAAAAGGTGTTAACCTTACCATAAAAGGTGGAGAATTCCACGCAGTAATGGGACCGAATGGTACTGGTAAGTCAACATTAGCATCTGCGATTATGGGTCACCCTAAATATGAAGTAACAAAAGGTGAAATTCTTCTCGATGGGGAAGATGTTTTAGAAATGGAAGTAGATGAGCGTGCACAAGCTGGTCTATTTTTAGCTATGCAATACCCGAGTGAAATTAGCGGTGTAACAACTTCTGATTTCTTGCGTTCTTCTATTAACGCACATCGTGAAGAAGGCGACGAAATTTCATTGATGAAATTCATTAAAGAGATGGACGAAGCGATGGACTATCTAGAGATGGATAAAAACATGGCACAACGTTATCTAAACGAAGGCTTCTCCGGTGGTGAGAAGAAACGTAATGAGATTCTTCAATTAATGATGTTAAAACCAGCTATTGGTATTCTTGATGAAATTGATTCTGGTCTAGATATCGATGCGTTAAAAGTAGTATCTAAAGGTATCAATAAACTACGTGATGAGTCATTCGGTTGCTTGATCATTACGCACTATCAACGTTTATTAGATTACATTACACCAGACAAAGTACACGTAATGATGAAAGGTCGTGTAGTGAAATCTGGTGGACCTGAACTAGCTCAACGCTTAGAGGCAGAAGGTTATGACTGGATTAAGCAAGAACTTGGTATTGAAGATGAAACTGTAGGACAAAAAGCATAAGGTAGGAGGTATCGTATGACTGTGGAAACTAAACTGCCATATGATCAGGACTATGTCCGATCATTTTCAGAAAATAGAAAAGAACCAGAATGGATGAAAGAGTTGCGCTTGCAAGCTCTTGATTTGGCAGAAGGACTTGAAATGCCAAAACCGGATAAAACGAGTATAAAACGTTGGAAGTTTGATGACTACAAACATGACGTTGCTGGTGAAGCAATCAACTCAATCAATGATTTACCTGAAGATATTCAAGTCTTCTTGGATCTGGAAAATCACAATGAGAATCTTGTTATCCAACGTAATCAATCTGTAGCGTATAAATCACTTGCTTCTGGACTAGAAGAAAAAGGAGTTATACTAACAGACATTCAAACAGCATTACAAGAACATAGTGACCTTGTAAGGCGCTATTATATGAAAGATGCTGTACAAATTGATGAACATAAACTAACTGCACTACACACAGCATTAATGAACGGCGGTGTCTTCGTGTATGTACCAAAAAACGTACAAATTGAAGAGCCGCTACAAGCTATTTTTTGGCAAGAAGATCCGGAAGCAGCTACCTTTAACCATGTGATTGTAGTAGCAGAAGAGAATAGTTCTTTAACGTATGTGGAGAACTATATTTCACAAAATAAAGAAGAACATGCGGTAGCTAATATCGTGACAGAAGTTATTGCGCATGATAATGCGAACATTAACTTTGGATCTGTAGATAATTTTGCGGCAGGCACAACGGTTTATGTTAACCGTCGTGGAGTAGCCTATCGTGATGCACGAATTGAGTGGAATCTTGGCCAAATGAATGACGGTAACACCGTATCTGAGAATATTACACACCTAATTGGGGATAACTCATATTCTTATGCTAAAACAGTTTCTGTAGGTCGTGGAGATCAATCTCAAAACTATACAGCTAAAATTGTCCACTTTGGTAAACAAAGTGAAGGTTTTATCCTTCAACACGGAGTTATGAAAGACAGTGCATCCTCTATCTTTAATGGTATTGGAAAAATCGAACATGGTGCAACAAAAGCAAATGCAGAACAAGAATCTCGTGTATTAATGTTAAGTCGAGATGCTCGTGGAGATGCAAACCCGATTCTGTTAATTGATGAAGATGATGTTACAGCAGGTCACGCAGCATCAGTTGGTCGTGTTGATCCGGTTCAACTATACTATTTAATGAGTCGCGGTATTTCTCAGCAAGAAGCTGAACGTCTCATTATTCACGGTTTCTTAGCACCGGTTGTTAAGGAGATTCCGATTGATGCAGTGCGTGAACAATTGACTGAAGTTATCGAAAGGAAAGTCTACTAATGACTATTAAAGCTATTCGTGAGCAATTTCCGATTCTGAATCAAGAAGTAAACGGCCATCCGCTAGTTTATCTTGATTCGGCGGCAACATCACAAAAACCGTTATCTGTCATCGAGTCTATGGAAGCTTATTACAAGCAACATAATTCTAATGTGCATCGCGGTGTTCATACACTGGGGACAAGAGCAACTGATCAATATGAAGGAGCTCGTGATAAAGTAAAAAACTTTATCAACGCCAGTTCAACGGAAGAAGTGATTTTTACCCGTGGAACGACAACCTCACTTAATACGGTTGCTTATGGATATGCTCGTCACGTTCTACAAGAAGGTGATGAAATTGTTCTTACTGAAATGGAACACCATAGTAATATTATTCCTTGGCAGCAGGCAGCGAAATATACTGGTGCAACCTTAAAGTATATTCCAATGGAAGCTGATGGAACGATTACGCTTGATTCTGTCCGCTCCACTGTTACGGAAAATACGAAACTGGTTGCTGTAACACATGTTTCTAATGTGTTAGGTACGATTAATCCGATTAAGGAAATTGCTCAAATTGCTCATGACAATGGTGCAGTGATTGTAGTAGATGGTGCCCAAAGTGTTCCACACATGCAAGTGGATATGCAAGACTTGGATTGTGATTTCTATGCTTTTTCTGGTCATAAAATGTGCGGCCCAACTGGTGTTGGTGTCCTTTATGGTAAGAAAGCATTATTGGAAGAAATGGAACCAGTTGAATTTGGAGGAGAAATGATCGATTTTGTTGGCCTTTATGATTCTACATGGAAAGACCTCCCATGGAAGTTTGAAGGTGGAACACCAATTATCGCTGGAGCAATTGGTTTAGGTGCAGCGATAGATTTTCTATCCGATTTTGGTATGGATAACATTTTAGAACATGAGCAGCAAATTGCGAAGTATGCACAGGAAAAACTTTCTGATGTTGATGGACTGACGATTTACGGGCCAAAAGAACGTGGTGGTTTGGTAACTTTCAATATTGAAGGTGTCCACCCACACGATACAGCTACAGTTCTGGATGCGGAAGGTATTGCCGTAAGAGCTGGTCATCATTGTGCACAGCCTTTAATGAAATGGTTAGATGTGACTGCTACAGCAAGAGCAAGCTTTTATCTATATAATGATGAAAGTGATGTTGACCGATTAGTTGAAGGAATACAGCGAGCGAAGGAGTATTTCGGCGATGTCATTTAATAATTTAGATACGTTGTACAGACAGGTTATTATGGATCACTATAAAAATCCTCGTAACCGTGGAACTTTAGCGGACGAATCTGTTACAATAGATATGAACAACCCTACATGTGGTGACCGTATTGAATTACACCTTCAAGTTGAAGATGGCACAGTAAAAGATGCAAAATTTGAAGGGGAAGGTTGTTCGATCAGTATGTCATCTGCTTCTATGATGACACAAGCAGTGAAAGGGAAAAATATAGAGGATGCTTTAGAAATGTCATCCATTTTTTCCAAAATGATGTTAGGTGAAGACGTAGAAGATGTGGATTTCGACCTTGGGGATATTGAGGCACTGCAAGGTGTTTCCAAATTCCCGGCAAGAATTAAGTGTGCAACATTGGCGTGGAAAGCGATGGAAAAAGCAGTCTCAGCCGACGAAGAGGAGTAAGCACAAAGAAATCCTAATATAGGAGGTAATAGTATGGCTAAAAAAGCACCTGAAATAGGCGAATATAAATATGGCTTTCATGACAGAGATGTTTCGATTTTCCGTACTGAAAAAGGTCTTACACGTGCAGTAGTGGAAGAGATTTCTCGCATGAAAGAAGAACCAGAGTGGATGTTAGAATTCCGCTTAAAAGCATTAGAACAATTCTATAAAAAACCAATGCCACAATGGGGTGGTGACCTTTCAGAATTAGACTTTGATGAAATTACGTATTACGTAAAACCGTCTGAGCGTTCTGAACGTTCTTGGGATGAAGTACCAGATGAAATCAAACAAACATTTGATAAATTAGGTATCCCTGAAGCAGAGCAAAAATATTTAGCAGGTGTATCTGCACAATACGAATCTGAAGTGGTTTATCACAACTTAAAAGAAGACTTAGAAGATTTAGGTATTGTCTTCAAAGATACTGATACTGCACTAAAAGAAAACGAGGACCTATTTAAAGAGTATTTTGGTAAAGTTATTCCGGCATCAGATAATAAATTTGCAGCATTAAATACTGCAGTATGGTCTGGGGGATCGTTTATTTACGTACCAAAAGGCGTTAAAGCGGAGACACCTTTACAAGCATACTTCCGTATTAACTCTGAAAACATGGGTCAGTTCGAACGTACGTTAATTATCGTTGATGAAGGTGCTTCTGTACACTATGTGGAAGGTTGTACAGCACCAACGTATACAACTAACTCCTTGCACAGTGCGGTGGTAGAAATCTTTGTTAAGAAAGACGCATATTGTCGTTATACAACTATTCAAAACTGGGCGAACAATGTCTATAACCTAGTTACAAAACGTGCAACATGTGATGCAAATGCAACGATGGAATGGATCGATGGTAACATTGGTTCTAAATTAACCATGAAATATCCTGCCATTATTCTAAAAGGTGAGGGAGCTCGTGGAAATACGCTTTCCATTGCATTAGCAGGTAAAGGACAGCACCAACACGCAGGTGCTAAAATGCACCACCTAGCGCCTAATACGTCTTCAACGATCGTTTCGAAGTCGATCTCCAAACAAGGTGGTAAAGTATCTTACCTTGGTATGGTACACTTTGGACGTAAAGCAGAGGGTGCTCGTTCTAATATTGAATGTGACACGTTAATTATGGATAATAAATCAACTTCGGATACGATTCCTTACAATGAGATCTTAAATGATAATATCTCATTAGAGCACGAAGCGAAAGTTTCTAAAGTATCGGAAGAACAATTATTCTATCTAATGAGCCGTGGTCTTTCAGAAGAAGAAGCTACTGAAATGATCGTAATGGGCTTCATCGAGCCATTTACAAAAGAACTTCCAATGGAATATGCGGTAGAAATGAACCGCCTTATCAAATTCGAAATGGAAGGTAGTATTGGATAATTAACTGTAAGTAGTTGATATATTAAGCTTCTAGTTTGAGGTTAAATGAGGGATAACGAGTTCGAGCCGATTTTGTGCCGATCTCGTTATCTTTTTTATATGTAGGAAAAACATCTAACTGATCTTCTTTTATCTTTTCAGTGATGGAAAGATATTTATCAGCGCTTGTTTTTAATAGTTTTATGACCTATTAAGAACAAGAATAAAAAGTTGTAAAAAGAACATCTGACTATAAATAAAGTCCAAAAATTTTATGTAGAGCTTTATTCTAAAAAGTAATTGGAAATGATATAATAAGTTTTATAAAGGAGGATTCAAATATGTGCACCTGTATTGCAGTAGTAGATTTTACTTTATCTCTTTCATAATGAAAAGATTGGAAAGGAGATAAAAGTATGGGTATATTTTCTATATTTGTCATTAAATAAGTTCATTATCAACCAAATGAAAAATAATTGGTTATAATGAACTCTTATGATCAGTTCATTATAACCAGCAAGGAGAAGGTTATAATGAACGAGAAAAACCCAAAAGACACGCAAAATTTTATTACTTCTAAAAAGCATGTAAAAGAAATATTGAATCATACGAATATCAATAAACAAGACAACGTAATAGAAATTGGAGCAGGAAAAGGGCATTTTACCAAAGAGCTAGTCGAAATGAGTCAGTCGGTGACTGCTATAGAAATTGAAGAAGACTTATGTCGAGCCACTCAAAAAGCGGTGGAGCTTTTTCAGAATATAAAAGTTATCCATACAGATATTCTGAAATTTGCCTTCCCGAAAAATGCAGGCTATAAAATATATGGAAATATTCCCTTTAATATCAGTACTGATATTGTCAAAAAAATCGCCTTTGAAAGCCGGTCGAAATATAGTTACCTTCTCGTGGAGGAAGGTTTTGCGAAAAGGTTGCAAAACACGCAACGGGCTTTAGGCTTACTGTTGATGGTGGAAATAGACATAAAAATCCTAAAAAAAGTGCCAAGAGAATATTTTCACCCTAAGCCAAGTGTAGATTCTGTATTGATCGTACTTGAACGACATAAACCATTGATTTTAAAAAAGGACTACAAAAAGTATCAATCGTTTGTTTATAAATGGGTAAACAGAGAATATCATCTTCTTTTTACTAAAAACCAATTCCGACAGGCCTTGAAGCATGCAAATGTTACTAATTTTAATAAAATATCAAAGGAACAATTTATATCTATTTTCAATAGTTATAAATTGTTCACTAAATGAAATGTAATGAAGCGTTCTCTAGTTCCTTAGAGGACGCTTTTACTCTCAAAAAACTTTTCAACAATTAAACATCAATCAGTGCTTTAAAACGTAAAAGATAAAGTGCTCTTATCTTTGTCATAACCTCTATAGCCATAGACAAAAATAAAAAACGACTTAATAATGAACCCCTCATCTGTTATATTTTGCATTGGGACCGACATAAAAGTCAGTCCCAAAAATAATAGGATCGATCAATTTTCTTTATTTTTCTTCATCATTGTTAAATTCATACGGATCATTTTCTTCTGCAAACTCAGTTGAATAAGCCAAATTTCTACCTCTCTCAGTACCTCTAATTTCTTCATCATCTGGAGCAAACAATAAAGGTAAACAGCATAAAGCACCGATTCCTACTAATGTATAGATGACTCTGGAGAGTGCAGCATCTTGGCCACCAAATAGTGATGCAACCAAATCAAATTGAAATAATCCAATTAACCCCCAGTTTATCCCACCTATAATTATTAGGGCTAAAGCTATACGTTGAATGGTATTCATTTCATTCACCTCCTTTTTATAGAGTAATGGTTATATTTATTATTAGTTTATTATCCCTAGTTATACGACTGAATATTATGTTTTAGCCAATAAAAAAGGACAGCATCAGCTGCCGTTTTACCAATTGATTCAAATAACATTTAGACTATGTAAAGTCATTAGCTTGATTGAAGGATTAATAAATTGAAATTCTTTGGTAAAGATGAATAGACTCTTCCAGCTATTGCTGGAAGAGTCTTAAATCGTCATTAAAGCACGGAAACAGCAGGCAAGCAAGTAATAGCACAGAAGCAATCTAAATCTACAGTAATACAGATACCAGTCCGTTCTAAATTAGCAACTTGTTCGTTGTCAAGCTGCTCACAAGGATCGCCACAAGTTGTGTCATCGTTGTCAAATACTAATAGTTCTAGTACTGCACAGCAGTCTTCATCATCCACTTCAGTAACACGGAATATAAAACTGTTGAAGCATTCGAAGCGGCCACCGCGAACTTCAGTTCCAAATCCTTTGAATGGTTTACCTTTTTTATCATATAAAATAAAAGGTACTGTATCTAAGGCGTTTCCATTTACTGGTGATACCAAATTTTGAATAGATCGTGCACAGCTTACATCACATCCAATTTCTACAACGTTATCTTGTGCATCAGCAATAGCACGGACGACATCACAGACACAGCCATTACCATTACTGATTACACCGCCAACATCATTATTGCGTTCTACTTTTTTTCCCATAATACTGCACTCCTCTTTGGATAGATTTCATTAACAATAATAATCTATGAAGGAGTTGAATATTGGTATAGACTGCAACCTGTTTTTCTGTAATTTAGGTTCAACTCGTAAATTTAACCTAGCTTATACTACAGCGAGGGAAAAACGAGTTTCACAAATAAATTTAGCATCGTCATGTCCATTAACCGATAAAGAAGGCAGTATTACAATGAATACTGCCAAGTAAAATCCAAGTTTTATTTTATTTCTGTTGTTACTTCTGACTGCGATTTATTGTCAGATGATATTTCATTGCTGATGCTCTGTAACGATTCCAATATATATTTGGTCATGAATAAATAAATAACTACTAAAACTGTATCAAGTACATATGACGAAAAGATAACGTGGTTATTGATGATCTGGTTTCTGGAAACTAATTGATTTAAAACATTTGTTGCCCAGTACAATATGTAATAGAAAGGAATTAATGTAGTCATTATTTGGGCAAGTTTGAGTGTACTGCTATATTCTTTGAAATAGTTCCTCATGGTGGAGAATACATTCCATAGTCCATATATATTGTAAAAGGGAATTATAATTCTAGCGAGTGCACCACCTGGTGTTATCGGGTATTGGGAATTAAACCTTTTTAAATCTTGATGAACCTTATGAATCCAAACTAAATAAAAAACGACAGTTATCAGCCATAATACCAAATAAATGATAGAAATGACTAGATCTATTTCGGATATAAATGATTGATACAAATCATAATAATAAATATCAAAAAAGGTTGTAAATACTAAAGTAATGCTAAGTACAACTCCTATAGTTAACAACCCTTTTAACATATTTCCTGTTGCTTTACTTGATAGTTCCATCATTATGTCCTCCTTGTTCAAAGTAGATAAAATGCAAAAAGATTATGCTGTTAAGGACTTCTTATATACTCTCTTTCTTGTTTCTTATAGTTAAATATAAAATGGTAAACAAGTGGATTAACCATACAATAACGGCAAATCCCGTTAACCTTTGCCTAATAGAAGAGAACTCGCCCCAATTTTGCAAGTCTTGTGCAAAAAGAATTAGCAGCAGACTTGCAGAGACAAGAAGATGAATGGTTATGCTATATTTCATAAGAGCTTCCCCCTTTTCTAACTATTTCTTTTTCCACTACTAGAATCCGTATTACAGTGTATCATAAATTTAGAAGGTAATAAATTCCTTTTTTGAGGATGCATTATATAAATCACTTGAAAAAGCGAGCCACTATACATAATATACAAATTCTCGATTGGATAAATTTCTTTATTACCTTTATAATTAAAAAGAGTACGTTTAGAAAACAACTAAGACAATAAGATAGTAGGGATACATTTGGTTATTTTTATTTGTTTATTAATTGGGTTATTATCAGCGATGTTAGGAAGTATTGTAGGGTTTGGCGGAGGAGTAATTCTAGTACCTATTTTACTAATTCTTCATTCTACAACCCCTTTATTTGATTGGGCGGATGCAAGTACAATTGTCGGTATATCCTTGATTATTATGATATTTACTGCTTTGTCATCCACTTATGCTTATGCGAAGAGTGAACGAATAGACTATAAAAGCGGCTTATATTTTATTGCAGGTAGTTTGCCTGGTGGTGTGTTAGGGGCATGGTTGAATCAATTTGTGGATACCGATATGTTTTCGTTATTTTTAGGTATATTTATGTTATTAATCTTTATCATGTTCTTATTTAAGAAAGCACCAAACCAGATGAAAGACGACATGCATTTAGACACTTCACAAAAGGTTGTACGTGAGGTGAAAATTGGTGATGCCGTATACCGCTATTCTTTTTCTCCGTTTATTGCCGTTGCAATTGCTTTTACAGTAGGGATGTTATCTGGTTTTTTCGGAATCGGTGGAGGATCTTTAATGGTTCCTGCCATGATTATTTTGTTCCGTTTCCCACCGCATATCGCTACGGCTACTTCCATGTTTATGATCTTAGCGCTTAGTATTGTAAGTTCTGGTACACACATTGCGTTAGGTCATATAGAATGGATCTATGTATGGGCTTTTGTACCAGGTGCATGGTTTGGAGGCATTTTAGGTGCGAAAATTAATCAGCAACTTTCTAGTAAAGCTGTGGAGTATTTATTAAGAGCGGTTGTATTATTGATTGGATTACGTCTGATTTGGCAAGGTTTGTTTTAGGGAGGGTTAGTCTTCATGATCGAACATATCCATTTTTATTATTGTAATGATTTACATAGTCACTTTGACCAATGGCCAAACATTGTTGATTATTTTAACAAAAAGAAAAAACAGCATGCTCAGGTTGATGAGCAAAGTTGGAGAATTGATATTGGAGACCATGTGGATCGGTTCCATCCAATAGCAGAAGCTTACAATGGCAAAGCTAATGTCGAATTATTAAATGCAGCTGGCTTTGATATTGCAACGATTGGAAATAATGAAGGAATTACGCTAGAGCATGAACATTTGTATCATTTGTATGATCAGGCCAATTTTCAAGTTACTTGTGGTAATTTAATTCCTGTAAATAAAGAGAAACCAACGTGGTTACAAAATAGTATTACGATAAAATCAAAAGAGAACTTAACGATCAAATTGTTCGGATTGACCGCCCCATTTAACGCCTTTTATCATCCTCTAGGGTGGCATGTTGAATCACCTTACGATTATTTAGCACGTGAAATGAAGGAATTGAGAGAAGATGCAGACATACTAATCTTACTTTCTCACCTCGGGTTCACGGAAGACCAATTAATTGCCGAACGATATCCAGAGATTGATCTTATTATTGGCGGTCATACCCATCACATCTTAAAAAATGGCGAAGAGGTTAATAATGTATTATTAACTGCTGCAGGTAAACATGGCAAATATGTCGGAGAAGTACATATAGATTGGGACCACCATTTAAAGAAAATAGTCGATAAACAGGCCTACACAGTGGAAACTGAATATCTTAGTCAGGATCAAGATACTGTTCATAGACTTGCTAAGCTGAACGATGCTGCTCAAGAACTATTAAATAAACCAGTGACATATATAGAAAACAGTTTAACTGTAGATTGGTTTGAACAGACACCTATAATTGAATTGTTAACGGCTAAACTAAAAGACTGGACGAATGCCGATATAAGTATGTTAAATGCAGGCTTACTGTTAGAAAATATCGCAGAAGGCTATGTTACCTATGGAGATATACATCGGATCTGTCCTCATCCAATCAATCCTTGTACAGTCAAACTAAGAGGAATTGAAGTATTGGAGGTTGTGCGAGGTGCATATGATGAGGCTTTGATGCATTTTGAACTAAAAGGTTTTGGTTTCCGAGGTAAAGTGTTAGGTAAATTTGTCTTTAGTGGTATTGATATTGATACAGAGATAGATGAGGGTGGTATAGAACATGTTCAGCATGTTCATCTTAACGGGAGTGAGATTGAACATAATAAGATTTATACGTTTGCGACTGCAGATATGTTTACTTTTGGAAGGATGTTCCCCGAAATTGCAAGGTCTACGACAAAGAAGTTTTATTTGCCAGAATTTATGAGAGATTTATTAGCAGATGCTTTAAGGTCATCATCTTAGGAACAATTATACACTCCCTTCATATTTTATATGGAGAGGAGTGTGTTTTTTATGATGGAAGTGAAACCAATATTTATCAAGGATCATCCGTTTACAGCTATTTCGGTTAAGCTGCCATATACGAATTTGTTGGTGATTGCGAATGAAGTAGGTTATGTCATGTGTGGAGCGCTAGATGTAGCTTTACTAAATGACCGTTTGACAGACCGTCCCATTGTTGCAGGGAGAGCTATTGGTGTGAAGACGATAGAAGAATTGCAACACGCTAAGCTGGATAAAGTGACCAACCATTCCAAAAATTATGGTTGGAAAGAAGGAATGCCGATAGAAGAAGCGTTACTAAAAATATCCAACAAATAAGTGACTATTTGCTTAGTTAGTAAAATTTATTTATAAAGTAGCAATAAAAATAGTAGATTATATCGACATTATCTGATAAAATTTTACCAAAATGGCAAATGGGTGTTTGAAAATGAGATTAGTTCCAACCAAACTTATTCGACCAGGCATTGAATTAGCAAAACCGATATATGATGCGCATGGTCGGATTTTATTACAAAAAAATATGCAATTAACTGACTCGATGATAGATCGACTGAAAAATTCAGGAGTCACCTATGTTTTTACTCGTGATGAGGATACGGAAGATATTATGGTTCATCCTCCTATTCCTGATCAGCAAAGGGTAGAAGCAATTCAAAAAATAAAAGAGACATTCCGGTCGTTAAAATTTGAAGATTTGACGAAAAATAATTATTTATTAGATAAAGCTGCTTTTAAGTTAGATCAACTAGTCAAAGAAATTGCAAAAGAATTAAGTGAAAATGAGGAAGTTATTCACTATTTATCCGACTTATTAATTATTGATGATTATGTCTATACTCACTCCCTAAATGTGAGTATGTATACACTTGCATTAGCTCAGGAATTGAACTTAAAAAGTAAAGATATGCAACAACTAGGATTAGGTGCCGTTTTACATGATATTGGTAAGATTGTTATACCAGAGGAAGTCTTAAATAAGCCTGGAAAGCTCACGAATATGGAATTTAAGATTGTTCAAGCACATACAGAATATGGTTTTGATTTGTTGCGAAAGGCTCATAATATTCCACTATTGGTTGCCCACTGTGCCTATCAGCATCATGAACGATTAGATGGAACAGGTTATCCGCGCGGCATTAAAGAAGATGATATTCATCCATTTGCCAGAATTATAGGGGTAGCGGATGTGTTTGATGCGGTGACAAGTAATCGAACTTATAGGGATGCGATGTTACCACATGAAGGATTAGAAATATTATATAGCGGTGCCGGGACGAAATTCGACATCCACCTTGTAGAAGCATTTAAGAAGACGATTGCTCTTTATCCAAATGGCTTAACCGTTTATTTAAGTGATGGCAGAGAAGGGGTCGTTGCCCGCCAAAATTCACAAATGTTTGATCGTCCAGTAGTTCGTGTGCTGAAAGAAAATGGCTCCAAAGTAAAACCGTATGACTTAGATTTAACAAAGGTATTGGATGTCCTGATTGTAAATACGGATCAATTTATTACAAGCAGATAAAAATTTCTCTAATTATATCTAAATAAATCCCCGCAATCATATGAATAGATTGGGGGGATTTATTATGCGAAGAAAAAAGTGGAGTAGACGAAAAATAGGTTCACCTCCAGCTAATCAAATCGTTTTTATTTCATTTTTCATTTTTGTTCTCGTGATGATTGCAAGTATTCTAATCGTTAACGAGGGAATTAAACCAGTACTGCTGAATTACGCAAAAGTTCGTGTTGATGCGATTGCGAATCAAGCAATGGGAATAGCGGTTAGCAAAAAGATTTCTGAGGATTTAGAAGCTGGGGATTTAATAGAAGTGCAATTAGATGAAGAAGGAAGAGTAGAAAATTATATTTTTAATGCAGTCGTAGAAAATCGTGTACAAAGAAATGTTCAATATCGTGTAGAAAATTTTCTTAAGCTATTGGAGAAAGGAGAGCGACCTGAAACAGGCGTGCCTCTTGAAGTAGAATTGGATTTGGAGCCATCAGAACAAGAATTACTTGATGATGTAAGGGAAAAAGGCCTATTAGTAGAAGTACCGTTAGGTCAAGCATTAGGAATTCCTGTTATAGCTAACCTCGGGCCAAAAGTACCGGTAAATATGGAAGTAATCGGTAGTGTAGGGACAGAAATAACGAGTGAAATTGTTGAAACTGGTATAAATGGCGCATATATACACGTCAATGTTCATATAGAAGTAGAAATGATGGTCGTGATACCCTTTGCTTCAGAGCCAACGAAAGTGATTCAAGATATCCCGGTAACAAAGGTATTTCATCCCGGTGATGTTCCAAATTATTATCATGAAGGTGGAGAAGGATCATCTGATCTTTCTATTCCAATAGATCCAGATATAGAATAATAGAATTTTCCTAGTTTTTCCTTTGACAGAATATTCAGAAGTTCGATATAATTTCAAAGATTAAAACTATTAGTAAAATAGATTTAGTAAAACTTATCATGGTGTTAGCTCACCTCATTCTCCACTTAGCTGCTTTGATTGACTCAAAACCTAAAGTGGAGGTTTTATGGACGACTAGCACCTTGGTAAATTATAAAAAAAGGAAGGGGTTAGGTTAATGGAAAACAGATCACAGTGGGGAACGCGTCTCGGCTTCCTTCTTGCAGCAATTGGTTCTGCTGTAGGGTTAGGAAATATTTGGCGCTTTCCTGCCACAGCATTTGAAAATGGTGGAGGTGCCTTTTTTGTACCGTATTTGTTTGCCTTATTAACGGCAGGTATTCCGTTACTTATTATGGAATATACGATTGGACACAAATACCGAAGTTCATCTCCAAGAAGTTTTTCGAAAATTAGTAAAGGGATGGAATGGATCGGTTGGTGGCAGGTCCTTATTTCATTTGTTATTTCTACTTACTATCCAATCATTATTGCTTGGTCGGTTATGTATGCATATTTCTCTTTAGGAACACAGTGGGGGGATGATCCAACTGGATTCTTTGTTGGAGACTTTTTGAACCTTGCTGATGCTGGAACATTTGGTTCGATCGTTCCTGCAGTCATGATTCCTTTACTAATTATCTGGGTAATTGTGTTATTCTTCCTAGGTCGTGGCGTGAAGAAAGGTATTGAGTTAGCAAATAGAATCTTTATTCCGACATTATTTATCGTATTTCTAATTATCGTTATTCGTGCGGTTACATTACCAGGAGCAATGGAAGGTTTAGATGCATTCTTTAAACCTGACTGGGGACGTATTGCAGATGGATCGGTTTGGGTTGCAGCATATGGTCAAATCTTCTTTAGTTTGTCGATCGCATTTGCCATTATGATTACGTACTCCTCTTATTTACCGAAAAAATCTGATATTACGAACAATGCATTTATCACTGGTTTTGCGAATTCATCATTTGAATTATTAGCTGGTATTGGGGTATTTGCTGTGTTAGGGTTTATGGCAGTTCAATCGAATACAGCAGTATCTGAAGTAGTTGCAGGTGGCGTCGGATTAGCCTTTATGGTATTCCCTGAAATTATTAGTCAAATGCCTGCATCCGGATTCTTTGGGTTCTTATTCTTTGCATCCTTGTTCTTAGCAGGTTTATCATCGATGATTTCGATTTCGGAAACATATGTCGCAGGTTTACAAGAGAAATTCTCCATTTCACGAGGAAAAGCGGTGGTGTTCGGTGGAGGACTTGCTTTATTGGTTTCGCTTTTCTATGCAACCCAAGGTGGACTTAACCTGTTAGATACGGTAGACTACTTTATTAATAATTATGGTGTTGCTTTAGCGGGTCTATTTGAAGTTGTAGCGATCGCATGGTTTGCACGCTCACTCAAAGATCTACAAAATCACGCAGATTCTGTATCCGACATTAAACTTGGTATATGGTGGAGACTGTGTTTAGGGGTAATCACGCCACTTGTATTAGGATATATGATGCTGGAAAACCTAAGAACTGAAGTATCTCGTCCATATGAGGATTATCCAATTGATTTCTTATTCAGTTTTGGTTGGGTAGTAGCAATTGGCGCGATGTTCGTTGGTGCGTTATTAACGATTAAAAAATGGCCAAGTAAAGATAACGAAGCATAAATTGAAGGTTAAAGGAGGTTGCCTTTATGTCTGGTAGTGCAATTACAATGGCAGTAATCGGTATGGTAATTATATGGGGTGGCTTAATCGCCAGTGTTATAAAAGCAATAACTGCATCCAAAAATTAATATAGAAAAATCCGTAAAGTGATAATTTCCTTTACGGATTTTTTCTTTCCCATCGCTTTAAATGTGGATAGGGATCAAATGACCATTCTGTTTTTCCGTTATCTTTGTACATACCATAATGTAAATGTGGCGGGAATTTTCCAGAGGTTCCTGGAGGTCCATAACCAGATGAGCCGACAGAACCAATTGTTTGGCCTGCTTCTACGATATCTCCTATTTCTAATCCATCAGTAAATCCATTTAAATGTGCGTAGTAATGATATCTATTGTATATATCACGAATACCAACACGCCAGCCACCAAATTTATTCCAGCCTTTAAGCTCGACAACACCAAAAGTGGTAGCTCTTACTGGTGTTCCATAACTAGCAAATATATCGGTACCTTCATGGATTCTTCTGCCACCGAATCCTCTAGCATCCCCCCATGTATTATGGTAAGTATAGTTGTAACCTTTAGGGATTGGAAAAGCAGTTTCGTCCAGACTGATTTTTTGATATGTTTTAAACAAGCGAGCATAATTCATAATAGACAGAACCGTTAATTCACGATGATAATAATTCCAAAGTGCCGTCCGAATATCTTGGTCTGCATGTCCATATTGTTGAATGTAATGGGCCACTGTATATAAAATATCATGGTCATTGGTGTGATCAGCTATTCCATCTCCATCCCCATCTTTTCCGATACCACCAAAGATTTCGAGTAGACTTTCTTCGGTAGGCTCACGAGTTGGTGAAAAGCCGTACCATTTTTGTTCAGGTACTTTTATCTTGATTAAAGTATTGTCCTCTTCATCTGATTGATCGTCATGAATATTGGATTCATAACGGTTGATTGCTGCTAAATAATACCAAGGTATTAAGGTGACAGCTTCCATTTGCTTATATAAACTGATTTTTTCTTGATCAATATCCACATTTTCTTCTGCATGTGCTATAGTAGAAAGAAGAAAAAAACTTGTGAATGATAATAATAAGTAACGCTGAATCAAAGGAAATAGCCTCCTTAGTTAATTTTTCAAGTGGATACCGTTAGTTTAGGTTATAAACTTTGATTTCATGCTAGTAACTTTTGTTAAATTCTTATTGCAAAAAAGGTGTGAAATATATTGGTTGAAGTACAAGGTTATCGTTACGAGATAATCAAGGATTATCGTAATGGATTTGAGGAAAAAGCGTTTAAAGAAAGATATACAGACATTTTAAGTAAATATGATTTTATTGTAGGGGATTGGGGTTATGAACAACTTCGTCTCAAAGGATTTTATGATGATCAAAATCCCAAAGCATCTTTTGATACTAAAATAAGCACCTATGAGGACTATTTATACGAATATTGCAATTTCGGTTGCCGATTTTTTATAGTTAAACAAATTGAAAACTAACACATAGTTATGTGTTAGTTTTCGTTCAACAATGGTCGGATAAATAATCGGAAATCCTCTGCTTCCAGTTCATTGAATTGAAAGGCGTGTTCCACAAATTTGCTTTCTTTAATCTTCTCTCGATTAATACGTGAGTATTTATTCGTATTAAGGTCGATGACTAGACAATCATCACCGAATGTAGGAGAAGATATAACTGCCAGATCAAACCTTTCCATATCACCTTTAAAACTAACCAACCTTGTCGTACTTTGTTCAGTTTCATTTTTGATAAATTCTAACTTTCCATCCCTCATCGAATCACTCCCTATTCCAGATTATAGCCATTTCTTCCTTTACTGTAAAATATTCAAAGAACAGCAGCCAATGAAATTATTTAGCAAACCATTTCCATAAACTGCGAAGTAACGTCCTGGACTTGCGATGTTTCATTCTGCTTTTTGAGAAGTGTTGTCATTCGCTTCGGCAGAAAACTGCGCTTTCCGTGGGCTCGGCTTCAGCTAACTTTGCAAAGAAAACCATTTTGCAAAGTGGATCTTCAGCTCTCGCTGTCCCACAGGAGTCTACGTATTCTGCCTCCGCTATTTTTGTTCTCCGATTATAGAAAGAAATGAACTCATGGAAAAACTTTTTCTGTTTTGTTACAGTGCTAATCGGCTGTAAATGCCACTTTGGCATAGTCGCACCCTATGCTATATATGGTGGAGAAATCAACTGGCTGATTTCGGATAAGTGTTGTGGAGCATATCTTAACGAAGGCCGCCCACTTCCACTCCTGTGGGACCTGTTTGACCTGAAGATCCACTTTTTCGAGCGGTTTTTGCTCGAAAAAGTTAGCTGAAGGGCAAAACCCCACGGAAAGGGAAGTGGGCAGCCGGAGTGGCGGTTATGATCACGATATATGTCAAAATTACTGTATAGTTTAGTTTCGAACAAACAGTAATTTCATTACTTCACAGTATGTTATTAATACTTTTGAGTTTGAGTATTTTTACTATAGTGTATGAATTTTATGGAAAATTGAATCATTTTTATAGAAATTCGTTCACCTTAATGCAACCAAATCAATCGGAAATTACCACTAACGACATCTTGTATAATATGGTATTATATAGGTAGACGTTGTTTTGAAGTGTAGGGGGATTAGTAGTGTATTTTGTAGATATGAGAAAAATGAACGAAACATTGGATTATTTTGATCAAACCTTAATTTTAGTGAAAGATAATAAATTTGAATCAGCTATTGAACATCTGGCATTAGAACGAATAACACATCTATTAATAGAATGTATTTTAGACGTCGGAAATATGATGATTGACGGATTTATTATGCGTGATCCGGGAAGTTATCTGGACATCATTCATATTTTGATCGATGAAAGAGTTATTCCAGAAAAGGAAAATAGCGGGTATGAAGCAATTATTGGATTACGAAAAATGCTTGTTCAGAACTATAAACAAATCGAACACGAACAATTGCAAGCTGTATTACATGAAAATATCGACATACTTAAGAAATTTAGTACGCACATCCGTACCTACTTGGCAACGGAAATGGGTGTAGCAAATACATTTACCAATGACCTGTAAAGCTAGAAAGGGAGGGGTAACGGTGGCAAAACGAACTGTGAAGGAAAAAATTGTCGAGTTATTAAAAAAAGAGCAAGCAATGACCGTACCCCAATTATTAAGCCATTTTTCGATTTCGGATATAGCACTTAGAAGACATCTGAAAACGTTGGAACGACAAGGTACAATTGAAGCAAATACGGTTAAACAAGAAATTGGTCGTCCGTTTTTGCAATATCGTTTAACGAAAAAAGGGCAGCAGGATTTCCCACAACATTATGAACAATTATCAGTAAGTATGTTGGATAAATTGGAAAAACAATTTGGTATAGATTTTGTGGAAGCATTAATCTCTGATTGGACAGAAGATCGTATGAATTCCTATAAACAACAATTGTCACCATACCAAAAACTGTCAGATAAAGTGGAACAACTATTAACCATTCAAAAACAGGAAGGATATATGTCTTCACTAAAACAAATCGATTCTCAACGATTTCAACTGGATCAGTATCATTGTCCGATTTATTCCGTTGCATGTAATTATAAAGCAGCATGTCTAACAGAAGAGGCGGTTTTTCGAGAGTTATTACCAAATGCACAAGTCAAAATGAATAGTTGTATCGCTATGGGAGAGCAGTGTTGTAGTTTTCTAATAGAGGAGAAATAAACCTTTTCTTTTAAACATAGTTGTGATGTTTCTCACAAGGATTTCTGATCGGTTATGTTTAACTTTAGATAGATAATATACTTTAGAAACGGGGCGATTCATCATGCAACAGTCAGTCATAACAGATAAATTTGGTCGAGCACTACAGGATTTGAGGATCTCTGTGACAGATCGTTGCAATTTTCGTTGTCGCTACTGTATGCCTCGAGAGATTTTCGGAAAAGATTTCGCCTTTTTACCAAAAGAACACTTGTTAAGCTTTGAAGAAATCGAGCGGTTAACAAAAGTCTTTTTAAACTTAGGCGTTCGTAAGATTCGCTTAACTGGTGGAGAACCACTATTAAGACGTGATATTACTACGTTAATTGAGCGATTATCTCATTTGAATGGCTTGCAAGATATCGGTCTGACAACGAATGCAGTTTTGCTAGGGAAGATGGCAGAAGACCTTAAAAAAGCCGGGTTAAAACGTGTTAATGTTAGTCTAGATGCAATTGATGATGACACATTTATGCAGATCAATGACAGTAACGTACGTACACAGCCTGTGATCGACAGTATAATGAAGGCCAAAGAAACAGGGTTAGGTGTAAAAGTGAATATGGTAGTAAAAAAAGGAATGAATGATCATCAAGTGATACCGATGGCGAAGTTTTTTAAAGAGCTTGGTGTAACGTTACGGTTTATTGAATTTATGGACGTTGGCCAGTCAAACGGCTGGGATTTCCAGCATGTTGTCACCAAAAAAGAAATGTATGATCGAATTTCAGAGCAGTTTGAATTAGAACCAGTTGATCCTGCTTATTTTGGTGAGGTAGCTAAGCGTTATCGTTATAAAGGAACAAATACAGAAGTAGGATTTATCACATCCGTATCGGAATCATTCTGTTCTTCTTGTACAAGAGCAAGAATTGCAGCAGATGGACTCTTTTTTACATGTTTATTTGCTGGTGAGGGCTTGAACCTGAAAGATATTTTACGAGGTGGAGCAACAGATGAAGAAGTAAGGGATACGATTGTTTCTCGTTGGAAATACCGTGATGATCGTTATTCAGATGAACGTACAGAAGAATCTGCCAGAAACCGTAAGAAAATTGAAATGTCTTATATTGGTGGTTAAAGAGAGGATTGTATGGGATGTCAGATATAAACAGATATCATCGGCAAATGCTTTTTCAAGGAATTGGTCAGGAGGGACAAGCACACTTGCTGTCGAAACATGTTCTCATCGTTGGCTGCGGTGCACTTGGTTCCTCATCAGCGGAGATGCTAACGCGGGCAGGAGTTGGCAACATCACTATCATTGACCGCGATTACGTTGAATGGACCAACCTTCAGCGACAACATTTATTTACCGAAGATGATGTGCATCAACAAACTCCAAAAGCAATCGCTGCAGCTTCAAAATTAAAAAAAATCAATAGTGAGATCGATATTTGTCCTGTTGTGATCGATGCTACGGCGGAGAATCTCGCTTTTTATGTACAAGAGGCAGACATTGTGATCGATGCAACGGATAATTTCGATACACGTTTTTTAATCAATGACCTTGCACATAAATATAGAAAACCATGGGTTTTTGGCGCATGTGTGGGCAGTTCAGGTATGACATTTACGATCATTCCAGGGCAAACACCTTGTCTGGATTGTTTATTAAAAGTCACTCCTATGTTTGGTGCAACCTGTGATGCAGTCGGAGTGATAGGACCAGCAGTACAAATGGTTGTAACACATCAGACAACAGAGGCGCTAAAGCTGTTACTCGAAGCAAAACACAAAATAAATAGTAAATTGATTATTTTTGATTTGTGGAATAATCATTATCAAACGATTGACGTCAGTCGCGCGAAACGCACCAATTGCACCAGTTGTGGTCAGGCACCGACTTATCCTCATCTATCTTATCATAGTAGAACAAAGACCGAGGTTTTATGTGGCAGAGATACGGTGCAAATTCGTGGTAAACAATATCCACTCGAGATGCTCGAGTCAAAGCTCGCCCATTATGGAGAAGTCCAAGCAAACCCCTTTTTAGTTTCTGTTGATATCGATGAAAAAAGGTTAGTATTTTTCCAAGATGGCCGTACCTTTGTCCATGGTACCAATTCGATAGAGGATGCTAAAAAGCTATATTATCAGATTGTAGGTTAGGAGTATGACTTATGTTAAATGAACGTAATCCCATCCCGGTTTCAGAAGCTGTTAAAAGAGTTACGGACTATTATAAAAAAGGTGAAACAGAATATATCCCATTAACAAACGCACATCAACGTATATTAGCGGAAGATTTAAAAGCGGATCATGATGTGCCGCCGTTTGACCGCTCTCCATATGATGGCTATGCACTCCGTTCAGCGGATACAACTGAAGTAACGGAGCATAACCCGAAAATCTTGGAGGTTGTCGGTCATATCGGTGCTGGCAGTGTCCATCTTGAACATGTAGTAAACAATCAAGCTGTTCGAATTATGACAGGTGCACCTATTCCAGACGGAGCGGATGCTGTCATTATGTTAGAAGATACTACAGCCTTTGAAGAAGATGGAAGAGCGTATGTAACGGTTAGGAAATCCCTTCAGCATCAGCAGAACATTTCATTTCAAGGCGAAGATGTTGGAAAAGGATCAGTATTAGTGAACAAAGGCACCGTGATAAATCCTGGAATAGTAGCGTTATTGGCAACTTTTGGTTATGCACAAGTGCCAGTAGCAAAAAATCCGGTAATCGGTGTGATTGCTACTGGAAGTGAGCTATTAGAAGTAGATCAACCGTTAGAACAAGGGAAAATTCGTAATAGTAATGCATATATGATCATGGCACAATTAGAAAGAGCTGGAGCAATACCAAAGTATTATGGTCAATTACCAGATGATTTATCGGAAAGTTTGGAAAAAATTTCAGAAGTGATGAAAGAAGTTGATTTTGTCATTACAACTGGTGGAGTATCTGTAGGTGATTATGATTTACTTCCAGAGATTTATCATCAAATAGGTGCTGAAGTATTATTTAATAAAGTGGCGATGCGACCTGGCAGTGTCACAACCGTTGCTGCTGTCGATGATAGATTATTATATGGATTATCAGGAAATCCTTCAGCATGTTATGTAGGATTTGAACTATTTGTAAGACCAATTATCGATCACTATTTAGCGAAGGAAACAATCGGAATGCAGCAGGAACAAGCTACATTAGCTGTTGATTTCTCAAAAGCTAATCCATTTGATCGATTCGTTAGAGGGCGTTACCAAGTTAAAAATGGGCAGCTAGTAGCAGAACCTGCAGGTAAAGATAAATCCAATATGGTGCACAGCTTGGCAATGGCTAACTGTTTCATCCAATTACCTGGTGGTACAGAAGGATATAAAAAAGGTGATCAAGTAACGATTCATTTGTTAGGAGAATGAGCATGAGAAACAAGATGTTTGAAATTGTAGAAGAACCTATTTCTGTTGAATCACTAATCGAAAAAGTAAAAGATCGTAATGCTGGAGCGATCACTACCTTTATTGGTACAGTTCGTGAAATCACTGGTGAAAAAAAGACAGTATATCTTGAATATCAAGCATATAAACCGATGGCGGAGAAGATGCTTGCTCAGATCGGCAAAGAAATTAACCAAAAATGGTCAGACACAAAAGTGGCAATTACACACCGGATTGGTTCCCTTGATATTTCAGAAATTGCCGTAGTGATTGCTGTTTCTTCCCCTCACCGTAAACCAGCATACCAAGCGAACGAATATGCGATTGAGCGAATTAAACAAATAGTTCCAATTTGGAAGAAGGAACAATGGGAAGATGGCGAAGCATGGATTGGGGACCAACTGGAAAACGTTCGATACCGAGCAGGTAAACCAGATGTAAAGGATGAGGACCATGATTGAAGTATTATTATTTGCTCAGTTACAAGAAGAAGTCGGTAAAGATAAAGTTCTTTTAGATATAAAAGAAATAACCGTCAAGGAAATCAAATATCAATTGCAATCTCAATTCGATTTGAGTCAGATCGAAGCATCGATGGTTGCCGTTAATGAAGCCTATGCATTAGAGGATGACATCATTCGATCTGGTGACACTGTGGCAATTATCCCTCCAGTTAGCGGTGGTTAAGATGTATGTCGTTCAAGTGGTCGGTTATAAAAATAGCGGAAAGACAACCTTTATTTCACAATGGATTGAATATTTGAAGAAAAAAGATTATCATGTCGCTACCATCAAGCATCATGGTCATGGTGGAGAGCCAGAACAAGTACAAGAGACAGACAGTTATCAGCATTTTAACCGTGGTGCCAAGTTGACTACGGTTATCGGAGAGAATCAGCTTTTAATGACTGCTGATAAAAAGAAACTTTCACTCGAAAAACTGCTGCTATTCTATCAAGCGATTGATATCGACGTTGTAATGATCGAAGGATACAAGCATCTACCTTTACCAAAAGTAGTCCTGTTACAGCAAGAAAGGGATCCGATATTAGAAACAGTAGAAAATGTGAAACATGTGTACAAAGAAAATCCGGAGTATATTTTTAATCAGGTAGAAGCTAACTGGCATGATTTTGAATTCGGTAAAATAAAAACCTTCCTTTAAACATAGGAAGGTAAACATTTAGTCTATGTTACAAACTTCGATTGGGCAGTTTTCACAACCAATTTCATCACGTAAAAATTGCAGATCTTTAACGACAATATGGCCGGTTTTTTTCACGTCGACGATATCGAGTTTTCTTAGCTCGCTGAGCATTCGGTTAACACTTTCCCTCGTCGTAGCACAGAAGTTCGCAAGTTGCTGATTGGTTAAGGCCATTTCAATTAGAATGCCTTCACTTGTTTCGATACCATAACTGTTGGTTAAGCGAATTAATGTACTATATAATGCCCCTTTCTTACCGTTAAGGAGCAGGTCACGAATCTTGGATTGAAAAATACGCATATGATTGCTTACCCAACGCATAAATTCAAACGTTAATTTACCATTATCAATGAGGGCTTCTTCTAATTGTTCTCGGTTAATGACTAGTACTTCACCTGGGGAAATCACGCGTGCACTTAATAAATATTTCGCATCATCACTAAATAGTGTTAATTCACCAACCATATCATTCGCTTTACACAGGCGTAATGTTAATTCTTTACCATCTGCAGTTAACTTTTCAACCTGAATTAAGCCTGATTTTAGAATGAAAATTTCATGTGCGTCCATACCCTCTTGAAACAAAAATGTATCTTTTCTCATTTTTTTCGTATGACTGATTGATTCCAATAGTTGACGTAACTCTTGAGAGATTTGATCTTGGTGTTGTCGATGCCTTGTCGTTAATGGTTGTGCAGATTGCATGGTAATACCCTCCAATTTCTAGTCCGGTTTTTAACTATTTATTATTATTGTAGCATGGTTACGGGTAAGTAATTGTAGAAAAGAAAAACATTTTCGTGAAAGATTTTTGACCATTTTGTGAAAAAGTGAACGAGAGGTGTAAAATAAGTGGAAAAAATCATGGGTATCGTGTTAAATGGAGGTAAGTCATCAAGGTTTAAAAAGGACAAAGCATTTGCTTCCTATCAGGGAAATACTTTCTATGAAAATGCCTTAAGCGTGATGTTAGCTTGTGTAGATAACACGTATTTTGTAGTAGGTGATAATCAACCTCTACACCAAGAAACGGAAAACATTCATGTCATCAAAGATTTAGAGTCATTTAAAGGACAAGGGCCGTTAGCTGGGATTTATTCTGCCATGAATAATAATGATGCTAATTGGTATCTCGTTTCACCAGTCGATACACCATTAATAAAACCATTTATTTTAAAGAGGTTAATCAGCTATATAGATGATTGTGCAGATGCTATTGTCCCAAGAATAAATAATAGAATCCAGCCGTTAATTGCCCTATATAAACTGGATACTATTGGTGTGATAGAACAACAATTAATTGCTGGTAAGCGTTCCATGCATCAATTGTTAGGCAGATTAACGGTAACATACGTCGATTTTTCTGCTGATGATGAGATATATTTTATCAATATCAACACACAGGAAGAATATCAACGCCATGTCAGAGATTAAGCTGATTTTGCGAAACTTATCAGAGTGTTAGCGTCTGATATCCCTATAGCAGTTTGATAAATGGGAGTGAGTAAAATGTGGAATTTCAAAAGGACACTATGGATAATAGGGGGGAGTCTCAGTCTTATTATGGGGTTAATAGGTATTATCGTCCCATTACTTCCTACAACGCCATTAGTCCTATTAGCAGGTTTTTGTTATGGTAAATCATCGCCTCGCTTGTACAACTGGCTTATGACAAATCCATATTTCGGTCATTATATAGCAGATTATAAGAGCGGGAAAGGTGTACCGCTTCGAATCAAGGTTTTTGCTGTTACCGTTGTTTGGACAAGTGTATTATTTACGCTTACTATGATACCATTACTTCTCGTAAAGGTCTTTATGGTGGGGATTGCTATCTTTGTAACATTATTTATATTTACTTCTCCTCTTTTAAAAGTGAAACATAAAAGTTCAGAAATAATGGGGTGAAAAACATAAGAAAAACCGGCAACCCCTGCCGGTCCATTATTACTTTGATAGTAATGTTGAAATATTTGAACAACTTGACCACCACTGCGGCTATTTGGATTATTATTCCATAAAAGCGCTAAAATATAGCATTGAAATCTATAAAAAAGTAAAAAGGTATACCTCCTTCGATTAACTATCGAAAAAGAGGTATACCTTCTTATTCGTCATCTATGGATTGTTCATTGGCTGCACTGTGGGCTAATCGGGATGAGGCAGCAGCTGCGATTGCACCCACGATGTCATCTAAAAAGGTGTGACAACCTTGAGATTTATCGTTTAATTTCTCTAGAATTCCAGGTTTTTGTTTGTCGATGTATCCATAATTCGTGAAACCGATCGAACCATAGACATTGACGATCGACAATGCAATCACTTCATCAATACCATACAAACTTTCATCTGTTTCCAATATTTCCTGAAGAGGAGACTCTAATTTATTTTCTTCTGCTAAAACATCAAGTTGAATACCGGTTATGATGGCATTTTGCACTTCACGTTTCATTAATACCTTGTCTACATTTTCGTAACAATGCTCTAACGTTAATTCATCCTGATATTTATTCTGTAAAAAATAAACTAATTCTGCAATATCCTCTAAGGTGACACCTCGATCTTTTAACCATTGCCTTGCTTTTTGTTCTAATTCTGTCTGTTTTCGTACATTTGCCATACTTGATCACATCCTATATTCATCATTTTCATTTCATGGTATACATATAGTTTATTATATAGACATTAAAGGGGGAAATACAGTGCATCCTATATTCTTACACTACCCAATTCAGGTGCCTACTAAACAAGTCTCAGACAAACCGTATTTAACTTTTGCAGATCAGTCGTACTATTATTTTATTATACCTACATCGATAACAGAACGATTTGCTCTGGAGTTATATACGATTGCAACGCATTATCATCAACAAGGCTGGACAAATGTTACTTGTCCGATTCCAAATGTACACAATCAATTTCTTACGTCGATTGGTAAGGAGAAGTATTTGCTATGTTATGCGATATATAACGATGATCAACGGGAAGAAGCCACTAAACTATCTGGTTTTCATCAAACTGGGTTTGGCTATCCATATCAGCCAAGTACGATGAACAGCTATGGAAGATGGAAACAGTTATGGATTACCAAGATAGATCAATATGAGGCACTTTATAAACAATTATATCAACAACGACCAGCATCTCCCTTTATCCGCGGATTTGTCAACATGTTTCCCTATATCGTTGGCCTGGCAGAAAATGCAATTCAATATATGCATATTGTCGAACAAGAATCACAATTTAATGAAAGTGATCAGCCTTCGATTACTTTCGGACGTTATCAAAGTGATATGAGTGAAGTATTTATTTGGAGTAATCGCTTTGTTTATGATCATCCTGTTCGTGACATGGCGGAGAAGTTAAGGAAGTACATGCTAACGCCGAATGGACTATCTTCTCAGGAATGTCAGCAATTCTTGCAACGATACGTATCTAACATACCAATATCAGCATTCGGATGGAAACTATTATATGCTCGATTGATTTTTCCTATTCATTTATTGGATTCAATGGATCAAATCCGCCAAACTGCTAATCATCATTTGGATATTGAAGAATTGGTCGAAAATCAATCTGTTTATGAAGAAAATTTGCGGACATTTTTTTATCAAATCGGAATTGATCAAAGAGAAATAAATAGTATACAATTAGATTGGTTGTTAGATGTGTAGAAGATAGTTATCAATGCATCTCCATTGGCAAAGATGGAGGTGTATATTTTTTTAAATTTTTAGACGATTGTGCCTTGATAAAGATCGGATTCACATGTATAATGTCCACTATATATAAACAGATGTACACGTAACGTAAACAAAGGGAGGACGTCTAGATGGATCAAGTTAATGTTGGTTTATGTGGGCTTGGGACAGTCGGAACAGGGGTTGTTAAGCTGTTACAAAGCCATGCTGATGAAATAAAATATAAAGTTGGTAGTGAAATTCAAATAAAAAAAATTCTGGTTAATGATACGAAAAAGAAACGAGATGTTATCATCCAACCAGAATGGTTAACCGATAATCCAGAGGAATTAGTTAACAACCCGGAGCTCGATATTATAATAGAAGTGATGGGTGGAATTGAAGATACTAACCTTTTGTTAGAAAAAGCAATCCGTAATAAAAAACATATCGTCACAGCTAACAAAGATTTAATGGCGGTTCATGGTCAGAAATTATTACGATTAGCCAAAGAAAATGATTGTGATATTTTATATGACGCTAGTGTTGCTGGTGGTATCCCGATTATTCGCTCATTAACGGAAGGACTTGCATCTGATCGTATTCAAAAAATTATGGGAATTGTTAATGGGACGACTAACTATATTCTTACCAAAATGACAGACGATGAATTAGCATTTGAACCCGTTTTAAAAGAGGCACAAGCGCTTGGTTTTGCTGAAGCTGATCCTACATCAGATGTGGACGGATTAGATGCAGCGCGAAAAATGACACTACTTGCGAACCTAGCATTTAAAATGGAAATTGGACTAGACGATGTAGAAGTATCCGGAATTCGAACAATTTCGCAAGAAGATATTACTTTTGCGACAAGTTTAGGGTATACTATTAAATTAATAGGGATTGCATCGATCCATAATGGAAAAGTAGAAGTAAGTGTTGAGCCAACACTCTTACCGAAAGATCATCCGTTAGCATTAGTAAAAAATGAATTTAATGCCGTATATGTCTATGGTGAAGCAGTAGGGGAGACGATGTTCTACGGACCAGGGGCAGGAAGCATGCCAACTGCAACAGCGGTAGTTTCCGATTTAATGGATGTAGTGAAAAATATCCGCCTTGGTATTACCGGAAATGAGTATGTCATTCCTCAATATGAAAAACAATTAAAAGAAAATGCTGAAAAGTATATGCAATATTTCATTCGGATGGAAGTAGATGATGAAGCTGGTACTTTCCAAAACATAACAAACGTGTTTACCAATGAAAAAGTAAGTTTCCAAAAGATCTTGCAATTGCCTTCTGACAAAGAAAAAATGGCGGAAATTGTGATGGTTACGCACAAAATCAGTAAACAGCAATTATTAAATAGTAGAGAAAATCTAAAAGGATTAGACGTTGTTAATGAAATAATCAGTTGTTATCGCGTCGATGGGGAGGATTAATGACTATGGCATGGCAAGGACTGTTGAAAGAGTATCAAGAATTATTACCAATTACTGAAAAAACTCCAATGTTAACTTTATATGAAGGGAATACACCTTTATACAAATTAGAAACATTATCTGAAAAATATGGGATAAATGCATATGCAAAATTCGACGGCTTAAACCCAACAGGTTCATTCAAAGACCGTGGTATGGTGATGGCTATGGCAAAAGCTGTAGAAGAGGGGGCAAAAGCAGTTATCTGTGCTTCTACCGGTAATACATCAGCATCTGCTGCTGCCTTTGCTGCCAGAGCTGGTTTAAAATGTATCGTAGTTATTCCAGATGGAAAAATAGCACAAGGTAAACTAGCACAAGCAGTTATGTATGGCGCTGAAATTTATGCTATTGATGGTAATTTTGACGATGCATTGCGCTATGTACGTAAATTAGCAGAATCAGGTGAAGTGGCTTTAGTGAACTCTGTTAATCCTTACCGTATCGAAGGCCAAAAAACCGCAGCATTTGAAGTTTGTGATGAACTAGGTAAAGCACCTGAGTACTTATTCATTCCTGTAGGTAATGCCGGAAACATCACGGCATATTGGAAAGGATTTAAAGAATATAATGACAAGAAACAAACAGGTTTACCGAAAATGATGGGGTTTGAAGCAAGTGGTGCGGCAGCGATTGTACATAATCGCGTATTCGAAAACCCTGAAACAGTAGGTACAGCTATTCGCATCGGTAATCCTGCAAGCTGGCAAGGTGCGGTAAACGCTCGTGATGAATCTAATGGTCAGATCGATGAAATTACTGATGAAGAAATGATTGAAGCATACCAATGGATTGCCCAACATGAAGGAGTATTTGCTGAACCTGCATCTTGCGCATCTGTGGCAGGTTTACTGAAGAAGTTAAAAGAAGGTAAAGTAGAAAAAGGATCAACAGTTGTTACAGTTTTAACTGGTAATGGCTTAAAAGACCCAGACACAGCAATCAATTATAGTGAAGTAAAACCTACTGTATTGCCTAATGAGGAAGAAGTAATCATCAATGAAATTTTAGGTAGTGTCAAGGCATGAGTTGGTCGATAAAAGTACCATCGAGTACATCTAACTTAGGAGCGGGTTTTGATTCGATTGGTTTGGCATTGAACTTATATTTAGAATTACATGTAACAGAAGCAGATCAATGGGAATTTATAGCTAGTTCTGCCTGTTTGGAAGGAATTCCAACAGGTAAAGACAATTTAGTCTACGAGATTGCTGAACAAGTAGCGACCCAATTCGGGCGACCTGATCAAATGCCTGCCTGCCGTGTTGAGATGAAAAGTGAGATTCCCCTTGCAAGAGGGTTAGGAAGCAGTGCAACAGCTATAATTGCCGGAATAGAATTAGCCAATATTTTATTGGATTTACAATTAACTGATGATGATAAACTTCAAATTGCGACAGATATTGAAGGGCATCCGGACAATGTAGCACCATCTCTTTTAGGAGGCTGTGTGGTTGGGCATTACGACGGTAAAGTGTCCTACACTCAAATTCCAGTAAAAGGTGTTACTTTTGTAGCGGTGATTCCAAGTTTTGAATTAAAAACAAAGGATGCTCGTGCTGTATTACCAGATCAATTTACATTTAAAGAAAGTGTGCAAGCCAGCAGTGTAGCGAATGTAAGTGTAGCGGCTATTTGCCAAGGCGATTGGGAAACATTAGGTGAGATGATGGAAAAAGACCCTTTTCATCAGCCATATCGAAAAGCATTAATTGCTCACTATGATGAGCTTTATAGCTATTTAAATGAAGGTGCTTATGGTGTTTTTCTAAGTGGGGCTGGTCCGACGATGATTGCAGTGGTGGATGATAAAAAAGTATTTTCTCTCGTCAAAAAGTGGAAAGCAGAGTACCCAGAATATCAATGGCTCCCGCTACAAGTAGAAAACACCGGATCGTTCGTTGAACAAATTCGTGAAGAAATTAAAAAATAACAATAGAGATTACTTATTGATAAGAGATAAACTTTCTTAAAACAGGTTTATCTCTCTTTTTTAATGGAATATGCTCATGGACCAAACTTATTTGGAAGGACAAGGATTCATTAAAATGGAAATAAAAAAATGGAAACGACTCTCACGTAAGACCCGTTTCCATTTTTATAATGTACAATTAAAATACTTGTTCAATTTCAGTTACTCCAGGTACTTCTGCCATTAGTGCGCGTTCAATACCTGCTTTCAAAGTAATGGTGGAGCTTGGGCAGTTACCACATGCGCCCATCAAACGTAAACGAACGATACCATCTTCCACATCGACTAATTCGACATCGCCACCATCACGTAATAAAAATGGACGTAATTTATTTAATACTTCCTGTACTTGAGCTGATTGTTCTTCCATGAATGGAAACTCTCCTTTCCTTACTACTACTCTATTATAAAGGTTGTTTGTTTATAAAGCTATGGTATATGTCACATGAATGATAAACATTTTCAATATCATTTTATCTTTTATTCATTTATTTGTAAATAAAAGTGTGTTAAAAATATATTAGGCAGATGAACCTTAAGATATACTGAAGGTGTGATATAATGATGATAAGAATCAGAGTTGGATTTTGTGTAAAAAACCTTGCCAAAGGTACTGAGCAAGTCCGACAACAATTATTAAAAGATCCTGATATAGATGTAGCAGAATATGGTTGTACAAGTTATTGTGGTATTTGTCGCCTATACCATAAAGCAATTGTGAATGGAAAACCAATCACTGCGGATACTCCGGAGGAATTATTAGATAATATTAACGATTATATCGATAATGAACTAATGGATCAGTTATAAAAGAGGAGATAAAGAAATGAATATACCTTTTACCAAAATGCATGGACTGGGAAACAGTTACATTTTTATCAATGTATTTGACTTTCCGCTAGAAGAAAATATTCTGGCCGATTTGGCGAAGGCTGTTGCAGATAAAGATACAGGAATTGGATCTGATGGTTTAATATTAATTCATCCTACTGATAAAGCCGATGTTGGTATGCGCATTTTTAACAAAGATGGTTCAGAAGGAAAAAACTGTGGCAACGGTTTGCGTTGTGTAGCAAAGTATGCTTATGAACATCAATTAGTAGACGCAAAACAATTTACAATCGAAACAAAAGCAGGAAATGTTAGTGCAGAAGTACACGGAGACCGATCACAAGTAAAGGAAGTAACCGTTGATATGGGTGTGCCGATATTAAAACGATCGGAAATTCCTATGTTAGGTGCGGACCAGGACCAGGTTGTAGCTGAGCCATTTGAAGTTCAAGACGAAAAACTGGAAGTTACCACAGTTTCGATGGGGAATCCGCATGCTGTTTTTTTCGTGGATGATATAAATGAAGCACATTTAACAACTTTGGGACCAATTATTGAAAAAGATCAACGATTTCCTGAAAGTGTCAATGTTGAGTTTATTGAGCAAGTGAATGACAAGGAAATTCATTTTCGAGTATGGGAACGCGGATCAGGTGTGACACAGGCATGTGGTACTGGAGCTTGTGCTTCGGTCGTAGCATCGATTTTAAATGGTAAATTAGAAAAAGGAAAAGAGATAACCGTTCATTTAGCTGGAGGGGATTTATATATTACTTGGGCAGCAGATGACCATGTCTGGATGCGCGGCAAAGCAGAAACAACGATTGAAGGAACATTTTTCATGGAGTAAATCCAAAACAAAAATATTGAATTACAATGCTTGAGTTTGTATACTTGATCATACAATAAGTATTACAAGTACTTACTTAGAAAAAGGAGTTTTTTCTATGGTTATTAATATTACGGATAACGCAAGACATCAAATAGAAGAAATGATGAAAGAAGAAGATTCTGAAACAGTACGTTTACGTTTTGGTGTCAAAGGTGGCGGATGTAGTGGTCTTTCTTATTCACTAGGATTTGATTATGATGTGAATGAAGAATTAGATCATACGGAGGAATCAAATGGTATCCCATTAACAATCAAGAAGTTTGATATTGATGTGATTGAAGGAACAACCATCGATTTTAAACAGAACATGATGGGTGGCGGATTCACGATCGATAATCCGAATGCCATTGTTTCTTGTGGTTGTGGGTCATCGTTTAAAGCGAAGGAACGAGCAGGTACGCCAGAAAATTGTTAATCAAGTATTAGCTGATCGTTCATACTACTTTGTGAATTGAGAAAAACATAGAGAAACCCTCGACAACTTTTTGGTGTCGGGGGTTTAATTTTGGGGTTATGCTGGCGAAAATTATTTATTAGCCTTTTCTTTCGACTCCTTGTTTTTCCCCGGTATCATAAAATTTAGTGGTTTCCAACTGTTTTCTATCTTTTCTACAATATGATAGGTTCGCTCAAATAAAATCGAACGAAGATTATCTAGCTGTCTAAATGTTTTTTCTAGCAATGCTTCTTGATTTTCAAAACTGTCTAGCACTTTATCTTGTTTTTCATCCTGTTTAGAAATTTGCTCTGCCATTTGTTGATGTAACATATGCATTTCATTAACCTGAGAACTAAGCTGCTCCGAGGATGACTTATAGTCTGAAAGTTGACTTATGATTTCTTGATTTTTCTCATCTAGCATTTGTAACCACTTCCTCACTTCCAGTTCAAATTTGTCATGGTTTGCCGTTTTGTTATATAAATGTTCTAGTCTGCTGCTAAGTTCCTTCCATTTTCTAAATCCCGTAAACTCGTTTTGCTGATGCCTTCGTTTAATATCTTTTACTTCTTTAGTTAAGGACTCATTAAAGTTTTTCTGCGCTTGAATTATTTCAGCAAAGTAATCTGTTTTAAAATAACTTTGATTTGGGATATCTTCAATCTCTTCTTTATGTTGAAATACACCTTGATGTTCAGATTGATTAATAAATAGTCCCATAAATAACATCACCTCAAGCATTTTTTATTATTATATGCTAAAGCATAGAAATAGATAATGGACCTAGGTGATGTGGAGATAAGGAGTTGCCATTTTGAAAGTTAGCTAGTGCAAGGCAACCGCTACGGCTGACCGTTTCGCTTTCCAAGGGGCATGCTCTTCAGCTAACGCTAAAGGAGTCGAAACGGTCGCCTTCGCTATTCTTGTTCTACAACGAATAATAGAAAAAGCATATTGGGTTTTATTAACCTTATTAGTAATTTCCTATGCCATACCTTGCATTTTCAAAGGGATAACAACTCAAATTGCCTGATCTGACAAATGTTGTAGCACATGTATAAAGCGAAGGCCGCCCCCTTCCACTCCTGTGGGAATTGTTTGGTCTGAAGATCCACTTTTTCGAGCGGTTTTGGCTCGAAAAAGTTAGCTGAAGGGCAACCCCCACGGAAAGGGAAGAGGACAGCCGGAGCGACGGTCAAGCTGTTCAAATATTTCATCATTATTACTAAAGTAATAAAGGAGCGGCGGGGGTTTGTCGGTTTTTCTTAAGGAATTTGTATCTAAGAGGGACAGAAAGTGAAGCAAAGTACTTGCATTTTGTACCAGATAGTTGTGCATCTTCGTTAAAGGGAAGGAAAGAGGAAAAATAATAAAAAAGCATCGGGCTTATGCCCGATGCTTTGTCCATTCATAGGAAATTTCATTTATTTTAAAACATACTGGTTGAATGTTTTGGCTGAATTCTCGCCTTTGGATCCATATATGCTTTGGCATTGTTAACGGCAGTCGGTCCTTCACCAAATCCAGCAGCAATTAAGTTTACTTTGCCAGGATACGTACAAATATCACCCGCAGCATAGATGCCTGGGACATTTGTTTCCATTTTCGAATTGACTACAATGCTGTTCTTGTCAATTTCTAATCCCCAATTTTTAATTGGCCCTAACGATGAAATAAAGCCATAATTCACTAGTACATGGTCTACATCAAGTACGACTTCCTTGTCACCTTTCACTTCTTTTAATCGGACTTGATCAATCTTATCTTGTCCGATCAGACTTTCTGGAACATACGGTGTTAAAATATTCACATTAGAATTCATTAAATTTTCCACGCTTGCCTCATGTGCACGGAATGAATCTCTTCTGTGTACTAACGTCACTTCTTTTGCAATGGGTTCTAGCATAAGCGCCCAATCAACAGCTGAATCGCCTCCACCGAATAATACAACACGTTGGTCACGGAATTTATCCATATTATCCACGAAATAGTGGAGGTTTTTATCTTCAAAATGCTCTGCATTATTTATCGATAATTTTCTTGGTTGAAAAGCACCATTTCCACCTGTAATAATAATTACTTTAGATAGATGCTCTTCTGTCGGTGTGGTAATCCGGAACGTTTCATCCTCTAAACGCTCGACTTTCTCAACAGATTGATTTAAAACGATTTCCGGTTTAAATAGATCCGTCTGTTCTTTTAAGTTATCGACGAGTTCTTGTGCACGAACCTTAGGAAAGCCGGCTATATCATAGATATATTTTTCTGGATATAATGCACTTAGCTGTCCACCGATTTGTGGTAAACTCTCGATGATTTTTACAGAAGATTGTCGTAAGCCACCATAAAAAGCTGTAAACAATCCAACAGGTCCTGCTCCAATAATGGTTATATCATAAACTTCCTTTGACATATTAGATTCCCCCTAATACTTACATCAATGCCTTATATTTTAACATAACAGTATCTTTCGTGTCATTTTTACAAGATGGTGATTGAATATTTGTGAATTCTGCCAAATTCAAAAAAAGAGGTTAAAAAAATTCACAAAATTAAAATCAAGGGTTGAAAAATGTCGTAAAAAGGGCTAACATATACATGGACTAATTATTAAGACATATGTATTATTACGTGATAGTACGTGAAATACATCACGAATAGTTACAAAAAAAATACTTAAATGGATGTGAGAAAGATGAACAGACCAAAAATTGTCATTTTGGGAGCTGGCTATGGCGGGTTAACGACAGTAGCAAAGTTACAAAAAAAATTAGGTGTTAATGACGCACACATTACGCTTGTAAACAAGCATGATTATCATTATGAGTCAACTTGGTTACATGAAGCTGCAGCAGGGACATTACATCATGACCGCAGTCGTGTGAAAATTTCTGACCTAATTAACTCAGCAAAGGTTAATTTTGTACAAGATACGGTTACAGCAATTAAGCCTGATGAGAAGAAAGTAGAATTGCAAGATGGTGACGTATTAGAGTATGACTATCTAGTAGTTGCTTTAGGTTTTGAAGCTGCTACATTTGGAATTCCAGGTTTATTGGATAATGCATTTACGATTGGAAGCATTAATAAAGCGCGTCAGATTCGTGAACATATTGATTACCAATTTGCAACGTATAATAATGAAGCTGAAACTAAGCAAGAACGTTTAAACATTGTTGTTGGCGGTGGCGGTTTCACTGGAATTGAGTTTGTTGGGGAATTAGCAAACCGTATTCCTGAACTATGTGAAGAATATGATATTGATCGTAGTAAGGTTCGTCTCATGGTTGTAGAAGGAATGGACACGATTATGCCTGGCTTTGATCCAGAATTAATTGAATATGCCATGAACTCTCTTGAAGCCCGTGGTGTCGAGTTTAAACTAGGTGCTATGTTGAAAGAGGTTCGTGCAGATGGAATTACGATCGAGCAAAATGGCGAAAAAGAAGATATTCCAACCATGACAACTGTCTGGGCAGCTGGAGTTCGTGCAAACCATCTAGTCGAAGAATCTGCATTAGAAGACAATCGTGGTAAAGTTGAAGTAACACCTGAACTACGTGCGCCATCACATGAAGATGTCTTCGTCGTTGGAGATTGCGCATTAGTATGGAACAAAGAAATTGATCGTCCATACCCACCAACTGCTCAAATTGCTATGCAACAAGCAGAAGTCTGTGCACACAATTTAATTGCCCTTGTAAAAGGTGGCGAGTTAGAACCATTTGAATTTATTAATCGAGGAACAGTATGTTCACTTGGTGATAAAGATGCAATGGGATCTATCTTCGGCGGCAAGAAGATCTTCGGTTGGACTGCTTCTTTCATGAAGAAAGTAATCGATAACCGTGCACTATTCAAAATCGGTGGTGTAGGATTAGTGTTGAAAAAAGGTAAATTTAACATCTTTTAATATCACAAATCAAAGCAGAGGATAAGGTCCTCTGCTTTTTACATGCAAGCTTATGTAACTATGAGCTGTAACGGACATTTAGTACGTTATTTAACACAATATTAGCCGTTTTTATGTGTTAGCGGACATTTAATCCCTTATTCGGTCCGTTGCGGTGAAAATTAGCATTATTTTTGCCGAATAGCGGAATAGATGTCCGCAAGCACCCTGAAAATGGCTTTTTTGTCACAAATAACGGAACAAATGTCCACCAGTTCTAAATGCTTTATTTATTACAAATAAATGAACTTTATTGCACAAGTTCACATGGCAGTATAAAATAAGAAGAGTTATTAATTTAGATCACGGTGGTTAATGTCTGTACGCCCCGCTGATTATAGACTCACTTTATATGAACGAAGAGGAGTATACGAATGATTCAACTTTTTATCTCTGTTCTTTTGTTTTTTGTTTTATTTTTTGGGATTAGCTTTATACTTAACATGATTTTGCGTCAAACATGGCTAATGGCCTTCGTTTTTCCGATCATTGTTATCTTTATTGTTGATACTTTTCCTTTTTCTACATATTTCACTGACCCAAGTCATGCATTTCCAACACTGTGGAAGGAGTTAATTTCCCTAAGTGTACAAGATGCGATTATATTATCATCTGGTTTTATCGGCACAATAGTTGCTGGGATCGTGATTAAGTTTCTTAGAAAAAATGGTTATCAAATGTTCTAATACGAACCAAATGTATATTTCTTGATGTTAGTGGAAAAGATTACACCTAAGAGAGGTGTGATCTTTTTATGTTTATATGGAAAATTTCCAAAAGTCTATTGATGATGATTCTGTTTTTGGGGGCATTAATGTCTAGTTTCACTATGGTATCTAATGTATCAGCACAAGAAATGTTTAATAGCTTAACAGAGGAAACAAATGATTCACTTGATATAGGTTATCAGCAAGATCGAGACATTCTAAACAAAAAGAAATACGTTAAACATCGCAACAATCGCGTCACATACATTTCAAGTGAAGAAATAACAGAGCCATCTACTCTGGAAGAAACGTTGGATTTAAGTCAATATGAGAAACATAATGTCGTAGCCACTGGGTATACAGCAGGTGTGGAATCTACTGGGAAAACGCCAGATCATCCCGCTTATGGTGTGACGTATTCTGGGGTTAAGGTTACTAGAGATTTGTATTCTACAATCGCTGCAGATTTAGATGTTTATCCAATTGGTACGATACTGTATATTCCTGATTATGGATATGGTATTGTAGCGGATAAAGGTGGTGCAATCAAAGGAAACAAGATTGATTTATATTACCCAACAGTGAATGATGTATATGAAAAATGGGGCAAAAAAGAAGTTGATGTATATGTGATTGAATATGGAACCGGAGAATTGACCGAAGAAGTATTGGCATCGTTAAATAATACAGAATCATTACAAGTATTTAGACATCAATATAAGGCAGAATAAGCTTATTAAATGAAGATTAATAGTATCACGACAAAAAACAGCCGTTGCGGCTGTTTTTTGTTGTAAGATAAGAAAGTATAAATTTTACGCAGATGTCTAGCTCCGAGCGCCCAAAAACTAGGCGACTTCACGAATCGCCCTCCGATAATTGATCATCGGTTCGCTTTTCTCAGTATAAAGAAGACATTTTAAAATAGCGGATAAAGTAAGAAAGCTAAAAGGACTCCAGTTAATCCACCGAAGAAAACTTCAATTGGCTGATGTCCGAGTAGTTCTTTTAATTCTTTTTGTTTCTCATATTCCCCTTTTTTAGACCATCCTTTTGCCTCGGAGACAAAATGGTGGAAATCCTTTACAAGTGTGTTTATCAAAATGGCTTGTTCTCCAGCTTGTCTACGAATGCCTGTCGCATCAAACATTATGATAATAGCTAACACACAAGATACCGCAAAAAGGCCGGATGATACACCGTGTTCAATGCCAATTCCGGTAGTGACTGCTGTAACAGCAGCTGAATGACTACTCGGCATTCCACCTGTACTAAATGTTAGGCCAGGTTTGAATTCTTTTGTAGCGATAAAATGTAGGGGAACTTTAATGATTTGGGCAAAAGTAATTGCAATAATGGCTGCCCAAAGTGGAAAGTTTTCGAAAAGCTCCAATTAGAACATCCTCTCTGTCTCTTAGGTGGATATAAATGATTTTGTGAGTAGTATACGACTTATGATATGTATGTATCTACTGATCAATTTCTTTACCATTATAGCATAGCTTTTACGTCTTTAGAATGGATTACACATCAATTAACATGCTTTTAATATTTAAAAAAAGATGAGAACGAACTGATGCTCTCATCTTTTTGGCTCTTATTTAATTGCAGCATCCAAAGATACTTCAATCATGTCGTTAAATGTTGTTTGACGCTCTTCTGCAGTAGTTTCTTCACCAGTAATAATATGGTCGGAAACGGTCAGTACAGATAAGGCATTACGATTGTGTTTAGCTGCCAAGGTATACAATGCGGTTGTTTCCATTTCAATAGCTAGTACATTATATTGGTCAAGTAATGCAAGTAATTCCTTCATATTATCACGATAAAAACTATCGCTCGTGAACACATTCCCAACTCTGAGGGAAAGTCCTTTTTCCACACCTGTGTCATATGCTTTTTTTAGTAAATCAAAATCAGCGGTTGGCGCGTAATCAATACCACCAAAAACCATTCTGTTCATTTGCGAATCTGTTGAAGATGTACTTGCTAGTATAACATCTCTTACTTGTACATCTTTTTGAATGGCTCCGCATGTACCGACACGGATTAAATTTTGCACATCATAACTTTGAATTAATTCATTCACATAGATTGAAATAGACGGTACGCCCATTCCTGTCCCTTGAACAGAGATGTCTTTTCCCTTGTATGTACCCGTAAAGCCGTACATCCCACGAACTTCATTATAACAAGTGACATTCTCTAAGAAATTTTCTGCTATATATTTAGCGCGCAATGGATCTCCAGGAAGTAAGATCGTATCTGCAATATCACCTTTTTTTGCTCCAATATGTACACTCAATGTATAAGCCCTCCTTCTAGGCAAGATGTTATAATTAGAAAATATCATAATAAAAATCGAAATACAAATGGAACCCTTCCGGTATATAATGGTATCCCTTTCATGGTTTATGGAAATTTTTCTTTTTTTAGTTTCTTAATTTGCTTTTATCGTATATAATAGTTTTAGTTAGTCATTTCACAAGTTTGGGCAATTAGTTGACTCTTGAAAGATGAACGAGTGATGAGGAGGAGTTATGGTTATGAAAGAACAATCTTTTACTATTCAAAGTGACACGGGTATTCACGCACGACCAGCTACTTTATTAGTAAATAAAGCTGGGCAATATGAATCACATGTGGAATTACATTATAATGGTAAGACAGTAAATTTAAAATCCATCATGGGTGTTATGTCACTAGGTGTACCGAAAGGAGCAGAAATTCGTATTACAGTTGATGGTAATGATGAAGATCAAGCTCTAGAAGGAATTGCAGAAACTATTGCAGAACATTTAGGAAAATAAAGTAAAAAAAGCTAGTTAAATAACTAGCTTTTTTTATGTTATAATAAGATCTTAATTAGTAATTCTTTATAAAAAGGGAAGTGATGTACGATGATGGAATTTCTTTATTTCCCAGAAGATAAAACGTTATATATTCCAGCTGTCCTTAGTTTATTAGTATTTGTAATCGGTGCTTTTGTTGCGATGCATTTCATTAAGAAAGCATCTCGAAAAGAAGAAGAGAAATGGAAACAAAAATATGACGATTTAAAAGATTGATTAAGTTTACTTCTCATTGTCCATAATAGTTAGTGGATAAGTGAAGAGGAGTAGATGATATGAAAAGGTATGTACTTTGTTTCTGTTTAGCTGTGCTCATGTTCCTTGCAGGCTGTCAGGCAGAGGGTCGCTCTCCGTTAGAAGTCCGTTTGTATAATGTGGATAATGATGCTGTAGGAACTGCTACGTTCAAAGAACAGGAAGATATGGTATCTGTGCAAATTGAGGTGGAAGGCTTAGAACAAGGTCTACATGGTGTACATATTCACGAATATGCTAAATGTGAAGGTCCGGATTTTCAATCTGCCGGCAATCATTTTAATCCGGAAGGAAATGAACATGGACTCATGCATCCTGATGGGGCTCATCTAGGTGATATGCCAAATCTAGAAGTAGAGGCAGATGGAACGGCAGATGTAGAATTGGAGCTTCCAGGCGCAACATTAATGGACGGAGATAAGTCGTTACTAAGAGAAGATGGTACCTCTATTATTATTCATGGAGGAGAGGATGACGGTGTTTCCCAACCTGCAGGTGATGCAGGTGACCGCATCGTTTGTGGTGTGATCTCACTAGAAGAGGCAACCGATGATGAGAAACCGACTGATCCTACTGAATCTAATAAAGAAGAAGAAGAGTAGGCATTCATTTGCTTACTCTTCTTTTACATTTTTTAAGCATTATCCAATGCATTTTTAATTCTGCTAGTACCTTCTTTTACTATATCTAAAGGACAGGCGATATTCATCCGCATAAAACCTGTACCTTCTTCGCCAAATGAGGCTCCGTCGTTTAAACCAACTTGAGCTCGTGTTTGTAAGAACTCTTTAAGTTCATCTTGGGAAAGCTCAAGTTTTCTAAAGTCAAGCCATATTAAATATGTACCTTCTGGACGGAATACCTTCACTTTAGGATGGTTGGCAAAGTTGTTAACTACATAATCAATATTTGTTTGTAATTGTTCGAGTAATTGTTCGAGCCATTCTCGCCCGTTATTATAGGCTGCATCTAAAGCAGTGATTCCCATTGTATTTAAGATGTGCATTCCTTGTTTATGGAATGTCTTTTCTAAAGCGTCTCTTTTTTGTTTATTAGCTACGATTGCGTAGGAGACTTGCAGACCTGCCAAATTAAATGTTTTAGTTGGTGACATACAAGTGATGATCTGTTCTTCCATGTCTTCATCGATTTTAGCAATAGGTATATGTTTATTTGGATGATAAACAAGGTCAGCATGGATTTCGTCAGCAAAAATCATCACGTTATATTTTTTACATAGTGCAACGATTTTTTCTAATTCTGCTTGCGTCCACACACGCCCAACCGGATTATGTGGATTGCAGAGAATAAAAACTTTTACTCCTTGTTGTAATTTCGCCTCAAAATCCTCGAAATCAATCTCATATCTATTTTCCTGTACAATGAGGGAATTAGTCACTAATTCTCGGTCATGATTTTTTACAATGTCATAAAAAGGGGGATATACAGGTGTTTGAATTAATACTTTATCCCCTTTGTCTGTAAAAGTTTGAATAGCCATATATAACGTAGCAATCACACCTGGGCTGTACAGGATTGAAGCACTTTTCACTTTCCAATCGTGTTTGTACTCGAGCCAATCGGTAATGGTATTTTGCAGCGCATTATCTGTATAAGTATAGCCGAATACACCGTGTTGTGCGCGCTCGGTTAATGCGTCTTTAACAGCAGGTGGAACTTCAAAGTCCATATCTGCTACCCACATTGGTAAGACATCTTCTGAACCATAAAGTGATTTGACCAGATCCCACTTAACCGCTCTTGTATTTCGTCTCTCAATTTTTTTATCAAAAGAAAATGTCATATGTTTTAGCACTCCCTTTATAACGTTTCTTGTTATTCCACTTTAATCATACCGCCCACTCAAAGAAAAGTCTAATACTCGATTTATGAATTTGCCTGTCTAACCATTTTTGCAATTTGGTGAGCACTTTCTTCTGGGAGTAGGTGGCCAGTTTTATCTAAGGTTGTTAATCTTGCATTTGGAAGGTATTTAATAAGCTCATATCCAATTTCGTATGGGATTATTTTATCGTTTTTCCCCCATATAATATCAGTAGGGATATCAATAGTTGCGAGTTCTTCTTCAGATAAATCCCCTTGGTGATCGTTTAAGATTTTGATGATACATGGATATATTTTTTTGTTTAGAAAAGGTTTTTTATAGTGTTCCAGCATTTCATCTGTGATGATATGATCCTGATAAATCGAATGTCTCAGCATTTCATAAACTCCTTTTCGCTTTAGTAAGCTTCTAGTAATAAAAGGAGATAATGGATTATGACAGATTGCTTTAGCAAACAATGGGGAATGTCTCATAAAACTACAGGGTGCTAATAAATATAATCGGTCGATATGTTCAGGATACTTGTAAGCAAATCGTAAAGAAATTTGTCCACCCATTGAATGACCGAGAAAAATCGCTTTATCAATGGATTGGTCTTTCATGATGTAACGGACCGCATCTGCCATATGGTCATAGGAAAATAAACATGCGTTGGACTTTTCACTTTCTCCGAAGGGAGGGATGTCGATGGACATAATTTGAAAATGTTCTTGTAACAATGAAATTAATTTTCGAAAGCTATATGTTGAAGCTAAGAAACCATGTAGCATAACTATGGTCGGCTTTAACGAATGTTTATAAAAAGTGAAGCTGATAATGTGACCTTTATACGGGATAGTACTTCTCATATGATGTAACCTCACTTAAATATGATTCAAAATGCCACTTTTGTCACAAATAGTGGAACAAGTGCATCAATCACTCATTCCAATTCTAATCTACGTTATGTTGTATGTGCTTTGCCTTTTATATAAAAAAATAAGCAAAGCGAAGGATCGCTTTGCTATCCAGGGGGAATACGAGAAAGTCTTACATATATATAAATTGCCCATTTCTATATATTTTAAACCTTTTTTAATGAAAAAATTTCACTTTTTTTGAGACAGTTTTTAGATCAAATGATTCAGCTTTCTTTTGCTATTTTTATCCTAAGTATGCTAAGATTACTTAATGTTTATAGAGTCATTAATTGGTAAGAAAATGCTTAGAGGAGTTGGAAGTATGTCAGATAAATATCAAATAGGAGATGTGGTGGAAGGAGTAATCACAGGTGTTCAACCCTATGGGGCATTCGTTTCTCTTGGTGAGGACGTACAAGGTTTAGTTCATATATCTGAAGTTACAAATGGATTTGTCAAAGATATTACAGATCATGTCAAAGAAGGAGATAAAGTAACTGTTAAAATAATTGAAGTTGATGAAACGGAGAATAAATATGCATTATCAATCCGTGCACTTCAGCCTGCTCGAGAAGGAGAGCGCAATACCAATTCAATTGCTGAAAAAGAAGGAGAACATGGATTTAATACACTGAAGGACAAGCTAAAAGAATGGATCAAACAATCTGAATAAGTTTTTTGCCCGCTTTAAGAAAAGCGGGTATTTTACTTTTAGTAGTTTGAATGTTCTGATCCTAACAGAAATTATTCTTAAATTCAGAACCTTTTATTAATTCTCCTGTTGCATTGCTTGATTTAGTAAGCAGGATTCGGTACATTTAAATAGTGAGAATAATTATTGGAGGTTACAAAAACATGACACATGTACGCTTTGATTACGAGAAAGCACTAGCCTTTTTCGGGGAACACGAATTAGAGTACCTGAAAGAACCGGTAAAATTAGCACATGAAATGGTACATAACAAGACAGGTGCAGGGAATGACTTTCTAGGTTGGGTAGATCTTCCAACTGACTATGATAAAGAAGAATTTTCCCGTATTAAGAAAGCAGCCGAAAAAATAAAATCAGATTCTGATGTGCTATTAGTTATAGGTATTGGAGGTTCTTACTTAGGTGCACGTGCAGCAATCGAAATGCTAAATCATTCCTTCTATAATGAATTAGCGAAAGAACAACGTAAGACTCCACAAGTTTTCTTTGTTGGTAATAGCATTAGCGCTCCTTATATCAATGATCTATTTGATGTGTTAAAGGATAAAGATGTATCTGTCAATGTTATTTCCAAGAGTGGAACAACGACAGAACCAGCAATCGCCTTCCGTATTTTCCGTAAGTTCCTTGAGGAAAAATATGGCGTAGAAGAAGCAAAGAAACGTATTTATGCTACAACGGATAAAGCAAAAGGTGCCCTAAAGACACTAGCGAATGAAGAAGGATACGAAAGCTTCGTTATTCCAGATGATGTTGGTGGACGTTACTCTGTTCTTACAGCAGTAGGGTTATTACCAATTGCGGTAAGTGGAGTAGATATTGATGAAATGATGCAAGGTGCGCAAAAAGCTCAACAAGAATTAAGTGAAGCAGACTTAGCGAAGAACCCCGCTTATCAATATGCTGCAGTTCGTAATGTTCTATACAATAAAGGGAAAACAATTGAAATGCTTATTAATTACGAGCCAGCACTCCAGTATTTCTCTGAGTGGTGGAAGCAGCTTTACGGTGAAAGTGAAGGGAAAGATTTCAAAGGTATTTATCCATCTTCTGCTAACTTCTCAACAGACCTTCACTCATTAGGTCAATATGTACAAGAAGGTCGCCGTGATATTTTTGAAACAGTCCTTCATGTAGAAGAACCAAAATCAAATATCACCATTGAAAAAGAAGATCAGGATTTAGATGGATTAAACTATTTGGCTGGTGAAACACTGGACTTTGTTAATGAAAAAGCATTCCAGGGTACATTACTAGCACATACGGATGGTGAAGTACCAAACTTACTTGTACACCTACCTAAATTAGATGCATACACATTCGGGTATGTAGTTTATTTCTTCGAAAAGGCATGTGCAATTAGTGGATACTTACTAGGTGTCAATCCATTTGACCAGCCAGGTGTAGAAGCGTATAAGAAAAATATGTTTGCCTTACTAGGTAAACCAGGTTTTGAAGAAGAAAAGGCAAAATTAGAAAAACGCCTTTAAGGTATAAAAGGTCTGCCCTCAAATAGGACAGGCCTTTTTACATGGTAAAGTTTAATTTTTCTTGATTTGATCTAAACTACAAACGTTCCTTACATATCTTGCTATTGCAAGGGGTATCCTAATCGAAAAAGGGGTGAATGTGTTGTACGAATTAGATTCAAAAATTGAGAATCATGTGTATTCCTATCAGCAAGTAAAAGCAATCCTTGAGAAAGAAGGATATGTATTAGGTGGGGCCTGGGATTATGATCATGGCTATTTTGATTATAAATTAGCGAATGATGGTGGTTATCATTTTCTACGTATTCCTTTTCAATCCGAAAGAGGAGAGATTGAACATGATGCGGCAGTAATAAGAATGGGGAAGCCGTATCTATTAACCCATCGTTATCAGGATGATGTTGATGCTTATGCTGAGAGTAGTGTTATACAAGCTGCTTTTAATCAATTTCAAGCTCCGACAGAAAAAGACGGAGATATTCCATCCAATTATATTGAAAAAGGGAAAGTCGTATTGCAAAATTTGGAAGTGTTACTTGCGCAAATTTCGGATTGAAAATGATCGAGAATTTATTTAACCCATTTCGAAAAAGAAGAAATGGGTTTTTTATTCTCAGACAAGAAAGTGTAAAATCAGCTGAGGGACAAACCCCCCGGAAAGACCAGCTATGGAAAGTCAACCATAAAGATGTAATTTTTAAAGAATTATTTTTCATTTAAAAAAAGACATGCGAAAATACACCTCATGTGAGAGGTGTTTCAAGGGAAAGTATGTTCGAATTTTATTTACTTAACATGTGGTTCATATGGCTTGTTATCTCGTAATATGGCGAAAATAATATGTGTTAGCTTTCTGGCTACGGCGCCAACAGCTACGTAATGCCCTTTTCCTCTTTCTCTTAATTTATTATAGAATTGCGATAATGCTGGAT
>NZ_KB898662.1 GCF_000377765.1 Gracilibacillus lacisalsi DSM 19029 | reverse complement strand
AACACCACCCGTGTGATAGATTAATCAGAAAAGAGGAATCCTCCGCATCTTTATAGCTATCCATCCTCGTTCGATATTCGACAACGTCTGTGTCATCCAGCTGATACGAATCATTCTATAAAGAAGGAGGCATCAGACTTTCCGACGAAGACTAAGCTTCAAGGGAAGTAACGATACCTCCATCTGATTACCCCCATTATACAATTTCATGGGGATACCTTAAAATTAAGGTTGCCTATATCATACGAGGGAAGTGGGCAGCCGGAGTGGTAGTTATCATCATGATATATTTCAAAATTATCTCTTAGGTGGACCGCACATCTAATTACCACATTACTTCGCAGTATATATCAACAATTCATGACGGTTTAGTCAAAGTGGATAAAATAAAGTTTTACCTAACCATTCTTTAAAAATTCATATTAATTTTACAAAAAAATCACTTTTTCATAAAAATTAGTTGAATATATAGTTGTAACCATGTACTATATAGAAAGAATATCATTGACTCATTTATTCCAAGTAATTGAGTTCTTCCAATATCATCCGACATACGGGTTGGATGAAGGTGCTTCCATCTCATACTCTTCTTGAGATTTCAAGCGATCTCGGTGCTCCCATTGAGTTTCCATATATTGATTGACCATTGACAGATAAAACAAATGTATAAACAAACGATAGATCAATTTGTCAGATTGATTAGGTTCCCCACGTTTAAAATCTACAAACTGTTAATCTCGAAAATTACATGAAGATGGAATATATAATAAAAAAATAGGTGTGGTGATTTTGTGAGTGAAGTAACAATTTCAGAACTAGAACAGATGACATTAAAAGAACTATATGCTAAAGCAAAAGAATTCAAAGTATCTTATTACGCAAAATTAACAAAAAAAGAACTAATATTTGCGATATTAAAAGCACAAGCGGAAAAAAGCGGCTATTTATTTATGGATGGTATTTTAGAAATCATCCCGACAGAAGGCTTCGGCTTCCTCCGTCCAATCAATTATTCACCTAGTGCAGAAGATATTTATATTTCGGCATCTCAAATTCGTCGTTTTGACTTACGAAATGGTGACAAAGTATCTGGTAAAGTACGTCCGCCAAAAGAAAATGAACGATATTACGGACTATTACATGTGGATGCCGTAAATGGTGAAGATCCGGAAGCAGCGAAGGAACGTGTTCATTTCCCAGCTTTAACACCGCTATATCCAGATCGCTTAATGAATTTAGAAACGGATACAAAGTTGATTTCAACTAGAATCATGGATTTATTAACACCTGTAGGTTACGGACAACGTGGTTTAATTGTTGCTCCACCTAAAGCAGGTAAAACGATGCTTCTTAAGCAAATCGCAAACAGTATTACCAAAAATCATCCGAACACGAAACTCATCATACTTTTAGTGGACGAACGTCCCGAAGAAGTAACTGATATAGAGCGTTCTGTTGATGAAAATGTCGATGTAGTCAGCTCCACGTTTGACGAAGTGCCGGAAAATCATATTAAAGTAGCTGAACTAGTGTTAGAACGTGCGATGCGACTTGTTGAGCACAAAAAAGATGTCGTCGTTCTTATGGATAGTATTACACGTCTTGCCCGTGCTTATAACCTTGTGATCCCGCCAAGTGGAAGAACGTTATCCGGTGGTATTGACCCTGCTGCTTTCCATAGACCAAAACGCTTCTTCGGTGCCGCAAGAAATATTGAGGATGGTGGAAGCTTCACGATTTTAGCAACAGCCCTAGTAGAGACAGGTTCACGTATGGACGATGTAATCTATGAAGAATTCAAAGGTACAGGCAATATGGAACTACACTTAGATCGTAATTTAGCACAACGTCGTATCTTCCCTGCAATTGATATTTTACGATCTAGTACTAGAAAAGAAGAGCTACTTGTATCGAAAAATCATCTCGAAAAAATGTGGGCAATTCGCAAAAGTATGCAGGATTCCCCAGATTTCTTAGAACGTTTCTTACGTAAATTACGCTCGACAAAGAGCAACGAGGAATTTTTAACGGTATTAGAAGAAGAAATGAAGCGTAAAGGAACGAAGAAATCTAGTTAATTCACGCAAATATTAAAATTCTCTTGCAAACAGTGCTTTAGGTTGTTATAATTTTTCTGTATGACAAAAATGCTCAAGCAAGCATGAATCTAACTCTGTTTCCTCAGGATTCAGGGCAAAAGGAGTGGACAGACATGAAAAAAGATATTCATCCAGAATACCACAAAGTTGTATTTCTTGATACAAGCTCTGACTACAAATTTCTAGGCGGATCTACTACAACATCTGAAGAGACAATTGAATGGGAAGATGGCAATACTTACCCATTAATCCGTGTAGAAATCAGTTCAGCTTCTCACCCGTTCTATACTGGTAAGCAAAAAGCTGATAAAGTCGGCGGTCGTGTTGACCGATTCAAGAAAAAATACAACCTTAGCTAATTGGTATTTTTTCACTGTACGACGATATAATAGGATACAAATCCTTGAAACAGGCAAATGCACCAAAATTTGCCTGTTTTTTATTTGATGTTTAGAGGCTGGACAATGTAATCAGCTACATATTCATACGAAAAACATGGTAAAATGTTTAAATATAGAGAAACAATAATGCTGGAAGGGGCAACATTATCATGCACATTATGAAGCATGCCGGTTGGATTGAACTAATATGCGGAAGCATGTTTTCAGGCAAATCAGAAGAATTAATTCGCAGAGTACGACGCGCAACGTACGGTAACCTTTCTGTTGCTGTATATAAACCACTAATTGACAATCGTTATAAAGATGATTGTGTCGTTTCCCATAATGGATCAGAGGTAGTAGCAAAACCTGTCAAACGAGCAATTGACATATTAGAAGACATCACTGATGATATCGATCTAATCGGAATCGATGAAGTACAATTTTTCGATGATGATATTATTCATATCGTGTCAGAACTAGCTGATAGAGGTCATCGTGTTGTACTTGCAGGATTAGATACAGATTTCCGCGGTGAACCATTTGGACCGATGCCACAGCTTTTGGCGATCAGTGAATTTGTTACCAAATTAAATGCAGTATGCCCTGTCTGTGGTTCACCCGCAAGCAGAACCCAACGTTTAATCAATGGCAGTCCTGCTTCCTATGATGATCCTGTTATTTTAGTTGGTGCTAAAGAAGCATATGAACCGCGTTGCAGACATCATCACGACGTTCCAAATCATCCGAAAAGTAAATTAAAAGCACATAGTAGATTTTGACGGTCTTCGTTATTTTGTAATATACTGTATCATAGTGAAGTTTTGCTAATCGGAGAAAGAGGTGAAGAACGTGTTAGATCGCTTAGAATCGTTAGAAGCACGTTATGATAAATTGAATGAATTATTAAGTGACCCTGAAGTCATTAATGATTCGAAAAAATTAAGAGAGTATTCGAAAGAACAATCAGATCTTCAAGATGTGATTTCAGCTTATCGTGAATATAAAGATATCTCTACACAACTAGATGATGCTAAAGAGATGTTAGATGACGATCTTGATGATGAAATGCGTGAAATGGCAAAGATGGAAGTTGCGGAGCTTTCTGAGCAAAAAGAAGAGTTGGAAGAACGTCTGAAAATTTTATTACTACCGAAAGATCCTAACGATGACAAAAACGTTATCATGGAGGTCCGCGGTGCAGCCGGAGGGGATGAAGCAGCCCTTTTTGCCGGAGATTTATTCAGAATGTATTCCCGTTATGCGGAATCACAAGGCTGGAAAATTGATATAATGGACTCTAATACGACTGGTGTTGGTGGATTTAAAGAAGTTGTCTTTATGATCAATGGAACTGGCGCCTATTCGAAATTAAAGTTTGAAAATGGTGCCCACCGTGTACAACGTGTACCGGAAACCGAATCAGGTGGCCGTATTCACACTTCAACAGCAACCGTAGTCGTTATGCCGGAAGCAGAAGAAGTGGAAGTGGATATTCATGAAAAAGATATCCGCGTTGATACCTTTGCGTCTAGTGGTCCTGGTGGGCAATCGGTAAATACCACGATGTCTGCAGTCCGTTTAACGCACGAACCAACAGGAATAGTTGTATCGATTCAAGACGAAAAATCACAAATCAAAAATAAAGAAAAAGCGATGAAAGTTTTACGTGCTCGTATATATGATAAATTCCAACAGGAAGCACAAGCAGAATATGATCAAACACGTAAATCTGCTGTCGGTTCTGGCGATCGTTCAGAGCGGATTAGAACATATAACTTCCCACAGAATCGTGTAACAGACCACCGTATCGGTCTGACCATTCAAAAGCTTGATCAAATCTTAGAAGGGAAGCTGGAAGAAGTAATTGATGCACTTATCATCGAAGAACAAGCGAAGAAAATGGAAGAAATCGGTGAATAACATGCAAATATCAACTGTACATGGGGCCCTGGAATGGGCTTCTTCTTTTTTACAAAAACATAACTGTGAACCGAAAGTGGCAGAAATTCTACTTTTACACATAATGGATTGGTCAAAAACCGACCTGATCATTCATTTACGCGATTCGATTGCTGAAGATAAGTTAGCCGATTTTCAGCAAAAGGTCGAACAACATACCGAAACCAAAATCCCTGTCCAACATTTAACAGGTGTCGAAGCATTTTATGGTCGTATGTTTCATGTTAATAAACATGTGCTCATCCCAAGACCGGAAACAGAAGAACTTGTTCAACAGGTAATAGAAGCTGTGGATAAAACCAATATTACTTGTGTGGATATCGGAACAGGCAGTGGCGTAATCGCTGTCACGTTAGCAAAAGAATGGGAAAATAGGCAGATAGATATGCTAGCAACAGATCTTTCTGACGATGCATTACAAGTAGCAAAAAGAAATGCAGCAAAATATGGTGCAAAGGTTGATTTCTATCATGGTAGCTTTTTAGAACCATTGATCGACCAAGGAAAAAAAGTAGACATTATCGTCTCCAATCCACCGTATATCGCTTATGAAGAAGCGGAAAGCCTATCAGATACTGTGAAAAATTTTGATCCCGAGCTGGCGTTGTTTGCAGATCAAAATGGCTTAGCCGCTTATCAACAAATTATCCACCAAGCAGGTCGAGTATTAAATAAACAAGGCATGATCTTTTTTGAAATTGGCCATCAACAAGCTGAAGCAGTTATCCAACTGATTAAGCAGCAATTTCCTAATAGTGAAGTGACCATCTTCCAAGACATCAATGGCAAAGACCGAATGGTACGAGCGATGTTGTAAGCAGGAACAACTTGCTAAAGAAAAAGCCGTTTCGTTGATAAAACGAAATGCATAAAATTACGTGAAAAAGTGAGGGTATACGATGATTGCAAAGACTGAAGCGGATTTTAATGGATTAAAAGAAATTGGTAGAATTTGTGGAGCGATTCGAGATGAATTAGTCGATTGCACTAAACCTGGAATGACTACAAAAGAACTCGACGAAATTGCCGGAGAGATGTTTGAAAAAGCAGGAGCTCAATCTGCACCAAAAGGAGAATACGATTTCCCTGGATATACGTGTATTAGCATCAATGAAGAAGTAGCGCATGGGATTCCTGGAGATCGGACCATTCAAGAAGGGGACCTTGTGAATATTGATGTTTCAGGTTCAAAAAACGGTTATTTCGCAGATACCGGGATTTCTTTTGTAGTTGGGGATGGAGCGGATCATTTGCAAAAAATATGTGACGTCGCTAAAGAAGCATTCGACGCTGGTCTAAAGAAAGCAAAACCAGGTTCGAAAAAAAGCGCGATCGGAAAAACTGTACACAATGTAGCAAAACAACACGGATTAACCGTCATCAAAAATCTTACTGGACACGGTGTTGGGCGCTCCATTCATGAAGCACCAGATCATATTTTCAATTACTACTCGCGCTGGGATGACGAAATTTTAAAAGATGGTATGGTCATTGCCTTTGAACCTTTTATTTCGACATTGGAAGAAGAAGTTTACCAATCCGAAGATGGATGGACCTTCCTAACCGACGAAAGTTCTGTTGCTCAATACGAACATACGATTATTCTTACGAAGGAAGGACCGATTATTACGACATTGTAATAGCGCTAATGCCATAAAAGTCTCCTTATCGAAAAATTAATAGATTAAAAGTTTAAAAGCTTTCGATGTTGTCCACACTGTGACTAGCAAACGCTAATGACAGGGGGATTAAAAAATGCGAAAGCTTATTTTATTTAGTGTACTTATGTTTTTAATTATAGGTTTTTTTCCACAAAAGGTAACGAGTAATGAACAATCCTATCAAGTTATTCCTGATGAGGCTATCCGTTTAAGGATTTTAGCAAACAGCGATGCTGAGAAAGATCAGGAGCTAAAACACGCTGTTAGGGATGCGGTAAATGAAGAAGTGACAGAATGGGTAGAAGAAATGGATGATATTGACGAAGCGAGACAACTGATTTCCTCTCGTATTGATGATATCGATCAAATCGTGAAAGATACCGTAGCAGATGAAACGTATACGGTGGAATATCGTAAAGATGTTAAATTTCCGACGAAACTATATGATCATTATCTCTACCCAGCCGGTGAATACGAAGCAATTCTGATCACCTTAGGAGAAGCAGAAGGATCCAATTGGTGGTGTGTCGTTTTTCCACCATTATGTTTTTTAGATTTTTCATTTGGTACAACTGTGGAGGCTGCCGAAGCTGATCAAGAGGATCAAGAAACAGAAGAACAAGAGGAAGAAGAAAAGGAAGAAGAGGAAGTAGAATACACTTTTTTCTTCTTAAAATGGTTTAATTAATCATAAATCTATCATTTTGTCATAGATTAATAGTAAAGACGAAATGATAGAGGTGAGAGGATGCAATTAATACCGACGAAGGAGTTGGATCAAAAGGAATTTGAAGCTTTTTTCGATGAAAAGGTGCCGCAATTCAATGAAATGGAGATGAAGCAATATGGATATTTTATTTATAAACAAGAAGAACCGGCAGCCTTTTTCTCCCTTATTCCAGTTGATCGCCATACGTATTGGTTACGGAGTTTAATCATGAAAAGAAATGCACCTGTTCTACTACCGGTATCGATCATTCAAACAGCAGAGAAGTTAACGCAAAGTTTTGGGGCTAGGTCCTTAATTATCCACAGCAAAACAGCTGTTCTCGAGCAGTTATTAACACAATTAGGATATAACCTGACAGATCAAGTTTTAGAAGAATCATTACAAGCATCGTGGTGGATAACTAACCTAGAAGATGTGGATAAAAACATCGGTTATGCACAAGATTCTATGTAAATGTGTAAAACCTTGTGTATAACTGAAAGAAGTTATCATTTATAAATATACTCTGTTTATAAAAATGTGTATAAATGGCTGATTTGTGCACATTTTTTAGAATTGTTGTGGAAAATGATGTGGATAACAAAAGGTGCTTGCACAATTTTTTTGATAACTTCATAATAGTGGATAGAATCTATCTAGATCGAGGGATAACATGAAAACAGAAAAATGGGATGCAAGCAAACAGTCATTAATAAAAGCCGCTCAATTATTAAATGAGCAAGAAGTGGTGGCATTTCCCACTGAAACAGTTTACGGATTAGGAGCGGATGCAACGAGTGAAGTTGCGGTCTCAAAGATTTTTAAAGCCAAAGGCCGTCCATCTGATAACCCTTTAATTGTCCATGTTCATGATCCAAGTCAAATCCAACATTATGTTACAGAGATATCCACAATGGCCCAACAGTTAATCGAACATTTTATGCCGGGCCCTTTTACGATCATCTTACAAAGTAATGGAACTGTCGCAGATACGGTTACAGCTGGATTGGACACAGTGGGAATTAGGATTCCTGACCATCCAATCGGTAGGGCGCTAATTCAAGAGGCTAACCTGCCACTTGCTGCACCAAGTGCGAATCTTTCGGGGAAACCGAGTCCTACGACAGCTGAGCATGTTTACCAGGATTTATACGGAAGAATTGCCGGAATTATTGATGGTGGTGCGACAGGCGTAGGTTTAGAATCAACTGTTGTCGATGCAACAGGTGATATACCAGTCATTTTAAGGCCTGGCGGTGTGACTAAACAGCAGATAGAGCAAGTTGCTGGCCAAGTGGAATTAACAGGCTCTCTAAAAGAAAATCAGCCAAAATCACCGGGGATGAAATATACTCATTATGAGCCAGACGCTCCGCTCGTATTAATAGATGGCGATCAACGCTTTTTCCAAAAGCATATTAATAAGTTTCAACAAGAAGGAAAAAAAGTTGGGATCATCGCCAGTAAGCCATTAGTTGATCAGCTCCAAGCAACTATCCGTTATAACTGTGGCAGTCGAGATGACTTATCTCAAGTAGCCGCCAACCTGTACTACGGATTAAGGTATTTTAATGACACGGACGTAGACATTATCTTAGCTGAAACCTACTCGCAAGAAGGTATTGGTGATGCTATCATGAATCGACTGACGAAAGCTGCCACTCACTGGTACACACAAAACGAAAACATATAATGATCCCCCCACGCATAAGAATGGGACAAGGGGACTGGGGCATGTCTCACTTGTTTTGTTTTAGTGCGAAGGGGGGCTTTTTTTGAATGGTAACATCAATCATGGAAGTGATATCCATTATATGCATGGCATTTGCTTTGGGAATGGATGCCTTTTCAGTCGGATTAGGGGTGGGGATGCAAGAAATCCGTCTGAAAAGAATATTTTTGATTGGTCTTGTGGTCGGTATTTTTCATATGATTATGCCTTTTATTGGTTTGTTGTTAGGTTCGATACTTTCCAATAAAATAGAAGGAATTGCCATTCTAGCTGCAGGGTTATTATTATGTGCAATTGGATTCCAAATGATGTTTCAAACCTTTTGGCAAAAAGATACACAAATATTAGCACCGGTTGGCTTTGGCTTAATCATGTTTGCCTTTAGTGTAAGTTTGGACAGCTTTTCAATTGGATTATCACTTGGCCTTTCTGGAGTGGCAACAGTGTTTGCAATTATCATGTTCGGTCTTTTCAGTACAGTATTAACTTGGTGTGCATTACTAATAGGTAGAAGAACGCATCATTTATTAGGTACTTACAGTGAACTGGTGGGGGGGGCTATTCTCTTTGCTTTTGGACTGCACGTATTATTCTAATAATATGATATAATAAAAGGAGATTATGATTTTTCAAGGATGGGAAAAGAATATCCTCGGAAGAGAGAAGCTGCTCCGAGGAAAAAGTCGTCTCTTCCAAGGAAAAAGATAGATATCCCCGGAAGAGAAGGAGATATCCTCGGAAGGGAAAAGCTGCTCCGGGGAAAAAGTCGTCTCTTCCAAGGAAAAAGGCAGATATCCCCGGAAGAGAAGGAGATATCCTCGGAAGGGAAAAGCTGCTCCGGGGAAAAAGTCGTCTCTTCCAAGGAAAAGGGCAGATATCCCCGGAAGAGAAGGAAATATCCCCGGAAGGAAAAAGCTGTTCCGAGGAAAAAGTCGTCTCTTCCAAGGAAAAGGGCAGGTATCCCCGGAAGAGAAGGAGATATCCCAGGAAGAACATCACTAGCTCCTTGGAAATTATTTAAATTACGCTGGCGCTAAAATAATGAGTAGTATCAATAATGGAGGCAAGCAATACATGAATATTTTGTTCGTTTGTACAGGCAATACTTGTCGCAGTCCGATGGCTCAAGCGATATTACAACATAAAACAGAGCATAACGTTCAATCAGCCGGACTCTTTGCAGGTGAAGGGATGCCGGCTTCAGAAGGGACAAGCGAGGTATTGAAGCAGGAAGGGATCTCATCTGACCATAAGTCTCAACCTGTTACAGAAGATTTGATAAAATGGGCTGATTTAGTTCTTACCATGACGCAGAATCACCGAGATATGTTGAAACAAAGCTATCCAGCAGATGCAGGGAAAATCTTTACCTTAAAAGAGTATGCTGATCCAAACTATGAAAATAATTGGAATGAGCTAAAAGAAGCCTATGCGCAATTAGAGGAAGCAAAATTAACAGGAAGCGAAATTAATTCAACTTTACTAGATCAAATTAATCAGTTGGAAAAGCAAGTTCAAAACGTTGATATAATCGATCCGTTTGGCGGAAATTACATGACTTATCAAAAAACTTATGAAGAATTGGACAATTATCTTGAACTATTAGTCAAAAAGATAGACAATAAAGATAGATAAAAAGTCATGTTTTTGAGGAGGACGTCAAATGGAAGGGAAAACAAAAAAAGGGGTAAGTCTCAGAATAAGATTGGTAATATTTACAACTTTATTAGCTCTCATTACATACTCTACTAGTGCGTTATTTATTTATGTTTTAAAAGATATAATAGGAGAGATTATTGATATCCCAGAGGTATGGTATGTATTAGGGACATTAACACTTGGGATTATCTGGTCGGGGATTTTAGCGTTCTTTGCAGCTGGATTTATTACGCGCTCACTTAACAAACTGAAAAATGTCGCGGCAAAAGTGGCAGACGGAGATTTAAATGTCGAGATTGAACAACCGAAAACGAATGGCGATGAAATCAGTGAATTAACGATCGCGTTTCAAAAAATGGTCCACCATTTAAAAACAGTTTTAACGGAAATTGAACAACATGCGTCAGAAACATCCCAATCTGTACATAAAATGAAAGATGCGGCATCTAAAACTAAACAACAGACAGATGTTTTAGAGGATACGATAGGTCAAATTTCGACTGGTGCCGAAGAAACTTCTGATGCGATTCAGCAAACAGCAGAAGCAGTGGAAAATTCCACACGTCTAGCAACCCAAGTAGATCAAAAGGCAGAAGATTCACAGCATAAATCTAATGAAATGGTTGAGCAGTTAAATGAATCCAAAGAGGTTATCAGTCAACTAGTTTCCGGTATTGGACAGCTGGCAGATAATCAGGATCATGCACTTCATGACGTAAATCGATTATCCCAAAAGGCGAAAGAAGTCGAAAATGTTATCTCGCTAGTAGGTGACATTAGTGAACAAACGAACCTTTTGGCATTGAATGCATCGATTGAGGCATCTCGAGCAGGGGAAGAAGGAAAAGGGTTTGCAGTTGTTGCTGAAGAAGTGAGGAAATTAGCGGATCAAAGTTCAGACGCGGTGCAAACCATTTCTAACTTGATTCAGGATATGCAAAAAGATGTCGAATTGGTAGTAGGCAATATGCGGACACAGGTTGATGAAACACGTGGAGAAGTGAAAAAAGGCGAAGAAACGAACCAAGTTATCGATAACATGTCAGATTCGGTCCACCAGGTAGCATCCGCTATCAGAGAAATATCACAGCTCGTAGACAATCAGTTACAAGAAATCGAAGCGACACAAGCGAAGTCTCAAAATGTTGCTGCGATTGCGGAAGAAACGTCTGCTGGTGCCCAAGAAATGCAAGCTACTGTTGAGGAGCAGGCAAGTTTTGCCGAAAATTTAGAGGAGTTGGCGATCTCACTCGATCAACAAGCACAAAACTTGAAAATAAAGATCGAGCAATTTAAGCTAAGCTAAACAACACTTTTATAAAAAAAGGAGCAATAAATGCGATGAAAGTCATTTTAGCATCTGATCACGGCGGGATTCATTTATCTAAAGAAATTGCATCTCTATTAGAAGAATTAAATATTGAATATGAAGATATAGGCTGCAATTGTGCAGATTCTGTTGATTACCCTGATTACGGAATTCCGGCAGCTGAACGTGTAGCAAGTGGAGAATTTGATCGTGGTATTTTGATTTGTGGGACAGGAATCGGAATGTCGATCGCAGCGAATAAAGTAAAAGGCATTCGTGCTGCACTCGTACATGACGTTTTTAGTGCCAAAGCAACTCGAGAGCATAACGATTCGAACATGATCACAATGGGAGAACGTGTCATTGGGGCTGGCCTGGCAAGAGAAATTGTCAAAGAATGGCTAGGTACAGAGTTCCAAGGCGGTCGTCACGCTAATCGAATTGGAAAAGTATCAGATTACGAGAATAAGTAATGAAATGAGGGGAAATTCCATGAAACTCGATCAATGGGGATTAGATCTCAAAGCAATTGTGGATGAATGGATTTCACTCGAGCTTCTTTCCGAAGGTGACCTTTTTGTCGTCGGTTGTTCGACAAGTGAAGTCGCTGGGGAACGTATAGGTACAGCAGGTAGTGAGGAAGTAGCAGCAATGATTTTTCGAGAACTAACTCGCTTAAAGGAAAAAACAGGTGTTCAGTTATGTTTCCAATGCTGTGAACACCTAAACCGAGCAATCGTCTTAGAAAAGAAAATCATGCGCGAACGTAAGCTTGACCAAGTGTCCGTAAGACCAGTACGAAAAGCTGGTGGTTCGATGGCGGCATATGCATATGATCATTTAGAAGATGCGGTGGTAGTCGAGTCCATACAAGCAGATGCTGGCATCGATATTGGCGAAACGATGATTGGCATGCAACTGAAACCTGTAGCAATCCCGCTTCGAATGGAGAAGCGTTACGTAGGTCATGCCAGAACAACGAATGCACGAACAAGACCAAAATTAATTGGTGGCCCAAGAGCAGTTTATCCTGGATAATAAGCGAGCTAAATATGCACCTTTTTTATTTTTACGAATAAAGGGTGCATATTTTCTTGTTTTTATTCGTGAAAAAGTATAGAATTATTTGAAAAATGATGTTATTTTAGTATAAGATTATGTAAATAACGAATAATGCGAAACACCTACCAAAAATTATTAGGGGGAGCAAAAATGGATCACGTAAAAAATTTTGATGCAGAAATTTTCCAAGCGATGGAAGATGAAAGAAAACGCCAGAACGATAAGATTGAATTGATTGCTTCAGAAAACTTTGTCTCAGAAGCAGTAATGGAAGCACAAGGTTCGGTATTAACCAATAAGTATGCAGAAGGATACCCTGGCCGCCGTTACTATGGTGGATGTGAGCATGTCGATGTCGCAGAGGATTTAGCCCGCGATCGTGCCAAAGAATTGTTCGGTGCAGAGCATGTTAATGTTCAGCCACACTCTGGTGCACAGGCAAACATGGCGGTTTATTTTACTATTTTAGAGCCAGGTGACACAGTACTCGGTATGAACTTAAGTCACGGTGGACACTTAACACACGGAAGTCCAGTTAACTTTAGTGGTAAACTGTTCAATTTTGTTGATTATGGGGTGAATCAAGAATCCGAACAAATTGATTATGAGGATGTATTGGCAAAAGCAAAAGAAGTACAGCCGAAATTAATCGTTGCCGGCGCAAGTGCCTATCCTCGCCAAATTGATTTCGCGAAGTTCAGTGAAATTGCCGACGAAGTAGGAGCATATTTAATGGTAGACATGGCACACATCGCAGGACTTGTGGCAACAGGTTTACATCCAGATCCAGTACCACACGCACATTTCGTAACGACAACAACGCACAAAACATTACGCGGTCCACGTGGTGGTATGGTGTTATGTAAAGAAGAATTTGCTAAGAAAATTGATAAAACGGTATTCCCTGGTATGCAAGGTGGTCCGTTAATGCACGTAATCGCGGCAAAAGCAGTAGCCTTCAAAGAAGCATTGCAACCTTCCTTTAAAGAGTACGGTCAAAACATTATTAAAAATGCGAAGAAATTCGGTGAAGTGCTAGAATCAGAAGGTATCCGCACCGTATCAGGCGGAACTGACAACCACCTGCTATTATTAGATGTTCGCGGTCTAAACTTAACTGGTAAAGTTGCAGAAGCAGCATTAGATGAAGTAGGTATCACAACAAATAAAAACACGATTCCTTTCGACCCTGAAAGCCCATTTGTAACTAGTGGTGTCCGTGTTGGTACAGCAGCAGTAACATCCCGTGGCTTTGGAGAAGAGGAAATGGAAGAAGTCGCAAAAATTATTGCGCTAACGTTGAAGAATCCGGAAGACGAAGCAACTCTAAAAGAAGCTCGCGAACGCGTATCAGCCTTGACTGCAAAGTTCCCATTATATCAATAATACTAAAAAGCTAGACTATTAAGTCTGGCTTTTTTTCGTTTTATGTGAAAGTGCCCGATATCCGAGAAAAAGCGCCCGATAAATGGCAAAAAGTGCCCGATATCCAAGGAAAAGTGCCCGATAAAATATAAAAAGTGCCCGATATAACTAAAAAAGGAATAACCCCTTTCTATGTTCTCAAGCTTTTCTCAGTTATGCTTGCATGCTTGTTTGTTTTTCTGTACAATTTTAAGGATGAATATTGTGGATTTTTGGGATAATAATTTGAAAAAAGGAGAGTTTTCCTCATGAGTAATGTGTTTGTATTAGATCATCCGTTAATTCAGCACAAATTGACGTACATACGAGATAAAAATACAGGGACGAAGGAATTCCGTGCTTTAGTAGATGAAGTTTCGACATTAATGGCTTTTGAAATTACGAGAGATCTCCCACTGGAGGAGAAAACTATTGAAACGCCTGTCACTACTGCTACAACCAAAGTATTAAGCGGTAAGAAAATGGGGATTATTCCTATTTTAAGAGCGGGTTTAGGTATGGTGGATGGAATGCTATCCCTTATTCCTGCTGCTAAAGTTGGACATGTTGGCCTTTATCGTGATCCAGAAACATTAAAACCTGTCGAATACTATATTAAACTCCCATCTGATATCGAAGAGCGTGAATTAATCGTCGTAGATCCAATGTTAGCAACTGGTGGATCTGCTAATGATGCCATTCATTCCTTGAAAAAACGTGGAGGAACGAACATTAAGTTAATGTGCTTACTCGCAGCTCCAGAAGGTGTTGAAGTCATTCAAAAAGAACACCCTGATGTTGATATTTACCTTGGAGCGCTTGATGAGAAGTTGAATGAAAAAGGATATATTATCCCAGGCCTTGGTGATGCAGGAGACCGCTTGTTCGGAACAAAATAATGTTTTAAGAAATAGCATGCATTGATTTGTATGCTATTTTCTAGTTGGGCGGACATTCATTCCGTTATTTTAGTAAAAATAGTGTTTTGTTGGGGAGCGGCGGACATCTGTTCCGTTATTCCAACAAAAAGTATGCAGTTTAGCCTGAATTTCTTTAAATAACGGAATAGATGTCCGATAAGTCATTTAAAGTAGGCTAAAATCTGAAAATAACTCATCAAATGTCCGCAAAGTCAAAATATCTTGCTCCTCGTTATACATATCTTTCCTCCCAATCGTAAACACTAACTCCTATCCATCAAAAAGGAGTGCTACATGTGTCATTTATCTTATCTTTTCTCTTATTTACCGCAGCAGCTATAGATTCAAATGAATCCTCCTTTATTATCGAAGTGGAAGGTAATCCACATGAGTTTGCTGAACAAATAGAAACATATCATCCCCATGTAGAAATCCTTGCTGTCTACGATACGATCTTCAATGGCGTTGCAATCAAAACGGACCAGCGTAACCTCGAAAGAATTAAAAGGCGCACAAACTTTCAGCAAACCTATTCGGTTCAAGAATATCAAACACAAATAACAGAGACTAACATCAATGAGAGTGTCCCTTTTTTAATACCTGAGCCACTCCCCTATACTGGGAAAGGTGTCAAGATAGGAATTGTAGATACCGGAATAGACTATACACATCCCGACTTGCAGGCCAATTATCGAGGTGGCTATGATCTGGTTGATTTTGATGATGACCCAATGGAAACAACCCCTGAGCAAGGTATGCCCACACTGCATGGTACCCATGTCTCTGGAATAATTGGTGCGAATGGACAGATGAAAGGTGTTGCACCAGATGCGGAGCTATATGGCTACCGAGCACTTGGACCAGGTGGAACTGGGACATCGGTACAGGTGATGGCGGCAATCGAAAGGGCAGTCAAAGATGGAATGGACATAATCAACCTATCTTTAGGTAATTCAATTAATGGTCCCGATTGGCCGACAAGTGTAGCGGTAAACCGTGCTGCAGAGCAAGGGGTCACAGTCGTCATTGCTAATGGTAATACAGGTCCTGATTTATGGACGGTCGGCTCACCTGCAACAGCGAATCAGGTTATTTCCGTCGGGGCATCAACGCCTAAGTTAAAGCGCCCTTTTTTGTACGATCGATTTCATGACAAAAAAATTGAAATAATACCAATGCAAGGCTCCCCTAATTGGGATTTTCCACGTGACCTCGAAGTAACGAATCAAGAGGAAAAGATTACACATGATACGATTTTGATCATGGATCGAGGGGAAATCCCTTTTGCCCAATTAGCTATAGAAGCAGAGGAAAAAGGAGCAGCAGCCTTGCTGATAGCCAATAATGAAGAAGAAGGGGTCTTTGAAGGTGCAGTAGATCCGAATATTTCGATACCAGTCGCAGCAATTAGTCAGGAAGACGGCAAATGGCTAAAAGACAATTCAGGCTATTTAAGCATAGAATATCAGGAGATACAGGATACTGTTACCGATTTTAGCTCACGAGGCCCTGTTACTGTTAATTGGGCGATAAAGCCAGAAATCGTTGCTCCAGGTGCCGGTATTCTAAGTACAGTGCCAGGAGGGTATCAGGCATTAAGTGGAACAAGTATGGCGGCACCACATGTGGCAGGGGTAATGGCATTGCTGAAAGAAGCCCATCCAGATTGGACACCAGCACAACTGAAAGCAGCGATACTTACGACAGCCGATCCGTTCCAAAACTTCCAACCTACAGAACAAGGGGCAGGCAAAATTGATCCAAAAGCAGCCCTGGAAACAGATACGTTAGTCGATCAATCCCTGCTGCAATTTGGCAAAATAACGGACAACAGTGAACAAAAAGTAAGTACGCTAACCGTGGAAAATATCTCAGATTATGAAAAGCAATATGCGTTTGAATTACCAGAGCAAGATACCGACATTCGTTTTCGGTTGCCGAAAAGCTTTACTTTAAAGCCAGGAGAAAAGAGAACTGTAGAAGTAAAAGCGACGATTAGACCAGGACAAATGGCGGAAGGTATTAAACAAGGTTACCTATATGTAAATGAAACCCCCATTCCGTATATGTTCCTGACAGAAGCACACGATATACCTAAAGCAATGGGCTTGGAGTTAACGATAACACCGCTGGAAGATAGTTATCATTATCAATTGTATTTGGTGGAAGAGGCGGAAAAGTTGACGATCGATCTGTATGATGCAAAAACATTCGCATATGTTACTACCCTAGTTGAACGTACAGATTTAAAACCCGGTGTGATTGAAGGAGAAGTGGAACAACAAGAACAACTGCAAACCCAATATATCGCAAATATAACGATCGAAACCAACGAAAATCAAACCTACCAATATCAGACAATTTGGGAAGGGGGAGCAGGATAATTTTTCTTATGTAAGCGGTCAAGGGGACTGGATAAAAGTCCCTTTAATCCGCATAAAATCAGTTATTTCGAAACTCGAAGGAATTTTCACAATATTTTCAAAAAAGGACTTATTGTACTTGGTGACTAGCAGTGAAAGGGATCTGCCGAAAGGTGTGGAAACTTGTCCGTTTATTTTTGGTTTTTGTCTGTTAAATCGATTGACAATAGGGGGTCCCTATTGTATGCTAATTTAGTGTGGATGATAAGGGTTACAGAGGTGTGACGAAAATCACTGCAGAAGAAAATAACATATGTATATGTGAGATTTTCTTCCTTTATACATAAGTAATACGTTTGTATCATAGGAGTGAAAGAATGTCACCACCAAAAAGAAGCCCTTACCATGGTCTGGCGGTATATAGTGCTATTTTATCACAACTCGTTGGCGCACCATTAGTTGGCTTGTTTATCGGCAGAAGTATAGACAAGTATTTATCCACATCACCACTTTTTTTAGTGATCGGACTTTTTTTGGGTCTGGGAGCCGGTTTTTATGGAACCATTCATTACGTACGAGATAAAACGGGAGACGAATAACCATGGATCAATACAAAAATATGATAACCCGTCAACGTAAATGGATGTTCTACCTTCTTGCACTTTTTGTTCTTGGCTGGGGGTTTACACCTTTCACAAGAATATTCCTCGGACTCCTCCTGGGAACAGCATTAAGCTTTTATAATTTGTGGGTTATGCAGCGGAAGATCGACCGATTCGGACAAGCTGTCTCACATGGTGGTCGACCAGCAGGAATTGGTACATTTACCCGCTTAGCCACGGCAGCATTAGCGGTTATCATCGCAATGCGCTTTGAAGAATATTTCCATTTGATGGCCGTTATTTTGGGATTAATGACAACTTATGTTGTTATTATGATAGATTTTGCATTATTCAGAAATACAGACGAGCAAAAGGAAGTGAGGTGAAGGAATTGGATCACGAATCACCGCTGTTTCATGATCTGTTTGGCATTCCATGGTTAGATTTTAACCTGTCCACTACTTTAATGACGTTTATTTCTTCTGTTATCGTATTTATTATTTGTACATTGGCAGCAAGAAATCTTCAGATGAAGCCAACCGGTTTCCAGAACTTTATGGAGTGGATTGTCGATTTTGTCAAAGGCATTATCGGGGATACGATGGATTGGAAAACAGGGAAAGTATTCTTACCACTAGGTTTAACTCTACTAGTGTACATTTTTATTAGTAACATCCTTGGTGTAATTACTATGGGGGTATGGGGTCATACACTATGGTGGAAATCACCTACTTCTGATGCAACGCTCACATTATCATTATCAGCGTTGGTCATTATCTTAACCCATTATTACGGGGTGAAAACGAAAGGCTTCGGCGAATATATGAAAGACTATGTCCGCCCTGTACCGTTTTTGTTACCTTTCAAAATTATTGAGGAGTTTACAAACACCTTAACACTAGGTCTACGTCTCTTCGGTAATATCTTTGCTGGGGAAATTTTATTATCACTTATTACCAAAATGGCCATGGCGGCCTTACCATTCACGCTTATATCCATCATTCCGATGATGGCATGGCAAGGTTTTAGTTTATTCATTGGTGCTATTCAAGCATTTATTTTCACTATGTTAACAATGGTTTATATGTCTCATAAAGTGAGTTCAGACCATTAAAATAAAACAATCTTAATTATCTATACATTTTAAAGGAGGAAACAAACAATGGGAGCTTTAGCAGCTGCAATTGCAATTGGTTTAGCGGCACTTGGTGCTGGTTTAGGTAACGGTATGATCGTAAGTCGTACAGTAGAGGGGATTGCACGTCAACCAGAATTAAGAGGTGCACTTCAAACAACAATGTTTATCGGGGTAGCGTTAGTAGAGGCGATTCCAATTTTCGCCGTAGTTATTGCCTTCATGGTAATGTAATTATACTTAATCTGATAGAATGGCGAAGTTCGTCTAAGACAACCTTCGCCATTCCTTTGTAACAAGAAAAGCGAAGAGCGCCCAATGAAATAAGGCGACATTAGCTATGAAAAAGAATGTAATGTTAGAACGAAATAGATGACTAATCGTGGGAAGGAGTGAACACTGTGCAACTTTTAGCAGGTGGGCTCGTCATTCAAGCTTCAATAGGCGGTTTACAAGGTGGAGATATGGCGTTTGCCATTGTCAGCTTTTTAATTTTACTTGCATTATTGAAGAAGTTCGCGTGGGGTCCATTAATGAACAAAATGGAAGAACGTGAAAACCATATTGCCAATGAAATTGATACAGCTGAAAAGAACCGTGCCGAAGCAGAAAAAGCCGCGCGTGAAGCAAACGAACAATTAAAAGCGACGCGTCAAGAAGCACAACAAATTATTGAAGATGCGAAAAAAGCTGGAACTGAGCAAGAGCGAGCGATTATTGAAGCAGCAAACGAAGCAGCAGCTCGTATTAAGAAGTCTGCAGAAGAAGATATCGCACGCGAGAAAGAAAAAGCAGTTGAAGCACTTCAGGCACAAGTGGCAACATTATCTGTACAGATTGCTACTAAAGTGATCGAGAAAGAAATTAATGCAGAGGATCAAGAACAGTTGATCAGTGAGTACATTAAAGAGGTAGGAGAAGAGCAATGAGTAAAACGAATGTAGCAAAGCGTTACGCAGAAGCTCTTTTTCAAATCGGTGCTGAAAAGGAAACCATTGATTTCCTGGAAACGGAACTCGCAACAGTCAAGGAAGTTTTTCAAACGAATCAAGCATTTCTTCAATTTTTACAACATCCAAAAGTAGAAGCAGAAAACAAAAAGCAGCTACTTAACGAAGCGTTCGCAGGCTTTTCGAAGGATGTACTACATACACTTTCGTTACTTGTAGATCGCCATAACGAATCAATTGTTCCAGATATTGTCGATCACTTTATCACTTTTGCTAATCAGGCAAAAGGTGTGAAGGAGGCAACGGTCTATTCGGTTCGGGCATTATCAGAGTCAGAAAAAGAAGAAATCGAAAATGTGTTCACGAAGAAACTAAATGTAAAGACGTTGAAGATAAATAACCATGTCGATCCATCCGTTATTGGTGGTGTCAAGATTAAAGTCGGCAACACAGTATATGACGGCTCTGTCAAAGGTAAATTGGATCGTCTCGAACGACAAATAAGAAGAGCAAATTAAGGACGATAGGGGTGAAATGGCATGAGCATTAAAGCTGAAGAAATCAGTGCGCTGATTAAGCAGCAAATTGAAAGCTATGACTCAGACATCGAAGTAAGTGATGTTGGTACGGTTATCGAAATCGGTGACGGTATCGCACGTGCACATGGTCTTGATAACGTCATGTCTGGTGAGCTTGTCGAATTTTCAAATGGTGTCATGGGTATGGCACAAAACTTAGAAGAATCAAATGTCGGGATCGTAATCCTTGGGCCTTATACGGAAATTCGTGAAGGTGACGAAGTTCGTCGTACAGGTCGTATTATGGAAGTGCCAGTAGGGGAGGAACTTATTGGTCGTGTCGTTAATCCATTAGGACAACCAGTTGATGGGAAAGGTCCTATTGAAACTTCAAAAGCACGCCCAATTGAATCTCCAGCACCTGGAGTAATGGACCGTAAATCAGTTGATGAGCCATTGCAAACTGGTATCAAAGCGATTGATGCACTAGTACCAATCGGTCGTGGTCAACGTGAGTTAATCATCGGGGACCGTCAAACAGGTAAAACAACGGTAGCAATCGATACAATCTTGAATCAAAAAAATGAAGATATGATCTGTATCTATGTAGCAATCGGTCAAAAAGATTCTACTGTACGTGGAACAGTAGAAGTACTTCGTAAACACGGAGCTCTTGACTACACAATCGTTGTATCTGCCGGCGCAAGTGAGCCTGCACCACTTCAATACCTAGCACCATATGCAGGGGTATCTATGGGTGAAGAGTTCATGTATAACGGTAAACACGTTCTAGTTGTTTACGATGATTTAACAAAACAAGCGAACGCATACCGTGAGCTTTCCCTATTATTACGCCGCCCGCCAGGACGTGAGGCATTCCCTGGGGATGTATTCTACTTACACTCTCGTCTATTAGAGCGTGCAGCAAAATTAAATGACGACAAAGGTGGAGGTTCTTTAACAGCACTTCCATTCGTTGAGACACAAGCAGGGGACATTTCCGCTTACATTCCAACGAACGTTATTTCAATTACAGACGGACAAATTTTCTTACAGTCTGACCTCTTCTTCTCTGGTGTACGTCCAGCGATCAACGCAGGTCTATCGGTATCTCGTGTAGGTGGTTCTGCACAGATTAAAGCGATGAAGAAGGTTGCTGGTACATTGCGTCTAGACCTAGCTTCATTCCGTGAGCTAGAATCATTCGCACAGTTCGGATCTGACTTAGATAAGGCAACACAAGCAAAATTAAACCGTGGTGCTCGTACAGTAGAAGTACTGAAGCAAGGTCTTCACAAGCCGTTAGTAGTAGAAAAACAAGTTATGATCATCTATGCATTAACAAAAGGTTTCCTAGATGACATTCCTGTTGAAGATATTACTCGTTTTGAAGATGAGTTCTTAACATGGTTGGACAGCAACAAACCAGAATTGCTTACTACCATTAAAGAAACAGGTACTCTAGCAGATGATGCTGACATGAGCGGTGCAGTAGAAGAATTCAAGAAAACATTTGTCGTTTCTGAGTAATAGAGGAAAAGCGAAGTGTCCGTTTAGAAACGTATGACTTGAACTGAAGTGTAGGAGATAAAGGAATCACCGTGACGAAGGAACGGATGATGACTTATCGTACGAAGCTGAAAGAAAGTCACTAGTTTCTGGACACTCTAAGCTAGACAGAAAAGCGAAAGTTTTCTTTCATAAGTAATAGCGTCAACCTTTTAGGAAAGGGCGGTGAAACAACGTGGCATCTCTTAGAGATATCAAAACACGGATTAATTCCACACAAAAGACGAAACAGATCACGAAAGCCATGCACATGGTATCTGCATCTAAATTAAGTAAAGCAGAGGAATTTGCCAAAGCTTTTGATCCATACAGCGATAAGATTAAAGAAGTGGTTAACAGCATTGCTGGTAGTGGTCAGGATGCTGAGCACCCAATGCTTCAGACACGTGAGGTAAAAAAGACAGCCTATTTTGTTATCACGGCAGATCGTGGTCTAGCAGGAGCTTTTAACAGTGGAATACTTCGTGAAGTTTATCGCACGATTCAAGAGAAGCATCAATCCAAAGATGAATATGCCGTTATCGCAGTAGGACGAATGGGCCGCGATTTCTTCAGAAAACGTGATATTCCAGTTCTTAAGGAGATCACTGGTCTTTCAGATCAACCTAATTTTGCTGATATAAAAGACTTAACGTCTGAAACGGTGCAACTTTTTATTGATGAAGAAATTGATGAACTAGTGATTTTCTATAATCACTTCGTCAGTGCGATTTCACAAAAAGTAACATCGAAAAAACTTTTACCACTTACAGACCTACAAGAAGAATCTAGTGGTACAAAGAGCGCATATGAATATGAACCAAATCAACAAGAAATATTAGATGTATTATTGCCACAATATGCGGAGAGCTTGATCTTCGGTGCACTATTAGACAGTAAAGCGAGTGAGCATGCTTCTCGTATGACTGCTATGAAAAGTGCAACAGATAACGCGGATGAACTTATTGATGACTTGTCATTACAGTACAACCGTGCAAGACAAGCCGCGATCACACAAGAAATCACCGAAATTGTTGGTGGGGCAGCCGCATTAGAATAATACAATCGTACGGTAGTAAATTTTGAGTTAGGAGGGAAATCGATGGCAAAAGGACACGTTATTCAGATTATGGGGCCGGTTGTCGACGTTAAATTCGAAGACGGCCATCTCCCTGAAATTTACAACGCGTTAAAAGTACAGTATGATGTGAACGGTGAAGCGCAAGAATTAACAGTAGAAGTTGCCCTTCACTTAGGCGATGACTCTGTACGTACAATCGCGATGTCATCTACAGAAGGTGTTCAACGTGGAGCAGAAGTAACAGACTTAAACGCACCGATCTCAGTACCAGTTGGTGACGTTACACTTGGTCGTGTCTTCAACGTTTTAGGTGAGAAAATTGACCTGGACGAAGAAATTGGTGCAGATGTTCGTCGTGATCCAATTCACCGCGAATCTCCACAATTTGAAGACTTAGCAACAGAAACAGAAATTTTAGAAACAGGTATTAAAGTAGTAGACTTATTAGCACCTTATATTAAAGGTGGTAAGATCGGTTTATTTGGTGGTGCGGGTGTTGGTAAAACCGTACTAATCCAAGAGCTGATCAATAACATCGCACAAGAACACGGTGGTATTTCCGTATTCGCTGGTGTAGGGGAACGTACACGTGAAGGTAACGACCTTTACTATGAAATGAAAGACTCAGGCGTAATTTCTAAAACAGCGATGGTCTTCGGTCAAATGAACGAGCCACCAGGAGCACGTATGCGTGTAGCACTAACAGGTCTTACAATGGCGGAGTACTTCCGTGATGAAAAAGGTGCAGACGTGCTATTGTTCATTGATAACATTTTCCGTTTTACGCAAGCAGGTTCAGAGGTTTCGGCACTTCTTGGTCGTATGCCATCTGCCGTTGGTTACCAACCAACACTTGCAACAGAAATGGGTCAATTACAAGAGCGTATTACATCAACTAACAAAGGTTCTGTTACATCTATCCAAGCGATCTATGTACCTGCCGATGACTATACAGACCCGGCACCAGCTACAACGTTCGCTCACTTAGATGCAACAACAAACCTTGATCGTAAATTATCAGAGCAAGGTATTTACCCAGCGGTGGATCCACTTGCCTCTACATCTCGTGCCCTTGACCCTGAAGTAGTAGGGGAAGAGCACTACAATGTTGCGCGTGAAGTTCAACAAACATTACAAAAATATAAAGAACTACAAGATATTATCGCAATCTTAGGTATGGATGAGTTATCTGATGAAGATAAACTTACTGTATCACGTGCGCGTCGTATCCAGTTCTTCTTATCGCAAAACTTCCACGTTGCAGAGCAATTTACAGGTCAACCAGGTTCATATGTACCAGTTAAGGAAACTGTTCAAGGGTTCCGCGAAATCCTTGATGGTAAATATGATGACCTTCCAGAAGATGCATTCCGTTTAGTCGGTCGCATCGAAGAAGTAGTAGAAAAAGCAAAGCAAATGGCGTAATTCGCCTTTAGCTTTTATTCCAGCCTAAGGAGGGGTTCTGTTGAATACACTAACAGTAAGTGTTGTTACTCCGGATGGCCCTGTTCTGGAAGATTCATTTGAAATGGTTAGCTGTAAAGCTGAGAGTGGAGAGCTCGGGATCTTACCAGGTCACATTCCGCTCGTTGCACCACTGTCCATTAGTGCAGTGCGCTTAAAAGGGGAAAGTCCACAACGAATTGCAGTAAGTGGAGGATTCCTTGAGGTTCGTCCTGATAAAGTGACAATTCTTGCACAATCAGCAGAGCGACCTGACGATATTGATATCGAGCGTGCTCGTGCAGCGAAAGAACGAGCAGAACGTCGTTTACAAGCTAAGCAAGATGAAATAGATTTCAGAAGGGCAGAATTAGCACTTAAACGTGCCTTAAACCGAATCGACGTCGTAGAAAATAGATAACAAGGAAAAGGGGCTGCCTCAACCGAATGGTTGAGCGCAGCCTCTTTTCAAGTTGCAAATAAATCCCCCAAGTTGCAAATAAATCCCCCAAGTTGCAAATAAATCCCCCAAGTTGCAAATAAATCCCCCAAGTTGCAAATAAATCTAAAAGTAGTGCACACATCCCATTCTTACGAAAAAGAGGAGAACAATTCTCTTGTCGAAAGTTCACCACATTTCTCAGATCGACACTTTCACATCTACTAAATAAAGTACTCATATTTTTATAGCCACCCTTTAGCCCCAATACAATCCTGGAAATGGTATAAAATGGAATGCAGACCCAGCCTAATACCTAAATAAAAAGTATTTTAGCTAAATTTCCCGGGAAATATCGAAGGATATCCAATTAAGGCGAATCGTTAATATATATGTTAAAATAGAGAAAAACAAGTAAACGAGGGATATATTATGATGCAAAGTTTGGCGCAAGAAGGCTTGATCGGGATGTTATCTCATCTCATTTTTATCGTGATTACATGGCAAGTCCTTCAAGCTCTGAATTTCGACGAATTATTTAGAAAGAATAAAGTGTTTGAAGCGAGGATATTGGTTATCTTCATCACGATAGCAATTGGTTCAACCGTTAGTAACTTTTTCTTAGACTTCTTACAGTGGTCCCAACAATTAATCTACCTTTTTTAAGCTTAAAATAATAAAAAAGAGTATGAATACTTTATTTCCTGCCAATACTTTTAATAAAAAAAGGAGTGCGGGAAATGAAGTATTTTTTTATATTATTAGCGACTGTTGGCATGATGTTTTCTGTTGATCAATTACTTACTGAGACAAAAACAAATATAGAAAATCAAAAGGAAATAGACGAATTGATAGAATTAGTGGAAGAGCAGGATCTTCAACTATCAAACTTGCAAACTACTATAAAAGAAGAAATGGAAATAGCGGACATAGAAAGTTTTATTTCTGAAATTAACGGGTATCAACTTGATATACAAGAAAAAGATCAAGATAAAAATCGGCTTAAATTTAGTTCAGACCGACAAGAAAACAATGGAATTACCGAATCAATTTTACTAGTGCGCACAAATGAACAGGAGGAACAATATCAGGTCATCTATACGATTACAGCAACTGAAACAGCACCGGAAGTACTAAAAGTTTATAAAGAGAAAATAAAAACAATTACTAATGGCTTATTTACAAAAAATGCACAATATTTTTCTTGTGTTGAAGCCTGGAAAGATGGTATTATAGATATTGTTTGTTTTATAAATTTTGTAAAAACGCGACTGAATATGACAATAACCGACGAAATAAAAGAGCCAGATTTTTATACGTGGACTGGCTATACACCAAAATGGAATAATAAATTGCAGCTAAATGATGAAGAAATTAATTTGCAAATCGCAGTAAGAGAGCGGATAGGAGATCGGACAACTATCACTATAGGAACACCTATCCTAATACATGAATACTAATAATAATGAATATGGTCTACAGAGGAGAATGAGCCTTGGAAAATATCATCGTACGTGGTGGTAGGCAGTTAAATGGTACTGTAAAAGTTGAAGGAGCAAAGAATGCCGTACTGCCTGTCATTGCCGCAAGCATAATCGCAAGTGAAGGAAAAAGCATTATACACGAAGTACCTGCATTGGCAGATGTACACACAATAAACCAAGTTTTAACGCATATGAATGCAGAAGTTGACTATCAAGGGAATACCGTAACAGTGGATGCAACTAAACCATTATTAACGGAGGCGCCTTTTGAATATGTAAGAAAAATGCGTGCATCTGTCCTAGTTTTAGGACCTCTTTTAGCACGATATGGTCATGCGAAGGTTGCATTACCAGGTGGCTGTGCAATTGGATCACGACCAATTGATCTGCATTTAAAAGGATTTGAAGCTATGGGGGCCGATGTCCATGTTGGCAATGGCTTTGTCGAAGTCTCTACAAAAGATAGATTAAAAGGGGCTAAAATTTATTTAGATATGCCTAGTGTTGGTGCAACAGAAAACATTATGATGGCAGCAGCACTAGCAAAAGGGAAAACAACCATTGAAAATGCTGCAAAAGAACCGGAAATAGTAGATTTAGCCAATTATTTAAACAAAATGGGTGCTAATGTTATAGGTGCAGGCACAGAGACAATTAAAATTGTAGGTGTCGACAAGCTTCGTGGAGTAGAGCATACGATTATTCCAGACCGTATCGAAGCAGGAACATTTATGGTAGCAGCAGCTATTACAGGTGGTAATGTTTTAATAGAAAACGCTGAAATTGAGCATATTCGTGCCCTTGTATCCAAAATGGAAGAGATGGGTGTTAAAATCATTGAAGAGAAAAGTGGTATCCGTGTTATCGGACCAAAGAGACTAAAAGCTACGGATATCAAAACATTACCACATCCAGGATTTCCGACAGATATGCAATCACAAATGATGGCATTGATGTTACAGGCATCAGGTACTGGTGTGATTACAGAAACTGTTTTTGAAAACCGTTTTATGCATGTTGAGGAATTCCGTAGAATGAATGCTAAATTAAAAATTGAAGGGCGTAGCGTCATCGTAGAGGGGCCTGTTAGTCTTCAAGGGGCAGAAGTCGCTGCGACTGATTTACGCGCTGGAGCAGCCTTAATTTTAGCAGGATTGGTAGCAGAAGGGTATACTCGTGTAACTTCTCTACACCATATCGACAGAGGATATGTGGATATTACAGAGAAATTTGCTAACTTGGGAGCTGACATTGAAAGAGTCAATCAAGGAGAAACTACTATTATAACTGAAGTACACCAAGTAGAAGTACAATAATAAAAAGAGGACAGCTTTTAATAGAAGCTAGTCCTCTTTTTATTATACATTAGCAATCTACAAACTGTTAGCATGACAATAATTGTCCAAGCCTATTTTCTATACTTCACTTCTTAAGTTTTTCATTGTTCTATTCTCCTAATCTTGTGAATAAGATAGAGTAGAAACATAAGAAACACAGAGGAGGTTAGCCATGGCCAGGTGGCAAAACAAACAAACATCAACTAACTGGAAATTACCAACTATCATCATCATTTCCACATTACTCACATTCATGTTTATCATCCCAACACTTATTGTTATACCTTTCACAGGGGATGATTCAACTCAAGCATCTGTAGAAACAGAGACAGTCAGCAATTCAGCAGAGGAAAAAGACATTTCATTAGAATCTCCTTTTGATGTCCATGTATTACGAACGGAATCAAATGAAGTGGAACAAGTCCCTTTAGAAGAGTATGTGACGCATGTGGTTGCCTCCGAAATGCCTGCAGATTTTGAAATCGAAGCATTAAAAGCACAGGCATTAGCAGCAAGAACCTTTATTGTTCGCTTTCTGATGCAGGAAAATAGGAAGGAACTTACTGGTGGCGCTGATGTGAATGACACCATTGAACATCAAGTTTATAAAAATACAGATGAACTAAGACAAGTATGGGGTAGTGACTACCATTGGAAAATCGACAAAATTACCGAAGCTGTCGCAGCTACCCAAGGGCAGATTATTACGTATAGTAATGAACCAATTACCGCATCGTTCTTTTCGACCAGTAATGGCTATACAGAAAACTCCGAAGATTATTGGACAGATCAACTGCCGTATTTACGATCAGTTGAAAGTCCTTGGGATGAAGAAATATCCCCTAAATTTATTGACCAGAAAATATTTACGGTAGCTGAATTGGAAGATAAATTAAACATCAATCTTTCCGATTCGGTAGAAGATTTTCAGTTGACAAGAACAGAAAGTAAAAGAGTAGATACAGCAACAATTGGTGGAAAGACCTTCTCAGGACGCGATATCCGTGACTATCTTCAGCTGCCATCTAGTGATTTCACAATTACTAGAAAAGATGATCATTATGTCTTTACAACGAAAGGTAATGGTCATGGCGTAGGGATGAGCCAATATGGCGCAAATGGGATGGCACAAGAAGGGAAATCCTATGAAGAAATCATCGAACATTACTATCAGGGGGTACAAGTAAGCACGTTAGAACAAGCAACTCCAACCCTTTTAGCAAAAAAATAAAAAAAACATGTATAAAATTTCCTCTTTATGATCACAATGGTTGCTGAGGTGATGCATAATGGAGGAAAACAAGAACGTTTCAAAAAATAGTTGGAAACGTATCTTCAAGAAAAGATGGTTTTTTCCTGCTGTATATCTAGCGGTAGCTGCTCTACTTTTAACAGGGGTTCTATGGTACCAAAATGCTGCTAATCAAGGTCCAGACCTAGCAGAGGACATGGAAAATCAACTAGATGATCTAAGAGACGATCAAGATGCACAAGATGAAGAAGACGCAACTACTGTCATGCAACAACAGGAAGTACTAGAGATGCCAGTTTCAGAAGACTTGCAAGTGGAAATCGTGACCAAATTTTATGATTATGGAGCAGATGCAGAAGAACAAGAACAGGCGCTCATTTCACACCAAAACAAATTCTATCAAAGTGATGGGATTGCTATCTCCACTGCTGACCATGAGGCATTTGATGTGACAGCATCATTGTCTGGTACGGTAACAGAAGTGAAGCAAGATCCATTATTAGGTAATGTGGTGAAGATGGAGCACGAGCATGGGGTTTCCACATACTATGCTAGTTTAGATGAAGTTTTCGCTGAAGAGGGTAAAGAAGTCAAGCAAGGAGAAACCATTGGAACAGCTGGACAGAACACACTCGGTCAAGACAATGGTGTCCACGTTCACTTTGAAGTGAGAAAAGATGGAACACCAGTCAACCCAGAGCATTTTATTAATCAACCAATTAATAAAATTGTCGGACCTGACAAGGGTGAAGAAGAAGACAAGGAACCAGCTACAGAAGATGAAGAGAAGCAAGAAGAAAGCTCAGAGGAAAATGAAACACCGACAGAAGATGACAGTTCAGCTGAAGATGAAAACACAACAGAATCAGAAGACAATACAGATGCTGAAAATGACACAGAATCATCAAGCGCAATGGAACATGCGTAAGCGAAATCTCCTTACCTGTGAAAAAGGTAGGGAGATTTTTCATTTTTCAACGCTATTCTTACATATTCTACTTACAAGCTATGAAAAATAATCAAATAGTGTCGATATCGATAACTATTTGACGAACGATTCTATCAAAAAACCTATTGCATAATTTCTCGATTATGAAATAATAAGTAACTGTGAAAGGAGATAGATTATGGTACAAACAAATACAAAAAACAGGATCGGGACAATGCGCGACTATTTTGAATCAGAGAAGCAACTGCAATTTCCTCAATTTTTAACCATGATCAGCCTAGATAGTGACGAAGCAGCACAATTGGAATTAGCAAAGGAATTCCTCTATCAAAGCAACTCTGACTTAGATAAACGGTTAGCTCTAGAGTATTTTGATATTAACCAATGCTATCACGAATTACAATATTTTATAGAAGTGAACAAGGAAAGTATGAATCCATTAAATCAAGCACTAGCGATACTTTATCAATTCATGCTAGATTTAAAAAATGGAAAACCTGTTCATGAAATAAGAACTCAGTCGAAATCGGTTTCCGTTCAACACCCTGAATTAAGATGTCTAAAATACTTTTTGTATATTGAAATAGATAAGAAAGTATATAACTATGAACGAATCGGTTACTACCTAAATAAAATTCAGAAATATCTACGTCATCTAGATAATCCACTATTTATAACATTCTTCCAAATTAGAATGAAGAACTTATTATTTCACTACTATTGGAAAAGAAATGAACTAATCTTAGCAAGAAAGAACGCCTATGAAGCGTTACAAATGCCTCATCATATCAAACTAAAAGCACGCCTCCACCTAGACTTAGCACTCAGTTATATATATGAAGATTTTGAATCTAGTGTTTATCATATCGAAGAAGCAAAGTACATTGCTAATTGCTTAGATGATCAAGATACATTAGAATATATCGATTCCCATACGTATCCATTTATTTGTGCCCATTTTGGTAGAGTGGAAGGAGTTTCCACCAAGGATCCTATCGAAAGGGCTCACTTGGAGATCGCGAGAGGGAACAGTGAATTAGCAATTAGTATGTTAGAACAGCTAGACATGATAACTCCGTTTACACAATATTACTTAGGCTTAGCAACAAAGAAGCAACATTTTTTCATATATTCTTATCAATACTTTATGGAGAAAAGGAGTGATCACTTTTTCGCAAGGTTGCCACTTAAGGCTTCAGAAGGTTTAGGAATATAAAGAAAATATGGGGAGTGGGAGAAATGTCTATAAAGTTCGTAAAAAAGTGTGATCCAGATTACGGTGATATCGGTTAAAAAGAGTGGTGGCGAGAGCCATCACTCTTTTTCTTTCAAACTCCAATCCTCTCTCGCCCGTATGTTGACGCAAAATTTACTGTCATAATGGGATGTGCTGTTTAATATGATGGTACAAATTATCTTTTATTTGTCTAAGGTGAGGATGCTATTCGTCGGTATTGTGGATAATTTTATAAGTAGGACTTGTCTCTGTTCACACCTTGGACTGACAACTTTGGGGAGGCGAGTGATGTGCATGACTACATCAAAGAGAGAACATTAAGGATTGGAAGGTACATTGTCGAAACGAAGAAGACGGTTCGAGTTATCGCCAAGGAATTTGGAGTTTCCAAAAGTACAGTACACAAAGACCTGACAGAACGATTACCCGAAATACATCCCGAACTGGCAAACGAAGTCAAAAACATACTAAGCCACCATAAAGCAATTCGACACCTGCGAGGTGGAGAAGCAACCAAAATGAAATATCAGCTTAATGGTAAAAAAGTACCACCAGAAACAGAAGAACTATTAACTAAATAACCCAAATGATATCCTCTCTAATTCATACATATACCTTCAGATTAACACCATACTAATAACAGATACTCCTTGCTATCAACTATTTTTCGCAAAAATTCCATAAAAATATAAAAATAACGACATTTTTTATGGAAATATCTAACGATATCGAGCATTTTATGATATTATATATAATTAGAGGTATTATGTACCATAATAGAGAAAAGACATCTACTAGCAGCTTACATAAACATCATTAATTGATCGACATAAATCTCAAGTAAGGTAATGAAATAGGGAGGATAATCGTTCATGTTTTCAAGAGATATTGGAATAGATTTAGGAACTGCGAATGTACTTATTCATGTGAAGGGAAAAGGTATTGTACTGGATGAACCGTCCGTTGTTGCGATGGATCGCAATACCGGTAAAGTATTAGAGGTTGGGGAAGAAGCACGCCGTATGGTTGGCCGTACACCAGGCAATATCGAAGCGATTCGTCCGCTTAAAGATGGAGTCATCGCAGATTTTGATGTGACAGAATCCATGCTAAAATATTTTATTAACAAAATTAATGTCAAAGGATTTCTATCAAAGCCGAGAATGCTCATTTGCTGCCCAACTAACATTACAAAGGTAGAACAAAAAGCAATCAAAGAAGCGGCGGAAAAATCCGGCGGTAAAAAAGTTTATTTAGAAGAAGAACCAAAAGTAGCAGCAATCGGTGCAGGTATGGATATTTTCCAACCAAGCGGGAACATGGTCGTAGATATTGGTGGTGGAACAACAGATATCGCTGTACTATCGATGGGAGATATCGTAACGGCTCAATCGATCAAAATGGCTGGGGACAAATTCGATGGTGAAATTCTTCAATATGTAAAACGTAAATATAAATTATTAATAGGTGAAAGAACAGCAGAAGATATTAAAGTGAATGTCGCAACTGTATTTCCAGGTGCTCGCAAAGAAGAAATCGATATTCGCGGTCGTGATATGGTAACAGGGTTACCAAGAACGATTACGATCCGTTCCGAAGAAGTAGAAGAAGCGTTGAGAGAATCGATTTCATTAATTGTACAATCTGCAAAAACCGTTTTAGAAAAAACACCACCAGAATTATCAGCAGATATTATTGACAGAGGTGTTATTCTAACCGGTGGTGGTGCATTACTAAATGGCTTAGATCAATTACTGGCAGAAGAATTAAAGGTACCTGTGCTATTAGCGGAAGAACCAATGAATTGTGTGGCAAAAGGTACAGGCATTATGTTAGACAATATTGATAAACTAGAACGTTCGATTGTTTAATACATAAGAAAAGCGTATGCGCCTGGACTAGGCGATAGTGACGAAGAAACTGCAGTGGACTTATTGTACAGAGCTGAGAAAAGTCCACTAGTCGCTAGTTGCTGGAACTAGACATAAACAAGCTTTTTGCGTCATTAGGAGAGGAGTTCGACTCATGCTTAGAGGTTTTTACACAGCTACAAATGGAATGATGGCACAGCAACGAAGACAGGAAGTGCTATCCAATAATATGACCAACGCACAAACTCCTGGATACAAACAAGATCAAACACCATTAAGAGCATTTCCTGAGTTATTAATCCAACGTATGGAAAACCGTGATATTCCCAATTCGCAGGGTACTAGTGTACCGACCATGACTGAAATCGGGGCTATTAACACCGGTGTATATGTACATGAAACGATACCTGATTTCGTACAAGGAAGCCTTCAGGAAACCGGTGTTTCTACTGATATGGCACTAGTACAAGGTGAAACACCAGATGAAGAAGGATCTATCTTTTACACGGTGCAAAATGGTGAAGGAGATATCCGTTATACGAGAAACGGTAATTTCACCGTTGATGGTGAAGGGAATTTAACAACGTCTAATGGCTATTATGTTTTAGACGATGAAGGGAATCCAATCAATACGGACAATTTAGCATTTACCGTAACACCGGAAGGTATGGTCCAACTAGACGATGGCGAAGCGCCACTTGGGATCGCTTATAGTGCCAATCCTAATGATTTAGTGAAAAACGGAGAAGATTTATTTGAACTTGCAGAAGATGGTGCGGCATTAGTAGATGCCAGAGGTGTGGACGGCTTACAATTCAATGTCCAACAGAACCATTTAGAAAATTCAAACGTGGATGCCGCACAAACGATGACAGATATGATGCAAGCATACCGCAGTTTTGAAGCAAACCAAAAAGTAGTTCAACAATACGATCGTAGTTTAGACAAGGCAGTCAATGAAATTGCAAGACTTGGATAACAAAAGGGGTAGAAGTAAATGACAAGAATGACCTTCCAAGCTGCTGTAGCGATGGGGCAATTACAAAAACGATTAGATAATATCGGGAATAATATTGCGAATGTTAATACAGCAGGCTATAAGAATCGTGATGCCAACTTTTCTTCTTTATTGTCTCAGCAAATCAACACCGAGACTGATCCCACTAATCCACAAGGACGATTAACACCAGATGGATTACGTGTTGGGAATGGTGCAAAACTAGGTCATACCAATTTTAATTTTGACCAAGGATCCCTACAAGTAACAGATCGTAACCTTGATGTTGCTTTGTTGGAAGATAACCATCTCTTTCAGGTAGCTGTTAATGAAAATGGTGAAGAAGAAGTTCGTTACACACGAGCTGGTAACTTTTATTTAACACCATTGGAAGATGATCAAGTGATGCTCGTTACTTCTGATGGAAATCCGGTTCTTGGAGCTAGTGGAGAACCGATTGTCTTAGCTAATAATATGGACGATCTGAAAATTGAGGAAAACGGTACGATCAATGTAACACGTAATGGTGTGCAAGCTGTTGAAGGCCAATTGGAGATTGTCGAAGCAGTTCGTCCGCGATTGTTAGAAGCTGCAGGGGACAGTTTATTCCGTCTATCTGAACAGTCGCTTGAAAATTATCCGTTTGAGGAAATTATCAACGGAGTTGGATTAGCTGATGTAAGAATGGAAAGTGGCTCATTGGAAGCTTCCAATGTAGACCTAGCAAAACAAACAACAGATATGATCGAAACGCAACGAGCATATCAATTTAATGCACGAACCATCTCAATGCATGACCAAATGAGAGGCCTCATTAATCAGTTGAGATAGTGTAGTTTTTAATAAGGAGTCATCCCGTATGTCACAGGAAACAAAAGCAACAAATAAAAATACAACTAAAGCAGATGAACAAAAAAAAGCTCAGACACAGACGAAAAAGGAAAAAAGAGCTGATAAGAAAAAACAACAAGAGAAAAAATACGTCCGTCGCCTCATACCAATTTGGGCGAAGGTGTTGATTATTATCGTGCTAAGTTTATTTGCTTTAATGATCGGTCTTATTGTAGGTTTTAGCATACTTGGAGATGGCAGCCCGTTAGATGTATTAAAATGGGAAACCTGGCAACATATTATCGATTTCGTTAAAGAATAATAACTTTTACTGAAACACGTGATTTTCACGTGTTTTTTATTTCCTTTAGAAGCATCAAAAAATGAAGATATCCCCGGAGGAGAAGTAAATATCCCCGGAAGCGGAACCATTATCCCCGGAAGAGCAACTTTGCTCCGAGGAAAAACCCTTCTCTTCCGAGGAAAAGGCGCTCTGTTCCGTGGAAATATAGAGATATCCCGGGAAGAGAAGTAAATATCCCCGGAAGCGGAACCATTATCCCCGGAAGAGCAACGCTGCTCCGAGGAAAAACCGTTCCCTTCCGAGGAAAAGGCGCTCTGTTCCGTGGAAATATGGAGATATCCCGGGAAGAGAAGTAAATATCCCCGGAAGCGGAACCATTATCCCCGGAAGAGCAACTTTGCTCCGAGGAAAAACCCTTCTCTTCCGTGGAAAAGGCGCTCTGTTCCGAGGAAATATAAAGATATCCCCGGAAGCTTCAATGAAAGCCACTAGTCAAGCTATGATTTTTTCTGCTCTTTTTGATATACTTTAGTGGAGAAAAGAAAGGAGTCATACATATATGGATATTGAACAAATTAAAGATACGATCCCACACCGTTATCCATTTTTGTTAGTGGATGCGATCACTGAACAAGATGATAAACGGATTGTCGGCAAAAAGAATGTAACGATTAATGAACCATTTTTTCAGGGGCACTTTCCGGACTATCCTGTTATGCCTGGTGTATTAATTGTTGAAGCATTAGCACAAGTTGGGGCGGTTGCGATTTTGAGCAAAGAAGAAAACAAAGGTAAAATCGGTTTTCTTGCAGGAATTGACAAGTGTCGTTTCAAACGTCAAGTGAAACCAGGAGATCAAATCCGTCTTGAAGTCGAAATTATCCGTATAAAAGGACCGATCGGAAAAGGTAAAGCCGTTGCAACAGTAGACGGTGAACTTGCTTGTGAAGCGGAAATTACATTTGCAGTGAAATAAGTAAAAGAGAGGCTTTGCAAAGCTTCTCTTTTTTGTCCTTAGCACCCTCTATTTGCATCAACTCCTCCCATCCAAAAACGAAAAATCCCTACAAAAATATAAATAAAATTTATGGCATATTTTGTAGATTATTTGGTTAACCTACCATTGAAGACGACTTAAAGGAGGATATCACATGGAATTAAAATACGTTAAGTATCTTTCAGCTTTGTTATTATCACTGGCTCTATTAGCTGGTTGTGCGACAAATGAAAATGAAGAAGAACAACCGCTTGAAGAAGAGCAGCCACAACAAGAAGAACAAGCTCCAACTGATGAAGCTCCAGATGGTGGCGAACAAGGTGGCAATGGTGGTACAAACGGTGGCGCTGATGGTGGAACCGGAGAAGACATAGGTGAAAATGTGGAAGAGAACTTAGACGAAGCCGAAGAGAACATGGAAGATGCTGTTGAGAATGGTGAAGGTCCAATTGATGATGAAGATAATCCACAGGAATAATTGATCACCATCAAAAGCAGTCAACTTAAAGTAATAAGCTAAAACCCTGTTTCAAGCGAAGCAGGGTTTATTGTTTTGCCATTAATTATCAGAACCTTTATCCATTGATATTCAACTTGATAACTGGTATAGTATACTACTGACTGACCAGTCATTCACAAAAATAAAAAAATGAAACATTTATAAAGGGGAAATCGTACTAGAGAAAGTGAGGCGCTGCAAAGACATGGACAGTAAAAAGAAGCGCATGATTGAAGTGAGTTTGAAACTCTTCTCGGAAAAGGGCTTCCACTCTACTTCCATTCAAGAAATTGCTGATCAAAGTGATGTTTCCAAAGGAGCATTTTACTTACATTTTGATTCGAAGGATGATTTGTTTGTCGAAATTTACAAATATTATACAGAGAGAGTTCTTCAAAAATTGAGTAATATGCACCAGGAAACAGGTAAACCTTTTGACCAATTCACAAAGCAGGTTAGCGCATTTCTTCAATTGTTTAAAGAACACAAGGAATACCTGATGATGCATTTTCGAGAAAATGTCCACCTTGGCGATAAGAAGGATGAATTGATTTTAAATCTACATAAGCAGAGCTATGATTGGATGGAAGATCGCTTAATTAATATTTATGGTGAAGAAATAAAGCCATACATAGTAGATGCCATCATCCTAACCGATGGGGTGATGAGTGGTTATTTTAAATGGATTGCGATTCATGACCTTTCCTTCGATCCGGACCAATTAGCGGGTTATATCACCAAAAATATCGATATTCTGGTGCAAGGCATTTTAACGAATTCTGCGCCTCCTGTATTTCAATATCAGGATTTGAAACGATTCAAGCAAAAGAGTGACCAGTCATTTCAAGCTGTCATCGAGCAAATAAAAAGTCAAATCACAGACCTAGAAAGAGGTGAAAGACAGCAAATAGCAGAAGCATTACATGTACTAGAAGAAGAATGGCAAAAGCAAGAACCTAAACAAATTATCTTTCAAAGTATGATTGAGCATTTAGAATCTTATGCAACGATTAAACCAATTGTTCAATCGTTAAAAACATATTTATAAATATTGAGAGGGGACAAGAAGATGAAGCGTTTATTATTTTTACTGATGATTGTTATCATCACATTAGTTGCGTGTTCGGAAAACAGCGATGAGGAAGAAGAGCAAGTAGAGCGCGTAACACCAGTCGAAACAGGAGAAGTAACGAAAGGTGACCTAGTCATGGAACGTAATTTCTATGGACGTACGATGCCAAATCAAACAACCCCTGTTATTCCTTCTGTAGCGGGTGAAATCGACGAACTAGAAGTAGAAAATGGAGACAAGGTGGAAGAAGATGATGACATTGCAATCATCTCTAGTCCACAAGGGAACATCACCGTAGAAGCTCCGGCAGATGGGGTTATCTCTCAGTTGGAAGCAAAAGAAGGCTCGATGGTTTCCAATCAAGATCCATTAGCAACGATCATTGATTTGGAACAGTTAACTGTTCAATTACAAGTACCTGACGTACAACTAGATTTATTTGAGAAAGGGAAGGAAGTAACCCTGTTATTACAAAGTGCAGAAGAAGAAACACTTGAAGCAGAGATTGAATATGTAGCAGACGCTGCCAATGAAGCGGGACTATTCCCAATTGACTTGTCATTCGATAATGAAACAACCCATTACAAAGCAGGTGTCATTGCTACTGTCGTGTTAGAAGATACCGTCATTGAAAATTCATTACTAATTCCAACAGCAGCATTAGTTGAAGAGAATGATGATACGTATGTATATGTTGTAGAAGATGATACAGCTAAAAAAGTAGAAATAGATGTTCAGGCAACACAGTCCGAATTAACAGCTATTCAAGCAGAGCTTAATGAAGGAGACCAAATCATTACAAGTGGACAATTAACCCTTGTAGATGGCAGTAAAATTAGTGTAGTAGAGGAGGATTAATCATGAAACTAGTCAATACATCGGTTAAACGGCCAGTCGGGGTCATCATGATTGTCCTCGCTATTATTGCAATGGGTGTAATATCAGTTCGGAATTTAGCGATAGACCTGTTTCCAGAAATTGATTTACCAATTGCAGTGGTTGCGACCAACTATCCAGATGCCGCACCTCAAGAGGTTGAAAAACTAGTATCAGAACCGATTGAAGGTGGCCTTAGCTCGATTGAAGGGGTCAACACGATTCAATCACAATCACAAACAGGCTCTTCCTTAGTAATTATTATGTTTGAAAATGGCACGGATCTCGATAATGCCTTACTGGAGGTCCGGGAAAGTGTAGATCAAGTAAAAGCGGCACTGCCAGATGGTGCTAATGATCCAAGTGTTCTGCGCTTTAACCCAAATCAAATGCCAATTATGTGGGTTGGCTTAACAGGCAGTGATACGAACACATTACAAACAGTAGCAGAGGACACCATTCAACCATATTTTGAACGACAAAGCGGTGTTGCTTCTGTCAGTATCGAAGGTGGAGAAGAAAGAGTTATAGAATTAGAATTAGACCGGGCGGCGATGATGCAATATGGTGTATCAACCCAAGCGATTCAGCAGGCGTTGCAAGGTGCTAATCAATCTGGTTCAGCAGGATCGATTCAACGTGGTGAGCAGGATTTACAGTTACGTGTAGATGGTACATTTAATTCAGTAGATGATATTGCCAATTCGATTATTCGGACACCACAAGGTGCACAAATAACAGTCGAAGATGTGGCAGATGTCAATGATACAACACAAAAAAATGGTACAACCCTTGTCAATAATGAGACAGCCGTTGTGTTAAGCATTCTCAAACAATCAGACGGTAACACAGTGGAAGTATCAGACAATGTATTAGCTGCAATTGATGATTTGAATCAAGAGATGCCAGAAGGTGTAAGTCTCGATGTAGTCGTTGATACGTCAGACTTTATTAAACAATCGATCAATTCTGTTATTCAAAATATGATTTTTGGTGGGATTTTCGCGTTATTAGTATTGCTACTATTCCTGAAAAGTGTTAGAGCAACTCTCGTTATCGGGGTGTCGATCCCAATTGCGATTGTTTCCACGTTTGTACTGTTATATTTCACCGGTGAAACATTGAATGTATTAACGATGGGTGGTCTTGCACTCGGTATCGGGATGATGGTCGACAGTTCCATCGTTATTCTCGAAAATATTGTCTCTTACAGGCAAAAAGGATATGGTATCAAAGATGCAGCGATAAAAGGTGCTTCAGAGCTTGCACCAGCCGTAATTGCATCAACAACGACAACGTTAGTAGTATTTTTACCGATCGTTTTCGTTGAAGGGATGGCATCGGAATTATTTACACCATTAGCATTAACGGTTTCGTTTGCATTAATTGCATCACTAGCGGTTGCGGTTACGCTCATCCCGATGTTATCATCTAAACTTTTAACGAAAGCTATGGAGGATAATGGTCGTCGTTACTGGTTCGATCGATTCTTACAAAAAGTAGTGAATGGCTACCAACGAGTGATCGAAAAAGCCTTGAAATTAAGAAAAACAACGATTTTGATTACGATTGTCGCCATCATTGGAAGTGTTTCTTTACTGCCGTTTATTGGTACTGCCTTTATTCCAGAAGGTGATCAAGGCCAGTTAGGTATCACAGTAGAAACACCAACAGGTACAAATGAGGAGAAACGTCTTGCGATCACCGAACAAGTGAATGGCATATTGGCAGATTACGATGATGTCATTGATGTCAGTTATGTAACGGTCGGTAGTGGTAATTCGGAAGAAGCGTTGATGACTGGTGGTTCTGATGCTTCCTATCAAATACAATTAGTACCTGCAGATGAACGAGATCAAACAACAATATCCGTTGTACAACAATTAGATGAACAGTTACAAGATATTGCTGGAGCGGAAATTACTGTTAGCGAAGCAAGTTCTGGTGCCGGATTAGGCGATCCGATCCAAATCCAAATTTCAGGACCAGAAACGGAAGTGTTACAGGAACTGTCAGATCAGGTGCTGATGGTACTAGAAGATGTGGAAGGTGTCTACAATCCAACATCATCTCTATCTGATACACAACCAGAAATTGCGATTCAAGTTGATCGTGAGCTTGCAGCGCAATATGGTTTAAGCTATCAAGAAGTAATGAGCCAAGTACAGGTCGGTTTTATTGGCCAGACGATCATGCAGTATCGTGAAGCCGGAGAAGAAATGAATGTCAAATTAATGTATCCGGAAGAGCAACGTTCAACGATTAATGATTTAGAAAATTTATTGGTTCAAAATCAAGAAGGAACGACGATTCCTTTATCAACGATTGCGGATTTCGAACAAGTACAAAGTGCCGCGACCATTTCACGTCAGAACCAGGAACGACAAGTTAATATTTCATCTGGTATTGTCGACAGTGATTTAGGTACTGTATCTCAAAATGTTAAAAGTGCATTAAATTCTATGCACTTCCCAGAAGATTATGATTATTCGATCGGCGGTCAGGCGGAAGATATGACAGAAGCCTTTGTTGACTTAGGTCTGGCTTTAGTATTATCGATTTTCTTAGTATACGCCGTTATGGCAATTCAATTTGAAAACTTCCTGCACCCATTAATCATTATGTTCTCCATGCCTGCAACAGCAATAGGGGTGTTTGGTGGACTGTTCATTACCGGTCAACCGTTATCCATCACCGCCTTTATCGGGGTAATTATGCTCGCCGGTATAGTAGTTAACAATGCGATCGTGCTAGTCGATTATATTAATATTCTAAGGAATCGAGGAATGGATCGACACGAAGCCATTGTCGAAGCCGGAAAAACAAGGTTGCGTCCTATTTTAATGACAACCTTAACGACAATCCTAGCAATGGTTCCATTAGCGTTAGGATATGGTGAAGGTGCGGAAATGCAACAGCCAATGGCCATAACTGTCATTTTCGGTTTATTGACATCCAGCGTCTTTACACTAGTCTTAATTCCAGTCGTTTATACGTACTTTGATAACCTATCAGAGCGTATTAAAGGATGGTTTACGAGAAAAGGGAAGAAAAAGAAAGAAGCGTAACGAATAATCTGAACAATCATTTCCGGATAGAACGGGAATGGTGTTCAGATTTTTCTTTTTAAAATATGATCTACCATGGATATTTCCCTTTCCAGGGAACAAGGGGTGCTCTTCCTGGGATAAGAGGAGCTGTTCTGTGGATATAGCTCTTTTCCTAGGGAAAGTTCTCTGAAATAGGATATTATTAACTCTTTGAAGAAAACTACCCACTAAGTTACGAATAAATAGTACTGCCTTTTACTCTTTTTCAATTGCGTTACATTTCGCTAATAACTCTTTCGTTTCTATTAAATATCGTATAAAATAGAAAGATATGTGATGAAAATGTAAAATTTTGCAGTTTTCGGTTCGCACAGTCATAAACAGACATTTTTAACGAACAGATATAAGCAGCCTGATCGTAAGCAGGAGGAAAGAAAACAGATGAAAAAAGTAAACATCGTGTTCTTTATCTATCAAATGGGCGCCGGTGGAGCTGCCAGAACTTTATTAAACATTATCAATAACTTAGATAGAAATAAATTTTCCCCCATCTTAGTCACGCTAAACTATGATGGGTCTTATGAGCATGCACTAAAAGATGATGTAACCTTTATTAAATTGGATACGAAACGTTTGAGCAGATCGATTTTTAAATTAGCAAAAATAATTCGAGAACAACAAGTAGACATTGTATTTAGTACGATTCCAAGAGTAAACACGATTGCGATATTGGCAAAATTAGCCTCTTTGACAAAAGCTAAAAATGTGATTAGGGAAGCGGATAATCTAGGTGGTACATGGAAAGAAAATCTTCAGTTATTAGGATTTGGCCTTGTTTATCGGTTAGCGAATCAAATTATCTCCCTTTCAGAAGGGGTAAAAGACAATCTAGTCGAACGGTATAAAGTACCGAGAAAATCGATTGAAGTAATCTATAACCCGGTCGATGTCGCCAATATTACAGATCTGGCTAATCAAGAAGAAGACTTCGATCATCAGTCATTATTTGATACAGATGACAAGATGATCATTACCGCTGGACGATTAGTCCCTCAAAAAGATCATCACACGATGCTACGCGCTTTTGCAAAGGTAAATGAACAATGCGCTAGTCAGTTGGTGATGCTTGGAGAAGGGTATTTATATGATGAATTAAAACAGTTATCAAACGAATTAAACATAGAAGATCGTGTACATTTTCTTGGGTTTCAACAAAATCCGTATGTTTATTTCCGTCATGCCGACTTATTTGTACTGTCATCTAAGCATGAGGGATTTAGTCATGTAATTGCCGAAGCATTAGCGACCAAAACAGCTGTTGTATCAACCAACTGTCGCTCTGGTCCATCAGAGGTATTGGACAACGGCAAATATGGGTTGTTAAGTCCTGTCGGTGATCAAGAGCAGCTTGCAGAGAATATGCTCGCTGTTTTACAAGCAACTCCAGAAGAATTGCAAACAATCACAGCGAAAGGCTATGAACGTGCGACATTCTTTAACTCTAACAAGATCGTAAGACAATATGAACAAATCTTTCTAGATGTGCTATAATTAATGGTTGTTCACATCGAATTATTTGTTCAAAAGTATCAGTTAAACGAAGGCAAAACTTAAGTTTGCCTTTATAGAAGTGGAGGTTTATCTATTTGTCTCAATCAAGTAAAATTGTCCATATCACGACTGTTCATCACCCATATGATACGAGAATTTACCATAAAGAATGTGTATCACTGCAAAAGAGTGGATATGATGTGTCGTTAATGGCTCCAATCGATGAACAAAGTGATAGTCAGGATGAGCAAAATAAAGTAGACATCATTCCACTTAAGAAGTATGCCAATCGCTGGAAACGAATGCTCTTTGGGCCAATCCAAGCCTATAAACAAGCAAAAAGGATGAAGGCGGATATTTATCATTTTCATGATCCGGAATTAATCTTTGTCGGTTGGCTGTTAAAAAAGAAAGATAACACAATCATCTATGATGTACATGAGGATTATTATACAAGTATTATGCAGAAAGAGTATTTTCCTCAGCCGATCAAACGAATAATTGGTAAATTGTACAATGGTATGGAACGGTTACTAGTAAAGAAAATGGAGCTTTGTCTAGCAGAAAAATATTACTATGATCGTTATCAACGTGGGACATGCATCCTCAATTATCCGATCTTGAATGAGAAATTAATCAATCAGGAAATTGATCGAAGCAAGGTGAGCGACAAATTGTTATACACCGGAAATGTATCGGTGGAAAGAGGCGCATTTTACCATGCTGAAATACCAAAGATCATGGACAAGCATGTTTATTTAGTTGGGAAATGCCCGAGTAACTTAGCAGAAAAAATGAAAGAACATGCAGGTGACAAGCAAGACTACCTCCACTTTGACGGGATTGACCGTTTTGTTGAGCGAGAAGAGATTGATAGTTATTATTTAAACGAAAATTGGATTGCTGGTTTAGCGATTTTTCCCGCAACCGATCATTATTTGAAGAAGGAACTAACGAAGTTTTTTGAATATATGAGTGCAGGATTGCCGATCATCTGCTCGAATTTTTCAAGATGGCAGGAATTTATCGACCAGCATCAATGTGGTATTACCGTTGATCCGGAAAATAAGCAAGAATGGATCGCTGCTGTAGAATACTTAAACAATCATCCACTAGAAGCGGAGACGATGGGGTATAATGGTAGAAAAGCGGTCTTACAGGAGTTAAGCTGGGAATCTCAGGAGAAGAAGCTCTTGGCATGGTATGAGCAATTATTAAATAAATAGGATGGAAAATATGAATGAAATAAAAGATTACAATCTTGTTTCTGTAATTACGCCAACCTATAATTCAGAAACGTATATACGAGAGACGATAGAGTCGGTCCGACAGCAAACCTATCCGCATTGGGAAATGGTAATTGTGGATGACGGTTCAACCGATCAGACAATCTCGATTATTGAAGAATATCAGAAAGAAGACGATAGAATTCGACTGATTGCCCTTGAAAAAAACCAAGGGGCAGCGGTCGCTAGAAATACAGCAATCGAAAACGCATATGGCAGATATATCGCTTTTTTGGATAGTGATGATAGATGGTTGCCGGAAAAATTAGAAAGACAATTAACGTTTATGAGGGAGCATGATTATGCTTTTACCTATACAGGATATAAACGAGTCCAAGTCAATGATGAAGGACACAGAATAGAAAAAGATGTCGAGATGCCAGAAGCTGCAACATATCAGCAGCTGTTGAAAAGCTGTGTGATCGGATGCTTAACCGTTATATTGGATCGAAAAAAGATTCCTGACATTCGGATGGCTAACATCCGTTCCCGGCAAGATTATGCATTATGGCTTAACCTCACTAGGCGTGGTTACAAAGCTTATGGTTTACAAGAAGTACTGGCAGCATATCGAGTAAGAAGTAATTCGATATCAAGTAACAAAGTCAGAATGGCGAAACAAAATTGGATCGTTTACAGGCAAGTCGAAGAACTGAGCTTTTTAAAGAGCTTGTGGTATTTCGCTCATTACGTATTTTTAAAGGTGAAGGCATATTTAAATTATATGAGGTAAAAATTGGTGGTGTCTAAGAGCAAATGTTGAATTATATATCGGAAATATTAAAAAGAAAAGATTTACTTATATATCTTGTGAAATCAAGTTTGAAAGCAGAAAACCGAAATAGTTATTTAGGGTATTTTTGGTGGTTATTAGATCCATTATTAAATGTGGTTGTCTATTATTTCCTTGTTGTGATTCTGTTAGGACGTGGCGGACCAGGATATCCCGTATATTTAGTAATTGGTTTAGTGGTGTGGCGTTGGATCAATACTACCGTTAATTCTTCCGCGAAATCTATTACTAAATATTCATCGATTATTAATCAAGTGTATTTACCAAAAGCGATATTTCCACTATCATTATCGGTTACCCAATTGTTTAACTTCTGTTTTGGGTTAGTGGTTATCGCTATCTTCTTAGCTGTATTTGGCTATGTACCAGGCTGGCAAATTATTTTATTACCTGTGATTATTTTGATTACGCTGATATTCTTAGGTGCAATCAGTTTATTCATATCATATATTACGGTATTTGTACGGGATATTGATAATGTCTTATCACACGTGCTGCGCATATTCTTTTATTCTTCACCAATTATATGGGAAGGAAGTAGAATAGCGGACAGTGAAAGAATACCTGAACAGTTACTTTTTATTTTGGATTTGAACCCTGTTGCAATATTATTAAATGCTTACCGTGCCATCTTAATGGAGCAACAGACACCGCAATTCCTAGGCTTGTTCGTGATAACAGTAGTTTCGATCATCGCGATATTATTTATGTTATATCACTATTACAAAAACGAACATAAGATCATTAAAGTATTATAAAAAAAAGAGGGTTGTTTACCATGGTTACAACAAATGAAGAGAACGCCTTACAAAATCAAAAAGAAGTCGTCATTCAAGCAGATGATTTAGGGGTTGCCTTTAGTTCTCATGCAAGAGATGACTATAAATCAATAGCCATAAAGTATCTCTCGAATAAGGACAAAAACAAGAAGAAAAAAGCTCCAAAGATAATTTGGCCGCTTCGCCATATTAATTTCACAGGGTATAAAGGTGAAGTGCTTGGAATTGTTGGGTCAAATGGTTCGGGAAAAACAACATTATGTAAAGCTTTAACAGGTATACTACATCCAGATGAAGGAAATTTACAGGTGAATGGCAAAGTGTCTGCTCTTTTCTCTTTAGGCATGGGGTTTAATAAAGAATTAACAGGACGGGAAAATGTTTACTTAAACGGTATGATGTTAGGTATCAGTAAAGCAAAAATAGACGAGTTTTTCGATGAAATCCATGCGTTTTCTGAGCTTGGGGAGTTCATTGATAGACCAATGAAAAACTATTCAAGCGGGATGAAAGCAAGACTCGGTTTCAGTGTAGCAGCACACTTGGAGCCAGAAATTTTAATCTTGGATGAAGCCTTGAATACAGGGGACCGAGCATTCGGACAAAAAGCAGCTACGAAAATCCGTGAGCTGTTAGGTCAAGCAAAAATGGTAATCATCGTAACCCACAGTCACCGCTATGCGAAGAAAAATTGTGACAGATTAATCTGGCTTGAGCAAGGTGAAATTCGGGCAATTGGTGAGCCAGAGGACATATTGAAGCAATATGAAGCAACGATTCCAAAAGTGCAAAGAAAACCGCGAAAACGTCTTGAACTAACCAAAACGGAATCAGTCATTAAGAACGAAGAAGTCGTATCTGTGAAAGATTTAACGATTAAATTTAATGAGAAACGCAAAAATGAACATATTGCTTTAAATAAATTAAATTTCACTATTTCGGAAGGGGAAGTAGTCGGTATTATCGGCCATAACGGTGCAGGGAAGAGTACGTTGTGTAAAGTGTTAACTAAGATATTGAAGCCTGACGAAGGTGAAGTGGTCGTTAATGGTGAAACAACTGCATTGTTAAGCTATGGTACTGGATTTAATCAACAGTTACCAGGCATAGATAATATTTACTTAAATGGAATGCTATTAGGTTTATCAAAAGCTGTAGTTGACAAACATGTAGATGACATCATTGAATTTTCGGAATTAGGAAATAAAATTTATAAGCCAATTAAACAATACTCCAGTGGAATGAGAGCAAGGTTAGGGTTTAGTATCGCCGCGATCCTAAAGCCAGACATCTTTATTATTGATGAGGCTTTATCAACAGGTGATGTCGCATTTAAACAGAAAGCAAGTGAGAAGATACAAGAAATGATGGAACAAGCAAAGGCAGTTATTATCGTGTCACACAGTATGAAATTTGTTGAGACGGTTTGTACGAGAGCCATCTGGATTGAAAAAGGTCAAGTGAGACAAGATGGCGCTTCAGAAGAAGTCGTAGCCGCATATCGTGAAGCAACAAACCGAAGTAAACCGAAGGCTAAAGCGAAAGCAAAGAAAAAGAAGAAACAAGTAGTGAAACAATAACCTAAGTATGGGTGTGTTAGAAATGATAAGAAAAGTAAAAAATAAAGTTTTTGCGACAGTAGACTGGATTCTTTATAAAAAAATGAATACTAAACAAAAAGAGTTTTTAAGCAGTCTGCTAACAGATAAACAAAAAGCATTGTTAAAAAAGGTCATTAAACCTGGCAAGAAAAGATCCCAATTACAAAAAGTGGATCGAATCAGAAATAAATTATACAGTATGGGTTTTACTGACAAAGGGTTAGAAGATCTATCTAACCTTTATCAACATACCGAAGACCGTTTTTTACAAAAATTATCTGGCCGTGAGCTAAGTCTTTGGCATGCCAATAAGTATGATAAAGAACATGCAAAACAAAGCCTTATGATTATTCGTGAGCTTTCCAATGGTGAGAAGGATCGTGTTTTAAATCGTAAGTATGCGATCATGGCTGCAGAAGCATTAGTAACATTAGAGAAAAAAGAGCAGGCGAAAAATATTTTGTTAAAAGCTCTGAAGCAGGAACAACATGAAGATCTTTATCTAGCATTAGCCAACGTAGCGGATGACCATGAAGAGAAGTTGAAATGGATCAATTCCATCTATGCAAGTTATCAAAATACACCGATCAACTTTAATGAAAACAGAGCAGCTACAACATATGATTCGATCACAACACTGGCTAACGATAACTGGACCAATCAGACCAATCAGCCGAAAGTAACGATCATTGTACCAACCTACAATGCGGAAGATACGATCTTAACAACGTTGCGTGCTTTAACAACACAGTCTTGGCAAAACCTTGAGATCATGGTGGTCGATGACTGTAGTACAGATCATACCTTAGAAGTGGTTGAGAACTATTTGAAGAAGGATAACCGTATTAAACTTATGCAAAACACGCAGAATTCGGGTGCCTATGTGTCACGGAACGCTGCTTTACAACTTGCTACTGGGGAGTTTGTAACCGTCAATGATGCAGACGACTGGTCACACCCAGAGAAGATTGCGACACAAGTGAATCATTTAATCAAACATACGTCTACCATCGCTAATTTCTCGCAACAAGTACGAGCAACGACAGATATGACATTCTATCGCAGAGGGAAATTTGGACAGTATGTTTTTTCTAATATGTCATCCTTTATGTTCCGGAGAGAACCGGTGATGAAAGCAATTGGTTACTGGGATAGCGTACGATTTGGCGGGGACTCTGAATTTGTTCGTCGAGTAAAGAATGTGTTCGGTGAGAAAAGTGTTGTAGAATTAAAAACAGCGCCATTATCTTTCCAAAGACAAACAGAAACATCTTTAACCGCAAGCTCTGCCTTCGGATTCCCGGGCTATTTTATGGGAGCAAGGAAGGATTACCTAGAATCACAATTATATCACCATGAGCATGCGGAAGATGTATATTATCCATATCCTATGGAACAAAGACCTTTTCCAGTTCCAGAGCCGATGCTACCGGAACGTGTGAAAAATAAAAGAAGACATTTCGATGTGATAATAGCATCAGAATTTAGATTGCTTGGTGGTACTAATGCATCTAATATCGAGGAAATTAAGGCCCAAAAAGAATTAGGCTTAACAACTGGTCTTGTCCAGATGTACAGATATGATTTAAACTCTGTCACAACACTTAACCCAAAAGTACGTGAACAAATCGATGGTAAACAAGTGCAAATGTTAGTGTATGGTGAAAAAGTTAGCTGTGATGTATTAATTGTTCGCCATCCACCAGTTTTACAGGATTGGCAAAAGCACTTACCAGATGTAGAGGCAAAATCAATCAAGGTGATTGTCAATCAACCACCGAAGCGAGATTATACGATAGATGAACAAGCGTTATACGATATTCCTACTACTGTCAATAGGTTGAAAGAGTATTTCGGTGATAAAGGAACATGGTATCCGATCGGTCCGTCTGTTAGAGAGGCATTAGAAACACATCATAAAGAAGATTTAGCATCTATTAATCTTGCTTCTTCTGACTGGTTAAATATTATTAATGTAGCGGAATGGAAAAGACAAGAACGACCGGCTAAACAAGGACCTATTAAAATTGGTCGTCATTCACGCGCACAATATGTGAAGTGGCCACATACAAAAGAGGATCTATTAACGATATATCCGGAATCTAATGAATTCGAAATACATGTGTTAGGAGGAGCGCAAGTACCAAAGAAAGTACTTGGACAAATTCCTGCTAATTGGAAGGTTTATGAATTTGGGGAAGTGGAACCACAAACATTCCTCAAAGAATTAGATGTATTTGTTTATTATACACATCCAGGCTGGGTTGAAGCATTCGGTAGGGTAATCTTTGAAGCGATGGCAGCTGGTGTACCAGTTATTATCCCACCAAGTTACCAGAATCTATTTCAAGATGCAGCGATTTATGCGGAACCAGCACAAGTGCAAAATAAAGTAAAACAATTAATGCAAGACGACGAATTATACAATAGGCAAGTCGCAAAAGCTCAGCAATTTGTCGAAGAGCAATTTGGTTATCAGATGCATTTTGCAAGATTGGAGCCAGATCTTCATGACCCAAAACGATCATAATCAAATCGATGTCGAACAAAAACTACAAGAAGTAGAAGCGAAGTTAGCACAGGAAAAACAACGATATATTGAAAATAAGCTAACATACGATAAGACGTTAACGACCTTTAACCGTATTGATAAGAATAAAGTGATTAGATCCGGTTTTACTTGGGCGAAAAACGCTAAAGCAATTGCAACGAGAAAAAAGACGATCAAACAAGTCTTTGATAAAAAACAAATGCAGAAAAAATCGAAACAGAAAATCAAAAAATTAAAACGCTCTTTATATGAATATGGTTTTTACGACACAGTCATTACGGAATGGAAGCAAATAGTGGAGAAAACAAACAATCGATATGATAGGAAAAATGCAGCACTAGAACTTGTTGTATGGTATGCAAATCAATATACTACTTCTGCAGCAACTCAAGCTCTTTCCTATCTAAGCGTGTTAAAGCAGCATACACTATCACCGGATTGGTCAAGGAAAGTAGCTATTTTAGAAGCAGAATTGTTCGTACATTTGGCTGAGCATGATCAAGCAAAGCAGCTTCTTTTAGCACAAATGAAACAACAACATCACGCAGACCTTTGCTTAGCTATGGCTTCAGCCGAAACAACGAATGACGAGAAAATAGAGTGGATCAATAAAGCATTTGCCCTTCATCAGCTTACACCTGTGACACAGAATGAGGGTAGGACATTGTATGATGCAATCGAAGTAACGGACCGATTAGACCGACAAGAACAGGGGCCTGTCGTAACCGTAATTATCCCCGTTTACAATGCAGCTGAAACGGTTCAAACAGCGTTAGATGCTATGACCAATCAAACATGGACAAACCTTGAAATATTGGTTGTCGATGATTGCAGTACGGATAATACGACTGAAGTAGTGGAACAGTATGCCCATAAGGATCACCGAATAAAGTTGTTGCAGAACAATGTGAATGCTGGTGCATATATCGCAAGAAATAAAGCACTGCAACAAGCAAGTGGAGCATTTGTCACGATTAATGATGCAGACGATTGGTCACATCCTGCGAAGATTCAGATTCAAGTCGAACATCTGTTAGAAAATCCGGCTGTGATGGCGAATACGTCACAACAAGCAAGGGTAACAGAAGATTTACATTTCCATAGACGTGGTAAGCCAGGGGAATATTTATTTGCGAATATGTCTTCATTAATGTTTAGAAGAGAAGAAGTCCTTGAGAAGATTGGCTATTGGGATAGTGTCCGATTTGGTGCAGATGGTGAGTTCAAAAAAAGACTCATCAAAGTGTTTGGGAAAGATGCTGTAGTCGATTTACCAACTGGGCCATGTGCTTTTCAACGTCAATCAAGTGGTTCATTAACTGCTAACCGTGTTTTTGGTTATCATGGATACTTTATGGGCGTGAGAAAAGAATACTTGGATGCTTATACAACCTATCATCAAACACATGAAGATGTATATTACCCATTCCCGATGACGGAAAGACCTTTTGCAGTACCAGAACCGATGTGGCCAGTCCGAGAAGAAAAATCAGCTCATGGCAGACGTCATTTTGATGTGATCATTGTCTCGGAATTCAGACTACTCGGTGGTACCAACATGTCCAATATCGAAGAAATAAAAGCACAGAAAGAACTAGGTTTAAAAACAGGCTTAATCCAACTGTACAGGCATGATTTACATTCGGCAAAGATGATAAATCCAAAGGTTCGCGAGCAGATTGATGGTAAGCAGGTTCAAATGATTAGTTATGGGGAAAAAGTTAGCTGTAATGTACTCATTGTTCGTCATCCTCCTGTTTTACAGGAATGGCAGAAATATGTACCTGATGTTGAAGCGAAAAGTATCAAAGTGATTGTCAATCAACCGCCAAAAAGGGATTATACCAAAAAGGAAAAACCTTTATATAAGATCAGAACTTGTGCCAATCGATTGCAACAATACTTTGGCAAAAAAGCCATTTGGTATCCGATTGGTCCTTCTGTTCGCGAAGCCCTTGAAGAACACCATCAGAAAGAGTTAGAGGCGATTACATTAGCGCCAGAAGATTGGGTGAATATCATTAATGTAGCAGAATGGAAACGAGCTGAGCGACCAGCATCAGATCGACCGATTAAAATAGGTCGTCATTCTCGAGCACAATATGTAAAATGGCCAAATGATAAAGAAGAATTGTTGACCATTTATCCGGAATCAGATGAATTTGAAATCCATGTCTTAGGTGGAGCACAAGTACCGAAGAAACTACTTGGAGAACTCCCACCAAATTGGGTAGTACATGAATTCGGTGAGGTCGAACCAAAGGAATTTTTGAAAAATATCGATGTTTTTGTTTACTATACACATCCAGGTTGGATCGAGGCATTTGGTCGAGTAATTTTTGAAGCGATGGCAGTCGGTGTGCCGGTCGTCATTTCTCCAAGCTATCAGAGCTTATTTCAAGATGCAGCCATTTATGCTAAGCCAAATCAAGTGCAAGAAAAAGTGAGACAATTAATGCAAGATCCGAAACTATACGAGAAACAAGTAGCAACAGCATTACAATTCGTTGAAGAGCAATTTGGTTATTCTTTACATGCTGATCGTTTGGAGCCTCATTTATTACCAACTATAGCGGAAGTAGGTGATCACCATCACTGATCGTAAAGAGAATAATGACCAACATAAAGTGCAACAGCTCATCCAGAAGGAAGCAGAGTTAGCATATATCGAGAAGAAAAATCAGCAAACTGTCAAGGAAACGAAAAAATTGAAGGACAGTAAGAAGTGGAAGGCGGCAAATAAGTTGCCTGCTAATGAAAAACAACCAGACACCCAAGGATTAATCGAACAAATCGAATCTTTAAAAGTAGAGCTTGCATTAGAAAAAGAAAAAAATACGACAAAAGAAAAATTTTTAGAGATTTTGTCGGCAAAAGAGCTTGAAAGAACGAAAATCGAGAGTATAATAAAGCAAGGTGCACAAGTTGCTGAAATCGATGCGTTGCTTGATATGATCATTGCAAAGAAACAGAAAGTAAATCAGGATTTAAACCACGGATTAAGAGCCGTTGCACATCGATATAAGCATAATGAAAATACTGAGATAACAGATTATTTGTATCATAAAATATTAGCGAATTTATCATTAGAAGAAACGCCTGAATTTATGCTGAGAAACTTGGCAGATTATCCTTCTGCTAAGGTGAAGTCATCATTTCAGGCAAGTCTTGTTTCTCAATCAAAAAAATGGCGCCTAAATAAAAAAATGCCAGAGATTTTGTTAGATGATAAACGACTAGCATATAAATTCATCGATTTATTAAAAATAAGAAGGCCATGGTATGAGCAAGAGAAATATTCTATTGATACGGTACCACTAAAGGAAAATAGTGTTATCAAACCAGTTGATGGTGCAGGATCACGCGGTGTATATCTTGTGTTCCATTCAGAACATATTCAAGATGTACGGCGTAAGCAAGTGATTCATGGTATCGACTCACTAAGAAGTCATATGAAACAAGACCTAGAAAGCAATTGGGTAAAAGAAAACCAATGGTCGGTAGAAGAGTTAATAGGTAATGAGCAAGAGCGATCTGCAAAAGATATCAAATTTTATTGCTTCTATGGTAAAGTAGCATTGGTTCTAGAAATAGAAAGATATCCTGCTTTAAGATATTGCTGGTGGACAAGAGATGGGAAAAGAATATCGACTGGAAGATATGAAAATGAGCTGTACAAGGGTGCGGGTGTATCACAACAGGAAATCGAACTTGCAGAAATGATAAGTAAGGAAATTCCGGCACCTTTTATTAGAATAGATTTCTTAAAAACAGAGAATGAATTGGTGTTTGGTGAATTCACACCAAAACCGGGGAATTTTGATGAATTTGATCAAGTTACAGATAGTTGGTTAGGCGAGTACTTTGAAGAAGCGGAAACACGTCTATTCCAGGATTTAATGGACAGAAAAACATTTCAATATTATGATGAAATGCTAAAGTCCATACAGGACGAGAAAAGGTAGGAGGCATCTTTATGCAAGATCAAAATACAAGTTGGCTTCCACATCTATCAAGTGAAATTGTTACCGATGCAAGAGGGTCGGAATTAGATGCATATGTCATTGCGCTTGAAGGTTGGAGAAGAGGTTTAGAATTAAGATGGCATGTAAAAGATTCAGAAAAATTTAAAGATATGAAAACCTGGGCAACAGAAAAGCCAGGTAAATTATTTTCTCTGAGCTTAGGGGATAAAACCCATTATTTCTTTAAAAGTAGAGGAGACAAGGTTAGTAACGATGCAGTAACAATTGGAGCAGATAAAGAGGCAACGAAAGAACATCTAGTAAAAAACAACATCGTTACACCTTTAAGTAAGACATTTTCCAAGGATAGTACCATTGAGGAAATCAATGAATATGTCGATAGTATTGGTTATCCTGTTGTGGTAAAACCGGTGAACGGAAGTTTTGGGAATAAAGTCTACACGAATATTAAAGATTCAATGGAACTCCAAAATGCGGTGAATAATGTGAAGGAGGACTTAGAAGACGATATTCTTGTAGAACAGTTTATTGAAGGTGAAGATTACAGACTATATATAGTAGATAACAGAGTTGTTGGAGCTATTAAAAGGATCCCAGCGAATGTTGTTGGTAACGGTGAGGATACAATCAAGCAGTTAATTGATCAGAAGAATGAGATGCGCAAGGATAATCCCCGTTTAATTAGTTGTCCGATAAAAATTAATCAAGAGCTTATCGATTATGTCTTAAGTCAAGGTTATCAATTTGATGAAATACCTCCAAAAGGAGAGCAGGTTTTCCTCACTAATAAGTCGAATATTTCACTTGGTGGAGACCCAGTTGACGTATTAGATGAGCTAGATGAAAAAGTAAAACAAGCTGCAGTAAACGCATTGAAAGTTGTTCCTGAACTGCCTCATGGGGCGGTAGATATTATTGTGCAAATAGATGGTGAAAAGATTACGCCATACGTGTTAGAAATAAATCCTACTGCACAAATAGGCTCGCTTTTGTTCCCAATGAGAGGACAAGCCCGAGATGTCCCAGCTGCTATTATGGACTACTATTTCCCTGAGACAAAGGGTGTGGAAAGACAAACGAGCCTTTATTTTGATTTAGGGGATATGTTAGAACCACTAATCTCAAAAGTGGCCACTGTTACAAAAGTGTCGAAACCACCAAAGGGAATAGTTTATGGAAGAAAATTCATTGTCTCGGGTGATGTTTTAAGTATTGATTATCACAGAGGTTTAAGAAAGCAAGCATTTGAAAGAAGAATTAGTGGTTTTATTAGCAAATTACATGACGGACGAATTGAAATAGTTGTTATTAGTGATAGTGAAGAGATGCTAGAAGAGTTTAAAGAATCGATAAAGGAAGACCCGGAAAGGTCTACAGTAGAAGATATCAAAGAAGTAATCTGGGATGAGCCTGTTAAGATCGGATTTGAAATTAAGGCAGATTATAAGACACAGTTAGAACACCTGAAAGAATTAAATGAAGAAATGAACATGATGAAGAAAGAACTAAAACAATTAGAACAACAATATAATAGTTTCCAAAAGAGTAAATCATGGATAGTTACTTATCCGTTTCGTCGTGTATCTGATGTAGTAAAAGGAACGTACCGGCTTTTTAATAAGGACAAAGAGTCATAAATCATTTCGAAATAGCTGGAGGAAAGTATATGTGGAACAATCAACAAGTAATTTCACTTCCGCACCTCACCAATGAGATTGTAAGAGGTGCAAGGAAAACAAAGCTTTGCGCTTATGCAGTAGCTTTAGAAGGTTGGCGCAGAGGGTTAACGTTAAAATGGTATACAATTGATTCGGGTAAATTTGACGATATGATTACCTTTGGAGTAAATCCACCAGGGAGATTATTTTCATTAAGTTCCGATACGAAAACCCATTATTTTTTCCGAACTCGTGGTGACAAGGTGTCGGATGAAGCTGTGGAGATCGGCTCCGATAAGAATGAAACAAAAACTTATTTAGAGCGAGAAGGTGTCCCAGTACCCAAAGGTGATGAATTTTTAGAAGGTACAACGAAGGCAGATATGATTGCTTATGCTGAAGAAATTGGTTATCCATTAGTCTTGAAGCCGACTAATGGAAGTCTTGGTAACGGAGTAATTACCAATATTAAAACGGCAAAAGAATTAGAAAAAGCGATTGATTATGTACGAAATACGCTTGAGTATGAAGAACTGATATTAGAGCAATATGTACCTGGGGAAGAATACCGAGTCTATGTAGTAGAAGATCAAGTCGTTGCAGCTTATAATCGTTTACCTGCCAACATTATTGGTGATGGAGAACATACAATTGAAGAATTAATCGAATATAAAAACGAGCAGCGTCGAAAAAATGCACGTCTATTTAGTTGCTTAATTGAAATTGACCAAGAAACTTTAGAATTTATTGATCATAGTGGTTATGATTTGACCAGTATTCCGAAAAAGGGCGAAAAGATCCTCCTAAAAGAAAAAACAAATGTGTCAGCAGGAGGAGATCCTGTTGATGTTACCGATGAGATACCAGAGGAGTTTAAGCAAATTGCTATTAATGCAGTTAAAGCAATCCCAGGACTTTACCATGGTGGGGTCGATATTATCGTTGACTTAAATAAACCTGTCAATCAAGCTGCTGTTGTGATTGAGTTAAATCCAACCGCACAAATTGGTGGAATTCTCTTTCCTATGAGAGGTAGAGCTAGAGATATCCCTTCCGCTATCGTTGATTATTATTTCCCTGAAACTAAAGATATTAAGACAGATCGAGAAAAGGTTTATTTTGATTTTAATACAGTATTAGAACCATTACAAAACCGTTCAGGTGAAGAAGTAGAGGTTGCACCAGCTTTAGTTGGTGATATCTATCAGAAACGCTATGTTATATCTGGAAAAGTGAATCGAATTCGTTACCATCGCTATATTAAATATTCAGCTTTAGATTTAAACTTAAGTGGTTATATTACAACTTTAACAGAGAATGAAATTGAAGTTATAGTAGCTGGTACAGATAAAGCAGTCGTCAATCATTTTAAACAAGTGATAACAGATGTTGAAGGCATAGCTGAGGTAAAGAAAGTAACGGAAGAAACATTTGATCAACCTGTAAAAATAGGCTTTGAAATCAGTGAGGAAATGGAGAATATAGGACGGAGAAACATTAACACCGTGATTAAGCGTTATGAGAAAGAGCTTCATAAAATGCGAAAAGATAAACGGAGATTAGAGAAAGAAAACATTAAGATGAAATTAAGTCGCTCCTGGAGAATGACAGCTCCGTTGCGAGCTATCGGTCAAGGTTTTAAGTCACAAAAAATCAAGTAATCATTATGATTGCTTGATTTTTTGATGTTTTATGTAAACATATTTAAAAGGATCGTCAGGTCTAGGTGAGTAAGTATTACTAAATAGATGACTATGATCTTCATAGTTTTTGAGCGGTTTATTTGTCGCAATTGCTAGAAAAGACTCGTAAAAAGCTTTGTCATTAGATAAAATGTAATAAGCAACTGTTTTATATATTAATAAGTAAATTTGCCTATTATAGCTGAAATGGTTGTGATAAAATGGTTCGTGAAAATTTCTGCTTATTCATTAAAAGTGATTAAGTTTATATTAGAAGGAAGTGAATGCTTTGAGTACTGATCAAACTAGGTTAGAGCATCTGAAAAATTGTGTGCCACAGGCTGTACCTGCAGATAAATTGAGTTTATATACTATTGCACTTGAAGGATGGAGACGTGGCTTATCCCTTACATTTTTTAATATTAAATATGTCAATCGAGTAGAGGTAAACTACAAATTTCTTTATCAAGATCAATCCTATTCTTTCGCAGTTTCGAAAGGACCTGACACAACGAAAGAAGCGATGAAGATTTGTAATGATAAGAATTTAACTAAAGAACATTTGATTAATAATAATGTTCCTACTCCTATAGGTAAGTACTTTGGTCCTGATACATCAATTGATGATATCTTTACGTTTGTAGAGACAATCGGTTATCCATTAGTTGTTAAACCGTCCAATAGTAATTTAGGTCAAGGTGTTATTCCAAATATAAATAATGAATCACAACTACTAGATGCAATTAAATATGTTAGAAATGATTTGGACTTTTCAGAGATTATTGTGGAAAAGTTCTTTTCTGGGGAAGAGTACCGTGTTTATGTTGTAGGTGAACAGGTCATCGGTGCTATTAATCGTGTACCTGCCTATATTGAAGGGGATGGAAAGCACTCCATTCGTGAATTAATAAAGCAGAAGAATAAGGAACGCAATCATAATCCTAATTTAAAAGGGCGTCCGATCAAGTTTGACATGGAAACAAGAAAGTATATTGAGCAGGCAAATTATAAATTGAGTACGGTTTTACCAGAAAATGAAATATTAGCGTTACGAAAAAATAGCAATGTTTCATCAGGTGGTGAACCTATTGACGTAACTGATCATCTTTCATCGTACGTTAAAGAAGTTGCTGTAAAAGCTGTAAAAGCTATTCCTGGACTTGCACATGGAGGAGTAGATATTATGGTTGATCAGCAACAGGATTCAGCAGCAGTAATTGAGATTAATACAAGAGCTGGTATTGGTAGTCATCTGTATCCGGTAAAAGGACAAGCAAGAGATGTACCTAAAGCTATCATTGATTATTACTTTCCTGATACGAAGGAACCAGTTAATGAAAAATTATACTTTGATTACAAATATTTTATGGATATTTTATCAAGTGGTGTGGCCGATGAAGTTAAAATTCCTGATGCGCCTAATTATCCTTTAACTAAAAAGAAAATAATTATTAAAGGGGATTATTGTAAAGATCCGTATTATAAAATGATCAAGGAACAGGCACTTATTTATCATTTGCATGGCTATGTTAAGAATTTGAAGCAGAAAGTCCTATTAGTTGTTGTAGCTGGTAAAGAAGAAGCCGTGGAGAACATGATTACTTACTTAAAATCGAATGTTATGAACAGTAGCGACAAAGATGAACAATCGATAATGATTCAAGATTGGGATAAAACAATAAAAATAGGATTTGATATTAGGAAACAGCACCTTAAAAAGATGCCTGCAAAGAAAACTAGTCAAAAATCAAATGCTAAAACAAAGGGTACTCAAGCAACACCCGAATCAAATATAACCGTATCCCAAAAGGTTATTCGCAAAATCAAAGGAGTAGTTAGGAAGGTGACAAAATAATGCAAGAAATCTCGAAACAAAAATTACATCATTTCTTAGATACTCAACTTGATTCTAATGAGGTTTTCCCTTATTTATTAGCATTAGAGGGCTGGCGTGCTGGTCTCACCTTGAGTTATTATTCACCAGAACATTATTGTTTGGCAAATGAGGAGGGTGAATCTTGGCAGGTGGATATGAATCAAGCTATACAGATAGAGATCACCTCCGATCAGTTTCAACCAACGGGTCTTCTCTCTGATTACCAGATCCAAATAAGTGAATTGGGTGCAACATTCGAGTTTGCTTGTCTTGTTTATAATAAAGAAGTTATGGAGATGTTAAAGGCTGAAACGGATTCAGCTGATCAACTAGATTATCAACTATACCAAGGAGACAATCAGTTAATAGAAGCAATAAAAGAGATGATTACAACTTTTGCTTCAAATCTTAAACCAGATCAGCCTATTGAATTACTATTTAAAGTAGATCGTGATCAAAAGCAAATCTTTTTAGATTATAATTACTCTTTAAATCACTTCAAATACTTTTATGTGAACGCTGAAAAAGGATCTCGCACACTTCTATTAGATCAATTAAAACAACATTTCTCTAATTTTGAACCTAAAGAATCCATTGCTTTCTTTGACTATCGCCGAGCCACTTCCATCTTTAACAATGGTTATGCGACAGAAATTAGGATTACTCCTATGAAAGAAGAACATGATCACCATGCTCTTTTTGATATCTATGGCGATGTAGATCTAAACCAATTTAAACGTTGGATTCAACAACGGGTCTTGTTTTATGGGTTAGATGGTTACCTGAACTATCAAACAAAATATAATGCCCATTTAGTAGTACGTGGTCAGAAAAACAATATTTATAAATTACAAAAATTAGTTACCAAAAATTGCCCTATACGCTCTTTTAACTTTATGGATAATGATATTCCAATTATTAAAACGGGTTTTGAAATAAAAACTCAAGATCGAAATGAGGTAAAAAATGAAGACAGGTAGAACAGGTAAATTTACTTTAGGAGCAACAGGAGATGTCTTACTGCATACGAGAGTTTATCGTACAGCGAAAAAAAAATTCGGCTATGATTTTAATGAAAAATTGGCTGTTGCAAAGCCACTTTTTCAAGAAACTGATTTCAATATTGTCAATTTAGAGTCGATCATTGCTGGAAAAGAAATTGGTTTAAGTTCATTTCCTAAATTCAATAGTCCAGTAGAGTTAGGTTATATTTTAAAGGATTATGGAACAAATATTGTAAATATAGCTAATAACCATGTGTTAGACAGAGGTGAAGAAGGTCTACTAAAATCAATTGAGAATCTTAAGGCAATGGGATTACCTTATGTTGGCGCCCATGAGAGTCGTGAAGATCAAGAAAACTTAAGATTATTTGACATTAACGGTTTGAAGGTATGTTTCCTTTCGTATACACGCGGGGTAGGGGTAGAGCAACAAAAAATCGTGAATAAAAAGCCGCATTTAGCTAATACCTATCACCCAATGCGTCTAAAAGCAACGAAAGACTTGATTAAAGATATTCGTAATAAAGGGATTGCCGATGTAATTATTGTCTCATTACACTTCGGAAGGGAGTATCATTTAGATCCCACATCCGAACAACAAGAAGTAAGTATCGATTTTTCTGATGCTGGTGCTGATGTAATTATTGGTCACCACCCACATGTATTGCAACCACCAGCATATATTTTAAACTCACGTGGAAAAGAAACATTTGCTGCCTATTCGTTGGGGAACTTCTATACAGGACAGTTTGGTTTATATCGTCAAATTGGTGCATTTATGTCGATTGATATTGAAAAAAACGATCCTGAGAGTACAATGTTGAAAATCGATCGACCAAAAATGACATTAACATTTGTCGATAGTACTGATCAAAAAGACTTTAAAATGCACTTACTGAGAGACATTGTTAAAGAAAGAGAGCATATCATCACAGATATGGGCGTATTTAAGTCAGAAGAAGTTTATCAGAATGTTATTAAACATCTAAAGAAAAATATCCCTGATATGGATATTTCATAATTGCAAATTAATTCCGATATATAATATGAGTAAAAATTACTAGAATTATAAAGTAGGAGGTGGAATGAAAGTGATAAAAAATAGTAGTTTTGTTTTCCTTATTACACTTGTTGTGTTAATGCTGTCTTTTTCTCCTGTTCAGGCCCAATCAAAAGATGGGCAAGAATTAGAGAAAAATGTACCTGAAGAAATAACTGATCATGATAAGGCATTGGCTAATCAAACATTAGAGAACAGTGATGTATTAAAAAAAGGAACCAGTCACCCTGGTGTAGTTGACCTAAAACAAAACCTTGAACGGTTAGGCTTTGGCTCATTTGAAATGACTGAAGACTATGATTCTCAAACAGAGCAGGCAGTAAAAGATTTTCAATCCTATCATGGATTAGAGGAAAATGGTCAGGGAGATCAAACAACTTTAGAGAAGATAGAAGAGTTATTAAGTAGTCCATTTCAAAATGGACAACGTCATGAAGAGACAGTAAGGTTAAAAGAAAATCTTTACATTTTAGGCTATTGGGATTCCCCATCAGGCACTACATTGTATGCTAGTAAAACCGAAAAAGCCGTAAAAGAATTTCAACAAGATCAAGCATTACCACAATCAGGTATAGCAGATGATGTTACACGAGCGAAGTTAAGTGAATTAGCTCAGCAACCACTTCGAAACGGCATGTATCGAAAAGATGCAGTAACATTAAAAGAAGATCTAGAACACTTAGGTTTTGGTTCATTTGCGAAGACGGATTATTTCGGTCCACAAACGGAGCAAACAGTAAAGAACTTTCAATCCTATTATGGGTTAGAGGAAAGTGGTCAGGCAGGTCAAGCAACTTTAGAGAAGATGGAAGAATTATTAAGTAGTCCATTTCAAAACGGCAAGCGTCATGAAGAGACTGTAACGTTAAAAGAAAACCTGTATACATTAGGTTATTGGGATTCTCCATCAGGTACTACATTGTATGCTAGTAAAACCGAAAAAGCTGTACAGAAATTTCAAAAAGATCATGATTTACCACAATCAGGAATTGCAGATGCAGCGACGCGTGAGAAGATAAGTGAATTGGCCAAGCAACCACTTCAAAACGGCATGTATCGAAAAGATGCAGTAACGTTAAAAGAAGGCTTAGAACGCTTAGGCTTTGGTTCATTTGCGAAAACAGATTATTTCGGTCCACAAACGGAGCAAACAGTAAAGAACTTTCAATCCTATTATGGGTTAGAGGAAAGTGGTCAAGCAGATCAAGCAACTTTAGAGAAGATGGAAGAATTATTAAGCAGTCCATTTCAAAATGGACAGCGTCATGAAGAGACAGTAACGTTAAAAGCAAATCTTTATATATTAGGCTATTGGGATTCTACCTCAGGAACCACACTTTATGGTAGTAAAACTGAAAAAGCCGTAAAAGAATTTCAAAAAGATCATGGATTATCGCAGTCAGGTATAGCAGATGCTGCTACACGTGAGAAGATAAATGAACTGGCAGAAAAGCCACTTCAAAACGGCATGTATCGAAAAGATGCAGTAACATTAAAAGAAGACCTAGAACGCCTAGGGTTCGGTTCATTTGCGAAAACAGATTATTTCGGACCACAAACCGAGAAAACAGTGAAGAATTTCCAATCTTATTACGGTTTGAACGTGAATGGACGAGCAGATCAATCCACTTTAAATAAGATGGAAGAATTATTAAGCAGCCCATTTCAAAATGGACAACGTCATAAAGAGACAGTAACGTTAAAAGAAAACCTTTATACATTAGGTTATTGGGATTCTCCATCAGGCACTACATTGTATGCTAGTAAAACAGAAAAAGCTGTAAAAGAGTTTCAAAAAGATCAGGGATTACCACAGTCAGGTATAGCTGATGATGCAACACTGGAGAAGATAAGTGAGTTAGCTCAACAACCACTTCAAAACGGCATGTATCGAAAAGATGCAGTAACGTTAAAAGAAGACCTAGAACGTCTAGGGTTCGGGTCATTTAAAAAAACCGATTATTTTGGTCCGCAAACAGAACGAGAAGTCAAGAAATTGCAAAGATATTATGGCTTAAATGCAACAGGAATTGCGGATAACCAAACATTAAGAAAAATAAACGACGTATTATCGAGTCCGTTACAAGATCGTAACAACCATCCTGACGTGGTTACACTTAAGGAAGATTTACGTCATTTAGGTTTTTGGAACCGAACTAAACTAACGGATTTATTTGCAGGAGAAACAGAAAAGGCGGTTCGAGCGTTCCAAGAACATTATGGTTTAGCTGTTAATGGTATCGCTGATGAACCTACATTAGCCAAAATAGAAAGTATATTAAAAAGCCCGTATCAAAATGGTAATAGCAATAGCGATATTAGCACATTTAAAGAACAATTAATTTTCTTAGGGTATAGTCAAGGTATTTCAACAACTCAACTATTTGGCCCTAAAACAGAAGCACGTGTGAAGGATTTCCAACAAGATATGAACTTGCCTGTTTCGGGGATTCTTGACGAAGTGACGATCGAAGTGTTGGAACATACATACAGTAATCATGCTGTAAAGATATTTATTGATCCAGGCCATGGAGGGAATGACCCAGGTGGAAATGGCTATGGGTTGAAAGAAAAAGATGTTGTTTTAAAAATTGCGAAGAGTGCTCAAGAATATTTGCAGAAAAATTATGAAGGTGTAGATGTAAAACTATCTCGTTCTACCGATGTCTTTGTTGGACTTGAAACAAGATCCCAAATAGCTAACGATTGGAACGCTGATTATTTTGTAAGTTTCCATACAAATGCCTTTAATGGATCAGCTAATGGATTCGAAAGCTATATTTATAATGGTAATGTTTCAAAGGAGACTGAACGTCTGCAGAAGGAAATTCATACCTTCATAATTGACGAAATAGGGGCTTATGATCGTGGTATGAAACAAGCAAACTTTAATGTGTTACGAAATACTAATATGCCCGCGCTGTTACTAGAATACTTATTTATCGACAATAAAAACGATAATGAATTATTAAGTAATGAATCTTACGTTAAAAGATTAGGAGAAGTGACTGCTAAAGCAATTGCTGAGTCATTTTATCTTAGGAGTAAATAATGGAAAGAGAGAGGGGATTATCCTCTCTCTCTTTTTTTACTAAGGCTATCTATTACAATAATTTTACATAACCCGATTTTTTTAGATGTTAGTTGTTCACAGAATTGATGTTTATTCATTTTTTTAAAATAACAATACATTTTTTCTACAAAATGTTGTTTTTTGTCCGAAATTATAATAAAGTAGGAAAATTTCATATTAATGAGAGGGGAATTTGATTTGATGAAGAAAATCATGGGTTGGATCCTAATAATAGGATTAGTATTTGGAGGATCAAGCCAAATAGTATTAGCCGAAGAGACTGATAACACGGTTGATACAAATGATGGATCAGAAGACACAGTAGTTGAAGCTGAAGATACAAATGATGGATCAGAAGACACTGTGGTTGAGGATGAAGATACAAATGATGGATCAGAAGACACTGTAGTTGAGGATGAAGATACAAATGATGGATCAGGAGACACTGTAGTTGAGGACGAAAATACAAACGATAGTTCAGAAGACACAGTGGCTGAGGACGAAGATACAAACGACGGTTCAGAAGATCCTGTGCAGGAAGACGAAGATACAAATGAAGGATCAGAGGACACGGAAGTTGAAGAAGGCGATTCAAATCCAGAAGAAGGAGATGACAATGGCTCAGAGGGTGAATCCGATGATTCCAATGAACAAGAAGAAGATGAACCATTCCTTTTACAATTAGGTGATGAAGATGAGCTAGTAAGTTCATTAAAAAAAAATCTTAACTTTTTAGGATTTGCCCAATTTGATGATTTTACAATCAATTATGATGAAGAAACTGTAGCGGCGGTTGAATACTTACAGTCTTATTATGACCTTGACGAGACTGGAACAGTTGACGAAGAGCTGCTTGCTTTTATTGATGAGTTAATATCTACGCCATTTCAACCCGGTGAGCGTAATCAAGAGACGGTAGTTATCAAAGAATTACTGTATATTCTTGGTTATTGGGACGATGTGAGCGGAACAACATTATACGGGCCCAAAACAGCCGCAGCCGTAGAAAAATTCCAAATGGATCAAGGGTTAGCCGTATCTGGAATTGCAGATGATGTAACACTGATTACTCTTTATGATTTAGCATTAGCCCCTTTAAGAAATGGAATGTATCGAGAAGATGCAATTCCTTTAAAAGTTAATCTTGAATTGCTAGGTTTTGGTTCATTTGCTAAAACGGATTATTTCGGACCAAAAACCGAACAAACAGTGAAGGAATTCCAGTCTCATTTTGGATTAGAGGAAAGTGGTCAAGCAGATCAAGCAACTTTAGAGAAAATAGAAGCATTATTAAATAGTCCATTTCAAAACGGAAAACGTCATCAAGAGACAATAACATTAAAAGAAAACCTGTATACATTAGGTTATTGGGATTCTCCATCAGGTACTACATTGTATGCTAGTAAAACCGAAAAAGCTGTACAGAAATTTCAAAAAGATCATGATTTACCACAATCAGGAATTGCAGACGAAGTCACGCGAGAGAAGTTAAGTGAATTAGCGGAGCAACCACTTCAAAACGGCATGTATCGAGAAGATGCAGTTACGTTAAAAGAAGACCTTGAACGCTTAGGATTCGGTTCTTTTGCGAAGACGGATTATTTTGGTCCACAAACGGAACGAACAATAAAGAACTTTCAATCTTATTATGGATTAGAGGAAAGTGGTCAAGCAGATCAAGCAACTTTAGAAAAGATAGAAGAACTATTAAGCAATCCACTTCAAAACGGACAACGTCATGAAGATGCAGTAACGTTAAAAGAAAATCTTTATACATTAGGTTATTGGGATTCCCCATCAGGAACTACTTTTTTTGGCAATCAAACAGAAAAGGCAGTAAAAAAGTTTCAACAAGACCAAGGATTACCACAATCAGGTATTGCAGATGAATTAACACGAGAGAAGTTAAGTGAATTGGCTGGGCAGCCACTTCAAAATGGGATGTATAGCCAAGATGCAGTAACATTAAAAGAAAATCTTTATAGATTAGGTTATTGGGATTCTCCATCAGGGACTACTTATTTTGGCAGCCAGACAGAAAAGGCAGTAAAAGAGTTTCAACAAGACCATGACTTGCCACAATCAGGTATTGCAGATGATGTCACGCAAGAGAAATTAAGTGAACTAGCGGAGCAACCACTTCAAAATGGCATGTATAGCCAGGATGCTATTAAGTTAAAAGAAAACCTGGAACGTTTAGGATTTGGTTCTTTTGCGAAGACGGATTATTTCGGTCCACAAACGGAGCGAACAGTAAAGAACTTTCAATCCTATTATGGATTAGAGGAAAATGGTCAAGCAGATCAAACAACTTTAGAGAAGATAGAAGAATTATTAAGCAGTCCACTTCAAAACGGACAACGTCATGAAGACGCTGTAACGTTAAAAGAAAATCTTTATAGATTAGGTTACTGGGATTCTCCATCAGGAACAACTTTGTATGGTAGCCAAACAGAAAACGCTGTTAAAGAATTTCAACAGGACTATGACTTACCACAATCAGGTATTGCAGATGATATCACAAGAGAGAAGATAATGGAGTTAGTCCAGCAACCACTTCAAAACGGTATGTATCGAAGAGATGCAGTAACGTTAAAAGAAAACCTAGAACGTTTAGGATTTGGTTCTTTTGCGAAGACGGATTATTTCGGTCCGCAAACGGAGCGAACAGTAAAGGACTTTCAAGCTTATTATGGATTAGAGGAAAGTGGTCAAGCAGATCAAACAACTTTAGAGAAGATAGAAGAATTATTAAGCAGTCCATTTCAAAGCGGAAAACGTCATGAAGAAACAGTAACGTTAAAAGAAAATCTTTATACATTAGGTTATTGGGATTCTCCATCAGGAACTACTTATTATGGCAGCCAAACAGAAAAGGCGGTAAAAAAGTTTCAACAAGATCAGGGATTGCCACAATCAGGTATTGCAGATGAATGGACAAGAGAGAGATTAAGTGAATTGGCTGGACAGCCACTTCAAAACGGGATGTACCGTGAAGATGCTATTAGTTTAAAAGAAGACCTTGAGCGTTTAGGCTTCGGTACTTATGTAAAAAATGACTATTTTGGTCCTGTTACCGAGAAAAATGTGAAATATCTACAAGAATATTATGGTGTTCCTATTACGGGAATGGCTGATGAAGCAACCCTTGCTAAGATCAATGAAGTATTGGATTCGTCTCTTCAGTATGGAGAAAATAGCCAAGATGTTATCACTTTAAAGAAAAATATCAAAAAATTAGGCTATTGGCCAAGTAATTCTACACCAACAGATTATTTCGGTCCAGAAACAGAAGATGCAATTGTGCAATTTCAAACGGATTATGGACTGGCTATTAATGGGATAGCTGATGTTCCAACACTAGAGATGATCGATTCTTTGCTTGACCATCAATTAAATGATTTTGAAGAAGAAGTGGTTCATTTAGTAAATGTGGAACGTGAGAAAGAAGAGTTAGAACCATTAAAAGTAGATAAACATCTTTCATTTGTTGCACGCCAGAAATCGCTAGATATGATGAATAATGATTATTTTGCTCATGAAAGTCCAACTTATGGATCTGTAGCGGACATGTTTGCTCATTTTGATGTATCTTACATGGCGGCAGGTGAGAACATTGCTCTAGGTTATACTTCACCATCAGCTGTTGTGAACGCTTGGATGGATTCAGAGGGACATAGGAGAAATATCTTAAATTCTAGTTATACCCATATAGGAGTTGGCTATGAAAGTGACTTTTGGACTCAATCGTTTATAGGAAACTAAAATAACAAACCGGGCTTTTGATGCCCGGTTTGTTACTTTTTAGTTACGATAATAGGATAAAATACCTACAAAAATAAATGGAATTATATACAATTTTAGACAAAGCTATTGAAACTTTGACTTATTTTTAAGATAATAGAATAGTAGTTTAATATTATACAAGGAGGTGAAACTAGAGTGAATATTTGGAAATCTATTAGATTCTTAATTGTCTCTACCTTAACTATTTCCGCTTTACACTTTAGTACACAAGTTATTTATGCAGAAGGTAATGATGGGGATGAAGAACCAGTATCCCCAAATACTGATACTGAGGTACAAGCTTTGGAAGTGACAGAAGAAGAAGATCAAGTTCTTAATCTTGGCGATGAAGACCCGTCTGTTGTCGAATTAAAAGAAAACTTGATGAATTTAGGCTTTGCGGAGTTTGATGAGCTAAATGAAGTCTATAATGAAAAGACCGAAGAAGCTGTGAAGTCATTTCAAAGTCACTTTGGTTTAGAAGTTAGTGGAGAATTAGATGATAACACCGCAGCTAAAATGGAGGAAATCTTAACATCTTCATTACAAAATGGAGAAAGACATGAAAATGCTGTTGTACTTAAGGAACGTTTAACAGTTTTAGGTTACTGGGATTCACCAAATCCAACGACATTATACGGTAGCCAAACGGAGGCAGCGGTTGAATCTTTCCAACAAGATCAACAATTACCCGTTTCAGGTATCGTTGATGAGATTACATGGTCATTGATTAAAGAACTTGCAAGTGAGCCATTACGTAATCCAATGTATCGTGAAGATGCCATTGATTTAAAAGAAAAGCTCGAAACAGCTGGATTTGGATCATTTGCTAAAACAAACTACTTTGGTCCAAAGACAGAAAGTGTGCTTAAAGACTTTCAAAGTTACTATGGTTTATCTTCAGATGGTGTTGCTGGTGAAAATACTTTAGCGAAACTAGATGAGATTGCCAATTCCCCATTTAGAAGTGGCGAACGTCATCAAGATACAATCAAGTTAAAAGAATACTTAACAGTTCTAGGTTACTGGGATTCATCTAACCCTACAACATTATACGCTTCAAAAACCGAAGCAGCTGTTCGTGAATTCCAAGCTGATCAAGGACTAAAGGTGTCAGGGATTGCAGAGGAGAAAACATGGGATAAGCTAAACAGCTTAGCAACAGCTCCTTTACAAAATCCAATGTATCGTCAGGATGTTGTTCCGTTAAAAGAGAAACTTGAACTGCTAGGCTTTGGTTCGTTTTCATTGACTGATTATTTTGGACCTCAGACAGAACAAGCGGTGAAGGACTTTCAAAAGTACTATGGACTTAGTGTTGACGGGATAGCAGGTGAAAGTACAATAAATAAACTGAACAGTGAAGCTTCGACACCATTCCAAAATGGTGAACGGGACTCAGAAACAGTTCAGTTAAAAGAGTACTTACATACACTAGGTTTTTGGGAATCAGAAAGTGGAACAACGCTATATGCATCACAAACCGAACAAGCAGTTAAAGAATTCCAACAAGCATTTGGTCTTCGTGTTTCTGGTGTAGCCGATTCTAAAACATGGACTAAGCTTGAAGAAGAAGCAACAGGTCCATTAAAAAATCCGATGTATCGTGAGGATGCCATTACCTTAAAAGAAGGCCTTGAAAGATTAGGTTTTGGTTCTTTTGCCTTAACTGATTATTTTGGACCTCAAACGGAAAAAACTGTGCGTAATTTCCAATCCCACTATGGACTAACTGTTAATGGAATTGCTAATGAGCAAACGTTGAATAAAATCAACGAATTATTAGACAGCCCTTTCCAAAATGGCGAGCGTCACGAAGATACAGAAAAACTTAAGGACATGTTGTATACCTTAGGTTTCTGGGAGGATAAAGATGGAACAACTTATTATGGCAGCCAAACAGAGGCGGCTGTAAAGGAATTCCAATCAGCTTTCAAGTTGCCTGAATCAGGAATTGCTGACTCGATTACATGGAATAAATTAGAATCTGAAGCAACAGGACCATTAAAAAATCCAATGTATCGAGACGATGCAGTAACTTTAAAAGAAGACTTAGAGACAATAGGTTTTGGCTCTTTTAAACTGACCGATTATTATGGTCCTCAAACTGAAAAGACATTAAAAGAGTTTCAAAAATACTATGGTTTATCAGCTAATGGTGTTGCCAATGATGCTACTTTGTCTAAAATAGATGAAGTACTAAACAGTCCGTTTCAGAATGGTGAGCGTCATGAAGACACCGTTAAATTAAAGGAAAAGTTGCATACTTTAGGATTTTGGGATAATGAGACTGGGACGACACTGTTTGGAAGTAAAACAGAAGCAGCAGTAAAGGATTTTCAAGAACACTATGGCTTAGCTGTTAATGGAATTGCTGATTCTGTTACATGGGACAAGATCGAAGAAATTCTGAACAGCCCTTTCCAAAATGGTGGATATCATTCTAAAGTACCTAAGTATAAAGAGATTTTAGAGGAATTAGGTTACGGTAAGTTTGGCGGAACAGACTACTTTGGTCCTAAGACGGAAGAAAGTGTCAAACAATTCCAAGCAGACTTTGGGTTACCTGTTACTGGTATTTTGGATGAAGTAACGATAGCTGTTTTGGAGCAAATCGAAGGACGACGAATTTCTCGTGAAACTCATTATGACGTAACTTTAAATGAACAATTAAAGAAACAAATGAGTCTTGGTACACCTCCACAAACGGACCGCTATGCCAATAGTCCAGCATACATTAAAACGTCAAATTTAACATTCTATACTGGCGGTTCTATTACAGGTTCAGGTGTCCATCTGCGAACGGAACCCGATACTTCAAGTGAAAGTAATATTGCTGATAAAGTAGGCAATGGCACAACATTTGAATATATCAAAGACGTAAATGGTACCTCTGTTGGTGGAAATAGCATTTGGTACAAAATTAAATATAAGGGTGAAACCTTATATGTTCACAGTTCTTTAGCAACTAAAGATGGCACAATTGCCAAAGTAAGTTCAACATCAAATGTATATGAAAGTAAAAGCACTAACAGTCACATCTTTTATGAAATTAGTAAAGGAACTGAAGTTTCAGTTGTAAGCCGTGGTTCAACATGGACAGAGTTTCGTGGCAAGGGTTGGCGAAATGCCAAGTCTAGAGAGGTACTAGAGTATTTAGATCCTGGAAAACAGGATGATTTCCAACACCTTGTACTATCTGAAAGTGTTAACTTACCAGGTTCCGAAATTGACAAAGTATTACAAGGTAAAGGTGTTTTAAATGGGGAAGGAGATGCGTTTGTTAAGGCAGCTCAAACATATAATGTGAATGAGATTTATTTAATCTCTCATGCATTATTAGAAACTGGACACGGCACATCTGACTTAGCAGAAGGTATTAAAGTCGGTAAAAATAAAAACGGCAACCCTGTTTTAGTAACATCTAGTAATGAAAGCAGTTTGACTGATGTAGAAACAGTTTATAACATGTTTGGAATCGGTGCAGCCGACTCTGATGCTAAGCGCTTAGGGGCAATTAAAGCGTATAAGGAAGAGTGGTTTACAGTTGAGAAGGCGATTGTAGGTGGAGCTAAATTCATTGGTGAGGATTACATCCATAATCAGTATCAACAAAATACTATTTATAAAATGCGATGGAATCCTGCTAATCCAGGTTACCCACAATACGCAACAGATATGGCATGGGCTGCAAAACAAATCACTAATATGAAGTCAATGTATAGTAAATTAAATAATCCATTGATGGTTTTTGACGTCCCAGTATATAAATAGTCTTATCAAAGTACAAATTATTAAGACATTATAAAGATAGGAAAAGTCGACTCAGAGTCGATTTTTCCTATTTTTTTGTTACTTGTAAGGAAAGTATATAACCATTGATATCACAACTTTTATAAGCAAGTATGATAGGAAAAGGTGATTTATCACTTATATTTTATGAAGCAAGAATAGCTATACATATGGAGTTGCCATTTTGAAAGCTAGCTAGTGCAAGTCAACTGCTACGGCTGACCGTTTCGCTATTCTTTTCAACAACGAATAATAGAAAAAGATTATTGGGTTTTATAAAACCTATTAGTAATTTTCTGTTCCATATCTTGCACTTTACAAAGATAACAACTCAAATTGCCTAATCTGACAAATGTTGTAGTACATGTATAAAGCGAAGGCCGCCCACTTTCACTCCTGTGGAAATTGTTTGACCTGAAGATCCACTTTTTCGAGTGGCCTTGGCTCGAAAAAGTTAGCTGAAGGACAAACCCCACGGAAAGGGAAGTGGGCAGCCGGAGTGGCGGTTAAGTGATTGATATATTTCAAAATGACTACTAAATTTCACAAAAACGAAAGATAAAACAACTAAAAAACCGAACTTCTTAAAGAAGTTCGGTTTCCCTTATTGTACAGCAGACTCAGGTGTTTGCTCTGTTTCTGCCTGTGTCACATCTGTTTCCTGATTCTCTTCGGCGAGATCCAAATGAGTTTGGAGAATCTGCTTTGTCTCCGCAAGGTTCTGTTCATCAAGGCCATAATAATAAGTGTTATTTAACCATAAGTCACTGCCCTCAAGATTCAATGTTTCCATATCAATGTTGCCAGATGTACCATAAGATAAGAAAGCTTTCATTTCATCAAAAGTTAAGTTTGTCGTCATGTTACTACCGACAGCTTGAATCGCATCATCTAGTTTAAATACGGAATTAACAGATGTTGCTTTATTAATTACAGCTTTCATGATTTCTTGTTGTCTTTTACCGCGCTCTATATCATTATCAATTTTTCGTGTTCTCGCCAACGCTAATGCTTCTTCACCATTTAAATTCTGTTCTCCAGGAAGAAGATGAATAGAGTCACGTTTATCATTAGAATCGGATTCGGTAAATTCAAATGGAACTTCCATTTCAACCCCACCGATTGCATCAATGACATCAACGAATGCATTAAAGTTCAACTTTACATAGTAGTCGACAGGGACATCTAAGAAAGTTTCCACTGTTTCAATCGTTGCATGAACACCACCAAATGCATGGGCATGCGTAATTTTATCTTCATAACCGACTTCTGGGACATAAACATAAGAATCGCGAGGGATACTTAGCATTTTTACACTATTATCATTCTTGTTAAGTGTAGCTAAGATTAATGCGTCAGAACGAACGGGTTCATTCTTTTCCCCTCTGTGTTCACTATCATCTACACCGATAAATAGTACGGAAACATGATCTTCTGTTGGATCTACCTCTTTAGCGCGCAGTTCCGACTTATTATCTTCACGTCCATCACTTTCATAAGAATTTGATACGGCTTTTTCTGCTTCATTAATTAAATCAATTGCATAAGCAGAGGCGGCCCCAATGATTATAATTAAAGGTACGAAAATAAAGAATAGAATTTTCCTACGTTTACTCTTCTTTTTCTTTTCTTTTATTTGAATTCTCGAATTCACATCTTTTTTTGACATCGTATTTCCCCCGATTTCTAGAATAGCCCACACTAATAAACATTTTACTATGAAATGAGGTGGACGTAAATTGGATTTCAGAAAAAATTTTACAATTTAATATATTAGACGTCATTTTGTAACAAAAGTTACATTAGATTAATGAGACAACTAGATCCTATGTTATATATATAAAATGTGGTAAGATGATATATGATTACATTAGTTTAAAGAAGGGACGAAATCGTATGAAAATAGCTGTAGCAGGAACAGGCTATGTTGGGTTATCCAATGCAATCTTATTAGCACAGCATAATGAAGTATATGCTTTAGATATAGTAGAAGAAAAAGTACAACTTATTAATAACAAAAAATCTCCAATTATTGATCCAGAGATTGAAGATTTTCTGGCAAACAAAGAATTAAATCTAACAGCTACAACAGATCCAAAGCAAGCTTACCAGAATGCAAGCTATGTGATTATTTCAACCCCTACGAACTATGACCCGGATAAAAATTATTTTGATACATCAACTGTAGAAAAAGTAATTGATACGGTGTTATCTATTAACCCAGATGCAACGATGGTAATAAAATCAACGATACCTGTTGGATATACGTTAGAATTACGTGAAAAGTTTCAAACAGAGAACATCATCTTTTCACCAGAGTTTTTAAGAGAAGGAAAAGCGTTGTATGATAATTTATATCCCTCTCGTATTGTTGTAGGAGAACAATCAGAACGTGCGCGTATCTTTGCAGATTTGTTGGCAGATGGTGCAATCAAAGAAGATATCGATATTCTTTTTACTAACTCGACAGAAGCGGAAGCGATTAAATTATTTGCGAACACTTATTTAGCGATGCGTGTTGCTTTCTTTAATGAGTTAGATACCTATGCAGAAGTACGTGGTCTCAATACGAAACAAATTATCGAAGGAGTAGGCTTAGATCCAAGAATCGGCAAACATTATAACAATCCTTCTTTCGGTTATGGTGGCTATTGTCTGCCTAAAGATACAAAACAATTGTTGGCAAATTATCAAGACGTACCAAATAATATTATGGCAGCGATTGTAGATGCGAATCGTACTCGTAAGGACCATATCGCATCCAGTATTTTAGCGAAGAATCCAAAAGTAGTTGGTATTTATCGCTTAACAATGAAAACAAATTCCGATAACTTCAGACAATCTGCTATTCAAGGTGTTATGAAACGTTTGAAAGCAGAGGGTGTAGAAGTTGTTGTATATGAACCAAACCTTCATGAAGAAACATTCTTTAACTCTAAAGTAATCAACGATTTTGATACTTTTACTGAAGTTGCAGATGTGATTGTTGCGAACCGTTTAACAGATGAATTAAAAGCTGTGAAAGATAAAGTGTATACACGTGATCTATATAGTAGAGATTAATTCTAAATAAAAACGGTCTGGAATTAATCATCAAAATCGTATATTTATAGTATACATGGAGTAAAATCGTGCTATAATGGTGCAAGGGTTTGTTCTATGATATAAGAAACTATGTTAAAATGCATAAATAGGATTTCTATATAAATTAAGTAGGTGTATATATGTTTAACGTAACGGAGTTAATCGTAGCATTTCTTATTTCAGCTACCGTAGCATTTGCATCAACTCCACTTATCAAAAAATTAGCAATTAAAGTAAATGCTGTAGATCTACCAGGTGAAAGAAAAAAACATGACGGTGTTAAAGCACGATTAGGTGGTCTTTCTATTGTGCTAGGAGTCGCTGCAGGCTTAGTCTACTTACAACCGCAGCATCCACACATGTTAGAAATCATCATTGGTGGTATTATAATTGTTATAACAGGAATTATTGATGATATAGTCGGATTAAAAGCATATCAAAAATTAATCGGGCAACTTGCCGCAGCGCTTGTTGTTGTTTCTTCTGGATTAGTAATAGATAAATTAACGATGCCTTTTGTAGGTACGGTTCATTTAGAAGGGTTAGGCTTAATTCTTACCATTATATGGGTTGTCGGTGTCTCTAATGCCATTAACCTTATCGATGGTCTGGATGGACTTGCAGCCGGCGTATCAGCGATAGGTTTAACCAGTATTTTAATTATTGCGATCACAGATTACCGTATGATTGTTGTTTATTTAGGAATGGTTTTAGTTGGAAGTTGCCTTGGTTTTCTATACCATAACTTTTATCCGGCCAAGATTTTTATGGGTGACACCGGTGCTTTGTTTTTAGGATATGCGATTTCCGTCATATCCATGCTCGGTCTCTTTAAGAATGTCGCCTTTTTTAGTTTTATCATACCGATTATTATAATAGCTGTACCGATTTTTGATACGCTCTTCGCCATTGTGCGCCGGGTGATCAATAAGCAGAATATAGGGACAGCTGACCGTAAGCATATCCATTACCAGCTAGTTGATATGGGCTACAGCCATCAAACTTCTGTGTTAATTATTTATGCATTTAGCGGCTTCTTCGGTATTATGGCGATTATCTTTAACAGTGCAACCATGTTAACGTCATTGATTATTTTAGGATTTATTATACTCGGAATTCAGCTAATAGCTGAGCTCTCCGGAATCGTAAAAAATGGCCAACAACCGATTTTAAGCAGTATCAGGAAATTAACTGGTAGGAATCAAAAAGTGTAAAAAAGTCAGTACTTTATGAGAAGTACTGGCTTTTTATTTTTGTCTTCTTGTCACCCGAAATAGTTCCCTGATCATCAATAAGAAGGAATACCGATTATAACAGAAACTATGACACCTTTTTACCTTCAAATTTGATTATAAAGATGAAGGGAGGTGGCACATATGGCTTCTGCAGAAAGAATTGATTCCAGATTACAATTGACATTCGAAGAAGGCACAGACCCAGTCTCTGGAGATCCGATTTATAAGAACAAGTCTTTTAACAACGTGAAGTTAGATGCGACAGCAGACCAGCTGTTAGCGATCACGCAAGAGCTTGTCCCATTACAACAAATGGACTTATATTCGGTGAAACGTAATGACACAGAATTAATCACAGAGGATTAATTCAAAAATCATAAGAACTAGGGAGGTGTAAGTAATGAAGAAGATCGAATTGAAATTTGAAAATGAAGAAGGGAAAACAGTTACTTTCTCATTGGATAATCCAGTGGAGCCTGTCGATCCGGTGCAAGTTAATGCAGCAATGGATGCCATCCTTAATGAAAATGCCTTCTTTTCTTCTGGCGGTGACTTAGTCGCAAAGAAAAGCGCCCGCATTGTCGAACGAAATGTTAGCGAAATCGAAATCTAAGGTAAAAACAAAAGCGTAGAGCGCCCGCTTAAAAACGTAGGGACTTCAGAATCAACTGAGATAAAGGAATCACGGTGAGCTTGTGAACCGATGATGACTTATCATCCCAAAAATTTATAGCTTTCAAGACAATAAAAAAGGAGAGCAGATCAGCTCTCCTTTTCATTTAGGTGATGTAAGCACGTTTCAAGGAGAAAGCATTCTGAAATTATCCGAACAAAATACAACTACTTTAAGGAGAGGAGTTCATCACATGGAGCAAACATGGATATCGTTAGTTACCGATCTCGGTTTTCCAGTTGCGGTGACTTTTTATTTGTTGCACCGTATCGAAACGAAGCTCAATACATTAATTGAGTCCATTGTTGCTTTGCCTGAAAAAATGAGGTAGTAAATGATTAACCTCAGCTAACCCCCATAGTTAGCTGAGGTCATTAAAGAAGGCTGTTAGACGGTCGGTTCGAATGTTTGGCAATCTGTTTCTTTTTCATTGGCAGCACTTTTCCCGGTATGACTGACAACATAGATGGTAGCTGCATGACATCTATTGCCCTCAGCCCAGAACTTACAGTTATTTACCTCACATTTAACATCTTTCGCCATCTGACACACCTCCTATATGGATATTCTGATTCAAGAATCCAAAATAATGTGTGGGAAAATTTACTTTTGCGGGTACTTGGCTAGCAATTCTGAAATGTAAGAATTTTTAGGATAAATATAATAATTATCAGCTGCTTTTTTGTAGACGTTTTTCTGGTAATAAATATCTCCTAAAATGGCATGACAATATTTCACATCAAGCGAATTTCCTGTCAACTGGAAATAAGGGATGATTTCATTTGTGATTTTGTTTCGGTAATTTTCAGAGCCGTGTGTCCCTTGAATAATGCCTTTTAATAAGTAGAAATAATAGTCATACTTTTTACTTTTGTTAAGCGAGTTTCCACCATCAATCACATCTAATGCCATCTCTTCATCTTCAAGCAATGCGTATATAAGAGCGTTAAAAAAGTTATAGATGACTTTTAATGGAATTATTTTTTCATTGTAGATTGCTTTTCTGCAATATTTTAGTGCGCTTTCAAAATCGTTGTCTGCTAAGTAAGCAGTCCCTAATAAATAATAGATGTAATTTCTATATATGCTTGTGTAGTTATCAAGAATGGTATGTAATTCTTGAATGATATTCTTTATGGGTAGTTGTTGGCTGCGAAGGGAACTTTTAATCTTGATGATGCGAGATAATAAAATGTTGGGTTGATTTAGCGTTGATTGAAATATCGATAGTGCAGTGGAGGCATAGGAAACAGAACATAAGGTTTGTCCGATTTTATCATAGGCAAGAGCATAGTATAGGTGTAATTCACCATCTTTTTCAAACATAACAGGATTCTGCTTGGTCGCTATATTTAAATAAGTGAATGCATCATTTATATGGTCGAGTAACAAATAATATAAGCCGATTGATTTGTGAAAAGGATAGTTATGAGCAGGAGTAAGGGTATCAGCAAATTTCTTAGCATCTTCTAAGAATTTCTCAGCTGCATCTGTGTGGAAAAGATTAAGTGCATATTGGAAATTGCACCATGTATATATGACACGTTGATTATAAAAATAGGTTATCGGAAATTTTTTGAGCTCTTTGTAGTATTTTTTGGCGGTCGCATAATTTCTTTGGTTGATGCTTTGTTGCCAGGAGGTTAATTGAGTATTGAGCGGATGGTATTCTGGATGGGAAAGTTCTCCTATTTGCAGGACTTTTGCGATCCTCGACATTAATTCTTCAGAGGGGTAAGATTGACCCGATTCAACTCTACTGATGGTTGTAACACTCGTGTCCACTTTTTTGGCTAATTTTCCTTGAGTCCAATTGTGTTCTTTACGATATTTACGAATTACTTTTCCTATTTCATACACTGATTTCACATCACTTTCCTCATAAAATTTAGTACAATATATATAATACTATAGAATCATTCTAAAATCCACATATATTTACTAAAATATTCTATTTATTTACAAATAATCTCAATAGAAAAGAGGAGTATTAATAAAATGAGTAAAATGATAAATGTTTTTAAGCCAATCAACGGTACAATAAAAAGTAACCAGATGATAAACATGGCGAATCCAACAATCATGACGAAGCAATAATGAAAAAACCTTTTCATGGTGTTGTTATCTCCTTTAAGTATGTGGTTACTATAAGTTATGACAATCGCCCAAAATCGTGATTTTTGAGATATTTTCCAAGTTAGCATATAATGTGTGGTTGAAGGGGGAATATATCGTGAAAAACATTAATATTAATGATTATCGTAAACCAGATTATCCAATTGATGATATCTTTTTAAAGCGTTGGTCACCTCGGTCTTTTTCAGAACAAGAAGTAGATGAAGAGACATTGATGTCAGTATTGGAGGCATCACGCTGGGCACCATCTGCAAGTAACAAGCAGCCGTGGCGTTTTATCATTGCGAGAACAGAAGAGGACCGCAAGAAATTTCAATCTTTTATTATGGATGGAAATCTTGCTTGGTGTGATAAGGCACCCGCATATGTACTAATTATCTCTGATACAGAAGTTGGAGGAACACATGGTTTTGATACTGGTACAGCATGGGGTTATTTAGCTTTACAGGCAATGCAAAAAGGACTCATCACACACGCAATGGGTGGATTTTATAAGGATAAAGCTCGTGAAGTATTAAACATTCCAGAGCAATATGCAATCCATGCCGTCGTTGCAATCGGCTACCAAGATGAAAAAGAAAAATTAGAGGAAAAATTCCAAGAACGTGAACAACCGTCTGACCGTCGCCCACTAACAGAAACGGTTATGGAAGGTGAATTTAGAGGTTGATTTTTTGGTACACGCACATTTTATAAGATGTGCGTGTTTTTTCTTGGATAAGTATCTCTCAAGGATACAAGCTAATATCTAGGGAGGCGAAGCAGTTATCCCTGGAAGCGGAGAACATATCCCCGGAAGAGAGCAACCTGTTCCAAGGAAAAAGTCTTCTCTTCCGGGGATATAAGCTGATATCCAGGGAAACGAATCACATATCCCCGGAAGAGAGCAAGCTGTTCCGTGGAAAAAGTCTTCCCTTCCGGGGATATAAGCTGATATCCAGGGAAGCGAAGCAGTTATCCCCGGAAGCAGAGGCAATCCCCGGAAGAGAGTTCCCTGTTCCGTGGAAAAAGTCTTCTCTTCCGGGGATACAAGCTTATCCAGGGAAGCGAAGCAGTTATCCCCGGAAGCAGAGGACATATCCCCGGAAGAGAGTCCCCTGCTCCATGGAAAAATTCTTCGCTTCCGTGGATACAAGCTGATATCCAGGGAAGCGAAGCAATTATCCCCGGAAGCGGAGGGCATATCCCCGGAAGAGCGCCACATATCCCCGAAAGCGAGCACCCTGCTCCATGGAAAAAGTCTTCCCTTCCGTGGATACAAGCGGATATCCAGGGAAGCGAAGCAATTATCCTCGGAAGCGGAGGACATATCCCCGGAAGAGAATCCTAAAATCATGATCGAATGTTTGCATCTATGAGTAACCAGTTATCCCGAACTTAATAATGTATATATTTTCTTTCTGCATGCAACTTTCCCGAATAGATACACAAACTACTACTAGATGAGGTGGTTTTTTTGGTACAAGGAGCTATTAATCAAAATACAAAGTTAACTAAAGATTGGTTGCAAAATTATGTGGATGACTGGGTGGATTTTTATTTGAAACATACAGAGGAAGGGGAAGTTGCTTCCTATATACCACTTTTAAGTCAAGCAGAAAAGAGTCACTTGGGAATTTCAATCATGGGGATTAACGGAGTTACGATTGAGTCTGGAAATGTTGATATTCCATTCACGCTACAAAGTATATCCAAAGTTTTTACCTTTATTGTAGCATGTATGGAAAGAGGCGTTCCCTATGTATTAGATCGGGTTGACGTGGAGCCGACTGGACAGGCTTTTAATTCGATTATGCATCTAGAAATGAAGCAGCTCAAAAAGCCATTTAATCCATTCGTGAATGCTGGCGCAATTACCGTATCTTCGCTATTGAATGGTAAAACATCTGATGAGAAACTGGAGCCTCTTTTTCAGTTGTTGGAAATTATTCTTGGATACCGTCCTTCATTAAACATCGATGTATTTGAATCGGAAAGAGAAACTTCGATGCGAAATCGAGCTATTGGATATTATCTAGTCGAAACTGGCTATCTGGAATCAGAGTTAGAACTGACATTGGAAACGTATTTTAAACAATGTTCAATTGAAATTTCCCTTCAGGATTTGGCGCATTTAGGGACGGTATTAGCAAATGACGGTAGAGATCCGAAAACAGAGATAGAAATTATTCCAAAGCAATTTGCTCGTTTAGCAAAGTCCTTGATGTTGACTTGTGGGATGTATGATGCTTCTGGGAAATTTGCTGCGTATGTCGGAATTCCAGCAAAAAGTGGTGTTTCTGGTGGAATTATTGCCGTGTCTCCTCCTAGAGCAAGACAGGAAGATCTTCCTTTCCTTGAAGGGTGTGGAATCGGAGTATATGGCCCTGCGCTTGATAAACAAGGCAATAGTATCGCAGGTATTAAACTTCTTCGGCATATAGCAAAACAATGGGATTTAAGTATATTTTAAGGTTTGCAGTACATATAACGCCAAAAAATATGAACAAACTATACAGAAGACAGTTTCCCTAATATGATTGGAGTTGTTCTTTCATAATTTTTTCTATTATGAGAGATAATAGTCCTAACTAATTATTAGGGAGTTGTTCAAATGGAAAATAATAAAGAATATATTAAATTAACAGCCGCTGAAACCTCCTATTTATGGAATACATACATGGGAGATAGTATGGCTATTTGTGTATTTAAGTATTTTCTTGAACACATTGAAGACGAAGATGTTGAATCGATTTTAAATCACGCATTGGATTTATCTCAGCAACATGTGGCGATGATTGAAGATATTTTCACAAAAGAAGGAATACAGATTCCACAAGGATTTACAGAACAAGATGTAAACCTAAAAGCCAAAAGACTTTTTTCTGATGTGTTTTATTTAAAATATATGAAGAATATGGCTAAAGGTGGGTTAGAAACTTATGGAAGAATAGTATCCAATATCTATCGACAAGATGTCCGTTCTTTTTTCTCCAAATGTTTAACATCTACCATTGAACTAGATACGGAGTTGTCTAAACTATTATTAGAAAAAGGAATAGCCATCCGTCCTCCATCGATTCCGTATCCACAAAAATTAGAGTTTGTACAGAAACAATCCTTTTTATTAGAAGGGCTAGGTAGACGAGAAGCGCTTACGGGAGCAGAGATAGCTAACCTTCATGCCAATATTCAGACTAACCAATTAGGAACAAGTATAGCTGTGGCTTTTAGCCAAGTTGCTCAATCTAAAAAAGTTCTTAATTTTCTGTTAAGAGGGCAAGACATTGCCTTGAAACATATTAAGGTCTTTAGTAGTTATTTAGAAATGAACTCTCTTCCTGTACCTATGTCCTTTGATCAGGAAGTAACCGATTCAACAGAATCTCCTTTTTCAGATAAATTAATGCTATTTCATTTTGGGCTTATGATTTATGCTGGTATTGGAAACTATGGAGTAGCCATATCAGAGAGCCGACGAAGTGATTTAGTTGTGGATTATTCACGATTAGTAGCAGAGGTGTTGAAGTTTTCGGAGGATTTCGCAAATATTATGATTGCAAATGAATGGTTAGAGCAGCCACCATTGGCAGCTAATCGTAAAGATTTAGCAAAGGATTAAAATCCCTGTTATTCTTGTGTTTAATCCCATAAAAAATCAAAGAAGAAAAGGTTTACAATACGTTGTCAAATTGTTATATTTAACCTAATCTTTCAAATGGGGTGAATGGAATGTCTTACCGTCTTGTTCGAAGTATCTAGGTTTTCGAGTTGGAAAAAACGCGTACCAGCCGTCAAGGGAGAAGTATGCCCTTTTTTAAGAACCTATATTTTGAACAGTGTTGGTAAGTCATTGATATTACGATGAAAACAAGACACTATAGTCTTGTTTTTTTACATTTGAAAGGCGGTAAAAAATGAATAATGAAAAATTTTACGATAAAGTTGGAAAATTAAATGGTTGGGATTTTACTCATATAGAGTCTTCCTCTGAAGGTGTTAAATGGGATTTTTATCAAGAAGTAATCAATAGATGTTTGGAAACAGACGTACTTTTGGATATTGGTACTGGTGGCGGTGAAAACTTATTAAGAATTGCACCTTCCCTACTTTTCTTGGTTGGAATTGATTTATCCAACTCAATGGTGGAAACAGCTCAATCTAATTTACAGAAATCAACCATACCAAACGTAAAGTTCTTTCAAATGTCGTCTGCTGAGTTGCGATTCCCTACTTGTTTTTTTGACATTGTTTCGTGCTGTCATGCACCCTTTTCGGCAACAGAAATAGCTAAGGTATTAAAGAACGATGGTTGGTTTTTGACAGAACAAGTAAGTGAAGCGGATAAATTAAATATAAAAAAAGCATTTGGTAGAGGGCAAGCTTATCATCAAACCGATGGAGTATTAAAAGAAAGATATGTTCATGAACTGAAAGAAGCGGGTTTTTCTGACATTCAATCTTTTGAATATGATGCAATAGAATATTTTAAAAGACCAGAAGATCTTCTTTTTTTGCTGAAACATACACCAATTATTCCTGACTTTGGTCAAGATAAAAAGGACTTTGAAATGTTGAATGATTTCATAGAGAACTATAGCAGTGAAAAAGGAATTCGCTCAAACTCTAAAAGATTTCTTCTGATAGCTAAAAAGTAAATTGGAAAATCTAAAACATGCATAAACAAACATAAAGGTCGTCCATTGTGGCGATCTTTTTCTTATAATTTACATTTAACATGGTTCTTGGAATTTTATGTTAAAATACTCAAATAGTTAGTTGTTGGAGCTGCACAGATCAATAATCAGTAAAAGAAATAAAGTAGGCATTAAGTGCGAATTTATATAAGGCTATTAAATGATGTAAACAAAGAGTTTGCACTTGTAACTATAAGTTTATTTCTTATTATGTCATATTGTTGTAGTGTTTTCTTAGGAGGTGCTAATATGGATATTGAATTTGGTAATAAACTGAAGACATTAAGAGAAGAAAGGGCTTGGTCTCAAGATGACTTAGCTAAGGAATTAAATGTGTCACGTCAAGCGGTTTATAAATGGGAAGCGAATAAAGGTTATCCGGATATACATAATCTTATTAGAATAAGTGATATTTTTAATGTGACGATTGATGATTTGATAAGAAGTGATAAAGACTTACAAGATAAGATAAGTATTGATGAAGAAGAAAGCTTTGATCAATTCTCAGACCCAGGGTTTTATATAGGAATTATGTTAGTATTTCTTAGTATATATATTTCTAATGATTCACTCTCAAATATGTTTATGATAATCGGAGTTTTAACAGTTCTATTTTTAACGGATACGATTAAATCAATAAAGTCTCTCTTTTAGAATAGATGATATTCACAAACGTTTAAGGAGGTGGGAACTATGGACATTTTAATTGAGCAATTACAGTACAAAGATGCAGATAAATTATTTAAATTTGAACTTGAAAACAGAAATTTTTTTGAAAAAATGGTACCAAGTCGTGGAGATGATTATTATGACTTTGAGATATTTAAAAAACGGCATCAAGCCTTATTAGATGAACAAGCACAAGGTTTATCATATTTTTATTTAATTAAGAATATCAGTGGAGAAATTCTCGGAAGAATGAATTTGGTAGATATAGATAAATCGGGTTATTCGGGACATGTTGGTTATCGAGTAGGAGAATCATATACCGGAAAAGGAATTGCTTACACAGCGTTAAAGCTATTAATAGAAACAGTAAGTGAGCAAGGAATAAAACAGCTCTTAGCCAAGACAACAAATAATAATATAGCATCACAAAAAGTATTGGAGAAAAACGGTTTTGAGCATATTAGAACAGACGCTGAAGAAATAGATGGACAAAATCTAAAGTTTGTTTATTACATGTGGACTAATTAGGGATCAATGGAATAGGTGTAACGCTGCAAAAATGGAATATAACGTTAAGATGGTAAGAGGAGGGAATATCAATGATGCTTTTAGGACCTTTTCTAATAGCACTTATTGATTATTTTGGCGTTAACCTGGTGGTTTAGCAAAAAGGACTTCCCTCCAAGTCCCTTTTTCATCTGAAATGGAATATTTTTTACCGTTACTTCCGATTCAAAATAAATACAGCTCCGCCAAACCCTAAAATGCACCATACCATTAAATTAATATAATTTCCCATCGTTGCATCAAAGGTAGATGCAGCTAGGGAAGCACGCATCACTTCTGCCATCGAATAAATTGGTAACACTTCATGAAGGGACTGAAGCCATTGGGGCAGCCGATCCATTGGGAAATTTACCGGTGAAAACATAAGTGCTCCAAATACAACAATCTGGGAAATCCCCATTGATGCTGTAGGTGACAACAGATAGGAAAAACCATATCCAACACCAATTGACGTTAATGCAATCATCAGGAATGCCGGTACTACCGTCCAAGAGATATCATATCCCGGAGTGAACATGAGATGTGCAACAATAGATGAAACGATTATTCCCGGCAAGGTAATCAATAACCATATGGTTGTATCTGCCCCAAGGATAACGGAGCGATTCACTGGCCAGGTACGCATGTACTCCATATATCCATCTGTCTTTGCAGTACCAATTTGCTGAGGCAGGATAACCATTCCTGCAATAATCAAAATAATCGTAGGGGCTCCTGTTGCTAAAAATAGAGTCGTTTCCGTATCCGGATTTGGCATAAGATAGGAAAAGCCTATAACAATCCCTATGGATATCAGTATTTGTAATAAAGCCATAAATATAAAAAACCCGGCATTTCTAAGAAACTGCATTTGAAAAACATACTTATAATGGCTGACCAAATTCATTACGAAACTGCCCCCTTTTTAGAAGTTAATTCAATATAAACATCCTCAATTGTAGTTGGAGACAGGGAATAGTCTATAACAAGACCTTTATCTACCTGATTCTTTGCCCAATCAATCGTGGATGATACTTTTGATGGATCTAAAGAGAAAATTAGACGGGATCCGTTCTGATGCGGTGAAAGTGCCCAGCCAGGAACCTCGATATTTTTAAATTCCTTTTCCAGACTAAGTTCAATTCGCATCCGGTCTCCTACTAAACTTTTTACTTCCGCTGGATCCCCTTGTGTCAATATTTTTCCTTTATCCATAATAGCCACCCGATCCACTGCCTTTTCTGCTTCCAGAACATTGTGCGTTACTAAAATAACGGAACTCCCGTTTTTCGCCAAGTCACGTATTACCTGCCAAAGGTAACTTCTGCGAACCGGATCAACATCATTGGTTGGCTCATCAAGGATAACTAACTCACCTGGGGCGATCACCGCCATACAAAAGGCTGTCAGCCTTCGCACGCCACCTGATAGTTTTTCGCCTTCTGTATTCGCCCAAGCCCCCATATCCAATGTTTCGAAGAGCGCTTCCACTCGCTTTGGTTCAAATTTCTTTCCCATCCGCATTTTCCCTATCAGTGTTACTGCCTGTTTTGGAGTAAGTAAGCCCAATGACACTTGAGATTGCGGCTGTACGGAACAAATGGACCTGGCACGTGCAGGTGATTGCATTACTGATTCACCCAGCAAATGAATGTCACCATGATCAGGTGTTAATAGTCCTAATATTTGATTAACCAACGTCGTTTTTCCCGCGCCATTATGTCCAAGAAGCCCAAATATTTCTCCTTTATTAATCGTAAATGTGAGATTGTCATTGGCAACATTTTTGGATTCTCCTTTACCAGGAAAAACCTTCGTAACACCTTTTATATCGAGAATCATTTTTTTAATTCCTCCTTTGCAATAAAAACACTTTCAATGAATTGGATAACATCTTTGTTCATTGGGTAAAAAGCAATGCCTTCCTTTAAATTTTGCAGTGCTTGCCACATATCTCCAAGTAATTTTTCATCATTTCCATACATTTTCTCTGCTTGGTTTAACCAGCTTTCCACCAGCTGCTGTGCCTTCTCTGAAGCCGGATCAATGTTAAGATTATTTTTGATGTCATGAATGACCTTTATCCATTTCCTTATATCTTCCTCACTCATATTTTTCACATTCATATCCATGATTTTTTTCATTTCACCGTCATTCAAGTAATCTTTATATTGCTGTAAGGCATCTTCAGGATCCTGTTGATAAAGCTGAATAATACTAAAAATAATTTTCCAGTTAATTTCTCCCTCGATCTCAATGGAATACGAGATACCAAGCAGTGCTTGCTCTAGGACTTGCAGTCGTTCCTGTTCTCGTTTAACTAATTCCAGCTGCTGCTGGATCGAATCTTGCCAGGTCGAAGTGGAATTTTCCAGGATATCTTTAATTTGCTCCAGAGAAAATCCCATATATTTTAAAGCTAAAACTCGTTCCAGCCGCATAACGTCATCTTCACTGTATAAGCGGTGCCCTCCCTCCGTTTTTGATGAAGGTTTAATCAAACCAATTTCATCATAATAATCCAATGTCCTCACAGTAACTTCTGTATTTTTCGAGAGTTCTCCAATCGTGTACATTACTTCACCTCAACTTTATTTTCTTTAGTATAAATCAGCACGTTACGTGTTGTTCAATAGGTAAATGAAAAATTTTTAAAAAGAAATTAATAATTACTTGTAAGGTAACGAAAACTTGCCCTTGCATTCCTTCGTCACACCTAACAAGGCAGGTTAGAATAACAACATTTGAGTTTTAATGAATTTTAAACTACATAATTATGTTAAGCTTTAAGGAAAAGGGGAACTTAATTAACACCTTTTTTCAACTTTCGCAATCGGGTGCTTTCTTGCATAAGAAGGAATATTTTTGATATTTGCTACCCATTAAAGGATTAGATTTATAATCTGGAGAAGAAGCAGTCACGCTTATTCACTATTTAAGCTGAAGAGTTGAATAAAAGTATTACAATATTTCAGTATTTGAGATACTGTTGGTGAACATAGAAGGGGGAGATTATGATTTTAATTTTATTTGGTCTCTTAATATTTTTTATTAGCGTTATATTATTTTTGATTTTATGTACTAGAATAATAATTTCTTTCATTAAAAATAAGCCTTTTCCTAAAAAATTATTGATTGCAACTTTGTGTGGGGTTGTTCTAGTTTCTTCAATCTATATATATGAAACGTACTTTTTTACATTTAGTGAAATTGATAGAGAATCCATGCAAAAGGGACCTGGACCCCTAAGCTCTCCCACTGAGGAATATACAGCTAATGCTTATTATGAACCATATGGTGGTGCAGCAGGCGGTGTTAATGTATGGGTTGAAATCACAGATAATAATGAGAAAAACAAAATGCAAACTGTTTATTATAGTGATGCAAAAAGTAATATTTCGATGGAATGGCTGGATGGGAATACACTGTACATTCTAAATGACGACCCTGATTATCCCAATTCAAATAGAAGCATCGAATTAGAAATCGGTAAAGAGATTTATCACGAAACTGGATTAGCTTGTAAAAGTTTGTTAATGAAAGATGAATATGAGACTTGCTACCAAAACTAATAACTTTCATTGAACAAACAGGGTACTTTAGTGGTATACGGAGCTATCGGGTTTGACAACTCCTATCACTTATCGAAGTAATGGGGCAGGTTTAATTAAATGTCAGTATTCATTATGGGAAATAGTACACTTAAATTAACGGGTGCTTATATAAAAGAGGTAGGTGAGCGATAAGTAATGAGGACATTATTAGAACTACTACGCATCATAATTATTTTCGTATTACTTGGTAATTTAGGTTGGGCAATTCTAGGAGATCTTTATACGATCAATGAAGCAACTGAAGGTTATTCGTGGCTCGGTGCATTAGCGATATTAGTTTTGCTTTTTGTATTATATAGAAACAAATTACAATTCTCTGGTTGGTATCAGGGAGATGGGCGAGAGAAATTGCCGAGAAAGGTTTCCATTACATTAACCTTCACTTCCATAATACTGATTATTGTACCATTTATTTTAGGTTCACTATTAAGCTAACTGATGGCAATTGCTTACTACCTTTCATATGAGGGGGGGTAAATTGAGTAAAAAAAGGAAGTTAATTTTTAGGATTTTAATAGGAGTAAATATTTTACTTATCGCTATCGTAATATGGGGATTTATTAAAATGAACTTCGTAAAAGAACAAGTCCTTTTAACAGAAGTCCAATATAACTTAGTCGAATTAGAAGGTTTAATTGCTCATCAAAGTGAGAACAATTGGTCAGAACCTAACTTAGTGACAACTGAATTAAGAGATATATTGGAAGGCATTTCTCTTGGGATCACTACTGGTGAACAATTAGGGACACTCTCCAATAGTGATAAGCAAACGTTAAACCGTTTATATTCAAAATTACATCAATATCCTAATGATGAATTATATCGTTTCGTTGATTTAACAGAAGATGATAAGAAGAATTTTGAACAATTACGAGAAATGCTGCGAGATGTAGGTTTAGGTTTGAATATGTCAATAAGTAGTAGTATGGACTCGTTTATGAAACAGGCTGAGGAATTAGAAGAAAAACTCCATTCAACTGATGAATAGTTGGAATATAGATTAATATGGTGAGAGGAGGGGATATCAATGATGCTTTTAGCACCTTTTCTAATAGCTCTTATTCCGGGGCTGATTATTTTGGCGTTGACTTGGTGGTTCAGCCAAAAGGGTTTTTCCTTATCTATAAGATTGTTGCCTGGAATCATAACGATTATAGCTGCTGTTGTTCTATTCTATATAGGTTTTGTTAACATTAGAGGGTTTGAAGGTGCCTCTTATGGGTTTCTTGGTTTCTTTTTAGGCATGTTTTCCATTGTATCTTTTGTGTTGGGCAGTGTTGGACGGTAAAATATCATTTTTCTTTTTTTAATAGGAAAATTACCTTCCTTAAATGCAGGATTTTCATAAATAGAAATTGAATATAAAATATATTCATCTAATTCAGGGGGAAAGGATATGTGGAAAGAATTTATCACTTCCATTTCAGAGGAATATCACTTTAAAGAACCTGCATCAAAGTATGAGATTTCTCAAATTCAAAAAGAGTTAAATGTTAAAATACCAGAAGAATTAGCTGCCTTATTGAATGAAACCAATGGTGTGTTTGATAGTTGGAATTGTCCTTTAATTTGGTCGACCTCTCGGATTATTGAGGACAATCTATTTTTTAGGAGGTTTGAAGTTTATAGAGATATTTATATGCCGTTTGATAATCTTTTCTTGTTTTCAGACGCAGGTAATGGCGACTTATTTTGTTATGCAATCCAAAAAAACGGAAGCATTGAAAAAAACGATATTTTTGCTTGGAATCATGAGGATGACAGTAGAACTTGGATTGCAAATTCCTTAAAACAATTTGTTGAAGATTGGATAACTGGTAAGATTAGTATTTAGTTGGAATGACTTTTTGCACTGCCGCAAAAGGAGTAGTGTGATGGTCAATATTAAGTTAGTATTCCATATCTTCATCTCATTAATAGCTTTCATCAGCGTATTATTACATATTGTTTATTCTCCCGTTCCATTGAGTTCTACAACATAATAACGTGAGGAAAACAAATGTGCTTTGATAAGAATTAATGGAATGTTAAATCAAAAATCAAGGAGGATGGTTATGATTTATGTTGCTCTTCTTCGAGGGATTAATGTGGGTGGAAAGAATAAAATAGACATGAAGGTACTGAAACAAACGTTTGAACAAGTTGGAATGAATGATGTGATCACGTACATCAATACGGGTAATATTGTCTTTTCATATAATGGTCTTTCCAAAACCGAAATATCACGTTTATTGGAAGAAGCGATACATAATGATTTCGGATTACAAATTAAGGTGGTAGTTCGAAGTATTAAAGATGTAAGCGAAATTATGAACGCTATTCCAGACACGTGGAAAAATGACAAAGACATGAAAAGTGATGTCATGTTTTTGTGGGATGAAATAGATGATGAATCTGTACTGGGGAATTTAGTTATTAAACCGAATATAGATACAGTAAAATATGTTCCTGGCGCAATCCTATGGTCGGTTGATAAGAAAAATATAACCAAAAGCGGTATGTCAAAGATCGTTGGCTCAAAGATATACAAACAAGTTACTATAAGGAATGTCAACACTGCTCGTAAGATATATGAACTGATGCAAGCCCAAAACGGTTAGTTATACCGTGTGTACTAGACCTTTTTAAGTAATTTTATAATCAAATGTTAGTGGATGTTAAAGAGTAAGTACATCCATATAGTTAGTACTAAACACCATTGTTATCCATTCTGTCTTGTGTTAAGAACGTGAATTCATTCAAGTTCTTGACTTCGGCGTATTTCCACTATAGTAAGCACGAAATTGACTAGGTGAAAGTCCTGTGTTTCGTTTAAATGCATGATAAAAGCTGGACATACTCCGAAAACCTACCTGATAACCAATCTCTGTATTATTAAATGCTGTTGTTAAGAGAAGTTCCTTCGCTTTCTTAACTCTGACTTTTTCTAAATATGTTCGTGGAGTACATCCTGTTTTTTCTTTGAAAATCCGATTTAAGTGAAAACGACTAACTCCTATCCTTGAGGCAATTTCGTGTAAAGACATTTTTTCATCATAGTTACTTTCTATCAATTGCATAGTATCTTCTAAAATGAATTCGAGCGGATCATAGTTTTTAATACTTAGATCTGGTCGACATCTCTTGCATGGGCGATAACCTGCCGTTTTAGCTTCTTCTGCGTTTGAAAAGAAAGCTACATTTTCTCGATTGGGAACCTTTGACTTGCAAGATGGTCGGCAGAAAATCCCAGTTGTCTTTACGGCGTAATAGAAAATCCCGTCAAAAGCTGGATCACAAGATGTCGTTGCTTGCCACATGGTTCCTTTGGATAGATTATTTTCACTCATCATCAGACTCTCCCTTCATTTTCTTACTTATCATATAAACCATATATAAAATGACGATCACTAACGGAACAAATAAATACAGCTGAAAAAAAGGAATTACTAGCATACATAAAATAAAAGAGATGAACGATGCCCACCATGCAGGTGTGTAATTTTTAAGCAATTTAACGCCTGCTGCCATTGAAAGAACATAAACTAATATCCCTAGAGATGTTGGTATAAACAAGATATCATCAAACGTCAGTGACAAAGCATTCGTCGTTAAAACACCTGTTATCGAAAAACAGATAACAAACAATACCATCTGTCTTGGAATTTGAGTAGTACCATGTAGTCTTGAGAAAAATTTGGGAAAAGCACCATCCCTGCTTAGTGAATATCCTAATTGTGTTAGACTTGCTACAAAAGCATTGGCTGTTCCAGTACAAATAATTAACGCTAAAACAGCAGTGATGGCTTTAGCACCAATGCCTACTGTATCTTCCATTATAACACCAATAGGAGATAGATTACTTTCCTGACTACCATACGTTGCCGTTCCAATCGTAACAACGCTTAACGACAAAAATAATAATCCAATGATAACTGCACTAACAACCGCGCCTTTGACCATATCTTTTTCCGGACTTTTAAAGCGCTCTGCCAGATTACAAATCGCCTCCCAACCGAAAAATGACCAAAAGATAACCGTTATAGCACTCCCGACAGAAAACCATCCATTCGGAACAAAGGGAGTGAAATTTCCCCATTGTATCCTTGTAAATGACACTAATACGGCAGACACTAAAAGAAACAGTAATAAAGAACTTAAAATAACTGCAACTTTACTACTGACATTGACGCCGTAATAATTGAAAACACCTGCAATGACCAATATAAAGATGGCAGTTATAGTTGATTCAAAATGTGAAAGTCCAAATGCCTGACTGATGTAAAAAGCTCCGGTTAAGGATACAATTGTTTGGCCGACTGCTGCTGTAACAAAGTAAAACCATCCAACGATATTGCCAAGATGATATCCGAAAGAATTTCTAACAAAAGTTGCTGCTCCACCGGCATCAGGATATTTCTGTGCCAAACTAGCAAACGAATATGCAAGTGGAAAGTTAATTAAAATAACAATAAGCCAAGATACAATAGATGCAGGGCCTGCAATTGCTGCCGTTACAGACGATAAAAAAAGGACACCTGATCCTAGAATAGCTGCCATGTATAATGCAATTCCTTGGAATAATCCGATAGATTTATTATTCATATTTTCACTCCTTTATAGCATTTAGTGTACTGGTAAGGGAGAGAAAATTCGTCTTGATTTTTGCTGTGTAATTCAATGATGATCTCGACCTAACCTATGGTAAAGTCTACCTAAACGCTTGTCCTATTTTTAAATTTGTCCATAAAATCACGGCATTTCCTATCGCAACAGCTGTAGCTTCCTCATGGGATACAGCTGTTGCAGAACAAGTCGGTACAGCGATGGGAAATCATTGACACGATTGTTTCCCAACAGGCATTACGTGAAATTTATTTGAAAGGTTTCGAAATCGCTGTCAAAGAATCGCAACCAAACATTTTCTGTTCTCTCCATAAGGAGCATGAATTCCTTTTTCTTGCGTGATTGTATAATCCATTTGGATCCAATCATTAAATCCATCATAATTCATAGGTGAACCTAACGTCAGATCAGGACCGATTGCTAATTCAAGGACAGCATATTTACCCATTTTACCGTTCTTATCTGTTACATACGCATTGGTAACATCGCGATAACCTTCTTCTAGAAATGGATGAGCCAATCTGTCGTCACTGCGTGTCACATATAAGCTCCATAAGTGGTTCTGTATAGATGGATGTCCCAACGTTTAGTTCAGATTGTTCGGGTACTCGTTCTACCTATTTAGTTATGTCCCGGCCTCTTTTCAATGTGTGTAGAATAGAAGACTCACAATACGATGGTATTCGCAGTGTCGGCAGATGAAGAGACTCTACTGAGAGAGGATGTCGATACAGCAGATGATGATATAATATCTATGTTGAATAACTCTATTAAAGTTACATACATGTTATAATAGATTCAACAATAGATCGGCTTCATATGAGGGGTGGCGCACCTTGTTGTACCTTCTTTGGATACTTCCAAGAGAAGGGAGGTGACGCTTATGGACATAGCTAATACTTTAGCGCTCATGATATCCTTTGGGATGTTAATAGCGTTTATTATGTCCGACAAAAATAACAAAAGATAACCCCTCATATGCTTTTGCCTAGGCTCTGAGGGATTATCTCCTGAAAGTGCCGCCCCTCTTATCGGGGTTCGGTCTATTGTAACCGTAGACGGTGCAACGTCTACGGTTTTTAATATGTTATGTCTTTTCTAGTTCTATTATACCCGATTGCAGAATTTTTAACAACTGCAGATAAAGAAGCTTGAGAGAACTCAAGCTTCTTTTCAATGGATTTGAGAATAGAAGACTCTCACAACATACTATTTTTTAGATCCCTTAGATCAGTCGAGGACAAAAAAAGAGAAAAATCGAAAGAACTTGTCTTCGTGAAGCCCTCTCGTAGCGAAAAAGGAGAAAAACCGAAAGAAGTAAAATCCTTAAAACTACGAATAATCGAATCATTTCAAGAAAAATTTCTGTCTGTTAGAAGAGAACTGTCTCTTATCCCGAGATCATGAAGGGATCACGCAAAGGGAGCCAACGTTTCCTAACCAAAATAGACAACCGATAAAAAAACGCTTACAATCAAATCAAAAGTAAAGATATCTCAATTTCAAAAAGAAGGTGTATAACGATGTTACGAAAAATCTTCTTTACTATTTTTTTTCTTATCCCGTTCAGTCTTATGCTTTATTACGGCAAAGAAACGTTTTATATTGACCAACAAGCTGCCTCTGAGCAGATGTATGATTATCATTTCGCACTAGTAACAGAAGAAGTCGGGAATAATTATTGGCGTTTGATAGAAAAAGGTGCCAAGCAGAGAGCGGAAGAGCTTAACATTTATTTAGAATATGTAGGCCCAAAGGTAACAGATACTGATGAACGTCTCGATACCTTGGATCGCATGATTGCTGCTAACGTCGATGCCATTATTACAAAAGGGATGAGTGATCCGCGGTTTCGTCAGCTCGTTCAAAAAGCGAAGGAACACAATATCCCGGTTGCAACAATTGATACCGATAATGCCACAAGTGGACGAGATTTTTATGTCGGCACCGATAATTTCGAAGCAGGTTATCTCGCAGGAAAGACACTAATCGAAGAAACAGAAGGAGAACAAAAGGTTGTCGTCATCATTGGGCAAAAAGATGCGCAGAATCAAATGGAACGTTTAGAAGGGTTTGAGCAAGCAATTAATCAAGAAAAGCGGATTGAGTTAGTCGCAGTGGCTGAATCAAATATTACGGAACTAGGTGCTGCGGATGCCACCTATCAATTGCTCAAAAGTCGATCTGATATTACCGCTATTTTTGGCATTACTGCGTTAGATGGGATGGGTATCGTACAAGCAATTCAGGAATTTCAACCGACGACAAGACCATATGTGCTAGCATTCGATATTCTCCCTGAAACGATTGATTTAATAGAAGACGACAAAATTCAAGCCACCATAGCCCAGTACCCAGAGGAAATGGGGCAAAAGGCGGTCGAAGAAATGTATCAGTTGTATCAAAACGGCAGCCCTGAGCAAATTCACCATACCAAAACAGGTGTGATTAAGAAAGAAGACATTATGAATGGCGAGGTATTTTTGAAAGAAGGTGAGTAAACATGCGGTTAAAGAATCTACTAAACAGTCGGACGATAAAGTCGAAATTAACGCTTATTTTTGCTGGAATCATTATTTTATTTAATATTGTGACGATCTCGATTTATGTTAGCTCGACCCAGTTAATGCAACAATACCATCAAGAATTTGAAACGTTACTGAACTTGAACACGATATCACAAGCGGCTCAGGATCTATCTGACAAAACGAAAGCATATGTATTAAGTGGAGAGCAAGAAGACTTAGCAGCTTATTACGAAGCAAGAGAAACGTTTCATGACAGAACATCTCCGATTATGCAAGAAACGAATTCGGTACGCTATAAAAATTATATTAACTTAATCGACGCACTCCGTTATCAAACCGAATTAACGACAGGATTTGTACTTCGTGATGATATGGAACGCTACTCGATGCACGTAAAAGAAGTCCAGCAAACAGCTTCTTATATTCAGGAATCGACATTGGAATTATTAGATGGCAGCTTGACAGAATATCAGTCCTTGTATGCGGATATTCGTGAGCGCAATGAAGCATTCAAATATTTTACCATCTACTTATTAATTACATCGATCCTTCTCGGTGCTTTTATTACAGTGCGTTTTTCCAGAGGCATTCATCGCCCGATTCAAGCATTATCCCGAGCAGCAAAAGAAGTCTCTGTTGGGAAATTCGATGGCAAATCGGTCCAGATTCAGGCACCTGATGAATTAAAGCTGTTAGGTGACTCTTTTAACAAAATGCGCGACAATATCCGCAATTTAATTAAAGAGATTAAAGACCAGTCTGAACAGGAGCGATTAATGAAAGAGCTGGAGCTCAAACATTTACAAAATCAAATCCAGCCACATTTTTTATTTAATACGTTAAACACCGTATCAAAAATGGCCTACTTAGAAGAAGCCCGAACAACATCCAACTTGATTGACTCGTTAGCATCAATGATGAGGCACAGCCTTGGTGATTTGAAGAAAACAACGACATTAAAAGAAGAATTAAAAATGGTCGAGGATTATGTTGCGATTCAGAAAATGCGTTTTATGGAACGAATCGAATTTCATATGGACCAATTGCCAGAAGATTGTAATATACCTTTGCCAAGGTTAACCTTACAGCCACTTGTCGAAAACGCCTTTATCCATGGTCTGGAATCATTAGAGGAAGGCGGCAAGATTTCAGTCCATCTCAAAACCTATCATAGTGGCGTTATCGTCGAAGTTACTGATAATGGTGCCGGAATGCCAGAAGCAAAACGCAGTCAATTAATTCAATCCACAACAGAAACAGAGCAGCATGTTGGTCATATGACAGGAATCGGACTAGTTAATGTCATCAAACGACTGCAAATGTTCTATCAAACAGAGGATGTTCTCGAAATTGATTCGAGCTTAGGAAAAGGAACGACGATTCGATTATATTTACAGGATAAACAACAGCAAGAACTGGGGGTATTAGCGTGAAAGTAGTGATTGCAGAAGACGAATTTTTAGAGAGAAAAGCAATGCGAAAATTTTTAGAGGAACACTTTTCTGATATTGAACAAATTGAAGAAGCGGTGAACGGTCGGAAAGCGATCGAAATAGCAGAAACCATCCAGCCGGATATTATGTTAATGGATATCAAGATGCCAGGCATCAATGGCTTAGATGCGATGGAGTCGATCTGCCAAGCATTCCCGTTAACAAAGTTTATTATGGTAACCGCCTATGATTCATTTGATTATGCTAAACAAGCGATGAAGCTAGGAGTACGCGAATACATTCTCAAACCGAGCAAAAAGGAGGAGATTATTCGCGCTATTTTAAATGTCAAAAACGAACTGGAACAAGATAAGCAAATGCTTGAAAATCGCCGTGCGCTTTTTCTAACAAAGGTGATCCAAGGAGAAGATGCGGATACGCTTCAACAAAGTCTTTATCCCCATATGGAGAGCGGTTATTTCATGATGGCGAATAAGCCTCTCACGTTATCAGATAGCTATATCACACAAGATAATATCGCCTTGTATATATCCAACGAAAGCTTAGACAATGCCGATGTGTTAAAACAAATTCGCAGCCTGCAATTATCACTCGGTGATGACTACTATATTGGTGCAGGTCATCCGTATCAATCCTCAGAAGACCTTACAACATCTTATTATCAGGCAAAGAAAGCATTAAGACAGCTATTGCAGGCGAAACAAAAGAATTACGGATTTGCCAGCTATGAAATAGAAGAGGTTCCAACTGAGCAATTATTGGAAGCGATTCGTGATGGCGAGGAAGAGAAAGTCCGGGTTTTATTTGATGCAATCGCACCACATGCGAATATCGAATTATTTGTGCAAATTAAACAAATCACAGACGATAAAGGGATAAAACTGGGCATGACACCAGAAGAATTAATCACAACGGAAGACTGGAAGGAATTCATTCAGCACGTCTGTAAAGAAATGAAACACTTTTTCCAATCACAAGACAAAATTGTCAAAGCAAAACATTTTATCGAAAGCAACTATCACAACCCAATCAATCTTGACGATGTCTCAGCCTTTACCGAATTAAGCACTAATTACTTATCCAATTTATTTCATGAAGCAACTGGCACTACTTTCATCGATTACTTAACAGAAATCCGGATCAAGAAAGCAAAAGAATTGTTGCAGGCGAACAATGCGACATTGAAGGAGATCAGCTATGAAATTGGCTATAAAGATCCGAACTATTTCAGCCGTGTGTTCAAAAAACACGTTGGTCTCTCTCCAAAGCAATACCAAAGCCAAATCGTAAAATAATACAGATTATCGTAATAAAATACAGAAAAATAACATCAGACCGTAAGCGTTTTCGCTATATAATGATAGCTGAAAGCGCTTATATTAATCCGAGGGGGTAGAAACATGTTAAAAAAGAGTTTAGCGTTTCTATTTATGTTCATCCTCATGATTGCCTTAGCGGCATGCGGAGGAGATGAAGAGACGACAGATGATTCAGGCACCACAGACGATCAAACAGAAGATACTTCAGATGATGGAGCAAGTGAGGGAGAAGGTGCTGAATCGTCAGGAGATGGCGGAACAGTAGAAATCTTCAGCTGGTGGACTGGTGCAGGGGAAGAAGATGGTTTACTTGCACTGATTGATTTATTCGAAGAACAACATCCAGATATTACAGTGGAAAATGCTGCAGTAGCAGGTGGCGCAGGTACGAATGCAAAAGCCGTTCTAGCTACGAGAATGCAAGGGAATGACCCGCCATCCACGTTCCAGGTACATGGTGGAGCAGAACTAAATGAGAGCTGGGTTGCAGCTGACAAGATGGAACCGTTGAACGACTTTTATGAAGAAAATGATTTAATGGATAAATTTCCAGAAGAATTAATTGACATGGTAAGTAAAGACGGAGATATCTACTCCGTACCAGTAAACATTCACCGTGGAAATGTGATCTTCTATAACATGGAAGTATTTGAGGAGCACGGTATTGAAGTACCAACGACATTAGAGGAATTTGTCGATGTATTAGGACAGCTAGATGAAGCAGGGGTGACACCGCTTGCAATGGGTGATAAAGAAGCGTGGACAGCAACACAAATTTTTGAAAACTTACTACTAGCAACACTTGGTCCCGATGACTATCGCGCATTGTGGGAAGGCGAAGTAGGCTTTGACGACGATCGTGTTCGCCAAGCAGCAGAATACTTCGAAACCATCCTAGGTTATGTCAACGAAGATCATGCATCCCGTAACTGGCAAGACGCTTCCCAACTTGTTGGTGAAGGAGAAGCAGCAATGACTAACATGGGGGACTGGGCAAAAGGTTACTTCTCTAATGACTTAGATTTAGAAACCAATGTAGACTTTGGTTACTTCCCATTCCCAGGTACAACAGAGGACTTTATGGTTATCACTGATACATTCGGTCTACCAAAAGGTGTAGAAAATCCAGATACAGTAAAAGAATTCTTGAACGTCCTTGGTTCCGTGGATGGCCAAGATGCATTCAACCCATTAAAAGGTTCAATCCCAGCACGTGTCGATGCTGATCCATCTAAATATGATGAATACGGAACCGACACAATGGAAGATTTCCAAAACAGCAACCTAGCACCAAGCTTAGCGCACGGTTCAGCAGCATCAGAGGGATACTTAACGAAAGCAAATCAAGAAGTAAATATCTTCGTCACCCAACAAGATGTCGACCAATTTATCGAAAAACTACAACAAATAGCAGGAGATCTTTAAAATTGAAGGCTCGCCCTGTGCGAGCCTTCCTTTTGAAAGAAGCGCAGAAGTTGCAAATAAATCTGCAAAGTTGCAAATAAAAAGTGAAAGTTGTAAATAAATCTGCAGAGTTGCAAATAAAAAATGAAAGTTGCAAATAAATCTGCAAATCTGCAAATAAAAAGCGGAAGTTGCAAATAAATCTGCAGAGTTGCAAATAAAAGGTGAAAGTTGCAAATAAATCTGTAAAGCTGCAAATAACCCACTCTTTTTATGCAAACCAAAACAACAATCACTTCAATAAAAATAAAGAAATTACTTCAGATGGGAGGACAATCGCGATGAAAATTACCAGAGATCGGCTGATGGCATTATTGTTCTTAGCCCCATCCTTTTTGCTCATTGTTATATTCGTCTATGGGTTTATTGGTTGGACTGGTTGGGTTTCCTTAAGTAATTGGAATACCCTTGTGCCTGATATGTCATTTGCTGGTTTGAAGAACTATATCTATCTATTTGGAGATTATCGTTTCCAAGCAGATTTACGTAATACCGTCTTTTTTACGATTCTTTTTATCGGATTTGTTATTATCCTAGGTTTAGGCTTAGCGATTTTACTCGATCAAACGAAAAAAGGAAATTCGTTATTCCGCAACATATTCCTTTTTCCAATGGCGTTATCTTTCGTCGTAACGGGTGTCGTTTGGCAATGGCTACTGAATCCGTCTACTGGTTTCAATCAATTCTTGCAAGTGTTCGGCATTCAACCGAAATGGTATACCGATACCAATATTTTGGCGGGATTCCAGTGGGGAAGTATTGAATTCGGTTTACCTGTCGCCATGATTGCTGTTGTAATAGCGGCTGTCTGGCAAATGACAGGATTCTCACTTGCGATGTATGTCGCAGGACTTACTGGAATTCCAGATGAGCTCAGAGAAGCGGCACGAATTGATGGTGCATCCGAACTGCAAATCTATCGAAAAGTCATTCTACCGATGCTCACACCAATTACCATGAGTGTGGTGATCATTATGGCACACATTTCACTAAAAATATTTGACCTAATCTATGCGATGACAGGTTCTGGTGCCAATTTCGTCACCGATGTACCAGGTGTCTACATGTTTGAAACAACATTCCGTGGTAACTATTACGCAAATGGTGCAGCAATCGCGATCATCATGTTGCTACTTGTTGCCGTATTTATCGTGCCATATTTGATTAATTCAAGAAGGGGGGCATCATGATGGTAGTGAGAAAAATTGCTAAATATGCCGTACTAATCGCGATCGCTCTCTTTTTCCTGACACCGGTCTGTGTCATGCTGATTACCAGTTTCAAACCACTTGATGAAGTATCGTTATCTGAAATGTGGTCACTGCCATCAGCGATTGACTTTTCCAGTTATACGCACGCATTCTCGGAGCTCGCACCAAATTTAATGAACAGTCTCTATCTCGTTATCCCAGCAACATTATTGTCAGCGATACTAGGGGCGATGAATGGATATGTATTGTCAAAATGGAGATTCAAAGGCTCCGAAGTTGTATTTACAATGATTCTATTCGGCATGTTTATTCCATATCAAAGTATTCTGATTCCATTAATCCAATTCTTGAACTCTATTAATCTCTATAACTCGATCATTGGATTGATTTTTACCCATGTGGTTTACGGACTACCGATTACAACCTTGATGTTCCGTAACTTCTATGCGAACATTCCTGATTCGATGATTGAAGCAGCACAAGTGGACGGTGCAAGTTTCCTTGGAATCTTCCGTCAAATCATTCTGCCACTGTCGATTACCGGATTTGTTGTCGTAGCGATTTGGCAATTCACGAACATTTGGAACGAATTCCTTTTCGCCGTAACGATTACGAACAATAATGCACAACCAGTCATGGTCGCATTACAAAATCTGTCCGGAAGTCAAATCGTACAATGGAATGTCCAGATGGCAGGGGCATTGCTCGCTGCTATGCCGACATTGTTAGTTTATATTTTATTAGGTAAATATTTTGTACGTGGTTTACTTGCTGGGTCGGTAAAAGGGTAAGGTGATTAGTTCTCTTTCAATCAAAAAATGGCATACCAAATCATATTAAGATTGGTATGCCATTTTGATTAAAAGCATTATAATTAGCAGACAATATAACAAACTACTAACAGTTGTAAAGACATAATCTAAAAACCTTGTCGAAAAATTCTATTAAAAATTTATACATGTTATAATAGATTCATCAATAGACTGGTTTCATATGAGGGGTGGCGCACCGTTGTCCTGCCGTTAGTCTTGTTAGGAGACTTCCTGGGAGGGGAGGTGACGCCTATGGATATCGAAAACGTATTGACACTGATGATTTCGTTTGGTATATTAATTGCGTTTATCATGTCCAATAAAAATGATAAAAAATAACCCCTCATATGCTTAGCGAGCGTTAGGGGTTATTTTCCTCTGATATAAGCGCCGCCCCTCTTATCGGGGTTCGGTCTATTGTAACCGTAGACGTTCTAGCGTCTACGGTTTTTAATATGTTATGTCTTTTCACTATATATTATACCGCACTACACGGTTTTTAACAACAGGCTTAATCATCAAGAATAATCTTGTTGTATTGAGCAAGTTAGAGAGGGAAATATAAAAATGAGATTCTTGAGTTTTTAGGCCTTGAGACAGTATCATAAAAGAAGAATATGTAAATATGAGTTATTCCATGGAGGTATTCGTGTTGCTAAAATTCTTTAAAAAATCAAGAAAGAGAATGTTCGTATTAATCATTATACTTGGATGGAATTGGTTTGGATTTTGGAACTTATTGACACAACAGAACTTTAATCTAACTGATATTTTAGTTACCTCCTTGATTTTTGCAATTATATTGGTTTTATATGACTGGTCTTGGAATAGCAGGAGTTATAACAAAAAGAAACAGTAAGAAAAAGTAGAGCGGATGGATATCGAATCACCAAAGGGTGTGATTCGCAATTGTCGGGAAGTATTTAATGATGAAGAAGCAGTAAATGCACTTAAAATGGTAGATGACCGCAACTTGCCTGTGCATACCTATAATGATGAGTTGTCCTTTGAAATATTTCAACGACTTCCGAAATACTATGGACTTGTGGAGAAGTGGATCGATAAAATAACCGAAGGAATGAAACTATAAAGGGGATGAATTCGATTCCATCCCCTTATTTTTTAAGCAGTAATATCACTTTTGTGTGTTATTACCGCTTCACAGCATGAATAAAATGAATCGTCTCAAAAGCAGTTAAATAATCTGTCCTATTGCTAAAGAAATACTCATTTATGTCAGTCGGTGATAAATGTTCATAAATTTGCAATCCTGCTTTCTCTAACAAACTCTCAATCTCCGAATAAGTAAAACAAGATTTCATTGGTTCCCCACTTGCCGCAGCCATTTTAACCATATTTTCAACTCGATTAGAAATACCCTTTTCTTCAAAGAGTTTTTCGTCTGCATAATCAAAAATAATAGAGCTGCCTGGAGGAAGGTCAGCAAATAAATGTTGGATCAAATTCGCATTTACCTCTTTCGTTAAATAATAGGAAACACCTAAAAGGCTAAAAAAAGTTTTTTTGTTATCAAATCCTTGATCTGTTAAATCTTGATGAGAGAAAGTAGTAGTAAAGTCCATCGCAACAAAGTGGAGATTTTCAGGGATATCAAAATTAGCAACAGCTAACTTTTGTTTTTTAAATGCTTGTGTAGCAGGAAAATCAATTTCATATATATTCAACCTATCTGTCAATTCTGGGTGCCGAAAAGCAAATGTGTCTAATCCTGCTCCGAGTATGACATACTGTGATGAACCTAACTCAATTTCATGAAGTAGTACTTTCTCACAATATGCTGCACGTGCTAATGGTGTAGGAGAAAGCTGTACTTGTGTAATCCATTGCAAAATTTCTTCTGGCTGATCTTTAAAACGCTCTCCAATTTCTTTGTTGAAAAACTGAATGCCGTTTATCATATTTTTACTAACAGCTGAAAACTCTTCTTCGGAAAGTAAATCGGTGGCAATAAAATCATCGAAAATTTTAGGTGTATCGTATTCATGGTGATATGCTCGGCCAAAAGCCGATACTAAGGAAGTTAGACTAGACTCATTCTGCTTCATTAACATCTTCCTCCTATACAAAAAAATAAGATTCCCCTGGCCAGGAGAACCTTATTATAGCACCTAATTAGTAATATTACATTATAGCATAAATTAACTTTTTTTACAAATCTTTTGCTTTTTATTCAATAATGAAAATGGAACTCTCGAGAGGATGTTTGTATGATTTTGAGAGTTAAGTGCCCAGGATGTGATATAACCTACATTAAATTTCCTCTGTATCCTTTAACATCTGACAAGTCAAATCTATGAAAGATTTTAATGGGAGATTCATTGATTTATCCTTATGCCATGCGATTTGTGTGAAAAAAGCTGGTGCATCACTTTGCCAATTTAGTTCTTTCAATCTACCGGTACTTATATCTTTCTCTACGGCCATATATGCTAGCTTAGCTATTCCTAGTCCTGCTATCGCACATTGTTTAAGTGCTTCGATACTGACAAATTCTATTCTGTTGGAAGGGTATACTTCTGCCTTCGTTAAAATATTTTCAAAAAGGCTACGATATGAACAGCCTGTTTCCGTCAATAATAGTGTTTCATCTTTCAGATCCTGAGGATACACTTCTAAATGATTGGCTAATCGATGATTGGGCGATGCCACAATCTTCATTTCATCCTTTATCAATGGCTCAACCACCAAAGAATCAGTATATCTCACTTCATCCATGATAAAAGCCACATCTAAATCTCCTTTTAGTAATTGTTCCTTCGCGACTTCATCTGAATGAGCAGGTTTAAATATTAATTTGACCTTTGGAAATTGTTGTTGGAACTCCTTTAGTAAAGGTGGGAGCCTATAGGTACATTGGCTTTCTTGTGCTCCGATAATCAATGTGCCTGACGGTTCATCGCCACCTGTTGCAATGGATTTTGCTTCTTCGGATAAGTCAATCATTTTGTCTGCGTAAGTCTTGAATTGCTTTCCGGTTTCCGTTAAATATAATTTCTTACCTAATCTTTCAAATAACTTTGCATCAAGTTCTTTTTCAAGAGATTTAATTTGAGAGGTGACACTTGATTGAGCAAAATTTAAGATTTTAGCAGTTTTGGTAAAATTTAAAGTTTCTGCTGCTATTTTAAAAGTATTCAACTGTTTGATATCCATATTCATTCTCCTGTAATCGAATATGTCGATTGATGCAATCAAAATATTCAGTTTTATTAATTATTGTTTTTATTTTATGATATGAATAACCTTTTCTCAAAGGATATGAATAATAAAGGAGTGGATAGGATGTCTATAGCAGTTATCTACGGTGGGACACGAAAAAACGGAAATACGGAAATTCTAACGGAACATGCAATCCATGGTGTGCAAGCTGAACGCATTTATTTGGATGATTATCAGATAGTCCCAATCAAAGATTCACGGCATGCAAAAGAAGGATTTCAAGATATCGATGATGATTATAACTTATTAATAAAGCGGCTGTTAGCTCATGATACCTTAGTTTTTTCAACACCTATTTATTGGTTTGGTATGACTGGGCAAATGAAAACCTTTATTGATCGCTGGTCTCAAACACTTAGGGATTCGAACTTTCCGGAATTTAAAAAACAAATGCAATCCAAAAACGCCTTTGTAATAGCTGTAGGAGGGGATAATCCGCGATTAAAAGGATTGCCTTTGATCCAACAATTTCAATATATTTTTGATTTCATTGGTATTTCATTTGATGGCTATGTCCTTGGAGTTGGTAATAAGCCAGGTGAAATATATGAAGATCAACAAGCATTATCTATGGCGAACCAACTTTTGCATAAAATGGTTTAAATTTGGTATTTTATGTTAGAATTAGATTTAGCATCTGTAAGGAAGGGATTTCTATGATAGCTATTATCGTCATTATATTTTGCATCTTTATCTTGGATCAGCTTATTAATAGAAAACTAATAAAAAAGATGAACATCGAAGCGGCTGACTTAGAGAATAGATATGTAAATAAAACACATAAATATGTGGAGAATATCCTTCACTGGGCAACTTTGCTATTGATAGCTGCATCAATAAGTGATTATCATCAGCTTAGACTGTTCCTTTTTATTGTTCCTAGTCTGATGTTTGCTTTTCGTGCCATCATGAAGTGGAAGTTTGCAACAGATAACCAAACATATCTCCTAAGTTCGGTAACTTGCGTGTTATTTATTATGGGCTTGATTGTTTATGGCTCCATACATTTCGGTATCATAACTTAAAAGGAGATTTGCTATATGAATAAAACTGATATGATCGAATTAAGACATTTTTCAAATGAACATTTAGAAGTATTAAATTCCTTTGAACTCCCTAATGAACAAGCGCAATATACATCGTTGCCTATCAATTATAAAGAAGTAACAGAAGGACAGCATCGAATCGTTATTTTAGACGAGATGGAGCCGGTGGGCTTTTTTCTCTTGCACGAAACCGACAGAGTAAAGGAGTATTCGGATAATACTCAGGCGATGTTGCTCACCTCATTATCGATAAACCAAACTAAACAGGGAAAAGGCTACGCAAAGCAAGCTATGAAATCACTCAGAAAATTCGTTAGCGCAGAATTTCCAGATTGTAATGAAATTGTTTTAGCTGTTAATCACAAAAACATAGCTGCTCAAAAACTGTATGAAAAAGTGGGATTTCAAGATACAGAAATCAGAAAACATGGCCCAATTGGTGAGCAATTTGTTATGAAGTTAATCTGGTGAAAAAGCCTTGTAAAGCTACTCAAGTAGAGCAAAACAAATGATGAAGAAGTGGGAGGAAAATATAATGAACAAACCTTTATATTGTCTATTAATTGTTATCTTGTTTTTGTTCCTATTATCGGCTTGTGCAACGACAAATAAAGGTGTAGAGCCCACTAAAGATGAAACAATCACTATCCAGAATGATGAAGGAGACATTTTGGCATCAACGTCTGACTTCACTAAAGCTAAACTAGAGGATTTAGAGCAATCCAACCAATCTGTTATTGAATTAAGCTTTAGAGAAGAAGGAAAGTTAGAAGAAATTACAGAAAGTCATACTGGTAAATCCATTTACCTATATTTCGGTGAAGAGTTGATAAGCTCTCCAATGATAGTTTCCACTATTTCAGGTACAGATTTTGTAATTAAGGGAGACTATACGGAGGAAACAGCAAACCAAATTATTGATAGTATTAACAATCAATCGTAATGGGCGCATAGAACAAGGAGAATAAAAAAATGCCTATTGTTTATCATAAGCAATTTATTGAAGCATCTGTAGAAGAATGTTTTAATCTTGCAAGAAGCGTAGATATACATACTAAAACAACAGCTAAATCGAAGGAAAGAGTTGTTGGTGGCGTTACACACGGGTTATTAAATGAGGGTGATACAGTCACTTGGGAAGCTACTCACTTTGGCATTAAACAAAGGCTAACGGCAAAAGTAACTCATATGAACAAGCCAACTGAGTTTGTTGATATCATGGTAAAAGGAGCCTTTAGTTCATTTACTCATACACATCAATTTGTAGAAGAAAAAAGTGGAACCATAATGATTGATGCATTTGAGTATAAGTCACCTTTTGGGTTAATAGGAAGAATTGCTGACAAGTTGTTTCTAGAAAAATATATGACAAGGTTTATTATTAGCAGAGCAAAAGGGTTAAAAGCAATTGCTGAGAGAAACGCTAAAACTGCTTCGTCTTGTTTAAGTTAAGGGGAAGCATGCAGAGTATTACAGCAGAATCCTGTTCCAAGGAAAAAGCCTTCCCTTCCGAGGAAAGAACCTCTCCTTCCGTGGATAAGAGGATATATCCAGGGAAGAGAAACAAATATCCCCGGAAGCGGAGCGCATATCCCCGGAAGAGAGATGCTGCTCCAAGGAAAAAGCCCTCCCTTCCGAGGAAAGAACCTCTCCTTCCGTGGATAAGAGGATATATCCAGGGAAGAGAAACAAATATCCCTGGAAGCGGAGCGCATATCCCCGGAAGAGAAATGCTGCTCCGAGGAAAAAGTCTTCCCTTCCGAGGAAAGATCCTCCTCTTCCGTGGATAAGACGATATTTCCATGGAAGGGAAGCAAATATCCCCGGAAGCGGAGTACACATCCCGGGAAGAGAAATCCTGTTCCAAGGAAAAAGCTCTCCCTTCCGAGGAAAAAGCATCATCTTCCCGGGATAAGATGATATATCCATGGAAGGGAAGCAAATATCCCCGACTTATCCCCGGAAGAGAAATCCTTTTCCAAGGAAAAACCCTCTTCCCTTAAATTAAATTTAATGATAGAACTTGCTCAAGTAACATCACTTCTTCAAAACATAAACTCGTCCGCTTTTACTGCCGTACCAATCTAATATTCCAGCGTTTGTCATTAATGTTCTAGCGGTATATTCTTTTTCCACATGTAAAAACTCCCTACACTCTTGGTTCGTCATTGTTGGTTTCACAAATACAAAATGATCGAGCAGGCTCATGACATGTGCGCGACGATCTCGCCCGCCACAATGAGGGCAATCCCAAATTACTCGTAAGCGATCCATTGCCAAGCTACCGCAAAAAGGGCACAGCACCCCGCTTTCGACATCCCCTTGTTCAAGTCCAAACCTTTTCCAATAATGCATCTCTGGTTTACAATGTGCCTGTGCTAACTGATAACCAACACGCGTCAGCTCACTTAATTGAAAAAGGGATTGCGTATATTGATCAGCAGCACGTTTAAATGATTTCTTCAATAAAGCAAAAGGCATAACCCAATCATATACCCAATCACTACTCGAGTCCGTAACTATCTCTGCATTTGGGTCCGCTAAAGCTACAAGATTGACGATCGGATAATTTTCCCACTGAGTACCAAGCCATGAGCGGAGCTGATCACACTGTTCTTCTACCTGTGATATAGGGTGCATCATCCCGTATTTCTTTCCATGCAAAGCGTACTGGAAATTTCGCGCATTGTTTTGAAAGGTGAATGTACCTGGTTGGCTTTTTACATCAATGTTGACAGCGAAGTGTGCAGTAAGGAGAAGGTTATCGATTTGAAAAAAGGACTGCCGATCTGCAGCGGGGAGGCGGAGGTCTTGAAGAAGAACTACATCGTTTGAGTTAATGCCGATTCGTTCCAAGTAAAAATCGAGTTGACATTCAGCTTGATAGCCTTGTTCAATATTGCGAAGTTCTAGCTCCATGTCACGCCTTCGTTTTCTAATTCGTTTTAGTCCACGGTTAAGCATCAAAATACTTTCCGGTTCCTTTCGTTTTTTGATAATAATTGAAATCACATCCTTTCTATACCAAATTATTCGACATAAATAGTAAAATTCCTCCCAAAGTGTAACGATTAGATATCCACTGAAGAAATATTCACTTTGTGTTAAAATATACCAAAAGCTATTCCGAAAAAAGGAGCAATTCAGTTGAAAAAATTGCTTTGAATCTCATAAGTTTTATCACCTCTTCTCCATTAATTACTGAAAGAGCAACAATGTTTCCGGGATTATTTTCTACATGACACATACAAAAAACTAATCATTCACGATCAAGATGTCCGTGAGTTGGTTAATAGTAAGAGGTTCTATAAAGAAGCTTATCAAGAAAAGTGTCAGAAAAAGCTCCAAAGAATCTTGCGGAGAAAAGTAAATTAAATCACCAAGAGTTGTTAGTGATGAAAAAGGAGCTACAGTCCAATGTCAGAACAAAATAATGATTCATTTCGCGATATGAATAAAAGAGAAAAAGTAATAACTGTTGCAGCAATAACGCTTCTTATTTTCCTTGTAGTCGGCTTTGTAATAGGCGTTTTTTTCTTTGGATTGGCAGGGCTTTTTGAACTTCTCGGTGTTCGGTATCATTCCATCTGGTCATTGCTAGTCTTTGTTACTAGTTTCTTTGTGTTAGGAATATTTGTCGATTTGTTTTTCAAGGTTTTCTACAAGATAACCGTTCGAAATATGATAGGTAAAGTAAAGATAGGATTTTTACGATTTGGTTTTGACTTCCTATCAAACTGGTTAGTGCTGTTTACAGTGGACGAATTTATGAAGAGTATCACATTGACCTTGAAAGCAGAGATCATCATCGCATTATTACTTGCCATATTAGAAATAGTTTTTGATAGTGATAAAGAATAGAGAACAGGAGGGAATCGTGATTAAACACTTTAAAAATAAGCGATATTGGATACTAGTGCCACCATTTTTTATAATTGCTGTAATCCTTTTATTCTCCCTTCCAAATGAGTATGCGAGCTACTATTCACTTCTAATAATCATTGTATTTTGGTCTATATTGTATACTTGGAATTATTTCGCCAAAAAGAAAAATAGCGAGAACTCATCAAGATAACCAGTTGAAAAAAGGAGGAGTACACACAATGGAAATCATCATTGGATATTTTCTAGGTGCTGTCGTCTTAGTCTTATTCCTTGTTTCACTTATAAAAATGATATCCAATCGAATTAACACCACCAATCGCGAATTAATGCAAAGGATAGATCATTTGGAAAAGCGAATAGAAGATTTAGAAAACAAATAAAAGGAGTTTATTCAAATGGAAGTCATTTTAATCAGTATTTTCTCTGCCATTATTATATTCATGACGATTTATGTTTTGATTAAAGCTTTCCATATTGCCTATCAAAGAAAAGAAATATCGCTTAGGAAATTTAGAGCTTTAGCAGCTTCGTCGATCTTAATAGGTTTATTAGTAGCTTCAATACTTCCCTTTGGTTACCAAAAAATATTTGATACAATACTCAAACCAATTATGTAACAACACATTTGAGGTTCAAGAAAAGGGAAGAAATATGTGAAGAAAACCAGATCCAAAATGTGGTTATACTAGCGTTTACACTCCTATTCGTTACAGTATAGTCTGGACTAACGTGGAAGGATATCGGGTTCACCGCACCACGTGCAAGTTTTAGTTACGAGTAAAGTAGGTTGGAATCTTATCATCACTACGTTGTTATTTGCCTTCATTCATGGTATCACCGTTGACAATCGTTTAAGCGTTGTCATTGATCCTACTAGCTTGATCTTTACTGGAATTTCAGAGCCAATTCAGGAAGTATCCTACCTGCTATCGTATTGCACAACGGTATTAATCTAAGGAGAGATATATTATGAGAATAAATAATGAATGGAAAAAAATAGAATTGCATCTGCACATCGTGGGGAAAATCCTATGATTATTACAAAAATGAGGAGTGGTTTTGCTGCCATTGGCGATACTCAATTTTTACCAGGATATTGTGTGCTTTTACCATTTGAAATGTATCGCTCATTAGAAGAACTCGATTTTAAACTTCGAAGTGATTACTTATTAGATATGAGTTTGATTGGAGAGGCGATTCTAAAAGTATGTGAACCGAGAAGAATTAATTATTCCATCTACGGGAATACCGACGCTTACTTACATGCGCATGTGTTCCCACGCTACAATTGGGAGCCAGAGGAACGAATTCCTTACCCCGTTTGGCAATACTCTAGTGAAAAATGGCGTAATCCTAAATACCAATACTCTAATGAAACATATGGTGAATTAAAAGAGAATTTAGGTAAAGAAATCCATAGATTAATGAAGAAAGCTTATTGAATGAGGAGAAATGAAAAATGGATTATATACAACATTTAAGATCAATGGTTGGGAACGAGAAGGTCATTATGGTAGTAGCTGGGGCATTTGTTTTTGATCAAGATAATCGAGTGCTAATGCAAAAACGTTCTGATAATGGCCAATGGGGATTTCCAGGGGGATTTATGGAACTAGGAGAGAGCATCCAAGATACAGCAATAAGAGAAGTGTACGAAGAAACAGGACTTAAATTAGAAGAACTTGAGCTATTTGGGATTTACTCTGGTCCTCAATATGACAAAAAATTCTCCAATGGTGACCAAGTATCGCTAGTTCTCGTATTATTTACTTGTAAACAATATAGTGACAAGTTAGTAGAAAGTAACTAGGAGTCGCAGCAAACTAAGTTCTTTTCATTAAAAGCCCTACCAAACAATTTATTCCATGAGCAAAAGATACTAGTTGAGGATTTATTATCAAAATAAACAACGACCAATTGTTGGGTAATACCCTCCGATCGCTTCTTTTCGACAATCTTGTCAAACACCCTCTAATTATAATGATAAAAACCTTCAAAATAACTAGAATTTCCCCGAATAAATGCTAAAATAAAGAAATCGATTTCCGTTTTGGCAACAAAAAGCGTCACAAACCGACAAAAAATAAGGGTATATAAACCTACAAATTATCCATTTGTTTTCCAAACAATACATCAAAATACTTATTTTAAAAATTATTTCTCCCTAAATATTGAAATAAATATAGGAAAACGGTAATATATAAGACAGAATTGAATAGTAAGAAAAAGGCAAACTGTTTGAAAAATCAGGACGCAAAGCCTAGGGTCTAAGGGTAAAAATGCCTATGATCGCCTGGTTACCTAAATATTCCAATAAATCATCGTAAGTATTTTAGGCTATTTCTGCACAAAGAGAAATAGCCTTTTTATTTTAAAAAAAGGAAACAGGAGGAAATATCAATGCGTATAGCAATAGTGAAAGAAGCTTCTATCTATCGAGAAGGTCTAGTAGGGGTGCTTTCGAATGAGTTTCAAGCTTATGATATCATTGCGGTTGAACCACAACAACAAGGAAAACTACGAGACTATATTATCGACCTGCTCATCATTGATATTGACACAGACATAGATACCATAAGTTTAATTAACACGTACATGAAAAACAACAAGAAAATTATCGTGTGGACAGAAGACAATGATCATCCAGACCTTACAGAATTATTTAAAATGGACCTTAATGGTTACTTCTTTAATGGTATGGAGAAAAAAGAGTTAGTTCATGCCATCGATAAAATTATATCTGGCCAAAACTATATCCACGAAGAATTAACCCAAATTCTATTAGGAGACTATCGCGAAATCCACAACCGTAAAGATAAGCGACCGGTCGGTGTATTCACCAATCGTGAATGGGAAGTAATGGAGCTCTTAACGCAAGGGTATAGTAACAATCGCATCAGCTCGACATTGTATATCACAGATAAAACAGTTAAAAATCATATCAGCTCGATTTTAAGAAAATTAGAAGTACCTGATCGGACGAATGCTGTAATCACAGCATTGAAAAATCAATGGTTCCATGTATCTTAATAAAGTAAAGCCTGTGTTGATAGGTAACATGGGCTCTTTTTTTGTGCGAATGACAAATAGTACCTAGAAAATTCACAAAAAATCACAAGATATTTATGACAAATAAAAACAGTTTATGTTATAATTTCGTTTATGGTGTGATCGTATGCAATAAACGACCGAATTCATCTGAAAGAATTATATGCGGAGGTTACGAATAATGGAAGAAACGATATCGCTGAAAGAGATTTTCGAAGTTCTGAAAAAACGTTTATTATTGATTATATTATTAATTGTTGGTGCTGCGGGTATTAGTGCAATCATTAGCTTTTTTATTCTAACACCAACCTATCAATCTAGTACGCAATTTATAGTTAATCAAGATACGAATGAGGTAAATAATGTTGACATTAACCAAATTCGCTCTAATGTCGAAATCATCAATACATATAAAGAGATAATTAAAAGTAACCGAATTTTAGATCAAGTTGTCGAGGAAATGAACTTAACAATAACACCGGGCGCTTTAGGAGAGAAAATATCGATCTCTAGTGCAGAAAGTTCTCAGGTTGTAACACTTACTGCGACTGACTATGATCCTGAGGTAGCGGCAGGTATTGCCAATACAACGGTGGAAGTATTCCGCGAAGATCTTCCGGAATTGATGAACGTTAACAATGTGAACATTCTATCTGAAGCGGTAGTCCCAGCAAACCCGAAGCCTGTAAATCCAAAACCAATGCTTAACATCGCAATCGCTATGGTGCTTGGGGCGATGGTTGGTGTAGGTTTAGCATTCTTGCTAGAATATTTAGATAACACGATTAAAACAGAACAGGATGTAGAAGACAAATTGGAACTACCGATTCTTGGTGTAGTCTCGCATATTGACGAAAAAGATATGATGTCTATGGCAAAGCCTGCGTCCATCAACCAAAAAACGGAGAGGGGGAGCTTTAGTGGTCAAAGGAAAAAAACAGTCTAATTTAAAAAACGTAAGACACTTAATTACCAAGATGAACCCTCGTTCTCCGATTTCAGAACAATATAAAACGATTCGAACGAACTTGCAATTCTCTTCTGTGGATGGAGAACTAAAAACAATGCTGGTAACCTCTTCTGGACCTTCAGAAGGGAAGTCATCTACAACGGCAAACTTGGCGATTGTGTTTGCTCAACAAGGAAAAAAAGTATTGTTAATTGATGCAGATATGCGTAAACCAACATTACACTATACCTTCCGCATTGATAATCGCAAAGGATTAAGCAGTGTGCTAGTCGGTGAAACAGAATTAAAAGAATCTGTTACAAGCAGTGACGTAGCAGGACTGGATTTATTATCTTGTGGACCAATTCCACCGAACCCATCTGAATTGTTAGGGTCTAAAGCGATGGAAACATTGATTGCTAACGCCAGCTTGGATTATGATTTAGTGCTATTTGATACTCCACCAGTATTAGCTGTGACAGATGCGCAAATTCTTGCCAATACCTGTGATGGTGCAGTAATGGTTGTCCGTAGTAATCAGACAGAATACGATGCCGCAACCAAGGCAAAAGAATTATTGGATGTTGGTAATGCGAAACTATTAGGTGTTGTACTTAATGACCGTGAACAGAAAAAAGGTCACTATTACTATTATGGAAATTAAGAAAAACGCAGATCGCCCGTTTAGAAACGTAGCGACTGGAGCGAATCAACTGAGATAAAGGAATCAAGGTGAGTTTACGAACCGATGATAACTTATCGTAGGGCGATTCGTGAAGTCGCCTAGTTTCTGGGCGCTTGCGTAGACAGCTACCCAATATTTATACTTTCCTATTAAAAAATACCTTTCGACTCAACAAATAGTCGAAAGGTATTTTTTTGAATAAATCCCCATAAAATAAAGATGTAAAACTAATGTATATAGATAGGGTCTTGATGTTATTACTTTCCAAACAACAACGAATATGCTATTCTTTACATATAATGGGACTAAGGTCTAGTATGTGTGAGTAGGATGACAAGAAAGGGTGGTGCATATGTTGGATATTAATCCATATATTCTTCCAATTAATCGAGAAAGTGTAACAAATATTTCCTCATCAATCGCAATAGCAAAGCAAGCAGAAAAAGCGAACGTGAGAAAAATTATTGCAGCACCTAGATACATACAAGGAAAACAGGAAATTAATAAAGATACCATTATTAATTTGGTGGAAAAGGTTAATCAACAACTAATGGAAGAAAATATAGACGTGGAAATCATTCCTGGACAAACGATCCGAATCTATGGAAACATGGAAGAAGATTTAGAGACAGACAGCTTAATTACTTATGGGGCAGAACCGAAATATGTCTTTATGGAGTTAATGCATGATCATATCCCGGAATATACCAAACAACTATGCTATGAACTTCAATTGAAAGGTTATAAACCTGTCTTTATGAGCCCTGAAAAAAACCTGCAGATTCAGGATGACCATGATCATCTCTACAGTATGGTCAAGAATGGTGTGTTAGTACAAGTGAGTGCTAAAAGCATTGTCGGTAAGAAAGGTAAAAAGCTACAAAAACTAACCCAACAATTTCTGAAGAATAACCTCGCTCATTTCGTCGGTTCAGACACCTCAGAAGCAAAAGAATATCACTTGCAATCGGCATGGAAGTCGATGAAACGCAATATTTCTTTCCATCAGTGGTATTTATTACAAGAAAATCAAAATCTACTATTAGACAATAAAATGGTTCAAGGGGAAGAACCAGAGCGCGTTAAAAAGAAGAAAATCTTCGGCATTTTATAATATGGAGAAATTAGGCGAAGTTTACAATATTTAAAGTATATTCGACAATAATCGCCTGTTAAATGCTATTTTCAATTGGCTTGTTTCCTGTTATACTTTAGTATGATATTATGACGTTAAAATAAAATATTTATGATCAGAAAGGACGATGAATTGCTATGATCGATATTCATTGTCATATCCTGCCTGGTGTGGATGACGGTGCGAAACATATGGAAGATAGTGTGCAAATGGCGAAAAGTGCCGTATCACAAGGAATTAACACGATTATTGCCACACCACATCACTTAAATGGTAGTTATGATAACTATAAAGATGACATATTATTAGCTGTAGATCAATTGAATAAAAGATTACAAGAAGAAGAAATTCCCCTAACTATTCTTCCTGGTCAAGAAACACGGATAAACGGAGATATGTTAACTGACTTAGAGAATGGACAACTATTGCCACTGAATGATACAAGTGGATATTTATTCGTGGAGCTTCCATCCAATCACGTTCCACGTTATACGAAACAATTAATGTTTGATTTGCAATTACAAGGGATCAAACCAATTATTGTGCACCCGGAACGAAATAAAGAGTTAATCGAAAACCCAAATATATTATATGACTTAGTGAGTAATGGGACATTGACACAAGTTACTGCAGCGAGTATCGCTGGAAAATTTGGTAAGAAAATTAAGAAATTCAGCCTGCAATTAATTGAAGCAAACTTAACGCATTTTATTGCATCTGATGCGCATAATATTACGAGTAGAGGTTTTGTTATGCAAGAAGCTCATACAGTGATCAAGGACAAATATGGTACTTCTTTGGTGTATTGGTTTATGGAAAATGCACAATATTTAGTTAATGGAGACCATGTAGTAGGAGATGTGCCAGAAAAAATTAAAAAAAAGAAAATCATGGGAATTTTATAGTTGTAAAGTACTAAAGCTTAAAGTATACTTTAAAAAGTGTATTTTAAGTGAATGTTATCATTATATTTTGGAGGATTGTTATCTATTATGAAAAAAGTAAGAAAAGCGATCATTCCAGCAGCAGGGCTGGGGACTAGATTTTTACCTGCGACAAAAGCAATGCCAAAAGAAGTATTACCAATCGTTGATAAACCAACCATTCAATATATTGTGGAGGAAGCAATTGCTTCTGGAATAGAAGATATTATTATTGTAACTGGTAAAGGGAAACGTGCAATCGAGGACCACTTCGACCACAACTTCGAATTAGAAGACAACTTATTAAAAAAAGGTAAGTTCGAGTTACTAGAAAAAACAAAACAACCTGCGGAAGTAGATATTCATTACATACGTCAAAAAGAACCTCTAGGATTAGGACATGCCGTATGGTGTGCACGTAAGTTTATTGGAGATGAACCATTTGCGGTTTTACTAGGAGATGACATTGTTCAATCAGAAACTCCATGTCTAAAGCAACTAATTGATGAATATGAAAGTACAGGTGGTTCCATTATCGGTGTGCAACAGGTTCCAGACCATGAAACCCATCGTTACGGAATTGTGGATCCAAAGGAACAGCATGGTGATAATTATTCTGTGAATAAGTTTGTTGAAAAACCTGAACCAGGAACAGCACCTTCCAATTTAGCGATCATGGGACGTTACGTATTATCACCTACTATTTTTAAATATTTAGAACAGAAAGAAGTAGGTGCTGGTGGTGAGATTCAATTAACCGATGCGATTCAAAGATTAAATGAATCTCAAAGTGTATTCGCATATGACTTTGCGGGTAAACGTTATGATGTGGGAGAAAAGCTTGGTTTTATCAAGACAACTATTGAGTTTGCGTTACAAAATGAAGAAATCGGTGAAGAAGTACAGAAAATTATTAACCAATTGGCTAAGGAAAGTAAGGTAAAACAATAATTTTTAACGATGGAAGGGATGGCCCAAATGGGTTACAAACAACGAATTTTCTTATTACTATTATTAGACTCTCTCATTGTTAGTACAGCTATTTTTATAGCCTCATGGATTGTTTACCCAACTCATTCATTTGGTGAATTAGATGTCATGGCGATTACGGCTATCGCCTTACTTCTCTTTCACCATCTCTTTGCGTTTGTCTACAAGCTTTACCATAAAGTTTGGGCATATGCGAGTATTGGGGAGTTAATGGCAATCGTGAAAGCAATCACTTTTACAATAGTAGCAACAGGTATTGTTCAATTCCTAGCAAATGATTTCACCATTTATAGAAGAGCACTTATTGTAACTTGGTTATTACATATCATATTAATTGGTGGTTCAAGGTTTGTCTGGAGAGTCTATCGCGACCACTATATGCAAGATAAGACTAATAGAAAACGAACATTAATTGTCGGTGCTGGTGCAGCTGGTGCAATGATTGCCAGACAACTAAAAAATGAACAGCAACATACCGATCTTTTACCTGTCGCTTTCGCAGACGATGATATGGCAAAACATAAAATGCAACTTTATGATTTACCTGTTGCAGGTGCTACAAAAGAGATCCCTGATTTAGTAAAAGATTTAGAGATCGATCATATTGTAATAGCTATTCCATCTTTAGCAAACGGAGCATTATCAGAATTAGTCGCTATCTGTAATAGTACCAATGTTAAGGTTCAGATGGTACCGAAGATAGAAGACATTGTTTCAGGGAAAATATCCGTAAGTTCCTTGAAAAATGTAGATGTCGAAGATGTACTGGGACGCGATCCAGTTGAATTAGACATCAACTCGATATCAGAATATGTTACAGGCAACACGGTTATGGTAACTGGAGCTGGTGGTTCAATCGGGTCGGAGATTTGTAGACAGTTAATGCGATTTAAACCATCGAAAATATTGTTAGTCGGTCATGGCGAATTTAGTATTTACTCCATTGATATGGAACTTCGTCAAAAATATCAACAAGAAGAAATAGAAATTATACCAATTATTGCAGATGTACAAGATCGACAACGTATTTTTGAGGTTGTACAAGAACATAACCCAAGAATCATTTACCACGCAGCAGCTCACAAGCACGTACCGCTAATGGAATACAACCCGCACGAAGCGGTGAAAAATAATATTATCGGAACGAAAAATGTAGCGGAAGCGGCAGATGCATTTGGCATTCATACGTTTGTTTTAGTTTCTACAGATAAAGCCGTAAACCCTACTAACGTGATGGGAGCAACGAAACGCATAGCAGAAATGGTTGTACAAGACTTATCAGCTCGAAGTAAAACAAAATTTGTTGCGGTAAGATTTGGTAATGTACTTGGAAGTCGTGGCAGTGTTATTCCACTATTCAAGAAGCAAATTGAAAAAGGGGGACCAGTCACGGTTACACACCCAGACATGACCCGCTATTTTATGACAATTCCTGAAGCTTCACGATTAGTTGTCCAAGCTGGAACCTTAGCCAAAGGTGGAGAAATATTTGTCTTAGATATGGGAGAACCAGTGAAAATAGTAGATCTAGCGAGAAACCTTATTAAGCTATCAGGTTATACAGAAGAAGAAATTCCTATTGAATTTAGTGGTATACGCCCAGGAGAGAAGATGTATGAAGAACTTCTCGGCGAAGACGAAATTCATCCGGATGCAGTTTATGAGAAGATTTATGTTGGTAAAACGGTAGAAGTAGATAGAGAGGCGTTTATTCAATTAATAAATAGCTTTAATAATTACGAAATAAAAGAGTTAAAAGAGAATGTCATGGATATAGTTTACAAAGAACAAAGGATAGCTAAGCAACCTTCTTAACAAAATGATGAGGTGATAAGTGTATGTTCTATATAAAAGTTAAAAGAATAATAGATTTTTTCTTAGCGTTGATAGGTTTAATTGTCTTATCACCAATTATTGTACTCTTAATTATTGCCATTAAAATCGATTCAAAAGGGCCAATTCTATTTAAACAAAAAAGAGTTGGCAAAAACAAAGAGCACTTTAATATTCTCAAATTTAGAACGATGCGAATTGATACACCAAAAGATACACCTACTCATTTATTGGACAATCCAGATTTATATATTACACGTGTCGGGAGATTTTTAAGAAAAACAAGCTTAGATGAATTGCCACAAATTTTAAATATTCTAGTTGGACAAATGGCTATCATTGGACCACGGCCAGCATTATGGAACCAATATGATCTAATTGAAGAACGTGATAAGTATGGAGCAAATGATGTTCTCCCTGGTTTAACCGGATGGGCGCAGATTAACGGGCGAGATGAATTGCCAATTGATATTAAAGCAAAGCTAGACGGTGAATACATAAAGCGTATTGGTCCATTATTTGATTTAAAATGTTTTGTTGGTACCTTTATAAGTGTTCTTAAAAGTGATGGTGTTGTAGAAGGTGGAACAGGTACAAGAAAGTATGAGCAGAAGGAGTCCGCATCAAAATGAAGCGAGTGTTAATTACTGGTAAGAATAGTTATGTAGGTAACTCTTTCGAAAAATGGGTAACAGACAATTATCCTGAAGAGTTTCAAATTGATAAAATAAGCTTACGTACGGATGAATGGAAAAGTGTAGACTTTTCCATTTATGATGTTGTCTTGCATGTCGCTGGGATAGCGCATGTTTCAACTGATCCTAGTCTGCGAGAAAAATATTACCGAATTAATCGTGATTTGACTATGGAAATAGCTACTAAGGCGAATTTGGAAGGTGTAAAACAGTTTATCTTCTTAAGTAGTATTATTGTATATGGTGATAGCATTAATAATACTGGAGTAATAAGAGAAAGAACTATTCCAAAACCAAGTAACTATTATGGAGACAGCAAATTGCAAGCAGAAAATGGATTAAAAGACTTAGAAAGTAAAAGTTTTAAAATTGTCATAATTCGTCCGCCGATGATATACGGGAAGAATTCTAAAGGAAACTACCCTAGATTAGCTAAATTTGCTACTATGTCTCCTGTTTTTCCTAATTTCTATAACCGTAGAAGCATGTTGCATATAGATAACTTGTCAGAGTTTATAAAGCTTATGATTCAAAATAAAGAATGTGGATTGTTTTTTCCCCAAAATAAAGATTATGTCCAAACAAGTAATATGGTAGAAGAAATTGCAAAAGCACATAATAAGACTATAAAAACAACAAAAATTTTTAATCCAATAATAAATTTATTGAGGAACAGGTTAGTGTTAATTAATAAAGTATTCGGGGATTTATATTATGAAAGAGATCTAAGTAATTACAAGGAAGATTATATAGTACATGATTTACGATCTTCCATTGCATCTACTGAAAGCAGGGATTAATTGTGGCACAGAAGAAAGTACTTTTTTTAGTTAATCACGATGTTGTAATATACAACTTTAGACGTGAGATTGTAGAAAAATTGCTTGAAGAAGGTTATCAAGTATATGTTTCATCTCCTTATGGCGAAAGAATAGAAGATTTGAAGAGACTAGGTTGTAAATACATTGAAGCCTCTATGCAAAGGCATGGAAAAAATGCTTTTCAAGAATTAAAGTTACTTCGCTATTACAAGAGAATAATGAGGGAAATTAAGCCAAATGTTGTTTTGACTTTTACGATTAAACCGAATATTTATGGTGGGATAGCAGCAAAGGCGCTAAACATTCCGTATATTTCCAACATCACCGGTCTTGGTACTGCAGTAGAAAATGGAGGCTTAATGCAAAAAATATCTGTATTATTATACAAGTTTGCTTTTTCCAAAGTTAAGACAGTTTTTTTTCAAAACAAAGAAAATCAGTTATTCTTTGAACAAAACAATATTGCAATTAATAAACATGAAATTTTACCGGGTTCTGGAGTGAATCTTCAACAGTTTTCTAGATTAGAGTTTCCCGACAGTGAAAATATAGAGTTTGTTTTTATATCAAGGATAATGAAAGAAAAGGGAGTCGATCAATATTTAGATACAGCAAAGTATATTAAAAAGAAATACCCAAACACTATTTTTCATGTTTGTGGTTTTTGCGAACAGAATTATGAATCTTTGTTGAATCAACTTCAGAGTGAAGGAATAATAAAATATCATGGTATGGTTAGAGATATAAGAACAATATTAGAAAAAGTACACTGTACAGTACACCCAACATATTATCCTGAAGGGATGTCAAATGTATTATTAGAGAGCGCTGCCTCGGGAAGGCCACTTATTACTACAAATAGAAGTGGATGTAGAGAAATAGTCGAAGATAATGTAAATGGCTATATCATTGAACCGAAAAATACTAAGGAACTCATAAATAAAATTGAAGAGTTTTTAAAAATGGACTATAAAACAATGGAAAAAATGGGTATAGAGGGAAGGAATAAAGTGGAAAGAGAGTTTAATAGAGAAATAGTTGTTAGAGAATACCTGAAAAGAATTTCAAAGATTGAGGGAAACGCATGAAAGAACCGATAAGGGTTTTACACATTTTTGGAAGATTGGATGCTGGAGGTGCAGAAAGTAGGACGATGGATATTTATAGGTCAATAGACCGAACTAAAGTCCAATTTGATTTTGCGATTCATACTACAGATGAATGCTATTTTTCTAGTGAAATAAGATCAATGGGGGGTAAAATCTACAGTTTACCACGTTTCACCGGAAAAAATTATCTATCATATAAGAAAGCTTGGCGAGATTTTTTTTCTAAACATACTGAGTATAGAATAGTACATGGTCACCAAACTAGTACAGCGTTTGTATATTTGAGAGAAGCTAGAAAAAAGAGTGTACCAATTAGAATAGCACATTCAAGAAATTCTAATAAAGAAAATGTTATAAAGAAATATTTATGTAAATTATCACGATTTAATGCAACAAACTTATTTGCTGTATCAAAAAAAGCTGGAATAAGTGAGTTTGGAAAAAAGGCAGTTAAAAATAATACTGTTAAAGTAATTCCAAATGCCATTAATACAAGTAGGTTTTTATTTAACCAAGATACACGAATTGCAAAAAGGTCAGAATTAGGATTTAAGGATGAATTAGTAATAGTCCATGTCGGAAGGTTTCATCCTCAAAAAAATCATAGATTATTACTTGAGATTTTCAAGAAAGTTAACGAAAAACAAAAAAATTCAAAGTTAATATTAATAGGAGATGGACCTTTAAAACAAGAAATTGAAAAACAGACTAAGATTATGAACTTAGAAAATGCGGTATTTTTTAAAGGTATAAGGTCAGATGTGTCAGATTTTTTACAAGCAGCTGACGTACTTCTTTTTCCTTCTTTGTATGAGGGGTTACCAGGTGTAGTGTTGGAAGCACAAGCTGCTGGAATTCCATGCATAATATCAGATCAGATAACAAAAGAAGTGAGAATAACGAAAAATGTAACATTTATACCTTTGGAAAGATCACCTGAATTTTGGGCTGAAAGTTTAATGGAGAATTACTTTAAACATATTAGAAAAAATCATATAAAGGAATTCACAGAATCTGGATTTGATGTCAATTCGACAGTTAAGTGGTATGAGAAATTCTATACTGAAGCTCTTAAAAACTTTTAGGAATTTTACGTGGAGGTTAGTCATGAAAGTAATGTTTGTTGCGCCAAGGTTTCATACAAATCAGTATTATGTAGTGGATACATTACTAAAAAATGGAGATGAAGTAATCTATGTTTCTCAATATGTTGGTGGTAGTGAAGATCATAGTTTAATAACCCCGAAAATATTTGGATATAGTAAATTTTTTTTATTTTTTAAAAAGTTATATAATTTTATTAATAAAACCTCACGCGAATCTTTTAGATTCGAAAGGCAGTTCGGAATTCCACCTATTAAAGATTATTTAAGTTATATTAAAAATTTTTCACCAGATTATGTTATAGTTAGGGATACATTTTTTTTTGGATTATTAACTTTTATTTTATGTAGAAAATTAGGTATTAATGTAATATTATATAGGCAAATTCCTAAACATGTTCATAAGTCGAAAAAAAGCATGAAAATTGTAAAAAAACTTAAATTATTAATATATCAAATTTTAATAAAGAAAATAATGCCAAAGGTAATGATAACACCTATAAACGGTAAAGGAATAATGAATCCGGAATGTCCTTCTAGAACTTATTACTTGCCTTTTATTATTAAAGTGAATGAAAAAAAATTAAAAGAAAAAAAATATTTTAGCAAGGATCGAATTAATATAATTTCTATAGGTAAGTTTGTACCAAGGAAAAGACATTTATTATTGTTGGAAGTTGTTAAAAGGCTGAAAAAAAAATACGATATAAGTTTGACAATTATAGGTGAATTAACGAAAGAAATACATGAGATAGAGTATAAAAAAGTAGTAGATTTCATTAGTGAAAATCATTTAGAAGGTTTGGTGAATATAAAGACCAATTTGGAGTTTAATAAAGTACAACAGGAATATCTCAATCATGATCTATTTATACTTCCATCAATAAATGAAGAACTAGGAGTATCAGTTTTGGAGGCAATGGCCCATAAATTACCTGTTATATGTAGTGATACTGCTGGTGCACAAGACTATATTGAAGAAAATTACAATGGTTATGTATTTAAAAGTGATGATGTCGATGATTTAGAGAATAAAATCACAAAAATTATTAAAGAGAGAAAAAAACATCTAATTATGGGTGAAAGAAGTTTAGAATTAGTTAAAGATAAATACAGTCCAGAGAGATATTATAAAGAATTAAGAAGGATACTAAATACAGAATTTGGATTTCCACTAAAAAATAAAATTGTTAGGGGAAAAGATATTGAGTGAAAATACTTATAGAAAAGTTAAAGTGCTTAACATATCTGGAATTACTATAGGTGGAATAGAGGCATTGATGGTTGATAATGCAATAAAAATGAATAAAAAGAATGTTGAGGTTCACTTTTTTAGTCCTACTGTGTTAAATGGAAAACAAACATATAAGAAAAAATTAGAGGATAATGGAATACAGATTCATTTCCATCGTGAAAAAAATAATTTAGATAAAATAATTAGCTTTTATAAGCTGTTGAAGCTTATAAAAGCTAAAGGTCCTTTTGATACTATACACTCTCACAGTTTGTTTTTTTCAGGTTTTTATATGTTGTTAGCTAAGTTAGCTAACATTCCAATTAGAATTTCTCACTCACATACCGATAAATCCAATCTGGAAATCGGTATTCTGAGAAAAATGTATGAAATTTTAATGAGAAATCTTATCTTAAAGTATTCTACAGATATGATTGCACCATCATATGAAGCTGCTAGCTATTTATTTGGAAGGAAAGGAATAAATGATAAAAGAACAACTATTATTCCTAATGGCATTGACTATAAACGATTTGATTTAGAATTATATAATAGGAATGATGTTTTAAAAGAATTAAAGCTCAATCACGATCTTATTCATTTAGTATTGGTAGGGCGCTTTGTCAAAATTAAAAATCATAAATTCATAGTAGATGTTTTCACAAATATCTCAAAAAAATTTAGCAATGTTCATTTATCGTTTGTGGGAGAGGGAAAACTTAAAGAAGAAATACAGCAATATGTGATATCGAAGAATATAAATAATCGAGTATCATTCTTGGGAGCTCGTGATGATATACCTAAAATATTAGCTGGCATGGATTTATTTTTACTACCTTCGAAATGGGAAGGGTTTGGTATAGTGCTAGTGGAAGCACAAGCTATGGGACTTAAATGTATTGCTTCAAACCGTGTTCCCACTAATACAAACTTGGGAAATGTTACTTATCTGCCTATTAATGAAAAAGTATGGGAGAGCGAAATTTTAAATCATATTAAGTATTATAAGGGAAAACAACAGGCTTTAAAGAAACCAGATTATGATATAGATAAGACTTCGGAGTTGTTTTATGAAATTTATTCACGAAATATTATCGTTAATAATGAGTAATTCTTTATATTAATGAATATTAAGGAGTTTATTGATCATGAACATATGTAGGTGTTTTGTATGAGCGTTATAGAGTTAAACTTTTATTTATTTATTTTCTATTCGTTGACATTATTAACTTTTGCTAAATCGAGAATTACTACAAAGCTTTTTATAGTAATTATTACAATACAGTTTGCATTGGTAAATGGTTTGAGACATTTTACTGTTGGTATTGATACTATAAGATATGAGAGAAAGTTTCAAAGTCTTTCTAGTGATACTATTAGTGGTATAAGTGAGATTGGTTATGAGGTAGCCCAAAAGCTTTTTTTGCTTTTTTCGGACAATTTTAATTTTTGGCTGTTAAGTGTAGCGGTATTTGTATTTTCGTTACTTGGATTAGTTATTTATAAGTATTCAAAGAATTATTTTATTAGTTATTTATTGTTTATAGGGTTAGGTTTTTTTAATTTTTCTTTTACAGGTATTCGTCAAACTATTGCTATTATTTTAGTTTTATTCTCATTCAAATATATATTAGATAAAAAGTTTATGAAGTTCTTTATAATAATATTAATTGCCGCAACTTTTCATTATGCAGCTATAATATTTTTACCTATATATTATATTGCTCAGATAAGGTGGAATTATCAATATATTTTATACTTAATAGGAAGTTATATCCTGTTATTCTTATTAAGAGCACCAATTGGAGAGTTGCTAACTTTATTATTTTATGAAGAAAACAGTTTAGATAGATACACTAGTTCAGATAATATAGGTGGCTTAGCTATATTAATATTGATAGTAATAATACTGGGGATATATGTATATAGTCCAATAAAATACAATAGCAGGGAAAATACGATTTTAGCAAATATAATGGTTATAGCGTTTTTTATTCAATCACTTAGTTCTTTTTCCTATTTATTTACTAGATTGAATATGTTTTTCTTCATTTTTATTATTTTGTATATACCACATATTATAAATAATCTAGATAAACTACCTGTAAAATTAACTATTAAGGAAACTAAGGTAATAAAACTATTAATTACTATGATAATCATTTTGGCAGTATCCTATTATTATATAAATAATCTTGAGAGTGATGGAAATGGAATTGTTCCATACTATTTCTTTTGGGAATACTAAATTGTAAAGGGGAATCTTAATGAAGAAAATTGGAATACTAACGTATCATTACTCTAATAACTTTGGAGGTGTATTACAAAGTTATGCACTTCAAAAATATCTCGAAGACAAAGGTTACCAAGTTGAAGTAATAAATTTTATACCTTCTAATTACAAAAACCATAAAATATTAAGATCTATAGGGTTAAAGAAGAATATTATAGATCAAATATTAAATATACAAACATTGATAAAAAGAATTTATATTAAAGTAAAATACAATAAGAAAATCATAAAGAAATTTGATGCATTTAGAAGTCAAAGTATGAAGTTAAGTGAAAAAGTAGATGAAAGTAGCTTGCTTAAAATAGTTAATAATTATGAGATTATAATTGTAGGTAGCGATCAGGTTTGGAGACCTGGACAAAGAGATAAAAAGGAGTATTTTTTAAATTTTGATAACTTTAATGGAAAAAAAGTAAGTTACGCTGCAGATTCCACAATATCAGATGTTAAATCAACACATAAATCAAAATTGGAACAAGAGTTAAATGATTTTACAGCAATTTCGGTTAGAAATGAACATTCAAGTAACTTTGTAAAGAGTTTACTTAACTTCTCACCACCAATTGTAGTAGACCCTACTTTGTTACTAAATTTTAATCAGTTTGAAAAAAACAACTTTATACCTGAAGGGCAAAAGTATATATTAGTTTATGCATTAGGTAAAGAGATTAATGGGTCTAACAAATATGTAATAAACAAAATTAAAGAGGTATACGGAAATATTCCTGTATATTCCATAGTAATACCCACTATGAAATTCAACATTGCTGATTATTCTGATAAGGTTTTTTATGATCTAGGTCCTGAAGAATGGATAAGCTTATTTAAAAATGCAACATTTATTTATACAGATTCATATCACGGAACTCTATTTTCATTAAAATTCAAAAAATGTTTTATAGCCTACTATGCAGAAAAGATGCGTTCTACTAGATTTAAGGACCTTGCCACAAGATATAATATTGAGGATTTTATTATTAGTAGTAGTGATGACTTGAATACTAAGAATTGTTTAATGAAAACACCCGATTATAATGAGATTCACAATATAATAAAAAAGCAAAAATTATTGTCTGAGCAATACCTAAACAATGTATTAAAATAAAGGCAAAATAAATCATTTCCAATGTTCATGACAGTTTTATGTTATCGAATCGAAGAAAGAAGATGTTACAAATATGAGTCAAATGAAAGCTGGAGCATTATTATCTTATTTTTCACTATTCATTACTCTCTTAATAAGCTTGTTATACACACCAATTGTAATTAGACTATTAGGGCAATCAGAGTATGGTCTATATGCATTAATTGGTTCAATAGCTTCGTATTTTAGTATTATGGATATGGGATTAGGAAATGCTATTGTTAGATATAACGCAAGGAATAGAGTAGAGGGAAATAAACAAAAAGAAGCCCATCTCAATGGACTCTTTATGTTGATGTACTCTATTATTGGTGTAGTAACCATATTAATTGGTATGATATTCTTGAATAAGCTTGAAGTTTTTTTTGGTAATAGTTTAACAGATAGCGAATTGATAAAAGCAAAAATTATGGTAATCATACTTATTATAAACTTTTCATTATCATTTCCATTAACTGTTTTTAGTTCTATCATTAAAGCTTATGAAAAATTCGTTATATCAAAATTGGTAGCGATAATTAGAACCATATTATCACCGATAATAACCTTACCATTGTTATTTCTAGGCTATGGATCAGTAACTATGGTAGTAGTTACTACAATTGTTAATATATCGTGTCTGCTCTTTAATTTATTCTATTGTATAAGATATATAAAAATAAGATTGAAATTTGGTAAGGTGGATTTAACATTTCTTAGAGAAATAATAGGATATTCTTCCCTTGTTTTTTTAGGGGTTATTGTCGATCAAATTTACTGGAATACAGATCAATTTATTTTGGGGGCGGTAACAGGCACAGTGCCAGTGGCCATATATGCTATAGCTATGCAGTTCATTATTTTATACAAGCAGTTTTCAACTTCTATTAGTGGACTATTCTTACCAAGGGTTTCAATGTTAGTTGCTAAGAATGCAAGTAGTGATAAGCTTACTGAGATAATGATTAAATATGGAAGATTACAATTTATTATTTTAGCTTTTATATTAAGTGGGTTTACATTATACGGTTATTCATTTATTAATGTATGGGCTGGATCAGACTATACTGAAGCTTACTACATAGTAATATTAATAATGATTCCTTTATGTGTGCCACTTATTCAAAATATAGGTATTTCAATATTATACGCTAAGAACTTGCAAGCATTTAGGTCAATTGTATTAATTCTTATAGCTACTTTCAATGTAGTTATTTCTATTCCGTTGGCACAAAAATATTCTGGGGTTGGTGTTGCTATCGCAACTGCTTTATCATTAGTCTTAGGTAATATTATAGCTATGAATATTTATTATCAGAAAAAAATAGGACTTGATATTCCTCTTTTTTGGAGGAATATAATTAAATTAACGATACCTGTAATTTTTTCGTTGCTAATTGGTAGAGTAATCGGTTATCTTTCTCCAAATGATAGTATTATATTTTTAATTTTAGAGATAATTATATACTGTTTTTTATTTGTATTATGTTTATGGACATTAGGAATGAACGACTATGAAAAAAAATTAACTATCTCAATTATAAATAATTTAAGACAAATACCTAAAAAAGGAGAATATAGAAAATGAACAGTAATGTAAAGGAATTGCTAGACACCGTAGTTTCTAATGATTATTGCATTGGCTGTGGAATATGTGCTAGTGTATATAACTCACCACTGTCAATGGAGATGGACGATAATGGGAAGTATAAACCAGTAATAAATAATAATATAGAAGCGGAAAAAGAAATCGAAGTATTATCAGTATGTCCTTTTTCTAAAGAAAGTAAAAATGAAACAGAAATTGGATCCGAAGTTTTTAGTCGAAACCCTGAGGCAAGTTTTAATGAATATACAGGATATTTTATTAAGAACTTTGCAGGATATGTGAAAGAGGGAGAGTATAGAAGTAAAGGAAGCTCCGGAGGAATGGGGAGTTGGGTTGCTGCACAATTATTAAAAAATGATCTTGTAGACGGTATTATTCACATAAAACCATCTAAAGAAGAAAAAAAATTATTTGAATATAGTATTTCATATAATGAAGGTGAATTATCGAACGGAGCAAAGTCAAAATATTACCCTATTGAGCTTTCTGAGGTAGTTAATTTTGTTAGAAAACATGATAAGAGATTCGCCTTGGTTGGGATACCATGTTATATAAAATCTGTAAGATTATTAGCAGATCAAGATGTAAAAATTAAAAACAGTATAAAATATTTTATAGGTTTGGTATGTGGCCATTTGAAAAGCGACATGTTTGCCAAATCAATTGGCTGGCAATTAGGAATAAAACCTGAGAATCTAATAAATATTGATTTCAGAAAGAAATTAGCTGGTAGATCAGCAAATCAATATGGGGTTGAGGTCCAAGGCAATATAAATGGTGAAATAGTTACTAAAAGCTCACCTACGAAGGAACTTTATACAACAAACTGGGGACATGGTTTTTTTAAGTATAATGCATGTGATTTTTGTGATGATGTGTTAGCAGAAACAGCAGATATAACTATTGGAGATGCATGGTTACCAGAATATCTGAGGGATAGTCAAGGGACAAATGTGATAGTAGTTAGAAATCCTGATATTTTAAATATTATTAATGATAACAAGGATCAATTATTCTTGAACGAAATTAGTACCGATAAAGTATATAAATCACAAGCTGGCGGATTTCGTCATAGAAGAGAAGGATTAGCTTATCGTTTGTTTTTGAAAGATATGAATAAAGAATGGAGACCTACTAAAAGAGTTGAACCTAATGATAAATTAAGCTCGAAAAGAAAAAAAATATATATAAAGAGACAAAAACTTGTTCAGGAAAGTTTCAAAGCCTATAAAATCGCTGAGGATTCTGGTGACTTTAATACACTTATAAAACATATGGATCCGTTCATTAAAGATTACAATAAAGATACAACGCCCTTTTTTCTTAAAAAAATGTTAAAAAATATAAAAAAAATGATAAAAGATAGTTTATAACAAGTTACTGAATGTTCTTTGTATGAAGCTAATCCATACAATTAATAACAAAGAGGAGAAATATTTATGAGGTATGTTATTTTAGGGATGCACAAATCTGGAACAACTTTAGTTTCGAGGATTCTTCATAAATCTAATTTAAATATGGGCGTATTTGATGAAAGTATAGATTACGATTCGGGAAATCAATTCGAGAGAGAAGAATTTAATGTAATTAATAAAGAGATACTTAGGTGTGGGAGAAAAAGTAGCTTATTAGTAACAAAAAAGGTTAAATCGAATAAAATAGATGGAAAAATATATGAGAAGGCATATTCAGCAGTACAAAATTTGGATATTAAATATACGGATTGGGGTTTTAAAGATCCTCGAACTTGTTTAACATATACTTTTTGGAAACAAATTATTAGTGATCATAAGTTAATTGTGGTTGTAAGAGATCCACACGAAGTTTGGCTACATTATATGAAAAAAGGCAAGAAAAGGAATAAACTAGCACAACTTGCTATAGCAATTTTAGCCTTGCGAGCATGGTATATATATAATAAACATGTTTTAGAGATAATTAAAAATAATAATAATGAAATACTAATAATTGATTATACTAACCTTATGTCATCAAGAGGAGAATTTGATAAATTATCAGAGTTTGTAAATATGAAATTAATAGATTGTCGAGATAATTCTTATTATAGGAGTAAAAAGAATAAATCAACTTTATATAATAGAATTCTTTTGCTTTGTAAACAATTCTTGAATATTGATATATCGAAAGTATATAAAGATATATTACATTATAGCAACAGATAATAATAATTCTATCAATTTAAATAATAAAAAATATTACGGTTCAAATTAATTTATAACAGATGATTTTTCCTTTATCAATCGATTATCAAAGTTTCCTGTCTCTTTTATTAGGGGCGTACTTTTTCAAATAAGCTAAATGAAGAATATTTTAAGTTCCTTTATAAGAGATTATCTAACATGTTACTGTTCTACTTTTGAAGGAGTTTAATTTGCTTTGTTATTCTTCAAAACATTTTGTGTTTTAGCTTACATAGAAGGGTTATTTTTAGGGCACTTATACTATAAATTATCATCAAGATTTATTAATAAAAGTTAACTACTAATATTTTTTATATAAAGACAGCAATTATTATTGTTTTATTCATTTTACCTAGTTTAACTGTACTGATTGACAAAAAATATTCAGAAAAAAGAGTAAGAGGATAAGTATATAGTGCAGAAATAATCTCAAAAAAGTATATACAAAAGAACAACACACCTTATATAATGTGAAATTTAAAAGGAGTATTACCTATGAAAAAATTATCACACCTCGACCAACTCGAGGCAGAAGCAATATATATTATACGAGAAGTAGCCGCAGAATGTGAAAACCCAGTAATGCTATATTCAATCGGTAAAGACAGTTCTGTGATGCTACATCTAGCAATGAAAGCTTTCTATCCGGAAAAACCACCATTTCCATTTTTACATGTGAATACAACATGGAAATTTAAAGAAATGATAGATTTCCGTGATCAAAAAGCAAAAGAATTGGGTATTGAAATGATTGAACATATCAATCAAGAAGGAGTAGAACAAGGCATTAATCCGTTTGATCACGGTTCTGCCTATACAGATATTATGAAAACCCAAAGCTTAAAACAAGCTCTTGATAAATATGAATTTACCGCTGCGTTTGGTGGTGGCCGTCGTGATGAGGAGAAATCACGTGCGAAAGAGCGTGTATTTTCTTTCCGTAATAAAAATCATGCTTGGGATCCTAAAAATCAAAAACCAGAAATGTGGAAGTTATACAATACCCGAATTAACAAAGGAGAAAGTATGCGTGTATTCCCACTATCTAACTGGACAGAAAAGGATATCTGGCAATACATAAAACGGGAGAACATCGATATTGTTCCACTTTATTTCGCTAAAGATCGCCCTGTAGTAGAACGTGACGGTAATATCGTGATGGTCGATGATGACCGTTTGAAACTAGAACCGGGTGAAGAAATCAAGCATAAGAAAGTTCGTTTCCGTACATTAGGTTGCTACCCTCTTACTGGCGGTGTTGAATCAGAGGCTGAAACGTTAGATGAAATCATTGAAGAGACATTAGGAGCTGTTTCATCTGAACGTACAAGCCGTGTCATTGACCAAGAAGCTGCTGGAAGCATGGAACGTCGTAAGAGAGAGGGGTATTTCTAGAATGAAGGGTTTATTAAAATTTATTACATGCGGTAGTGTTGATGATGGAAAATCTACATTAATTGGACATATGCTTTATGATGCAAAACTATTATTTGCGGATCAAGAAAAAGCTTTGGAATTAGATTCAAAGGTTGGTAGTCGCGGTGGTGAAATTGACTACTCTTTACTACTTGATGGTTTAATGGCAGAGCGTGAACAAGGTATCACGATAGACGTTGCCTACCGTTATTTCACAACCGATAACCGTTCCTTTATTGTTGCAGATACACCGGGACATGAAGAATATACTCGTAATATGGCTGTTGGTACGTCCTTTGCTGACTTAGCAGTTATTTTAGTAGATGCAACGAAAGGTGTTATCACCCAAACAAAACGTCACGCCCGTATTTGTGCATTAATGGGGATTAAACATGTCGTCCTTGCAGTAAACAAGATGGACCTCATTGGCTTTGATCAAAAACGTTTTGAAGAAATAAAAAATGATTTCTTACAAATGACATACGGTTTTAATCTTGAAAGTGTTCAAGTTATTCCTGTTTCTGCTACAGAGGGGGATAACATTACCAAAAAATCGGAAAATACACTTTGGTATGACGGTAAGGCATTGTTACCATATATAGAAGATATTGAAGTAGAAGAAGATGTAGATCAAGAGGAATTTGTGATGCCTGTTCAGCGTGTAAGTCGTCCAAATCATACATTCCGTGGTTTTCAAGGGCAAGTTGAAGCTGGCCATATTAAAGTCGGTGAAGAGCTTATTACACTGCCTAGTCAGGAAAAGGCTAATGTTAAAAGTATTCTCGTAACAGATAATGAAGTATCTGAAGCTGGAGCAGGACAACCTGTAACGGTACAATTAGACCGAGAAGTAGACGTTTCACGAGGGTGTGTTTTAACAACATCAGAAAATATTCAGGTTACCGATATGTTTACAGCTACTATTTTATGGATGGATGATACGGAATTAGTAGAGGGACGTAACTATTTAGTAAAAGTAGGAACCAAACTATTACCAGGTACAGTGATGTCTATTAAAAATAAAATTGATATCAATACGGGTAAAGAGGTTCCAGCTGATAAAATCTTCAAAAATGAATTAGTAGAATGTGATATTTCACTATCTGAGAATATGGTTTTTGATAAATTCGAAAACAATGAATCTCTTGGTGGTTTGATTCTAATTGATCGAGTGACAAATATGACGTCTGCTTGTGGTGTCATTAAACATGAATTACGTCGATCAACAAATGTCGTATGGCAGGAAACAGATGTAACACGTGAAGTTAGAGCACAACAAAAAGGTCAAAAACCATTAACGTTATGGTTTACAGGTCTTTCCGGATCTGGTAAGTCTACACTTGCTAACGAAGTTGAAAAACGCCTTGTAGCAACAGGGCACCATACGATGTTATTAGATGGTGATAACGTTCGACACGGTTTAAATAAAAACTTAGGCTTTAAAGAACAAGATCGTGTGGAAAACATTCGTCGTATTGCAGAGGTTGGTAAATTGATGAATGATGCTGGTCTTATTGCGTTAACATCATTTATTTCCCCATATGAGAGTGATAGACAAAATGCACGTGAAATTATCGGAGATTCCTACATTGAAATATTTGTTAGTACACCACTTGAAGTATGTGAAGAACGAGATGTTAAAGGGCTTTACAAGAAAGCACGTGCTGGCGAAATTCCTAACTTTACAGGTATTTCTAGTCCTTATGAAGAGCCAGAAAACCCTGAAATTGAGATCGATACAAGTAAATATTCTTTAGAAGAAGCTACCGATTATGTAGTAAAAGAAATTATGAAACATATAGATTAAATGATAAAAGCTACTATCAACTTTCATGGTAGTAGCTTTTTCTCTGAAAAGGAGGTGATCCCTCTTATGACATTGGAAATGGCTTTTGTTTTAATCATTATTATTGCCATGTTTTTGGCCTTGCTTTTCGAAGTGGCAAGACCTGACATGATTATATTTGCAGCGTTAGTTATATTTGTTTTAACGGGGTTATTAACTCCTGAAGAGGCATTTAAAGGTTTTTCTAATCAAGGTATGCTAACCATTGCTTTATTATTTATCGTAGCAGGAGCTGTTCAAAAACATGGAATCCTAGAACGTATGATGACAAGTTGGTTAAATAAAAGCAGCCAAAAGAAAGGGTCTATGATCCGTTTTTATTTACCTGTTTCTGTTTCATCTGCATTCTTAAATAATACACCGATTGTGGTTGCATTTACACCAATGATCAAGAAGTGGTGTCAAGAAAGAGGGATTGCTCCTTCTAAGTACTTAATTCCTTTATCATATGTCACCATTTTAGGTGGAACGCTGACTTTGATGGGGACATCTACTAATCTAGTTGTCCATGGTATGTTGATTGATTATGGGTTAGAAGGATTTACCCTTTTTCAATTAGCGATTGTCGGTATTCCCGTATTGATTTTAGGTTTTATTTACCTCTTCACAATAGGATATAAAATTTTGCCAAACAATAAAGGCTTTAGTGAACAAGTTAAGAAGGATACGCGTGAGTATATGGCCGAAATGTCCGTAACCAGTGAATTCCCTTTCCTAGGCAAATCCGTTCAGGAAGCTGGCTTACGTGATTTGAAAGGCTTGTATTTAATAGAAATTATCCGGGAGAATGAAAGAATCTCTCCTGTTAAATCTACTACTATGGTGAGTGCAGGAGACAGGTTAATCTTTACAGGGTTGATTTCTACTATAGCAGAATTACAGCAGATAAAAGGACTAAGATTAGAAACAGGTACACATTTAGATTTAGATGATCTTAAAAATGGAGAAGTCCAGTTAGTAGAAGCGGTGGTGTCTCACCAATCATCCTTATTATCCAAATCATTTAAGCAATCTCAATTTCGTTCAAGATATGATGCAGGAGTATTGGCTGTACACCGTAACAATGAACGAATTAAAAGTAAAATTGGTGATATTGTGCCAAAACCAGGTGATGTCTTACTTTTACTAGCAGGTTCTGATTTTATCAAAACCTATAACAACTCTAATGACTTCTATGTTGTATCAACACTAGATACACCTAATAACTTAAATGAGAACAAAGGTAAAGGCTGGTTTTCTCTAGTCGTTTTAATTGCGATGATACTAGCTGTTACATTTGGTTTGTTATCGATGTTTAAAGCTATGCTATTAGCTGTGTTTATTTTTATTATAACTAAAATTATAACTCCTGAAGAGGCCAAGAAAAATATTCAGTTTCATGTGCTTTTATTAATAGCTAGTGCTTTCGGAGTTGGAACAGCAATGACGAAAACGGGACTTGCATCGTGGATGGCCAAAGGAATCCTTGGCATCGGTGAACCGCTAGGCATTATTGCTTTGTTAATTGCGATTTATCTATTAACCAATATATTTACGGAACTTATTACGAATAGTGCAGCAGCAGTGCTGATGCTTCCGATTGGACTAGAGATGGCGAGTTCATTAGGCGTTGATTACATGGGTTTTGCGGTTACGATTGCGATTGCCGCTTCAGCTAGCTTTATCACACCTATTGGTTATCAAACTAATCTCATTGTCTACGGTCCCGGTGGATATACATTTAGTGACTATATGAAGGTAGGTACTCCGTTAAGTATTCTTGTTATGCTTGTGACTGTAACCATCGTGAACATGGTATGGTTTTAATTAAAAGAAAGGGTGGGAATAAAATGAGCAAATACATAGTTGATTTGTTTCAAGTTTGTTTAGACGCAGGAAAAGAGATTATGGATGTATATCAACAAGACTTTGATGTTGAGTTTAAAGAAGATGATTCACCATTAACCTTAGCAGACAAGAGAGCACATTATGCCATTGCAGAAGGTTTGGAGAAAATCGATGCCAGTATTCCGGTATTAAGCGAAGAAGGTAAAGAAATTCCATATGAAGCGCGTAAAGACTGGGCACAATTCTGGTTAGTAGATCCACTAGACGGAACGAAAGAGTTTATAAAGAAAAATGGTGAATTCACGGTTAATATCGCTTTAATTGATGGAAAATACCCAAAATTGGGAGTTATTTATGCACCAGCATTGGATACATTTTATTTTGGTGTGAATGGTGAAGGAGCATATAAGTTAAAGGATGCATCAGAAGTAACTATTACAAGTTCAGAAGATTTGATCCGTCAAAGTGTTAAATTACCAGAAGTCCAAGATAGTAATATTACAAATGTAGTAGCTAGTCGTTCTCATATGTCTGAAGAGACAGAAGCATTTATTAAAAAGCTAGACGGTGAAGTGAATGTAGTTTCATCAGGAAGTTCACTTAAGTTCTGCTTAGTAGCGGAAGGGAAAGCAGATTATTATCCTCGTTATGCTCCAACAATGGAATGGGATACTGGTGCAGGACAAGCAATTGTGGAAGCAGCAGGTGGCAAGGTTACTCGCTACGAAGATGATGAGCGGTTTTATTATAATCGGGAAGAATTGTTGAATGGGTGGTTTTTAGTTAGTAGAGATTAGTATTATTAAAATCAATAATAGTCCCACGATGAAGTTGTTTTCATCCTGGGGCTATTATTTTTTTATTAATTTTAGAAATTCGGTTAGTTTTACTCTTTCTTCATGCGATAATTTTTTTGCTGTCTCCATCAAATGTACCAAGTCATCAGGTAATTCTTCCTTTTGAGTAGAGAAAAATGTAGGTAAATCAGTATCTAACGCTTTGAGAATGCGTGACAACATATCGATGTCTGGAATTGCCCGATTATTCTCAAATCGGCTAATATATGATTGTGAAATATTCACTCTTTTTGCTACTTCTTGTGTAGTAAGGTTTAATAACTTTCTTCGATTTTTCAGTTTATCCCCTATATTTAGATCTTCCATAAAATACTCCTTCGAGAACTTTTAATTATATTTTAGCTTGAATAAACATCAAACTGTATTATTAGGATTAATTAGAACTAATATTCATTAATATATTGACTGAATAGTACAAATAGGTATAAAATATGTTTGACTATATAGTTTTTTTCCATTTTGAGTAAAAGTGCTACTATATCGTTTGTTGATTGGAGATGGGGGAAGCGTTTAAAAATGAGAAAAAGTAAAATGGACGTAGAATCATTATTAGAACAAATCGAAATAATGCGAGAAGAATTAGTTAATATTGGATTACGAGATGGATTAACTGCATCCTCAACCCTAGAATATAGTCAATTATTAGATGAACGAATTAAGGTGTATCAAAAATTGTTGCAGGATACATAAATTATTTTTATTGTTGCAACAACTCCCGTTTTTTCATATGTAAGTGCTAGCAATGTTAGTGACAGTAATCAAAGCACTTATCATAATTGATCAAAAACAACCTTACACATTCCCGTACGATCATATTGAGTTTTTAAAGTATATGTGGAAGTATCTAAGGTCAACCATTTCTCGTTAATGAATAGAACGATTGTATTTGGAGGGTTATTTTCCTTATTGGTAAGGATGCGTTTCACTCCATGGAAAAACAACCAACAACAATTATAATTTTGTGGTGTTTCGGTAGGGAAGGTATATATTCCTTTTGAAGGAGCTACAGGGATGGGTGTCTTTTGGTGAAAGTCTAGATGGTGTTGTACCGATTTTTTACGACCATCATAAGCGGCACCGTAATGCATACAGTTTTCTTTGATAATTTGAAATGGAGAAGATGAATGGTAAATCTCTTTCTCCCTTTCAATTATTTTGGACTGATTGAATATATCTTTGTTTGGTACAATGGCTAACGTTTTTCTAGTTATCCTATAATCTTTTATCATCTCTTTTTCTTTTCCTTTCGATTCGTTACTTCTCTTACTTGTTCTTGAAAGGAATGGTAGCTATATGCTTTGAATTGTTCTTCTACAATCGAATAAGGTACATTTAATAACTCTGTTAATTCTACAAAGCGGGATATGGCTAGATTAAGCTCCCCCTTTTCAAATTGTTGAATGGAACGAACACTCATATTTAAAGCTTCGGCCACTTCACTTTGGGTCCAGCCTTTGGCAATACGCTGTTTCTTATAATATTCTCCTAATACGTATAGAAAATTATCTTTTTCGAAATCATTCATAAAAATCCAACCTCTTAGCCATTCTCTTAAAATAAGTAAGGGGTTGGAACGAAATATAATTCGCTTTTAAGCAAAATATGGAAAACAATAAACAGCATCATCTAGTGAATAAAAGATAGACAAAAGTTAATTAGATTGCGATTACTTGTGTTCAAGTATGGGGAAATGAACATTCAGATTTTACAACCTATTCTGTTTATCAATCTTTTATACTGGAGTCTCATCAAACCGTCACCAAAAAAAAGAAAAACGATTAGATATTATCAAAGAGAGCTTTTGATAACTCAAAGGTATTCTTGGGTAAGTCACATTTTGGTTATTATTTATGGTGCTGTAAAAGAAAATCTATAAATAGCGATGAACTATGATAGATTTATGCAATAATCCCATTTTCTCAGATGAAAATCCCAAAAATAATGGTAATTGGAGCTATTTTCAAAGGAAGCCATACAAATATCACCATATGACATAGACGAGGAACTTTTATATGATCACTTTACCGCGGAATACGTGAGGCAAGTGCTTGTCATGTAGGAGTTCACCAATTGATGAGATTTGAGGATATTTTAAAGGATTGTGAAAAAATGATTTATCACATTATGCACAAATACCAAATTCGAGATGTCGATGGGGAGTTTTATCAAGAAGGATTAATTGCTTTATGGAATGCTTTTCAAAACTATGATCCATCAAAATCAAAGTTTTCTACCTATGCTTATTATGGTATTACAAGAACATTCATTAACAAGATTCGTAAAGATAATCGCGAGCGTGATCAATTTCAGCAATGGTTTAATCAAATTACAATAGAAGATTTGGTAGTGGTGGATGAGTTGGAAGTAGATACGCCATTTTTATTAGATATTCAACAAGCGCTGACTGATAAGCAGTGGTGTTGGTTTGATAAATTCGTGTTGAAAGATCAGTCTGTTAGAAAGATAGCGGAAGAAGAAGGAGTGACAGAAAATGCTGTGAAGAATTGGGGGAAGCTAGCTAGGAAGAAGATTCAGAAGGTTATGGTAGAGAAGGAATATATTGAATGGTGAAGAAGAAGTGACTCGAATCTTAAGAGGTACTGTCACTAGCGCTTGATGTTGTTGAATGGGTAGGTAGTAGAGGCTAGCCCCATAATAGTCCCACGATGAAATTGTGTTCATCCTGGGACTATTGTTTTTAAATAATTTTAAGAATTCGATTAGTTTTACTCTGTTCAGGTGATAATTTTTTGGTTTTCTTGATGAACTTGGTGTCAGTGACCACGAAAGGACACTATAGTGATTTTATCCACAAAGGAAAGACATAAGAATAGCGAGGTAGGAACAAAACCTAGTAAAATATAAAAACGTGGGGGAAATCATAGTTGACGTTCCTCACAATTTTTATATCTTTTACCCAAATGATCCGTGAAATCCAGCCATACAATCGTACCATGATGCCAAAAGATCCCTTTACCGACCAAGATGAGCAAATCTAGGTAGTGAATTCATAGGAACCAATGATCTCTACCGTGCAACAAGAGGGGTAATAGAAAAACAAGGCTGGGTTTCAATTTGGTTAGGTAACCGAAGGGGACTCAATAGGAGAGAGAGTCTGTCCCTTCCCAATTCTACGGTTACAATGAAGCCCATCAAGAGGGGCTAGGTACACTTAAAGGAAAATAACCCCTTACCTTAGCGCCTGGCAAAGCACATGAGAGTTTATTTGTTGTTGTTTTTGTCAGACATGATAAACGCTATCAGCATGCCAAACTTTTTTTGACTTATTTCAACCACAACATTTCTTGAACTTTTTCCCACTACCATATGGACAAGGATCGTTTCTACCAATTTTCTGTTCATTAACGACAGGTACTTGGATTTCCTCATCTGATTCAGTTTCTGCATACTTCTGTAAGTAGTATTCTGGCAGTTTGTCTAACTTTTTACAATAGCGTTTTTCATTAAATTCTTTTTCGTTTTTCATAACATCAAACATTTCTTCTACTAATATTGCTGCAATCATTTTCTTTGCTTCATCCTCAGTATAGCCAAGATCTATTAAAAGATTAAATGCTGTTTTCGTACATTTTGGGTTGTTTTCACGTAATTGATTATCCACGACTCCCAACAATTGTGCCTGTAACCTATAATTAACCACTGAGATCTCCCCTTTATTTGCCGTTTTATAAACATTTTCTTCCACCATGCTCGCGAACAGCGTATTCATTTTGAACTTACGATTCAACGATGGTTAACATATTTTCAACAATAGAACGAATTTGCAACCACCATATGCCCTTATTATCAACTTTAGGGTGAATACTATCAAGTATTGCGCATTTATTATCAACTTTAAGGAGTTTACTAACAACTTTTTAAATAGCATCGACGATCAAGAAAAGAAGTGGTGCCGGGAAAGATATCTTTATAACTATTAACCACAACAACCTGATACTGTTTATTTGTTTTTTAATGAAAGGTTTCTCCTCACTCAAAAGTAAATATTAATATCAAAAGTCTATTCGTCAATATCTGTTGTGAAGTACAAACTAAATTTACAATTTTTGATAGGAAGGTCATACATAAGTATGTTATAATTTTCTTATTGTAAAAGATTAAGAAATAGAAGGAGTTAAGAACATTGGGTGGACTAGAATTACAAACAAATCAGACTTATTTAGTTACAGGCTCAGCTGGCTTTATCGGCTACTATCTTTCTAAAAAACTATTAGATCAAGGCTGTACAGTGATAGGTATTGATAATCTAAATGACTATTATGATGTGAATTTAAAATATGCACGCTTGGAAGGTTTGGAGTCTTATGAAAACTTTACCTTTGTAAAAGAAGATATTTCTGATAAGGATGTAATAGATGATCTTTTTGCGCAATATCGTCCGAATGTTGTCGTCAACTTAGCGGCACAAGCAGGGGTTCGCTATTCTCTAGAGAATCCGGATGTATATATGCAAAGTAATGTGACTGGGTTCTATAATATATTAGAAGCGTGTCGTCATTATCCAGTCGATCATCTGATTTACGCTTCATCTAGTTCGGTATATGGTGCAAACAAGAAGGTACCATTTGAAGAAACAGATTTTGTGGATCATCCTGTATCATTATACGCGTCCACCAAGAAATCCAATGAACTAATGGCACATACATACAGTCACCTTTATAAGATCCCAACAACTGGGTTACGTTTTTTTACTGTTTATGGCCCGATGGGTAGACCTGATATGGCATACTATGGTTTCACAGATAAATATTTTGCTGGTGAATCGATTAAAATCTTTAATAATGGTGATTTTGACAATGACTTATATCGTGACTTTACGTACATTGACGATATTGTAGAGGGAATTGAGAAATTGATTCCACGTACACCGGAAGGCGAAGTGCAACATGAAATATTCAACATTGGTAATAATAGTCCGGAGAAATTGATGCATTTTATTCACTCTTTAGAGAAAGCACTAAGCAATGCTCTAGGACGTGAGGTAGAATTCAAGAAAGAATTCGAACCAATTAAACCAGGTGATGTACCAAGAACATATGCATCTACTGACCGCTTGCATGAGGCAGTAGGGTTCAAGCCAGAAACCTCGATTGAAGAAGGCTTGCAGAAATTTGCTGATTGGTATGTCCAGTATTACAAGTTAAATGAGGGAACGAAGCAAGAGCAAGTAACGAACTCTTAAAGTGAAACTTTCATCAGTGGAGGATTGGCTTCTACTGTTGGTTCGGGAAAGTTAACGTTCGTAATAAAATGGAGTTGTCTAATCATGCAGGAACTCGTTAATACATTTAAACAATTGTATGGGAAGAAAGCTTTTCAAATAGTTCGATCTCCTCTTAGAATATGTCCTTTAGGTGCACATGTTGACCATCAAGATGGACTAGTTACAGGGATGGCACTAGATTCAAATGTAGAAATAGTTTTCGCACCTTCTGAAGCCGGTTATATTCGTATAAGTAGTATGGACTTTCCTGATGAAGAGTATTTCCATATTGATAGTGTACCTGAGATGTTACCTGGATTTTGGGGTAACTATATTCGTGGTGCAGTACTTTCCCTACAACAGGATCAAAAATTACAATATGGACTTCAAGCGGTGATCAGTGGGAAATTACCGATTGGTGGGTTAAGCTCATCGGCAGCTGTAACAACTGCCTATTTGATGGCCTTAGCAGAAGTGAGCGATTTAAACATCTCCAAGGAAGAGTTAGTTTCTTACAGTCACTGGGTAGAAACAGAATTTATCGGCTTAAAGAATGGCATTCTCGATCAATCGGCTAATATTTTGAGTGAAGATAACCGATTATTGGTGATGGACTGCAAGACAAGTGAGCATTATTTAGTAAACAAGTCACCAGATATGCCTGAGTTTGAAGTAGTAGTTGTCTACTCAGGTGTAAGTAAAGCGTTAATTGGTACAGACTACAACAACAGAGTAGACGAATGTAAAGTTGCAGGCTGGATTGTAGAAGAATTAGCAGGTCTCAAGCGAACTGCCTTACAAGATGTGAAACTTCGGAATATCTCAGAAGAGCATTATCTCAGGTATCGTGACCAAGTTCCAGGTAAATTCCGTAAGCGACTGGATCACTTTTTTACCGAACAAGAACGTGTACGTAGTGGGATTGAAGCATGGGAACAAGGAGATCTTGTTCAGTTTGGTAAACTCATGTTTGAATCTGGTGAAAGCTCGATTTATCAATATGAGTCAGGCTGCCCAGAGTTGATCACTATTTATCAAGTGTTGAAAGAGACGGAAGGTGTATATGGCGCTCGTTTTAGTGGGGCAGGGTATCGAGGTTGTTGTATTGGATTGATTGATCCAGCATACAAAGAACAAATCAAAGCAAACATTGACGCTGTTTATCCAAACCAACACCCAGCATACCAAGATGTATACAAAGTCCATTTTTGTAGAACCAACAATGGAGCCCGTCTTGTAGGTGAAGAGGATATCGGAACTGTTCTAAAATAGGATGTTAGCCTGGAGGGAAAAAGATGAAATGTATAATCCTAGCTGCTGGCTATGCGACAAGGTTATATCCCTTAACGAAGAATAAAGCGAAACCTTTATTAGAAGTTGCAGGGAAGCCGATCTTGAATCATATTATCGAGAAGGTCGAAAAAGTCGATTCCATTGACGAAGTATATATTGTCACCAATGAGAAATTCACGCCAAGTTTTCAAGATTGGGCTCGAAGCTATCAAGGCAATAAGCAGATAATCGTCGTTAATGATCATACGACAACCAATGATAATCGATTAGGAGCGATTGCTGATATCCAGTATGTATTGGATCAGCATGAGATTGAAGAAGACATCATGGTATTAGCTGGAGATAACCTGTTTGATTTTGAATTGGTTGATTTTGTTCACTTTTATCAAGAGGTGAATGCAGATAGTATTACGGCTCATGAGTTAGATGACCCAGAAGAAATGAAACGAACTGGTATTGTCGAAGTAGATGCAGATGGAGTGGTTACTTCATTTGAAGAAAAGCCGCAAGACCCAAAATCAAAATTAGCTGTACCACCTTTTTATGTATATAAGGCAGAGACATTACCTTTGTTTAAGCAATATTTAGCAGAAGGGAATAATCCTGATGCACCGGGGAATTTTATCCCATGGCTAATTCAGCACAAGCCAGTATATGCCTTTACATTTGAAGGCTTAAGATATGATATTGGAACGATTGAAAGTTATCATAAAGTACAAGAATTATTTTAGAGGTGAACAGAGAAAATGAAAATAACAGTAGCGGGGACAGGCTATGTCGGATTATCAAATGCTGTTTTATTAGCACAGCATAATGAAGTAGTAGCCTTGGACATTATGGAAGAAAAAGTGGATATGATTAACAATAAGAAGTCACCTATTGTTGATGAACAAATCCAAACCTATTTAGAAACGAAAGAATTGAATTTGTTGGCTACTACAGATGTACATAAAGCATATGAAAATGCGGATTATGTGATTATTTCTACACCAACAAACTATGATCCAGATCAGAATTATTTTGATACAAGCACAGTAGAAAATGTAATTGAGACGGTATTAGACATTAATCCAGATGCTGTCATGGTGATTAAATCAACGATTCCGGTTGGATATACATTGGAAGTACGTGAGAAATACAATACAGACAATATTATTTTCTCTCCTGAATTTTTACGTGAAGGACAAGCATTATATGATAACTTGTATCCATCACGAATTGTAGTAGGGGAAAGATCAGAACGTGCCAAGGTATTTGCGAATTTGTTGGCTGAGGGAGCTATTAAAGAGGATATTGATATTCTTTTTACCGATTCAACAGAGGCTGAGGCGATTAAGTTATTTGCGAATACGTATTTAGCGATGCGAGTTTCCTTTTTCAATGAGTTGGATACTTATGCAGAGATTCGTGGTCTGAATACGAAGCAGATTGTGGAAGGGATCGGGCTTGATCCTCGTATTGGTGATCATTATAATAATCCTTCCTTTGGTTATGGTGGTTACTGCTTGCCGAAGGATACCAAACAATTGCTGGCGAACTATCAAGATGTGCCAAACAACCTTATGAAAGCCATTGTAGATGCGAACAGTACACGTAAAGATCACGTTGCTGATAGTATTCTGGCGAAGAATCCGAAAGTTGTTGGTATCTATCGTTTAACGATGAAGACTAATTCGGATAACTTCAGACAGTCTGCCATCCAAGGTGTGATGAAGCGGATTAGAGCAAAAGGCGTGGAACTTGTCATTTATGAACCAGTATTGGAAGAAGCAGAGTTTGATGGTTCACGCGTTGTGAAGGATTTTGCTGAGTTTAAAGAGGTTTCCGATGTTATTGTGGCTAATCGATTGACGGATGATTTGAAAGATGTAAGTGAGAAGGTTTATACGCGGGATTTGTTTAGTAGGGATTGATTTTGAAACTGATGGCACATTGCTCAATGAAATTGATCTAGATTATCTAACTATAAAAAAATCTCCATCTTCGAGGGTTGAAGGTGGAGACTTTTTTGTTAGTTGTTCACTCATCAGAAACATTCTTTTTATTCTGATTGAATTCATTTCTTATAATGTTCCAAATTTGTAGGATTCTTCGAATGTTATTGTCTAGACTGGTATTAATTTTCTCAAAAAGATTTCCTTTTTTCATAAGGTGAATGTTTTAATCTAATCTTCTGTTAAAACTAAGTCTTCAAATAAGTATATGGGGGGCTTTGTATCAATTAAACTCAGTAAATAATCAGCTGTTACGTCGAATATTTCAGTTAATTGCAAATAATCACTTCGTCATTATTTACTATTCAAATAAGATGCCATTAATAATAACTTCTTTATATGGATAATTAAAACACTACTAACAAAAAAACTTAAAAAATACTTGGCCTATACCGATATTAAGCATAGATATCATGATTTTCGATATTTATAGATTTATAATTTGATTATAAATTTATGAATGGAGTGATTAGAATTATACTTAAGTTTATTAACTTTATTTTACCATATGGATTGATAATATATATTTGTTTGCCACTTTTCAAAATACAAGATCCTATGCGTTTTTTCATAATATTGTCTATTATAACACTTTTATTAATTTACTATATAATCAAGGAAAGAAATTACTTACTTAGTTGGATATTAGCTATAATTATAGTTGTATTAATTTCAACTATTTATTTTATAGGTTTGTATGAATTTAAAATGATTTTTTCCTTGTTTATCATAATGTCATCTCCAATTTTTGTAGTTGTTTATATGAAAAAGTGGAATAAGAACAAAGATATCGAAAGTTTGCTTAAATTATATGTTTATCTTTTCTTTCCTATCGCCTTCCTTCTTTTTATGATGCTTTTGACAGTTATTATGGAGAGAATTACAAAGTATTTCAATTTATCAGAGGAAATAGTTGTTTCCATTATTTTCTTGATTTTTGTATTTATAGTTGCTGTTTATGTATATCTTCTATTATCCGGTTTCTATAAGACAATTTCTAAAATAAATAAAAAAGTAAAAAGAAATGCAACTGGTATAAAATCTAAATTATATACTAGCTTATTATTCTTAGGGATAATCATAGGATTGATATCACCAGACATAATTATTTTGTATTTGGGGTATGATTTTTATCTGAATTTAATAGGTTTTAGTGATTATAATTGGTTTGACTTGTATTATTATGGTTTTTCTATACATTTTTTAACACCTATTAGTGAAACAGGGAAAGTAATACAAGAATATTTGTTAGGAACTTATTTAGGTAAAGCTTTGTTTATTATTCATGCACTAATAATCAGACTAATTGATGTTACGATATTAGCATCAGTGATTAAAATGTGGACTACTAATAATGAATCAAGGATTAATGGTAATTAAAAATATCATTTGTTTTGTTATTTTCTTGAGTTGGTTGAATAGCATGTCCGTGGAGGTATTACTGGTGTATGCAGGAACATGTGCTCAGTTGTTGGGTTATTTACGCTTACTTCATTCAGTTTTTTTAGAACGGAAGAATCTATTATTGGAGTTGAACAAGGTGTTATCATAAGTTATGAAAGATGAGCGGAAATTTGTTGGCAAGGCTAAGAAGCTAGTGGATGAATGGCATGAATGGCCTTATCACCAATTGACCAATAGAGAGGCATTCTGCTTGGAAGTAAAAGATACAGTTGCCGATGTTGGAGTATAATATATATTGGAAATATTCGGTCAAAACCTCTATTGTGGCAAGTAAAATTACAGGTCATAAGGCTTTAACGATTACTGTAGTCTCAAAATAAGTCCCTTTCAGAAGTAGTTGAGGGGACTTTACCAAGCATCGATCCATTTCGTAAGGCCGATATTCTATGAGAAGGAATTATGGGGTGCCTGTCACTTCCCGGTTATTATACAATACATTTTAGAATAGGAGACTTTTATGCAGTTTTCAGAACTAACGATAAGGTTGCTACTTATTTTTTTCTTGGAATTCTTGCTGCAATATTGATAGACAGCATAACGTCTTATCGTGGCAGAGAGTTTAAAGTGTTTTTATTAAAATCTTTATTTTAGTAATCTCATCATATGTTATTATATATATTTATCGTTGAGATAATTGCTTTATTTATATCTATCCTAGTGTCAACTGTAACCAATTATTAAAGGTGATGGACCAAAAATGCCTATTCATTTCTATTTCTTGTACTTAAAATAGCTTTAAGTACCAGTTTTCTTCAATCGTTGAATTTGGTACTTATTTGGGAAATGGAATGTTAAAAGTTATAGTTTTAAAAAACGCAGGGGGGGAGGGAATGATCATTCCCTCCCCCTGATTTTTTACATGCATTGATTATTCACCATCCACCACTTCTTTTAATATTTGATAAGATCTTTTTTGTTTCTCTGTATCAAATATATAAGAAACGGCCATTAGTTCATCTACTTGGTATTTCTCTTGGAAATTCGTTAATTGTTCGCGTATCGATTCTTTACTACCTAGCAGTGTAGCGCTAGACATAGATGAAGCGACTTGTTTCTCTTGCATGGTCCATAACTCATCCATATCTTCTACAGGAGGACTTAAAGGATTTTTCGATCCTCGAACAACATTTAAGAAAAATTGTTGCATGGTGGTTGATTCAAATTTCGCTTCTTCATCCGTTTCTGCTGCAATCACGTTCAAACAAACTACCATATATGGTTTATCTAAATATGGAGATGCTTGAAACTCTTTCCGATAAATTGAAATAGCCTCTTCCATATGTCTTGGTGCAAAGTGAGAAGCAAACACATAAGGTAAGCCCAGTTTTGCAGCTAAATGAGCAGAATCAGGTGATGAACCAAGAATATAAATCGGAATATTTGTGCCAAAGCCAGGAAATGCTTTGACATATCCTTGTTCTTCTTCTGGTCCAAAATAGGTTAACAATGATTGTACATCTTGTGGAAATGTATAAACTGGGTCATCTTTTGATCTTCTTAAGGCGCTTGCTGTTAACTGATCTGTTCCTGGCGCTCTACCTAATCCTAGATCTAATCGGTCAGGATATATTGTTGCCATTGTACCAAATTGCTCGGCTACTGCTAATGGAGCGTGATTTGGCAGCATGACACCACCTGATCCAACTCGAATCTTCTTCGTATTCTCGAGTGTATGTTTCATTAAAATGGTTGTCGCTGAACTAACTAATGTCGTTGTATTATGATGTTCAGCTATCCAATATCGTTCATAGCCCATTTGATCAACAGCTTGTGCGAGTTCTACCATTTGGTCAATTGCTTCTTTTGGTCCATTTCCTTTACGAATCGGAACTAAGTTAAGGACAGAAACAGGTATATTTATATTTGTCATACTTCATTTCCTTTCTTCAATAACTTACCATTCTATCGTAACAATAACTGTTATAGAAAAGTATTAATTTGCTTGAAGCTAATTATCAATGAAATAGGTAGCTTTTAGTATCAAAATACCAAAATATGATATAATGCATAGGGATCAAATTTAATAGGAAAGAAGCGATAACATGTCAGCGGAAATCAAACAATCTAAAAAAAGAAAGCCGTTATGGCTAAAAGTTCTTTTCGGCGTATTAATCGCCATTTTCGTCGTGCTGGTTGGATTTGCTATTTATGCTTATTCTGTTTATGACAATGCTAAGAAAACAGTAAATGATCAAATGCACATTGATGTAGAGAGCATTGATCGTAAAGTGACCAAAGAGAAAGTAAGTGATCTTGATCCATTGAATATTTTATTATTGGGTGTTGATAAGCGACCTGGTGAACGTGGTCGTTCTGATTCTTTAATGGTATTAACTTTGAATCCAAAGCAGGATCAAATGCAAATTCTTAGTATTCCTCGTGACACACGAACTACTATTATTGGTCGTGGAACAGAAGATAAGATTAATCACGCTTATGCATTCGGCGGTGTTGATATGTCGATTAATACCGTAGAAAACTTACTAGATATTGAACTTGATTATTATGTGGAAATGAATATGGACGGCTTGGTTGAATTTATTGATGAGCTAGGTGGAATAACAGTTCAAAATGATCTAGACTGGGTAGATAAAGGATTCCACTATGCAGAAGGTGAACTAAATCTAGATGGAAAGCAGACATTAGGATATGTAAGAATGCGTAAACAAGATTCGAGCGGAGATTTCGGTAGAACTGGTAGACAACGTCAAGTAATTGAAGCAGCCATCGATAAAGGAGCAAATATTGCTTCCGTAGGTAAAATTAATAGTTTCATAGACATATTAGGTAATAATATGGAGACTAATATGGATTTTGATGATATGCAAGATTTATTATCCAACTATGCAAATGTTCGTCATAACACGGAAGAATATATGTTACAAGGAAGTGGTAAAAGGATTGATGGTACTTACTATTATATTGTGCCAGATGAAGAATTAGCTAAAGCTCATGATATGATTGGTGAAACAGGTACTAACTAACATACTGACAAATACTTATTTGTAAATGTTTTCTTTCTCATTTCAGTTTCCCCATCCTATCTAATGCTGGCGCACGAGATGTTTGTTGTTGTCATGGGGCAACAACAAACACCAATTCCCATAACACACCAAAGCATAAGTTGTTTATTTTCCAATATACATAAAAGCACCCTATAGGTAGGCTTTTTAAAAGTGTCTACTCTATAGGGGTACATTTTAAAGTTTGAATGTGGAGCTTTTTTGTGTTTCGGTAAGAAGATTGTACAAAACTTCCTTCTTATCTTTGCTCTTAATGAACTCTCATTGATAAATTCAATTGATAGTTTATAAATGATTGTTTTTCTGCTGGTATCATTTCTTTTACCCATGTTCTTAATTGGGCTTTGGTCACGGGGTTTTCTTTGCTTTCCTCCTGTAAATATTGCTTCAAAGACTCTACGAGATCAGCATCCTTTACTGCCGATTGTAGTGTAAGGTACCCTTCTTTCACCGAACTTTCTTCAAATTTTATGTCATGGAGTAATGCTTCATTTCTCTTTTTAGTTTGTTCATGTTCTCTACGCACATCTTCTTCCGAATGGATCTTGTCTAAACCATAATAAGCATACAATTCTTCTGGAGCATCATGGTCTTTCATTAATTCTTTTAACTGTACGATCATGTCATACTCGGTGGAGATATCATCAATTGGATGTTCCTGATTCGGGTCCTGTTTATAGTTAAATAATTTATGGCCAAATCTTTGGTAATTCTTCGCCATGATATCATTGGATTTGATTTTTAGCACATTTAATCCTTTTGTAAAATCAAATGGTTCAGTTAGTGTCGCACCTTGTAGTTCATCGATAGTAAAGCGTCGGTTAATTCGCATAGGTGACAATGTATATTCATGTAAAAGATCCTCGACATTTGGCATTGGCGCCCTCATGTACACATATTCGCCATTGGTAATATTAATGTTACTGCCAAAATAACCGAATAACAGACCATTATGATTTGCTTGGTCGTGTTCTAGGACATTGCTTAAAGATTTGCCTTTCATATCCTTAGGTTTTTCAATATTAAAGAAATCGAGAATGGTAGCAGGAATATCAATCGTTTGTGCTAATTCATCCGTACTTTCATTCTGACGTCGTATGCTTGGGTTCCAAATAAAGAATGGCAGTTGGGCAATCTCATTGTAAACAGGCATAATGTTTTTTCCCCACCATTCATGTTCCCCTAGCATGAAGCCATGATCTGTATTGACAATGAGCATCGTGTCATGCCAAAGGTCCTTCTCGTCCATATAATCTAACACTTTGCCTAAATACGCATCACACATGGTTACGAGTGCTTTGTAGTAGCCTTGTACAATTCTTCTATGTTCATCTGAATAATCATCATATGAATAGAGTAACCAACCATTGTAATCCTCTTGAGAAACACCATACATCTCTAAATATTTTTCAGGAACAAAAAATGGTTCATGCGGATCAAAGCTTTCAATCTGTAAAAACCAATTATCTGCATCTTGGTTTTCTCTTAAAAACTCTAGTCCTGCTTCTACTGTTCGAAAGAGGGGATGATCTTCCTCATTTGGCATGTGTGAACGGTTGACGGCATCCTGGGACATACTCACCATTTTTCGTTTTTGACCTTCCGAGTCTAACTTTTCTAATCCGTCAATGTTTGTATTTTTATTTACTTTTGGCTTCCAATTATCACCTTCTTGCCCTCTAATCAACTCATAGGAGGAATAACGTGGGTGATAGGTGGAGCCTCCATCTCGCCAATAATGCTTATGATCTGTGACAAGGTGTGTGTAAATACCATTGTTCTTTAATAACTCTGGCATCGAATCATCAAACGGTTCTAACGGCCCCCAACCTCGATGTAAAAAGTTATAACGTCCCGTTTGCATATCACGTCTTGCCGGCATACAGGGCAAACTTCCCGCAAAAAAGTTATCAAAACGAACCGTCTTGTTAGCGAGTCGTGTGAAATTTGGTGTACGAACATCTGAGCTGTCATAAGGACTTAGGTAATTTCTTTTTAACGTATCAAACATTACTTGGATTACTTTCATTCTTTTCAACTCCATTATTACAAAGTGTTTAATAAAATGTAAGGGGGACCATTCTCTTATAAAGCAATCCCCCTTGCTGAGGCAGTTAACTGTAATTTCGCAATTTTCCTACAATATAAGTAAGGATAAAGGAGGCGGTAAAACCAACTGCATAGGATAATAGATATTGTAAATACTTACCATCTGCGATTAATGGAATTGCAGACATGCCGGCTGCACCGTAAGCGGATGCTTGTACATCCAGTAGGCGAATCATCATACCACCAAAGCCAGCACCAATGGATGCCGTAATAAAACCAAAACCAGAAGGTAAAACAACACCATACATTGTCGGTTCCCCAACGGATAAGAAGGTTGTTGGGACAGCACCTTTGGCAATTTCTTTTACTTTTTCACTTTTAGAAAGTAAATAAATCGCCAGACCTGCGCCAACTAGACCTGAATTACTCATGATCTGCACAGGAAAAATCGGAGTTGTTCCTGTTGCATTAATTAGCTCCAAGTGAATGGGCACTAAACCGTGATGTAACCCTGTAGCAATTAATGATGGGAATAAGGCTGATAATAAGAAACCACCAAAAATACCACTTTTATCAATGACATACATAATTCCTTCAATTAACCAATCAGATACAAATCCAGCAATTGGCATTATAGCAAACACAAAAATACTAGCTGTTATCAAGAGTGTAAAAGTAGGTGTTAATACTACGTCTAGAATATTAGGTATTACTTTTCTTAAAAGTTTTTGAACCTTGGCTAGGATATAGACCCCTAAGATGACACCGAAGAGTCCCCCTTGTCCACTTGTCAAGCCGAGCATTTCGAGTTGACTTGCAATCGTAATTGCACCAAGCGCACCACCAAGGATCATATCTGTTTTAAATACTCTAGCGGATGTTATTCCAATAAAAATGGCTAAAAATGCGAAAGTAGCATCTCCAATAATGGCAAGAAGTGTACTGATCTCTAGCATATTCCAAGACTCCAACACTACTTGTTGTGCTGTTAAACTATCTGTAGCACTTACGCCTTGTTCAGCAACTTCGGCAGTCGCAAGGTTTTTAATAATGTTGTTAATCCCCATGGCAACACCGGAAGCGATAATCGCTGGTATCGCAGGAACGAATATACTTGCTAGTGTTTTCAAAAATCCTTGTTTCTTTTCCTTGTTTTCTTCAGAACCTGTTACTTCGGCATCTGATGAAGAGCTTAGGAGATTTTCAATTTCCTCTCTTACTTTTGTACTACGACCAGGTCCAACAATAATCTGGGTCGTTTCTTCCTGATTAACCCCCATGACCCCTTTAAGTTCTTTAATCTTTTCTACATCTACTTTTGATTCATCTTTATAATTGATTCTTACTCTTGTCATACAGTTTGTTATACTTGAAAAGTTCGATGCGCCGTCAGATAATTCAATTATTTTCTGTGCGAGCTGTTTATCATTCACTGTCCAATCCCCTTTCTAAAGCTGTTAAGGTAACGTTACCATAATGAGATTATAGTGGATGTGCTTGTTTAAATGAAGGGCTTACACGGATATCGGGAAAAGGTTTCATAGGATGGGAATAAAAACAGTGAAGTGATTCAATCTCACCTGAATTTAGATGAAATAAGCTTAGGTGGTAACAACAAGATATTCGCAGTATCGATAAATAACTCCAAAGAAAAGTAACTGAACAAGGGCGAAAGTTATCTGATATCATTCGACTTGTTGTTCGGCGCTTTGCTTTACAATACACTGTTTTTTTGGTGTGAATGAAATAATTATTTATCTGTCAGTGATCTGTTTTTATATTCAAAGTAATGATAAGCTAGTGTTTCGACAATACTATGAAAGGCACTTGACGAGTAAAACCAGTCACTAATCAGTTTAGAGTGTTGGTCCACATATACCGGGATGAAGAAAGTGGAGTGGTTGGTTAACCAGTTATTCTCAGAAGCCGTGATGGCTAGGATTTTAACATTCTTTATCAACGGAATGCTAAGCGCATCTTTAAGTGTGGGGTTATTGCCGGACCTTGAAAAAATGATGAGTAGATCATCCTCTGACATTCTCTCTGTCACCAATTGATAAATTTCAGTATTGATATCCATGGGAATAATTTGCATATTTTCCCCAATACCTAAGAACATTCGCTGCATTTCCATGGCTAAGTTTTGCTGTAGGAGACCTGTTCCCATGAGATAAATGTTAGCACTTTGTTCCATTAGTTCACATACTTCGGAAAGATTGATATTATTTAAATGGCTGATGGTCCTCTTTACATTTTGGATCACTATTTCGCCGAAATCTACCTGTGATATATTACCTTCAGACAAATGGCTTTCCCATTTCATTAAATTTTTCATTTCTGTATAGCCTGTGAATCCTAATTTCTGAGCAAATCGTAAAACAGACGATTTAGAGCTCAAGCTTTGAGAGGCGAACTCATTAATACTTAGGTCATAGATGTCTTCTTTATGACTTAACATAAATTTTGCCAGTTCTTTTTCACCTTCACTAAAAGCAGAGTAGTTTTTATTAATTAATTCCTCAATTTTCACTGAAAACACCTTCTGTATATCATATTTTTAAATAAAATACTAAATTTTGATGATGGTAAAAGAATCGAAAGTACACCCATCATAATTATATCCTTAAAAGTTCTTTTGACCAAATATATTTGTTAATTTAAAAATGGAGATGAGAGTTTTTGATCAAGAAAAAAAGTGTTAAGAAACTGCTATTTCTCAACACTTTTTTTATGAATTATTTGTTAAAAATGATATATTTCTTAGCAGTGAGCTGAACTGCTAATTGTTTACTTGATAGTTTGCAATTTCCGTTTTTCCTGCTTGTACATCACTGTTTTCTTTTTTTACTAGGTTTTCTATGCTGTCGCCGTTTGTAAGAACAATTGGGGTAATGGTATTTGCAGCAACATTTCTAATTTTTTCTAAGTCAAATGATACTAACAACTGTCCTGCTTGTACTTTGTCAGCATCGCTTACATGTAATTCAAAAGGCTCTCCATCTAGAGACACCGTTTCCAAGCCTATGTGTATTAAAATTTCAGCTCCAGTAACAGATCTGATCCCGATTGCGTGTTTAGTGGGAAAAACTTGAATAATTTCGCCATCAACAGGGGAGAAAAGCTTGCCTTCCGTTGGTTTAATGGCTAATCCTTCTCCCATCATTTTTTCTGAAAATGTAGGATCTGGTACTTCTTCTATGTTGACAAGCTCGCCTGTTAATGGTGCTAGCCATACCTCATCTAGCTTTTTTCGTTTTGAAAACAAATTACCTAACATGTAACATGCATCCTCTCTTTTTTTGTTCTATGTTATATAACATTAATTTTATTATTAATGTAATTAAATTTTACAACAAGTTAAAGAAGATGGGTTATTCAATATATTTATACCCTATAACTCTTGATTGATAATATCTAGGGATAGCTAATTCTTTTAATGCACCGGTCCAAAATAGTCAAAGGACAGGAAATGCCCAGAGTATTGGAACGATGGATGAAGTAGAATTAGTTAATAGAGAGTTTGTATGTTATTAACCGTGTCACTTTACTTTAATTATGATGGAATCACTTTTTAATAAACTCAACAAATGCCCTCGCACTATTCTTACTGAAGCGTTGTTTTCTAGTAACAAGCCAAAGGTTCCGTTTAAATGCAACGTCTTTGATTTTGGTTTCGCATAATAGCCCTAACTCTAACTCACGCTTAACGGTTAAACTAGAGACAATGCTTATTCCTAGATTAGCCTCCACCGCACTTTTGATTGCCTGTGTACTTCCTAAATCCATGTAGCTTTCGATGCTATCTAATATGTCATACTCTCTTAAAAAGTTCTCGATGATAAGCCGTGTACCAGATGTAGGTTCACGCCAAAGCATTTTTTCGTTTACTAGCTCTTGAAGACTAATGGATTCACGATCTTTCCAAGCATGATCAGGAGAATGGATGAGGATTAATTCATCTTCGGCAATACTTTCTACTTGTAAGTTTTTATCTGTGATAATCCCTTCTACCAAAGCAAGGTCGATAATGCCATTAGACAAAGCTTCTAGTACACGTGGTGTGTTCTCTACTAAGAGTGATATATTTATGTTGGGTTTTTTCTTATTGAATTTTCCTAGAAACCCTGGTAATAAATACTCTCCTATCGTAAGACTGGCACCGACCTTCAAGGATTCATGGTAATTTTTATTGTTTACTTCTATAGCATCCTTCGATCGTTTGAAATCTTCCACAATGGATTTAGCAAAAGGATACAAGATTTTACCGTTTTCCGTTAGTGTTAGTCTGCCGTCTTTTCGATCAAAAAGTAAGGTGTTATACGTAGTTTCCAATTGGTGTATTTGTTTTGTCACTGCTGGCTGTGACACATAAGAAAGTTTGGCAGCCTGGCTAATGCTACCAACATCTACAACCAAACAGAACATCTGTAGGGTAGTGATATTCATTGGTATTTCCTCCTTAAGGATGTAGATAATTATAAACCAAATGAAAAGGTTAAACAATAAGTGCTACTTTATATAAAAGTAGCAGGTCAGAACGGGTGGATAGTTATCGCTATTAAGTAAGGGTGACCTTAACAATATTGTATACATTCATAGCAATAATAAATAGAATACTAATATTAAATATTTTTTCCACGTGCCTATTTGTCAGTCTGGTGACAATAGTGGAGCCAAGTATACCGCCAAGAACTCCGCCTGGAATCATATAATAAAGCATAGATAAATCAGAATTTCCATAACCTGTTGTGAATGCAATTAATACTAGGGCTGCCAACTGGGAGAAGAAGATGATAAAAATAGAATTAATTCCTGCATTTTTGGTGTTCATCGAGAAAAACAATGATAAAATTGCTACATTAATTGGTCCTCCACCAATTCCAAGGAATGCGGAAAACAGTCCAAGAGTAAAGCCTACTCCAAGTATAATCAACTTGTTTTCTAATACAAAGGTATTTAATCTGTGTTTCCTCTTAAAATAAATATAGATTAACAAGAGAAGACTAGCTAATACTGCTGATTGGATAATAGCTGTGATAGTTGGGATATTTAATGATATAGTGAGCAGATTAAATAATGCTTTTCCGGAGCCCCCACCAATAATCGAACCTACAGCGATTATCGAACTAGTTGTTTTATCAACTTTCATTGCTTTGTTTTTTCTGCATTTCATTAATGAAACACACGCCATCGATAAGACGGTTGCAGCGGATAAAATTCCTATGGTTGCTAAGTCAAAATGTCCAAGTAAATCTAGAGTAGGCTTAATAATGACTCCGCCTCCAAGGCCAGCAATTGCACCAAGAGTAGAGGCAAAGAGTCCAACGATAAAATATATAATGAACATAAATTTTCAACTCCGATGTTCTATTTCTTTTGTTGTTTTGCCGAAGTTAATATTAGCAGAGGTTTTCACATTGCGATAATACCGTTGTTTAATAGCCTATAACCAAAAGCTATAGGTGTAGGAAAAAAGAATTAAAGAAAGGGTTTACAAGTTTGTATCGAATATGCTACTATTATTTCAATAACAAATTAATATTTTAGGATTGTTACTATAGTAATAGGCAAAACCTAAATTTGAATGAATGCTTCTATAAGGAGCGAATTATATTCAAATTTAGGTTTTTTTTCGTTTTTAGCTGCAATATTATTGCTATAGTTTCTCGCGAGGGGGGAGGATAGATGCGAGTTAGTAAAATCTTAAATAACAATGTCGTTATTTCCCATAATGAACTTAACCAGCAAGTGATTGTAATGGGGAATGGATTAGCCTTCCAAAAAAAAGTTGGCGATGAAATTGATAAATCCAAGATCAAAAAAACCTTTGTCTTACAAACCAAAGGCATTTCAGAAAAGCTTGCCAAAGTATTGATGAATACTTCAGAGATATATTTAAATATTGCGGCACAGTTTTACGAATATGCCCAATCAAAGCTCTCTTATAAATTAGATGAGTACCTTTATATCGCTTTGACGGATCATATAAGCTTTGCTGTAAGCAGATACAAAAAAGGTGTAGAACTAAAAAATCCACTTTCATGGGAAATTCGCAAATACTACAAACTTGAATTTCAGCTAGCACTCAAGTGTTTAGAGGTTATTGAAAAAAAGACAGGTGTACGCCTCGGGGAAGATGAGGCCGCATCTATTGCATTGCACTTAGTTAATAGTCAGCTTTCTGGTCAGAATGTTACCAATGCCGTTCAGATCACGGAAATGGTCGATACTATTTTGAGTATTGTAAAGTTTCATTTTAAAGTGGAATTAGATGAAGAATCGGTTAACTATGAAAGGTTTTTAACACACCTTCGCTTTTTCGCTATTCGTTTTATCCGAAACGAAAAATTAGAAGATACAGCTGATCCATTTTTATATAACCAGATTAAAGAAACGTATACGGAAAGTTATCAGTGTACAGAAAAAATTGCTACCTACTTAAAGAATAATTTTGATTTGGATTTAACAAAGGATGAGGAAATTTATTTAACTGTTCATATTAACCGTGTGACTGACCGACAGCAAAAGGAGACATCTAGTTAAACGAGTTGAACACAATTAAAACAACTAAATAGTAGGGAATGTTACCTTAGTGGGCATTACCTGAGTTGATTCTACCATACGACATCAATTTGTTACGTGGTAAGGGTTATCTCAGGTTTTTTTAATATGTAAGGAAAGCATAAAATTTGCGCAGACGTCTAGCTCCGAGCGCCCAAAAATTAGGCGATTTCATTCATCGGTCCGAGCTACCGTCATTCCTTTATCTCGGTTGATTAGCTCCAACCGCTACATTTTTAAGTGGGCGCTCTGCGCTTTTCTTATATCATCATAAAAAGAAAGAAGGGAATCATATGAAATACGAAGAATTGGCTAAAGACATAATAGAGCATGTCGGCGGTAAAGAAAACGTTAAAAGTGTCGTTCATTGTGTTACACGCTTACGTTTTAAGTTAAAAGATGAAGAAAAGGCTCATACTGAAATTTTGGAAGGTATGGATGATGTTGTAACCGTTATGAGAAGTGGTGGACAGTATCAAGTAGTTATTGGTAATCATGTACCAGATGTATATAAAGCAGTCCAACATGTTGGAGGGTTTGAATCACAGGAAGAACCAGAGGAAGATGATGAAGGAGAAAAACAAAGTATCTTTAATAAATTTGTTGATATTATTTCCGGTATTTTTGCTCCAACGCTAGGTGTGTTAGCGGCTACTGGTATGATTAAAGGTTTCAATGCTTTATTTTTATCATTAGGATTATATCCTGATACAAGTGGAATCTATAATATTTTGCAAGCAGTGGGAGATGCTTTATTCTATTTCTTCCCGGTATTTTTAGGTTTGACAGCAATGAAGAAATTTAATGGAAATCAGTTTGTAGGGATGGCAATTGGCGCAGCGTTAGTGTACCCAGCAATGAGTAACTTAGATGCTGGTGATCCATTGTATACCTTGTTTACAGGAACGATGTTCGAGTCTCCTGTTCATATTACGTTTCTTGGTATCCCAGTTATTTTGATGACTTATTCATCTTCGGTTATTCCAATCATCCTTGCTACCTTTGTAGCATCAAAGCTGGAAAAATGGCTAACCAAAGTAATACCGGATGTTGTGAAGACATTTTTAGTACCATTTTTTACTTTATTAATCATCGTACCGTTAACTTTTATAGTGATTGGGCCAATTGCTACATGGTTAGGTTTATTTTTGGGTAATGCATCCAATTGGATATTCGGGGTAAGCCCCTTAATAGCAGGCATAATTCTTGGGGGATTATGGCAAGTGTTTGTGATGTTCGGTCTTCATTGGGGATTTGTACCGATTGGTATCAACAACTTAGCTGTGGCAGGTTCAGACTATATCTTAGCTTATATATCTGCTACATCTTTAGCAACAACTGGTGTCGTACTTGGTATTATGGTAAAAACAAAGCAACAAAACATCAAAACATTAAGTATTCCAGCAGCGATTTCAAGTCTTTTCGGTGTATCTGAACCAGCCATTTATGGAATTACGCTTCCATTGAAAAGACCCTTCATTCTTACTTTAATTACTTCTGCAGTCGGTGGAGGTATTATGGCTTTAATGAATACTAAAGTATATATGATGGGTGGATTGGGTATTTTTGGCATCCCATCTAAAATTGGTCCAGATGGTCTTGATATCGGCTTCTGGGGTGGGATTGTTGCGATGGTTACAAACCTCATCTTAGGTTTTATCCTTGCTTATTTATTCGGCTTGAAGAAGGAAAGTGAAGAAGTATCTAATACTAATGAATTAACAAAAGACAATCATACGAACAAAGATAATCATGAGATTGCAAGTCCACTTAGCGGAAAAGTGATTTCACTTTCAGATGTTGAAGATGCTGCTTTTTCATCCGGAGCATTAGGGAAGGGAATTGCGATTGATCCGACAGAAGGTAAGTTGGTTGCGCCAGTAACTGGTAAAGTATCAGCTCTTTTTCCGACTAATCATGCGATTGGTATTACGGATGAGCAAGGAACAGAAATTTTAATTCATATTGGTTTAGACACGGTGCAATTAGAGGGTAAATTCTTTGAAGCACACGTTGCACAGGGGGATAAGGTAGAAAAGGGGCAAGTTCTTATTGATTTTGATATTGATGAGATTAAGAAAGCAGGTTTTTCTGTCACAACTCCTATTGTATTAACAAATCTTGCGCCTCAGAGTAAGCTAAAGACAGCAGAGATAAAACAGCTGAATCAGGGTGAACAACTAATGACAATCGTTTACCAATCAGCATCTAGTGCAGGCAAGCTAGTGACACAGACGAACTAAAGATTGTAATGGAGGAAGGAAGTATTCTATACTTTCTTTCTTCCCTTTCTTATAAGTAAGGAAAGCACAGATGTCTAGCTCTGAGTGCCCAAAAACTAGGCGACTTCACGAATCGCGCTACGATAAAGAAGACTTGTCGATTGGTGAAACCAGAGGCTTAGTCGCACTTATGCCTTTAGGTGAAAGTCATCATCGGTTCGTAAACTCACCGTGATTCCTTTATCTCAGTTGATGCGCTCCAGCCGCTACGTTTTTAAGGGGGCGCTCTGCGCTTTTCTCATAAGTAATGTTCCGATCCAGTGGATTAATATAGAGAGGATGAATGACAATGAAAGTAATTCAAGTCATGTTTGATACGTTAAAAAGAAATGCATTGAATGCATATGAGGCTTCAGATATTCAAACACCAAATTTTGACCGACTACAACAAAAAACAGTGCAATTTAATCAATTTTTTGCTGGCAGTTTACCATGTATGCCAGCAAGACGAGACATGCAAACAGGTCGTTACAATTTCTTACATCGCGGTTGGGGGCCTATGGAGCCATTTGATGATTCGATGCCAGAATTATTGAAACAGAATGGTATATATACACATCTTGTAACAGATCATAAGCATTATTGGCGAGATGGAGGAGCCACTTACCACCCACGTTATTCTTCTTATGAGTTGATTCGCGGACAAGAAGGGGATAGTTGGAAGGCAAAAGTGGACAAGGATATGAATATTGATGGGTTAGATAATATTCCAGATGAATTTAAGCAAAGAAAAATTGGTAGTATTGCTCAAGATTTATATAATCGAGAACATATGCCGAAAGAAGAAGACCATATGCTTTACCGCACAGTGGAAGCGGGTATGGAGTTTTTAAGAGAGAATAAGGATGCGGACAATTGGTTCTTGCAAATTGAATGCTTTGATCCGCATGAACCGTTTTTTGTACCAGAAAAATATTTAAACATGTATGGTGTTTCGCAAGAGGAATTTAATGGCTGGCTCATGTACTCGCACGATGATTATACAAGCGAAAAAGCAGACCTGCTGAAAAACTTCTATAAAGCGCTTGTTACGATGTGTGACGCCTACTTAGGAAAAGTTTTAGACTTTATGGATGAACATAATATGTGGGAAGATACGATGTTGATAGTGAACACGGATCATGGCTTACTCTTAGGTGAACATGACTGGTGGGGGAAAAACATAATGCCAGTCTATAATGAGATTGCTAATATTCCATTCTTTATCTGGTATCCAGATTTAGGCATTCAGAATGAATCTCGAAATCAATTGGCACAAAATATTGATGTTCCAGCTACCATTTTGGAATTCTTTGATATTGAGATCCCAGAATTTATGAAGGGCAAATCATTACGTAAGGTGGTAGAATCGCCTGATGAAGTGAATCATGAAGCTATTTTATTTGGCTACTTTGGAAGCAATATGAACGTTGCTGATCAAGAATACATTTATATGAGAGCTCCAATGCCTGGTAAGGAAGATTATCTGTATGAATATACATTGTCACCAATGCGTATGAACCGCCGTTTTACACCAGAGGAATTACAAGGTGCAGAGCTAGATAACTCTTTTGCCTTTACAAAGGGAGTTAGCACACTGAAAATGCAAACGTCGGACTTTATGGGCAAGAACTATCAGCGCTTTGGCAATAAATTATTCAACTACAAAGAAGACCCTGCCCAAAAATCACCATTAACAAATGCAGAAAAAGAATTCGAAATGATTGAGAAGCTGAAGTGTTTAATGGAAGAGAATGAGGCACCAGAAACACTATATACGTACTATGGATTAGATCAAATCCATTCAGTTGAAGATGTAAGGAAGGAACATGAAGTATTAGATCGTGAGCAAGAAGCAGTGACGGAAGAGGTAACATTTGTAAACTATCATGTAAAGGATGGCTATCTCACGTTGATCAATGCACTCAAAGATAAAACGAAGGCACAAGCCATGAAACAGTACGTGCAAGAAACAAATGCCGCTGTAACAGAGGATGACATCAGAAATTGGATCAAAGACAATGTGGATAAAGAGGAACAGGCACGTCTTTTCTATCAAATAGATATGACCTTACGTGTGGACTAATTATACACTTGTACCCCCATGCTATAATGAACATATAGCATGGAAAAAGGAGTTTTTGAAATGGAAAAGGAGAATCAGCAAGCTTCTTGTTGTTCAGTCAACAGAGCAAGCATTACAGATGCAAAAACAGAAACGTCACCTGTGACAAATCAAAAACAGCAAGTCATCAAATTTAAAGATAAAATGGTATTACTTGATGGTGGAGCATTTTTAATGGGGACAGAGGATGATGACGGTTTTCCAGCTGATCAGGAAGGTCCGGTAAGAAAAGAAGAGGTGCAGCCTTTTTATATCGATAGCCACACGGTGACTAATGCTGAATTCAAGGCATTCGTAGATGAGACGGGCTACAAAACCGAAGCAGAAGTGTTTGGTTGGTCATTCGTTTTTCATTTGTTTCTTCAAAAGGAACAGGTGATAGAAGAACGGAGGGTTCCAGGAACACCATGGTGGTTAGCAGTAGATGAGGCATTCTGGTATCAACCAGAAGGTCCCGGCTCCTCGATTGACGAGCGGATGGACCACCCGGTTATCCATGTCTCCTGGAATGATGCAGTTGCTTTCTGTGACTGGGCAGGGAAGCGACTTCCGACTGAGAAAGAATGGGAGTATGCTGCTCGTGGTGGATTAGTACAAAAGAAATATGCATGGGGAGATGAGTTACACCCGAATGGTGAACATTACTGCAATATTTGGCAGGGAGAATTTCCGGTGAATAATACGACGCATGATGGCTACATAGGTACTGCACCAGCTGTCTCGTTTCCACCAAATGGTTATGGCTTATACAACGTCTCAGGAAATGTTTGGGAATGGTGTGCTGATCCGTTTGAAAATGATAACACCAAACAATTAAAGTACCCAGGAAACCAAATACCACGAGTGATGCGAGGTGGTTCCTACTTGTGTCACCATTCCTACTGTAATCGATACCGAGTAGCAGCACGTAGCGCGAATACAATGGACAGTTCAACAGGTAATTTGGGCTTTCGTTGTGTGGCGGATATTTAATCATAGAATGGACATCCCTAAAGGATGAGTGCCAATATTTAATGAGCGATGTATGGCTGGCATTGAAAAAAGAAAGGGTTTGTGTTTCCTTGTCGAATATAGTAACAACTTGCGTTTTACAGTAAAATTAACCAAAAGGCATGTACCAAAATGGTAGATGCCTTTTAATTTACGTGAATTCGACATGGAGTTGGATAGGGATAGAAACCTGAAACTTGAAACGGCTCTAATACGTATATAATGTAAGAGATAGAAGAGGCGGTGAAAATATGTATTTATGGGTTAATCTGTTGTTTATAGGTATTGTGATATATCATATATACCGAGTGGGGCGAACTTTGAGGGAATTAAAGAGGCGAAGTATTTTCCCAAGTTCGGAGATGGATTATCGCAATATAAGATTGGAGCCCCTTTGAACCATTGATTATCCAGAAATAACATATCACAAAAAGCGTCTTGTTATTTACGGGTGTCTTCTTGTGCTGATTTGGAGTGCGTTTTTCTATGCTTTATTTACAGAGGAATTGTTCCCAATTTATTTGTTCATCATTCCGTTCACTTTGTTTTCTTACCAGGTGTTAAATACGTTTGCTATAAAAGAAGAGGGGTTAATGATAGGTACCCAGTTCATCCGTTGGCAGAAGATCAAGTATTATCAATTTGTCCGTATTGATGTAAATCATAAATTCTATGGTCATACCAAAGAGGTAAATGATTGTTACGAATTGAAGGTAAAGCTAGGTTTTACTAGCGCAAGCTGTATTATAACATCGGATGAAACTAAAGAACAGATAGCTACGTTTCTTGCTTCTTATGTTCCCTATAAACAGAAGCTAACTTCTAAAAAGGAAGAAATAGAGAATGGATCAGTCTATGAACAATAACTGAGATTATAGCTTTCTGTTTAGTCATGAATTATTACTTAAACGTTATAGGGGAGTGTATGAGCATGATTGAAAGCCTTAAAAAAAGATATAGGGAAAGAAATAAGTTATTTTTGACATTAGATATTACGTTCAGAATCGCCACTCTTTACTTTGCTGTTCAATTAATATTTTACTCTGTTTCAGGATTGTTATCCTCCGATCCGTCAAATGATTCGTCCGAGTTTTTAAAGATAGGTATGCTCTTTTCACTTGGCTTAATGAATGCTGTTCATATTGTGGAAATGATAGTTAGTGGAAAAAGAAAACATTTTACATTACTCGTTATATCTACCATCTTTGTTTTTGGTGTAGCTATATTTATATGGTTTTTAAACTATATAAAGTGAAAAGGGGAAAATCTACTCATATGACATTCCATCTACTAGCATTTGAAACAAAAATAATAGAGAATTAATTGATCAAGGAGAAAACCTTTCTTTAAATTAGTTAGATTTCCCAGTTAAATCGCTTTTGTAGGGAAATCTTGTAGTTGCATTTAATAGTTATCTTGATTAATGGTACTGTTAACAATTTTAACCTGTTTATTGCAAATGGTATTTAGCAATATGAGAGGGTAATCACCACCATACTTCTAACTTTTAAATCTGTTCCAAAGCCTTCTATTCGTATTTTCGATCCCTCCACTATAAAATCTTCTGAATCGATCTGTTTCCATCTATCCTTTCAACTTCATTTTTTTAGTACCAAAATAGCCTCGACATTCTATGTATTTGGTACTTAAATTCAGCTTTAGTACCATTTTTCTTCTATCAAAGTTTAATTTGGTACTTAATCAATCATTTGTTTGGAAATTAACGATGTAGTTGATAAATTTCAAATATCTATACTTTAACCTTTTTCAATGAGTGTTAGACAGAACACATTTCGGGTATAGTATAATAAAATGATCTATTTTAACTAGTCAAAAAGGAATATCGCTGACATCCACAATTAAAAGAGAGGATATAAATTCATGGTGGAACAATATAACCTTTATATCGTTGTATTATCAATTATCATTGCAATCATAGCTTCCTTACTATCATTAACGAATGCTTCCAATCTTTCAAATGCGAAAGGGAAAAGTAAATTATTTTGGCTTGTGTCTGGTTCCATTGTAATGGGATTAGGAATTTGGTCCATGCATTTTATTGGGATGATTGCATACCACCCACATATACAAGTTTCATACAATGTTTGGATTACGTCTCTCTCGTTGGTGGTAAGTATACTCTCCTCCTTTATTGCCTTTTACGTTACAATGCCCAAAATAATTCCGAGGTATCGGATTGTTGTTGGTGGAGTGATGATGGGATCTGGTATTGTCATCATGCATTACTTAGGAATGGCAGCAATGGAGATGGACGCACAAATCAACTATAATAGCACGCTAGTGGTTTTGTCGGTTCTTATTGCATTCATTGCCTCTTATGTTGCAGTCATTTTATTTATCCGTTTTCGCAACCAAGCAGGTTCTAAGTGGTTAAAATCTCTTTCTGCTATTGTAATGGGAGTTGCTATTGCAGGTATGCATTATACTGGGATGGCAGCTGTTAGTATAGAATTCGATCATTCTGTTTCCGATCCTACAAATATACCGACGAACCATTTTCTATTATACGGAGTTACCATCATTGTAATAGTTATTTTACTAGTTTCGTGGGGAACGATGATATTTGATCGGCATGTATTGAATAAAATAGCCTACCAAGATACCGTTACGCAATTATCAAACCGTAATGCCTTGAACAAATATTTTAATACCAACCAGGATTCCGGGCACGTTAGTGTGCTTTTTTTGGATCTAGACTCGTTTAAATCGGTTAATGATACGTTAGGACATCAAGTAGGGGATGAATTATTAGAAACGGTCGGTTTGATTCTTCATCGCCATTCTCATGAGGGCATACAAGGCTATCGAATTGGTGGGGATGAATTTATTTTATTAATCAATCATAGTGACAAAGAGCGTATTGAACAACTAGCAGCCGAAATCCTAGAGGAAATCAATCAGCCTTTTGAAGTAGACAATAAACCACTCTATATCTCAGCAAGCATTGGGATCAGTTTAGGAATACCACATCAGAAAAAAGGAATGAAAATCCTAGAAGAAGCAGACATAGCTATGTACAAGGCGAAGGAATCAGGAAAGAATCAGTATGCTTTCTTCACAGAGGCAATGGGAGAAGAAAGAATTAGACGAATTATTTTAGAACATGATTTACGAAGAGCAATTGAAAATGAACAATTATTTATTCTATATCAACCAAAGTTTAATATCAAAACTTCCTCTATTGTTGGAGTAGAAGCATTAACTAGATGGCAACACCCGAAGTATGGTTATGTATCACCCATGGAATTTATTACGATGGCAGAGGAAACGAATTATATTATGGAATTGACCGAGTGGACCCTTGAAAAAGCTTTTGTACAAGCCACAGAATGGAGCCGAATGGGGATAAGTTTACCTATTGCTATCAATCTATCAATTAAATTCATAGAAAATAAAAATGTAAAAGGCATCTTCGAAGAAATGCTTAGCAAATATAAGTTAGATCCCTCGTACTTAGAAGTGGAAATTACGGAAACGGTGATGTACTCAAATATGGAACAGATCATTCAGCAAATGAATCAATTACGACAGTTGGGGATAAGGGTGTCGATGGACGATTTCGGTACAGGTTATTCGTCGATATCTCTATTAAACACATTACCATTAGACACAATCAAACTAGATAAAACCTTTATTGATAACATTGATGATAAAAATAAACAAGTCATAATCGGTGGAATTCTGTCAATGGCGGAACAGCTAAACCTTAGTGTCGTGACAGAAGGGATCGAAACAAAAGACGAGGAAGAAATCTTAACATGTCTTGGTGGCTATTTGGTGCAAGGCTATTATTATAGCAAACCAACAAATGCAGCGGGTGTATTAAAGATGATACGTGAACAGAAAGGAGTTCATTTATAGTTTTTCTTAATGTATTAAATCTAAAGGAGAGGATTTTTAACACGTTCTCTTCCTTGGATATGCTTTATCCAAGGAAGATTAATACTTTTATTACCTTTCATCAGTAATTGTTTACTAATTCGTAAAAACTGGTAGTTTCCCAAGAAAAATCAAATCATCACGATCAGCAGCATCCCCCTCTGCAAGGATTGCAGCTTTTGCCTCAACGATTGCGCCAGCTTGGTGTACAAGTTCCTCCAGTGCGCGAATAGATTCTCCTGTACTGATGACATCATCGATAATTGCCACCTTTTTACCTTTTAACAATTTAGCATCTTTCCCATCTAAGCAAAGCAGTTGCTCATCGCTAGTCGTGATTGAATTTACTCTATTAATGACAGGATCCTCCATGTATGCTTTCACACTTTTACGTGCAATGATATACTCCTTTTTGCCCATTACTTTAGTTAATTCATGAATCAATGGGATCCCTTTTGCTTCTGCTGTAACAATGTAGTCCACAGGAGGTAATTTCTTCGCTAGTAAAGGAGCGACATGGCAGACAAGTTCTGTATCTCCTAAAATTACGAAACTTGCAATGCTAAGGTGATCATCAACTTCTACAATTGGCAATTCTCTTTCCAATCCGCTAATAGTAAGTTTATAGGTTTCGGTCATTGTTCTCCTCCTCGATTAAAATCCAAGTATGTTCATTAAAAACTCAACCACTACACCTGATAACATGCCGATAAATGGATCTGTTATCGCTGTAACAACCATTGTAATAGCCCCAACTATACCTTGTGTGCCTTCTCCGGCTGTAAGTGCCGCCGTTGCATTTCCTGGTAGTGTAACTATTGCACCTAATACGAATAGAAAGCCTGCAATCGAAGCGGTTGGAATATACTTTCCGATTTTAGGTAATAGTTTCCATAATAAAATGACTGCCATGATCGCCATCATTAATACCCCAGCCCAAACCGGATGTGGTGCACTTGCAGTAGCAGAAATAACAACTTCGACAGGTCCACCACCAAAGAATGAAGATGCCATATCTGCTAAACTACTAATCATAGCTAGTGTATCAATATTCACATCGCGATTTGCTATATCACTATTAATGTTTCCAAATGCAATGTTTGCACCGATATTCAAACATACCATAGCTAATGCACCACGTATGACCATCGGATTAAGGATGAAGCGTGTTCGGTGGAATCGATCGTCTACAAATGGTTTATTGACATTCTTATCTTCATCTCTACTAGTAAAAAAAGCGACGATACTAGATAAGACAACTGAAATGGTGATCGTATATACCAAGTCTTGTGTAGCTAAATAAGTGATTAACCCTGTAGCAAAAGAAACCATTCCAGGAATTTTATCACCCTTTGCCATATCCCATGCAACTTTGGTAAGCATAATACCAACGCCCGCCATCATTCCATTGGTAATGACTGGCCCAATCCATTCAATGATCATTTCTAGTGCGCCAAATGCACCAATCACAAACATGATGAAGGCACCAAAAAAGATCATCGATAATCGTTCACGCATATTTTTCCCCATCGATCCTGCAACCGTAATGGTTTCTGCTTGGAATGAGATGACTGCGACGGATCCTGTTACACTATTTCCTAATGCACCTACAATAAAGGCCATTGCGGTTGGAACGGAAGCAAAGCCAAATGCTAATGCTAGAAGCCCTTGCGGTAAACCGTTCAGCACACCACTAAGTGCAGCTAAAATGTCTTTTAATATTTCCACTGTTCTCCTACCTTTCTGTTTTCTACGGAGCTTGCCTTATATGCACTGCTACAGAAATTAGGAGACTAAATATAAAAAAACGCCTATGGTTTCCATAGACGTTTGTATCTTAAAATATACAGAACTAAAGAATGATAGCACAATAATTTTAGATAAAGTGTTCTAACATCCAACGTCCATAGTAGAGCAATTATCGGTTGCTCCGTAGAAACTCCCAGACCATATTACTAGGATTATATGATATAGTTTTTTGTTTATTCATGTAATTTATCACATTATGTCGGATTAGACAAGGTATTCTTATAATGTATTGAATCAGCTAGATCTAAGCATGTTAAATCAATTGTTAATTATTATATTGTTCATACTAATAATGGTTTAAATTTGCATTCATAACATATATTGTCCGGTATTTGTCCACTGTGATACGAATATTATAGGTTATCTTAAATCACTATTTTTTAAGTATTAGGAAGACCTTTTAATTAGATAGTATCCATGTCTTTTGAAAAAATATTCCTACTACAACTCAGCATGTAATCGTGATATAATCAATGTGGATTTAGTTGTAATTACACAAATTGTAGGAGGAGATCGATTATGCTGATGAAAGATCGCCAATCAAATATTTTAGAGAAACTAAATCAATTTCATTCGATTCGCGTTGCAGATTTAGTAAAGGAATATAAGGTATCAGTTGAAACAATTCGAAGAGACTTAGAATATTTAGAATCCATTGGAAAACTGAAACGAGTACATGGTGGGGCTATCTTAGAAAAAGAAAACAAGGAAGAGAAATCTTTTATCGCTAGAGGCAATATAAATGTGAAAGAGAAGCAAGAACTTTCTGAAATAGCAACAAGGTTTGTTAAGGAAGGTCAATCCATTGCAATGGATGTAAGTACAACCAACACGGAATTTGCCAAAGCTCTGAAAAAGAAATTTACACGGCTAACGATATTGACAAATTCATTGCCAATAGCATATGAACTGTCCAGTATGCCACATTACACCATTATCATGGTAGGCGGGATTTTGCGTAATGAAGAATTGTGTGTAGTTGGTGATATGACGGAATCATTTATTACACAATTTCATATTGATACCTTATTTTTAAGTATGAGTGGTATCTCCTTGCATTCAGGGCTTACCGACTACGGTGTCATGGAATGGAATGTGAAGCGGAAGTTAGTGGAATCATCTAATAAATGCTATGTATTAGCAGATAGTAGTAAATTTGATGCTGTATCGCTATTGAAAGTTTGTTCATTTAATGAAGTGGATGGAATTGTTACAGACAGTTCTTTATCAGAAAATATAAAAGAAAATTATGAAAAAGCAGGCGTAGAGATTATAAATTCTTAATCAGTACGCCTGTTTTTTTATGCATAAAAACAGGAATGTGGATTTATGTTGTAAAAGTGTTGTTTTTTACACAAATTTAAACAAGTGTTAACACTTATTCCACATTTATTCGGTAGAATGAGGATGTAAATGATACGAGAAAGGAGTGATCAGGAGTTGGAAGTATCGATAGAAGAAAAAAATGTGGATAAACCCAAGTTGAAAAAGAATCGTTTTAAATGGTACATGTTAACCCCCTGGCTCTTTGCGTTACCGGCAATGATTCCTCTCGTTATTTTTTGGATTTATCCAATGATTAGATCGTTTTGGATCAGTTTAACCGATTGGGATTATATTAGTCCAAGCTACGAGATAGTAGGGTTAGAAAATTATATTCATTTATTTCAAAGCAGTAGTTTTTATCAAGTCTTGTGGAATACATTATATTTTTCGCTTGGAACAGTGATCCCGACAGTTTTTGGTGGACTGTTACTTGCGATGCTTCTCGTTAAAAACAGTAAAGGCTTCGGCATATTTCGTACTATTTTATTTTCACCATGGGTTACCCCAACAGTTGCTGTTGCTATTGTTTGGTCATGGATATTTGAACCTGAAACAGGGTTAGCTAATTGGCTATTATCCCTTTTTCAAATTGAAGGATTAGCATGGACAAGCAGTCAAAGATGGGCAATGCCAGCTATTATTATTGTTACGATATGGAAAGGGTTAGGATGGTCGATGATCTTTTATTTGAATGCATTAAAGAAGGTCCCGACTGACCTATATGAAGCAGCCTCTGTTGATGGTGCTTCAGGTTTAAGGAAGTTTATTCATATTTCACTACCACTTGTTTCGCCCACTACATTCTTTCTAGTGATTGTATCTACAGTTGAGGCGATACAAGCATATGACCAGATACAGGTAATGACTCAAGGCGGTCCTGCCGGAAGCACAAGAACGTTGCTGTATATGTATTATCAATTTGCATTTGAAGAGTTTAACATGGGTAGAGCAACAGCCCTTGCAACGATATTAATCATCATTACCGTGTTTTTGTCCCTCATACAATTTGTTGTATCGAAAAAATGGGTACATTACCAATAAATTGAGAAGGAGATTACAATGACCATAAGGCAACTACTAACCACAACATCCAAATATGTGTTATTAACGATATTCAGTTTTATGATGTTCTTTCCGTTTTTATGGATGGTTGTAAGTTCTATTAAGACGAAGGAGGAAATTTGGCAATTTCCCCCTGTTTGGTGGCCAAGTGAACCGCAATGGGGAAATTTCGTGGAAGCATGGAACATGGCACCATTTGGACAATACATATTAAATAGTGTAGTAACGGCGGTTGCCATTGTATTAATACAACTAATTAACTCTGCGATGATTGCTTATGCTTTTACTCAGTTTCGTTTTAAGGGTAGAAATATCCTGTTCGGGTTAATTCTAGCATCCTACATGTTGCCGGTAGCAGCCACCTATGTGCCAAGTTATGTAATCTTGGCGGATTTTCACCTACTTGATAGTTATGAAGGAATTATTATTTCCAATGCTGTTAGTGTTTTTGGAATCTTTCTCTTGCGTCAAGGATTTTTACAAGTACCAAAAGATGTAGTAGATGCTGCGAAAATTGATGGGGCCAATCATTGGCGAATCTTATGGCGAATTTTCTTCCCATTGACATTACCATCTTTTGTCGCATTCGGATTGATAACGTTTGTGCAGAACTACAACAATTACTTATGGCCATCACTGATTATAAAAAGTGAGGATAAAATGCTGATTACGCAAGGTATTCAACAATTTTTCATGCAAGAGGGTGGGTATGGAATGCAATGGCCGCTCATAATGGCAGCAAGTACATTTGTTATTTTACCATTACTGCTTCTTTTCTTGTTTGCCCAAAAGTGGTTTATTTCAGGAATTAGTGATCAAGGTGTTAAAGGATAATACAAAGGAGGAAAATAGAATGATAAATCAAGTACAACATCAATTAAAAATCGTGCTGTGGGGATTGGTTCTTTTATTAGTAGTAGCTGGTTGTTCCAATGATCAACAAGAGGCAAATGCAGAAGAAGAAAATCAGGAAGTGACGGAGATAGAGTTTTGGTATGGACTTGGAGGTAATTTGGGTGACAATATGGAACGGATTATCGACGAGTATAATAATAGTCAAGATGAAGTTATCGTAAACGGTGTTGCACAGGGAGACTATACAGAAACCTATCAAAAATTACAGGCTGCAATTGCTGCGCAAGAGGTTCCTGCAGCAGTACTGTTAGGTGTAGACACAATGAATGCATTAGCACAAAAAGAAGCCTTAGCGCCAATGGATGATTTTATCGCACAAGCAACGGAATTTAATGAAACTGATTATGTCGAGTCTTTTTATAGTCAAGGTCAAGTGGGTGGCTCACAATATGCACTCCCATTATATGGGACAACACAAGTATTGTATTACCGTGATGATGTCTTCAGTGAACTAGGTATTTCGCTAGATGCTTTGAATAACTGGGAAACATTACTTGAGGCAGCCGAAACGATTAAACAAGAAAAGGATATCTATGGATGGATGCCGATGTGGGGAGCTGGAAATCTAATAGATGCTTCGTTAAGCCGTGGCGGCACCATCCTTAATGAAGAGGGAACAGAAGTAATGATCGACAGTAAAGAATGGATTGATACTTGGGAGTTTTTTAGAGAAGCGATTCATGAGGACGAAGTAATGGCTATTCAACATGGCGGACAAGGATGGGAATATTGGTATAAAACCATCGATGATGTTCTTCAAAATCGTGCTGCTGGTTACACTGGCTCAAGCGGTGATCAAGGTGACTTAGACTTCGCGATTGTTTCTGCGCATATGCAGCCTGGCTGGGAAGGTCATGATCCAGCTCCAGTAGCAGATGCGTTATTAGGTTCGATTACGGAGCTCGCCTCTGAAGAGGAACAAAAAGCAGCATTTGACTTTCTATCTTACTTTACAAGCTCAGAAGTGACAGCGGATTGGTCGATGAATACTGGATATATTGCCGTTCGTAAATCTGCTAGAGAAGTAGACACATATAAAGAATTTTCAGAGGAGAATCCTCAAATTCTAGTACCTTTAGAGCAGGCAGAAAAAACAACGTCCCATGCTTTTGTTGATCAAACTGGTGGGAACATAACAGATGCTATTAGTAAAGCAGTCGATCTTGTGGAAATTGAGAATGTTCCGGCAGAAGAAGCACTAAAAGATGCTAAAGAAGAAGCGCAACAAGCACTTGATGAAGTATTGGATAATTAAAGGAGGACACTGCATGTCAAATCAAATTAGTCAGGGAAATCGAGTGGAAGTAAATACAAACTATGTAAAGCACTCGTTTTTTGTTAATGAAAGGGGTGCTACACTTCGATTGAACTTATCCTTTTCTGTGCCAAATTGGATGATGCTACTTGTATGGGACCCTCATAATCATTTAAGAGGACAATATTTAAAAGTAAATGAAGAAAACATTGAACTGTTTCTCTCTCCAGATGGTAGTGAATGCTCGTATAGTATAGTACCGGGTGAAATGACAATAGGGCAATGGGAAATAGAGATTTTTTCTAGTGTAGATCAATACTCATTGCAAGTAGAAGTGGAGTTAGGTCAACATGTGGTTCATTCTGAGCATAAACATGGTTGGGTAAAAGCCATCAATCAGAAGGATTCGTTCTTTCGTTTAAATAACTACCATTATCAAAAAGTTGTTAACAAAGAGGCAGGGTGGTATAAAGGTGATTTCCACACACATACGACAATCTCTGATGGTAAATTAACACCACTTCAAGGTATGAATCAAGCAAAATTACAAAATCTCGATTTCTTTGTTGCTACAGATCATAACGTAGTCCCAACTAATTGGGTTCAAGACGATGTACTAGTCATTCCAGGAGTTGAAATTACCGCAACGAAAGGTCATTACAATGCATTAGGTATTAACAGGTGGTTAGATTGGAGACCAACATGCAGTGATGGTGGCATGGAAAGTGAAGAAGGAATGAATCGGTTATTGCGTGAAACGAAAGATGCGCAAGGCGTTAGATCGATTAATCATCCGATGCTAAAACCATGGGATTGGCAATTCCAGAAAACGGAACTAACAGAAATCGACGTTGTGGAAATATGGAATGACCCAACCTATCAAGATAATGCACAAGCAACCGAGGATGCATTGACATTATGGGACGAATTACTTCTCGATGGTTATCATATCTATGGCATTGGTGGTTCAGATTCTCATATGCTTCCAACGGAAAGTTACCAAGAAGGCGGTGCTCCATCGCTAATTGGCGATCCGGCAACATATGTGTATGTAGAGCAATTAACTGCGGAATCCGTATTAGAGGCTTTAGGTAGAGGTGAGATCTATGTATCTAGAGGTCCTGAATTAGATATCGAGATTGAGGATGAGAATGGACCAGTAAAATTAGGAAGTACTTGTACGGGTACGCAGCTTCACTACAAAATTATTTGTCGCAATGTCACTGAACGTTCCAAAGTGAATTGGATTGTTAATGGAGAAGTAGTGGAATCTAAGCAAATGGCAGATAACTGCATCATAGAGGAAACATTTCATTTAGACTCTTCATATAGTTATGTACGAGCTGAAATTCGCAAAGAAGATGGAGAGTTATTAGCATTTACGAACCCAATATTTAAAGGAACGAAAGAGCAAAACCTAAGCAATTGGGGAGAATTATTACAAAAGGCAGGGAAATAATCTTTGGATGACATCAAAGCAATCATTTTTGATAAAGATGGTACATTAATGAAATTTCATAACATATGGAATAAGTCGATACATGAACTACTTTTACACATAAGTAATCGATATACAGATAGTGAAGAACTATATGGACATTTTTCAAAGGCGATCGGTTTTAATGGTGGACAGGTAGAAGCCACAGGTATATTGGCTGGAGGGACGACAAAAGATATCACACATGCATTAAATCAAGTCATTCAGTTATATCTGCCAATGGAGACACCAAAAGTTGTTTATTCCTGGGTATCGAATTATATTAACCAGCAGACACAAAAATATATCCATGAAGTTCAACCAACAACTGATCAATTACCTCAACTATTGGATCGAATGAAGGCAAGGAATATCATTATTGGAATCGCAACTGCTGATGATTATACAACGACTAACCTTTGTCTAGATGCATTGCATCTTTCACATTCATTTGAATTATTAGTGACATCTGATCGGTTTCCAGTACAGAAACCTGATCCAAAAATCATTGATCATTTTTGTGAACTGTATCAATTACGTCCATCACAAGTAGCGGTGGTGGGTGATACTCCAGTAGATCTAGCATTAGCAAAGAATGCATCGGCTGGGTTAGCAATAGGAGTCTTATCAGGTGCTAGTAACCAAAAAGATCTACAAGGAATGGCAGATATAATCATTCCGACAATTGGCGAAATGATAGATAACAATAATAAGTTTATCTGGGAAGAAAAAAAGCGGTAGCATTTAGCTTCGCTTTTTTTTCCTGGTGATCATTTAAGTGTAAGTGAATTATATGTTTTTATAGTTCTCTCTATTCATTCATCTTGGTGGCTATTTGGTGCAAGGCTATTATTATAGCAAATCAACAAATGCAGTGGGCGTATTAAGATGATACGTGAACAGAAAGGAGTTCATTAGATTTTCTTAATGTATATCTAAAATAAAGGAATATATAGTTAGAAAATTTCTTCATCATGTCCAATGATTTATGTTGAATAAAGTCCATTTTATCTTCCATTCTGTCCATACGCTTCGTTAATTCGGTATGATTTGTATCAACTTTCTCGGACAATTCCCTAATAGCTTGGAGGATCATGTTTACTTCATTATGCTCCATTCCCAGTTACTCCTTTCTTGAAATTTAATTCATATTTCAATGGCTGGTTCACTCTACTTAAGTCTTCCCCTTCACCTTTCCAGATAAGTAAACGCCCACTAAAATGAATAATAATCCCAAAAATAAATTGGCCGATAAGGTTTCATTTAGAATCCAATAGCCCCAGAGCATTGCTGTTAATGGGATAAGGTAATATACAGATGTGGCGAACTCTGCACTTTTTTCTTTAACCATGTAGAAAAATAATAAATTTGAGATGCCTGATCCAAAAATACCGAGACCGATAATTGCAATAATAGGCGTAAAAGATGAAAATATGCCAGATGGAAAAGAGGAGGTCATCACCATCCCAATCAAACCAGAAATTGTACCAATTGTTAATGTAGCTATTGCGACCACAAGTATTGAAACTTGATTTAAGTGTTTTTTTGCATGCTGGGAGGCAACTCCATAGCAAATGGTAGCCATAATCATTGTGCCAATGCCAATAAAATCATTACCAAATAGTCCAATAATATTAAATTCAAGCAAAGTCAAAACCCCAGCGAATCCAATAAGAATACCAAGCCATTGTTTTTTAGACAACAATATGAAAAAAAACAAAAATCCAATAAAGCTTGTCATAATCGGTGTTGTGGCATTAAGAATTGCGGCTGTACTACTCGAAATTTTCTCTTCGCTCCATCCAATTAATGCCCACGGAATGCTAACGTTTAAGAGACCTACGAAGATGAGTGATTTCCATGGCAGCTTTTTCGTAATTTCTGTCCTTTTTTTCCATAGTAAAATGATGTATAAAGGTATTACGCCAAAAAAACAACGTAGAAATACAATTCCCCACGGTCCTGTGTACGGGAGTAGTAGTTTTATAAATAAAAAGGACATTCCCCATATAAGACTTAGTGTCAATAAAGCTGCGTAATGTTTCACAACTAAAACCCCGATTCATTATTAATTGGTATATTTCTCATTTTAGAAAAAATATGCTATCGTTCTCAAACAAATCGACCTTAATGACATTCTTTTCTCACATATTTTCATCGAAAAATTAAAAAGAATAGCAAGATCTTCTTGGCTATTCTTTTTAACTAGAGTTTCGCAGAGCATTGGAAATTCTCTTAAAATCCATAATTACGTAGTCTTGAAATGTGTTTAAGTTTTCATTAAATATTAATAGTATAAAAAGCAGACGATTGATAGATTCCGTCTGCTTCTTTTCTTAGTTTTTGGTGATATCTTTAAATGAATTGCTTGTCAATGATCGCTTATAATCTGGTAGGTCGTATTAAGAGAATTATAGAACTTAATTTAACGAAATACAACAACCATCTCTGCGTTTCTGTTATAGAATAATTAAAGGTGACCTTCATCTTATCACTCCAATATATGATTTTCAACTTTATTTCAAGTATTCATTAATTCCGTTCTTAATAGCTTCTGCTAAAGATTGTTGGAAATCGTCTGTTAGCATTGTTTGTTCTTCTTCTGGATTGGTTATATAGCCGATTTCAAGTAAAACTGCCGGCATAGTAGTATCCTTTAACACGAAATAATTTTCTTTCTTCACACCACGATTTCGAAAACCTGTCGTTTCAGAAACATGTCTGTGTATAATATTCGCCAATCGTTTTGAATTTTTATGATAATAGAAAGATTCTGTACCAGAAACAGATGGGTCCGTAAATGTATTAGCATGTAATGATATATATAAATCGGCATCTAGCTCATTGGCAAATTTAGGCCTTTCTCGAGTTTCTGCTGATAGAAAAACATCTTCTTCTCTCGTCATGTGCAACTCAAGTTTTGGTTCATCTTCTAATAAAATGGAGATCTTTTTAGCTAGACTTAATGTAAAATCTTTTTCGTATGAACCACTAGCACCGATAGCGCCAGGGTCTTCACCGCCATGTCCTGGGTCAATGACAACCTTATATTTTTCTTCTTTTGAGGAAGTGTAAGTACTATCTGTCTGATTGGATGTATCAGGTTCTAGTTTGTCGGTTAGGGTAAAATACAATAAACCAATAAATAATAATAATAGTAGAAGTCGCATCCATTTTTTCATATAATATTCTCTCCTTCAATGCATTTTAAGTTAATTTGAGTTCAGTGAATGACAACGGTCATAACAGTTAAAGTTATATGGTTCGGTGTTATCATCGATTTTCTTTGTTTGAAACCCGTTTTCAGATAAATAAGTTAATAGGTTGGACAGGTGATTGGCAGTCTCTGTTTGATCATGCATCAGAACAATAGATGTAACCCCTGCACTAGCTAAGTTTTCGATTTGATTTACAACAGAATCTACATATTGGTCACTTGATAATGACCAATCACTACTGTCAACATTCCAATCCCATAATTGAAACCCTTTACTAGTCAAAGCCTCTCGATAAGATTCGGTTAGATAAGGAATACTGCCATATGGTGTTCGTATCAACTTGGAATCAACGCCAGTAATGTCTTGAAGGGTTTCCTTAGATTTGATCATTTCTTCAAGAGCAGTTTGCTCAGAAGCATAAAACTGATCTTTGTCATGGGTAACCCCATGCATTCCCACGGCATGACCGTCTTCTACCATTTTTCTTACCATATCTGGAAACTCTCTCATTGCAGGCTCTAACATAAAAAATGTCGCTTTAGCATTAAATTGCTTGAGCGTATCTAAAATATTTTTTGTTGCTGAAGTGGGTCCATCATCAAAAGTTAGATAAACAACTTTTCCTGTATCTCGGGGCTGATCACCCTCTGATGATGCATCTTCATTATTAGAATTCTCGTTGAATGACTTTACATTATTTAGTTCAATCTCCTTTTCTGGTGAGTTCATTTGATACGTAGTCTGTTCACTTTGACAGGCAGAAATAGTGAGAAGAAAGACGAAGTAGATAATTATACTAATCTTCTTCATATGAAAACCTCAATTCTATGTTGTTATCTTCAATTAATAGATTAGTATAGGGAAATAAAGATCAGATAAAGATAAAGTGTATATAAGCTAAAGATTGAATTGCATAAAAAAACCATTCGTTTAATACCGTATGAGGTATTAAACGAATGGTTTAATCAAGCTAATGTCACACTTTATTTAAATAAAAGTAAAAACATACTCCTATTTCAGTATTAAATACTCCGAATGGAACATCATGAAGCTTTAAAATATTTTTAGAAATAGCAAGTCCTAAACCTGTACCCTGTTTTGAGCGTTGAGTTTTTTCTCCTTGATAAAAACGATCCCAAATTTTATCTAGCTGTTCCTCATCAATATGAATTCCTCCGTTTTCTATAGTAATCTTTACCTTATCTTTCTCACTGATCGTAGAAACGACTATTTTCCCTTTGTCTGGTGTATGCTGAATCGCATTAGAAAGAAAATTAGTAATAACTTGTTCCATTCGATCATGGTTAGCGATTACTTCAATCGATTGAAGATTTAGATTCACATCTATTTCTTGATCGATTACTTTTAATGACAGTTGATTGTAAACCGAACGAATTAATTCATCAATGAAAAAGGATTCCATTTCGATTTTATATGTCCCTGATTCATATTTAGCCAGTTCTAGCATATCCGCAATCAACCGATCCATGCGGTTTACCTCATTTTCCATCGCACTAAAATAATGATCTTTCTTTTCAACTGCAACCCCGTCTTGAAGAATCGCCATACAGCTTTTCATAATACTTAGCGGAGTTTTCAGCTCATGGGATACCCCTGCAATGAAATCTTTCCGTGTTTGTTCTAGTTGCCGTTCCTTCTCGACATCCTGTTGCAGTTGATCGATATACGACTGCAATGTGGTAGAAAGAAAATTAATATTGTTTGCTAATTCGCCAATCTCATCTTTGGATTGAACAGGAATTTTCTCAGGAAAGTCCAAATTTGTCATTCTTTTCGTAGCATCATTTATACGTAATAAAGGTCTTGCGATTCCTTTTGAATAATAAAAAGCAGCTAACAAAACTAACGCTACAACAAATAGAACAATATATATATAATATTCTTTAATCATTTGTACGGCTTCATTCACTGGTTGTAAGGAAGCCATCGTAAAGAAATAAATTGTTTCTCCATTGCTATTTTTTGTTGCATTAACGAGTAGCTTATATTGAATACTATCTTGCTCAAAATCTTGTATTTCTGTATCCACATTCTTATTTAGCAGCAGGTCAACCTGGAACTCCTTTAATTTGTCGAGAAATATGGGGTTGGTAAATATATTATGAGTTACATCTGGTATATGAATATCTTTGACGTGACCAAATATCGCAAGAGAAGTATCGTCAAACTCTTCGGCTTCTTGCAAAAGTAGCTTATTCTCCCATAGTGTATAGGAATAGGATCCTTGTCTATCCAACACACCGTCAATCGTATCCTGAGGCCGTGCCTCCTGAATCGATTCCCATCTATCAATTACACTACCAAAATTATCATCAGATCTCCAAAACAATTGATACGGATAAATGGTATTGTCTTTCTTTATCCCTTGAACTTCAACAGTTGGATATTTGTTAAGGGTATTCTCTTGATTTATAAGCTCTTCTTGATTGATTAAATAATATATAGGAATTTTGATTGGTTCATTTTCAACATACTTTCTTTCGATCTTTCTTGTACTTGTATTTGCGAATATAAATGTCTTTTCTAGTTCAATAAAATAGTCTTCTGTTCCTTTTATGTTGCCATTTTCATCTAACACGACAATCCAAGCATTATGCTCTTGGTAAAAGTCTTGTTCTAATTGTCGTAACCTATCCTCCTCATCAATGTTTAGATATTCTTGACGAAAAGCTGCCATAGCTTCGGTTAACTGATCGACTTTTTTCTCGGCATAAAATCGTTCAAAAAATAAAGTTTGCCCGACAAATATAGCTAGTATAATAAACAAACATAATCCAGTTGTTAAAAGGAATAACTTCATTACTATCCGGTTTTTCATGATTTCTCCTCAAATTTATAGCCAGCTCGAACCATTGTTTTAATTTGCTTTGCACTTGTCCCAAGTTTATTTCTTAAATTCCGCATATGTGTATTAATGGTTCGATCATCTCCGGCATACTCATACCCCCATACTTGATTGATTAATTGTTCCCTAGTTATAACAATATTTTTATTCATCATTAAATACGTTAATATTTCAAACTCAGTATGTGTTAATGCTATGTGTTTTCCATCCACTTTTACTGAATGAGATTGAAGGTTCACTTCAATATGTTGACTAGTCAGAAGATGGTCCTTTTTGTTTGGATTGGGGGAATGAGATGTCAGTAAACGTTTTGCCCTTGCCAATAATACACGTGGACTATAAGGTTTTGTAACATAGTCATCTGCGCCTAATTCAAAACCTAATAATGTATCTTCTTCATCTGATCGTGCTGTCAAAATAATGATAGGGACAACAGACTTTTCACGGATTCTCTTACAGACTGACCATCCATCTAACTTGGGCATCATAATGTCTAAAATAATTAGGTCAATGGTAAAATTCTCAAATAAATCTATTGCTTCCGTACCATCTCTTGCTTCCAAAACATCACAACCAGCATCTAAGAAATAATCTTTACTTATTTCCCGTAAAATATGTTCATCTTCTACTATTAAAACCGTTTTTTTCATTCGAAATGTCTCCTATAGATGATTTGTGTTTTATCCGTATTTTAAGTATTTTAAGTATTTTAATTCTAACAAATAAATAGTAACAAAAGAATGTAAAGATAAAATAAAGATTAATCGATATCGATAGGGAAAATTACTTTGAAATTGGAGAAAAAGAGTGGGGATATAATGAGTTTCGCTCGTTGTATACGCATTGTTCATTCATAGGCGAAAAAACCCTCATCTTCAATGAATGTGAAGGGCAAATCCTAATAAGAATAGCTAATTAGATAGGAACTGTAAGTCAATATCAAGTGAGAAATAATACTATCGATCTATTTTTGGAAAATTACGAAAATTGAATTGACAATACTTATAGTGTAGTGTACATTGTATAGAAACCGGTTACATCCGAAGAAGGAAGAGCATACAATGAAACAAAAATCAATAACTATATACGATATAGCAAGGGAAGCAAACGTCTCATCTGCTACTGTTTCTAGAGTAATTGCAGGGAATTATCCTGTAAGTGAGAAAACGAAGAAAAAGGTCTTCGATCTGATTGAAAAATATGATTATCAACCAAATGCGGTTGCAAGAAGTCTGACAAAGAAAGAATCCAAGATGATAGGAGTTATTCTTCCAGATATCACTAATCCTTTCTTTGCTCAAGTATTCATCGAAGCTGAAAAATACGCACTTACTAAGGGATATACATTAATTTTATGTAACTCCATGAATAGTAGTGAATTGGAATCAAAGCATTTAAGAGTATTATCTGAACGACAAGTTGAAGGCATTATTTTTATGGGTGGAAGAATAAATAAGACCTACCCTGAAGTGTCAGAAATCAACGAATTAAAGTATGTCATCGAAAAAATTCCAGTCATACTTGTTAATGGCAGAATGGAAACACTTGAATGTCCGAGTATTTCTACGAATGAGGCTAAGGGAATAGAATTAATTATCGACCACCTAGTCAAACAAGGCCATACAAAGATTGGCTTGATCGGTGGGATGACAGGTATTACCACTACAGATATTAAAGTAGAAGCTTTTAGAAAAAGCTTAGAGAAACACAAATTAGCTGCTGTGAACAGTTGGCAAATTTATAGTGGATATGATGTCAAACGTGGTAAAGAAGCAATGGAGGAGATGTTAAAGGTAAACAAACATAATTTACCAACAGCGATCATAGGTATTAATGACCTAGTTGTTATCGGGGCATTAAAGCTGTGTCATCAAAAGAAAATGAATAACTTCTCTTTTGTAGGATTCGATGATAGTGAATTAACTCAGAATTCCATACCTGAAATTACCTCTGTCAGTCACCCTTATAAAGAATTGGGAGAAAAAGCAGTAGATATGTTAATAAAATCGAAAACTACTGATGTTAAAGCGGAAAATCTTTTCATTGACCCTCATTTAGTTATAAGAGAATCAACGATTTAGTGATAGTATTTTATTTTTTTAACTAGTTAGTAACCGGTTACCATCATTACTTATTTTTAACCTGGAATAGTAACCGGTTGCTATCATTTAGATCATTAAAGTAACCGGTTACTAACTAGTTACTATAGCTAAATAACAGATGCTCATCCTAGCTAGTATTAATTTTTGAAATGATAGCGCTTACTAATGCTTGTTAGGGATGATGATAAAGGAGGTGGTGTATAGCTACATACATGCTATCGCGCAACTAAATTATGATAAGAAAAAAGGGGAGTGTAATGGTGAAAAAATTTAGTTTTTTATTCATTCTGATGCTGGCTGTTGTGTTCATTTTAGGAGCTTGTAGTGATGATGAGAGTGTTGATTCTGACAATGGAGATGAAGATGTAGTTACTCTTTCACTTTGGAATAGATATTCGGAATTAAGGGGAGGATTTGCTCAATTAATCGAAGATTTTGAGGCGGAGCATCCTGGGATAAGAATAGAAACACAAGACACACCGGAACCTGAGACACAACTAAGAACCGCACTTTCCGAGGGCAGCTTGCCTGATATGTGGACCAATATCGTAGATTTATCAGAATTAATGGAAGTCGATGCTGTCAAAAATCTAGATGAAATATTTACGGAAGATGTAAAAGGGCAATTCCAAGATGGAACATGGTATGAAAATGGTACAACAGCAGATGGATCTGTTTATGGGTTCCCTTTAGCAGCACCACAAAGTAAGGCAATGATTATGTACTATAATAAAGACGTTTTTGACATGTTAGGGTTAACGGAGGATGATATTCCTACATCATGGGAAGAGTTCAAAGCGTTAGGTCAAACGATTGTGGATGAATCGAACGGAAGTGTTTATCCGATTGTTTGGAATAATCCAGGATGGGCGAATGAACAATTAGTTTCTATGATGGGTACTGCTATTACGCCTGAAGTACCTTGGCAAGAGAACTATAAAGAGGGAGTACCTCAAGTTTATACAGACGGTAAAATTGAAAGCGCTAAATTTATTAAAGAGTTATTAGACGAAGGGTTAATGTCACCAGAAAGTGTTGAGATCGGATTAGGTGAAGCAGAAGCTTTATTTTCTGTTGGACAAAGTGCATTTTTGTGGAGTGGTGACTGGGTTGGCAGACAATTAGTTGTGGAAAGCGAATTTGAAAATTGGGGTGTAGCACCTCTACCAACGAAAGATGGAAATCCTTATTACTATCATGCTGGTTCTGAAGCTACAAGTATCAGAGTTAGTAATGATACAGAGCATTGGGAAGAAGTTAAGATTTTCTTAGAATACGCATTAGAGCATCTCCATGAGACTGTTTATGTCAATACGGGTGCTGGTTTACCTGCCAAAGAAGATGTTGGGGGAGAGCCACCTTTTGAACAATATAACGATATCCTTGAATTAGAAAGTCAATTAGCCATTCCAGTTCCAAAACCGGCAGAATTAAATCCAGAGATTGTAGAATTCAACCGTGCATATCGAAATAAACTCGAAGTTGGTGGGATTGGTGATGCAGTTGTCGGTTATATCACAGGGAATATAGATGATATTGATAGCGAAATAGAGCAAATTGATCAAGATATGAAGGATGCCTTTATGGAAACATTAGATGAATTTCCTGAAGTTTCTCAAGATGATTATATTTATCCAAACTGGGAGCCGTTCGAGCCATATACAGTAGATAAGTATGATGAATTAAGGTAGGCAGTTGACATTACTATAGTCTGGTGCGAGCGAGACTATAGTAATGTATCCTTTTCCTAACTAAAATATGAAAGGGTGATGGAAGTTGGCAAACAATATGGAATTAAGTCAGAAATCGACTAGCAAAGATACATCAAATTTAAAAACGCTTCAGAAACGAAAAACAATTTGGGCTTATATCTTTCTTGCTCCACAAATCATTGTCTTCTTTATCTTTTCTGCTTATCCCATAGTGATGAGTTATGTTTATTCCTTCTATGAATGGAGTGGCATTGGTCCGTTAAATGATTTTATTGGGTTAGCGAACTACCAGCAATTATTGACTTCAGGAAGGTTTTGGAACTCTGCGTTAGTATCGATTTATTATATTTTAGGTACAACGTTACTAGGTGTAGGTGGTGCATTAATTTTAGCGATTATATTAAATGACCAAAAGTTAAAAAGCAAAGGCTTTTACCGCGCTATCTATTTCTTACCTGTTGTTACCACTACTGCCATTGTAGGGATCATCATGGGAAGCATATTTGGTATCAATGGTTTCTTTAATCAGTTACTTGTTGACTTTAATATCATCGATAAGCCGATTCCATGGTTAACTGATCCGGTTCTTGCCGTTATTATTTTAATTGTGATTGGTTCTTGGAAAGGGTTAGGGATCAATATGGTATATTGGTTAGCCGGTTTACAATCCATACCAAATGAACTGTATGAGTCTGCTCAACTTGATGGAGCAGGTTTTTGGGCGACATTAAGACATGTCACATTACCACTTTTGAAACCAATAGCTGCAGTTATTATCTTGCTTTCTTTAGTAAGTGGGATTAATGCGTTTGATTTGGTGAAGACGCTTACTAATGGTGGTCCTAACTTTGCGACGGAAACGATGGATTTGTTTATCTATAATTACGCTTTTTCGAGCCAATTAGGTGGAGGGCAAGTCAGAATGGGATATGCTTCTGCAGCAGGCGTATTACTAGGATTGTTTACCTTTGCTATTAGTATGGTTTTTGGTGCAGCTTCCTTTGGTAAACAAATCATTAAACTGAAAGGAAATAAAAAGAAAAAAGGTGGTGTGAAAGCACTATGATTACTACCAAATCAGCTAGGGTTATGATACACGTTTTTTTACTTCTGTTCGGAATTGTGTGGATCTATCCTTTCGTTTGGATGGTGTTTTCTTCTTTAAAAACCAATAAAGAGTTTTTAACAAGTGGTACGAAGTTAATACCAGAAGACTTTCAGTGGCAAAACTATTCAGAGGCATGGATCACAGCTAATTTCTCTGGGTATTTTTGGAACACCGTTATATTTACTGTTTCTACCGTAATTATTGTTATCGTGCTTTCCTCCTTAACAGGCTATGCCTTAGGTAGAATTGATTTTCCTGGAAAGAAAACGATTATGATCTGCGTCGTGGCAATTATGTTTATTCCCAAAGGATATACGATTATCCCATTATTTAAGTTAGTCAATGCAATGGGATTGGATAACTCCATATTAGGGATTATTGTAGCGGAGTCATCAGGGGCCCATGTGTTATTTATCTTAATGTTTGCTTCCTTTTTTGCGAATTTACCAAAATCAATTGAAGAAGCAGCAGAAATCGATGGAGCTGGCGTTTTAACGATTTTCACAAAAGTAATGCTCCCTTTAAGCATGCCTATTGTTGCAACTACGGCCATCATGCAATTTATTTGGACCTGGAGTTCGTTCCTAGTACCACTAGTCTTAACGATTAGTAAACCGGAACTAAGAACATTAGCGGTCGGAATGGAAAATTTCGTTCAAACCTATGCAGTAGACTTTTCGGGTATGGCGGCAGGTGCGACGATATCCTTGTTACCAGTTATGATTATCTTTATTATCATGCAAAGATACTTTATTGAAGGTGTTGCCGGGGCAGTTAAAAGCTAGATAGGAAGGGTTGAATAAAATGCCAACTTATACCTCTTCATTTATTTATAAAGTTTCAGATTGGATCATGAAGTTGAGCTTAGTTAATTTGTTATGGATTTGTTTTTCTATCCTTGGCTTAGGATTCTTAGGTTTGTTTCCTGCAACAGTAGCCATGTATACGGTAGTAAGAAAATGGATGAAAGGAAATACCGATGTTTCAGTAATGAAGACTTTTATCCATGCTTACAAAGGCAGTTTTTTGAAAGCGAATCTCTTAGGCTATATAAGTTCAGTAGGTGGTCTAGTGCTATATGGTGATTACCTGCTGGTTCGAAATATGGAAGGGATGCAATATATGGTGATGCTGCTTTTACTTGTAACGGTTAGTTTCTACTATTTGATGATGTTGTTCTTTGTTTTTCCTGTCTATGTCCATTATGACATTAAGTTGATGGAGTGCTTTAAATATGCCTTTATTATCGGTGCCTCCTATCCGTTAAGAACGATTTACATTTTATTTGTAGGCTTTGTTGTATGGTATTTAACAGCATCTTTTCCTATTATTTTATTATTTTTCTCTGGTAGTGTGATGAGTTTAGTAGTGATGCGGTTTGCTTATGTAGCTTTTAAAAAGACAGAAGAAAGGAATCGAAACTTAACATCAGCTGCATAGCATAAAAGGAATACTAAATCAGAAGGAGTGTGCTGCATGAATAATAGTAGATTACAGCAAAATTTGAATTTAGACTGGAGATTTTATCGAGGTAATGAGCCGAAAGCATGGTATAAAGGATTTGATGATTCTAAGTGGCGCAATATCAGCCTGCCACATGATTGGTCCGTCGAGGAGCCTTTCTCTCAACAATATTCTAGTGGTACAGGTTATGTAGTGGGAGGTGTTGGCTGGTATCGAAAAGCATTCAAGCTACCAGCTAATGCGGACAATAAGAAAGTGTTCATTACGTTTGAAGGGATTTATAATCATTCACAGGTATGGTGCAACAGTAACTATTTAGGAAAAAGGCCGTTCGGTTATAGTACGTTTACATACGACATCACAGAATTTGTGAAAGCGGATGATGTTAATGTAATCTCAGTAAAAGTTAATCATAAAGAAGTTGCAGACTCTCGTTGGTTTACTGGCTCTGGTATATATCGTGATGTATATGTAACGATTACTGATCCTGTTCACGTTGATCAATACGGTGTATTTGTCACCACACCACAATTTTCTAACACAGAAGCAATTGTGCAAGCTGATACACAGGTAGTGAATGAACAAACTACTGCTGAAACAGTGATTGTTCAGCAGACATTGGTCAACAAGGAAGGGGAAAAGGTTGGTAAAGCGCAAGAATCTATCAAGGTCGATTCGTTTTCTACAGGAAAAGTAGAACAACAGATAAAGTTGGAAAATCCAGCTTTATGGTCTCCCGATCATCCTCAATTATACCAATTAGTAACAGAGATTGTAGTAAATGAAGAAGTGAAAGATGAAGTGATTACGACAACAGGTATCCGTTCTATTGCCTTTGATGCAAAGAAAGGTTTTTTTCTAAATCAGGAGAATATGAAGATAAAAGGTGTATGTATTCATCATGATGCTGGTGGCTTGGGAGCAGCGGTACCAAAAAAAGTATGGGTCCGAAGATTAAAGGCTTTAAAAGAGATGGGATGTAATGCCATACGAACGGCACATAATCCACCTGCGCCTCACTTATTAGATCTATGTGATGAAATCGGCTTTTTAGTAATGGATGAGGCTTTTGATGAATGGGAAGGTGTGAAAAATAAATGGACAGTTGGACATAATGTATATCCCCCTGAGCATTATGGATATTATGAAGATTTTCCACAATGGGGAGAGATGGATTTAAAAGAGATGGTTTTAAGAGACAGAAATCATCCATCCATTATCATGTGGAGTATTGGTAATGAAATAGATTATCCCAATGATCCATATTGTCACCCTTCCTTTCAGTCAATGACAGGGAATAATGACGCAAATAAACCAAAGCAAGAAAGAATCTATGATCCTGATAAACCGAATGCTGAGCGGTTAGCGACTATTTCCAAGCAGTTAGTTCACTATGTAAAAGAGTGTGATACGACAAGACCAGTTACTTCTGCGTTAGCCTATCCGGAATTGTCTAACTTAACCGGTTATGCGCAATCTCTCGATGTAGTAGGGTATAACTATAAAGAGCACTTATACAAAGAAGACATCATTAAATATCCGAACCATGTGATTTATGGTAGCGAAAATAGTCCTGGATTGGAAGATTGGTTGATTGTTAGAGATAATGATGAAATAAGTGGACAATTTATTTGGACTGGTATTGACTACCTAGGTGAAGCTAAAGGTTGGCCTGTCAGAGCCTCCCCAGCTGGATTTTTAGACTTGGCAGGAAATAAGAAATCTAGTTTTTACTATCGCAAGAGTCTTTGGAGCGATAAGCCAATGGTATATTTAGCAGCTAAACCCAAAGACGAAAGGGATCATCATTCTAGATGGAAAGGCGATCCACATTGGGAATGGCAAGAGAATGAAAAACTGGAAGTGTTTTGCTATACCAATTGTGAAGAAGCGGAATTATTCTTAAATGAGCAATCATTAGGTGTGAAGCGAAAAGGAGAAAAAGATAGTTATTTATCCTGGGATGTATCATTTGAAAGCGGGTTATTAAAGGTTATCGCAAAAGATGAATCAGGAAATGAACATAACTGTCAATTAATGACACCATCCACACCTTACTATATTGATATGGTTACAGATAGTCATCATCTAAAGGCTGATGGGCAAGATATAGCTCATATTGAAATGCAAATCACTGATTCCGATGGTAACCCTGTCTATCTTGCCGATAATGAAATCCACTTATCGATAGAAGGACCTGGTGAACTTATCGGAATGGAAAACGGTAATATTCAAGATTTACAACCGTATTATGAATCTAGCAGAAAGGTATATCATGGTAAGCTGCTAGCATTTGTTAGAGCAGGAGTTGATCAAGGAAAGATAACGCTACATGCTAGCTCAAGTAAGTTAAAAGATGCAAGTATAACTATTTTGGTGGATTAGTTGTATTCTCTTCCTTGGATATGTCTTTGTTTCTGGAGCATATTACAGAATTGATGGCGGACAAGGCGCAAACTCTGTTTAATGAAGTAGCATTTAAAAGTGACTGATAAATGATTAAAAGTGACTGATAAGTATTTGAAAGTGACTTGTAAATACTCAAAAGTGACTGATAAATAGAAACCACATGGAACTTTCCAGTATCACGAATGAATCATAATATTGAAGCACCCCAAAAGACTGGATCATCTTAAAATGATGCGCGAGTCTTTTTGGGGTGCTTATGTTTTACGACCTTTTGACAACAAAAGTGTTCATAATGACAAAAATAGTTGTCAAAATAATAAGGATCCTTTACAATGGGAATATGTATAGGATTTCTCGTTCATGTAACTGTGAATAAGATAGAAAAACATGCGAGGTGACAAGATTGAAGACAAGACTGAAAGAATTACGTGCAAGAGATGGATTGAATCAGACTGAGCTGGCTAAACGAACAAAAGTTTCGCGCCAAACGATTAGTTTGATTGAACGTGAGGAATTAATGCCCTCTCTCCTCATAGCCATGAAATTGTCACGTATTTTTAATGAACCGATTGATCAGATTTTTATATTTAAGGAGGAAGAATTAGTATGAAAAGTTTTGCGAAATTTTTTATTGGAGCGGTTTTTGGATTTTTCATGATATATGCATTTTTAGCTTTAGAATTTGAAGTAACCATGTTTGATATCGCATATGAATTGATATGGATTCTGGGGGCAATTTCCCTGATTTTATTAGTGTTATCTCTCGTAGGGATGCTGCAAATCAAACGAAAGGCATCAAGTCCTCTAGAAGGAGAAGAGGAAGATGATCGTGATAAATGGCAATATAAAAAGTTTAATGATGTTTCATTAGTGGGGAATATCAGTATAATTTTTTCCATTATTACATTAAGCATAGTCATAGTAACCAAACAAGAATTATTCCTGATTATCTGTGCGTTAATTCTAGTATTGATTTCCGGAGCAAGTTCATTTGTATCGCCATATTTGTTGAAAGTGATGTATCCAGAACGCGACCTCCCAGAAGCATCAGATAAAGATTATACGAAAAAGCTACTTGCTTCTTCTGATGAAGGAGAGCGACATGTGATGCTAGAAGGGCTTTATTATACTTTTAATAGCACGAACATATTACTTGTTGGTGCGATGATTATTTTGACGGTCTATTCTGTTAGCTCTGAACAATCACAACTATTTGCTATTTTTATTATTGGACTCATCTTGCTTACGATCAACACGCAGTATATTTTACAGATACGTAATAAGTAAGAGGGATTCTATATGAAAGACCACTACCACCAACAGTTGTAGAAAATCTCAAGGATGTATACAAATTAGAGCGGACTTACCATTCCAATGCAATTGAAGGAAAAAATAAAGTATTTTCATTTAAAAAATGGAAGTACTTTATTTTTTATTTAGACCTCAGATATTGATCTCCATAGGTCTTAAGTAATTGCATCTGCTCCAAAATAGTGATTTCACCCTATGTAATTGTGACTTCTTTATATGTTAAAATTCGTAATGGATATGATTTCCTTTACATAAGAGGGGTGGAATATGTCGAATTGGAAAGTGAGTATCAAGGAAGTAAATGACTTTGATCAAGAAATAAAAAGAGAAACGACCTCAATCAAAGAAACATTACATAAGGTGCAAAGAAATATAGATGAGATCATTAATATGGAGCAATTTCAAGGAGAAGCAGCGGATGCAGCAAAAGAATATTTTCAAGTTTTACATGAGACATTGCTTCAAGCACTTATCGGTGTATTTGAACAGCTGGAAGCAAACATAACCAAGCATCTCCAAGCGTTCTCAGATGAAGTAGATAGCAGTAACCATGCCATTATACAAGCTAATTACTTAGAATCAGAAGAACATGATATACTAGATACATATCGACAACTAGAGCATGTACAAAGAGATGTGGAACGGATAATAGATAGTGTTTCAGACTTGACTACTGCCCAATCTCCATCGACTTTTCATCCATTAGAATCCAAAGAAAATAGTATTCGTGTGATGAGCAAACTATCACGTAAATTGAGTAGCTATTCTCATTCTTTTAGCAGCGACAATCAGCAGCTGGAAAGTTCATTACATGAAATCAAAGTATTGATGGATAAAGTGGCCAAGCAAACAAATAAGCATGCAACTACGAATGATTTTCAAGCCTCATTACCTTTTATCGCTTCGTTCGTATCGGATGCAATCGAGCAAGCACCATTTGAACGAATGCTTTTGACGCAAGAGGACAGAGATAGGCAATCTATTTTAGCTTCCAGGCATTCACGAGAGAGCAGACAACTGGTAGGCTTGAGAAAATATGAAAAAGCAACAATCGCAGATTCGCAATTAGAGGAACGGATCCAAAACTTATTCCGGGCCCGTCTTCGCCAGAATCTTCTTCAAGCAAATCGTTGGTGGCAGGAGACCGTTACGCAACAAATAAATGTAACCAATCGCTATTTATTACAGAGTGGGATAGCGTATACGGACTATCTAAGCAACTTTAAAATAACAGGAAAAGACATTTTGAATGAGGCGATAGTAGAGCCCGTGACCAAGTCGTGGGACAGTGCTAAAATAATTGGTAAATCTATAGCAGACTCCGCCCAAGAAAGAAATGAAAAGAAGTATGAATCTGGCTATGACTTTGCCAACTACGCAACATTTGGTATACCAGATGCTATGCTAGGTATAAAGGAAGGCTTCGATCAACGTTATCAGGCATTACAAGATGACGCAAGTGTCTCCACCTTTTTGAACTATGCTACGATGGGGACAACTGAAATGACAGTAAATGCTGTTAACCCTGAGGAGGCGTATTCACCAGAACACTGGTTAAATAGCTTCGGTTTAGCTACGCTCATTGCTAGTGGTGGGTTAAGTGCCGCTTCTAATCAGATATTAACCAAGCCTACATTGACGCAACCAAAACCTGCAGTAACCATTCCGAAAAGCCAGAAGACAAGAAAAACACAGCTTATCCCTTTTCGAACGGATTATATCAAGGGGAAAATGGACAAAGCGCTTGAACAAATAGGAAAAGTAAAAGTTCCTGTCCTCGTGAAAGAAGAATTAGCAACTGAATTTGGTTCGTTATCTATGTTGCGGATGGAGACGAAAAGGTTGCAGGAGCAGTTGCAGTTGTTTAAAGGGCGTGGTAATAAGGATACGGGTAATGGAGTGAATTTTGGAAAATATTCAACCAGTATTGATGATAAGGTAAAAGTAATTGAAAAAGTAGATTTACCTGATTGGATAAGGGATTCATTTACTGATAGTAATTATAGGACTGTAATTACAGAAGAAAATATTACTTTTTACAGAACTTTTGGTGGAGGAGCAAAAGCAAATGGTTCATTTGTAACTACCAGTCCATCTGGTAATAGAATAAATGCGAAAATAGATACGGCATTAGTTCCAGATTGGAAAAATACTAGAGAGTTTGAAGCAGTAATAGAAGTTCCTAAAGGACAAATATTAAATATAGGTAGAGTTGAAAAGCAATATACAAAAACAGGTGCTTTACTAGAAGGTGATGCTGACCAAATACTTCTACCACAAGGGTGGCCATCTGAATGGATAAAAGATATAAGAAAAGTTCCGAGTAAATAGGAGGATTTTATGGATAAAATAGAGCAATTAACTAGACAAGTGAAGAGGGTAATAAATATTCTAGAAAAGGAATATTCTAGTGAAATAAAAAAAGGTATTTTTCAGTTAATATATAAAAGATATAAGAATGCACTGGAAATTATTGAAGATAATAAAGATCTTAACGGAATAAATATTATTGGTGGTGTTAGAGCTTATATGGATAGTTATAATGACTATCAAAATCCCTTGTTAAAAGAATTACACAAGGCTGAAAACTTACTAAAAGAAATATTATAATATATTTGATATTTACATCTAAACCTTGAATGACTGATAAGTTAGCCATTCAAGGTTTTGGGCAAGTGTAATGAGAAAGAACTATTTAGAATCAAAAACTCATGATGGTAAGCAAATCTACAAGATTTTAGTTGTCAATTAAATAAAATAAAAACTATTCAGGAAGAAATCAATTAATTGGTGGCGGTTATCTAAAAAGATAACTGTCTTTTTTAAAATAGGAGCGTGTTACTAGAATAAATTTAGAAAGTAGAGATAAGCTCTGTAAGCCCAATATGATGTTTTCCTGAATTATAAAAATGTAGAGAAGTTTAAACCGTTACTGGCTTTGCAGAATCCAATTGGTAAATGACATCTTATAAAGGAAGAATTTTAAACCTGCTAGCTTATTGTTAATTTGTTATAATGAGTGAGTAAGAAATAATAACCTGTTTAGTAATGTAGAGAGACAAAAGTAAATAAGGTAGGAACAAAGTGTACGGAAGCAGGTGATTTAATTGGAACAAAGGGTAGTGCAGGATCTACTGGAATTAGTTAATCAATCATTCGAAAATAAAAAGCTATTTCTAGGTAAAACGACAGACGAAACCTTTTCGGTAGTGAAAATGTTAGGAGAAGATGGTAAAGAACTAGAAGAATTTAATAACCTTACTATGAATCTTAAAAAATCCTTTTGTCAGCTTATCTATCTTGGTGAACAAAAACCATTAATCATAAACGATACAAGTAAACACCCTGTTACCAAAGATTTGGCTATTACGACTCAAGCAAATGTAGGGGCATACATGGGTGTACCTGTTTTTTATAAAGATGGGAAAATGTTTGGTACTCTTTGTGTAGTGGGTACAGAAAGAGGATCTTTTACAGAGAGGGATGAAGAGATACTGGAAAAATTCTCTCATCTATTTTCTTATGTACTAGAACTTGAGAAACTAGCAACTATTGATAGTTTAACAAACTTATACAATAGACATTACTTGTATGAAAATTTCTTGCATATCAAAAATAAAAAAGCGATCATGTTACTTGATCTGGATAATTTTAAAGAAGTGAATGATACGTATGGTCATGATGTAGGTGACTTGGTGTTAAAAGAAGCTGCAAGTCGAATTAACCAACAAATCGGAAATAATGATATATTAGCTCGAATTGGTGGGGATGAGTTTGCCATAGTGATTACGGAAGAAAATAAGAAACCGTTAGAAGCTATTGCAAATGACATTATTCAAGCTTTATCGGAATGGAGCAACTACCCTGTCGCTGTTTCGATTTCTGCTAGTATCGGAATTTGTATAGTCGATGAAGATAATGCGAACAATATTCAAATAGCATTAAAAGAGGCAGACACAGCGATGTATGATGCGAAAAGAAATGGGAAAGGTACCTTTATTGGGTTAACTTAGAGTAATGATCATCACTTCGGCTAATCCTTTGATCTAACACAAACGTCTAATCTATTTGGGCGTTTTTTTTTATGAGGACAAAAAAGAGATGTCCATCATAGACGTAATGAAGAACAAAAATTCTACACTAGTGAGACATGGTGTTTTTTAACATACTATACCTGCTATTTTAATCGAAAAGTAGAACGATTGATCATATCGATATCATCTCTTAATTGGACTTGTTTGATTAGTTTAAATAAAGCTGCATCTTTTTGCTTTGCTTCGATCATACAATCAATTTGTGGTACTGTTCCATTTATTTCTTTTAAAAAATGAAAAAACATATCGATATCTATATAATCAGCATGGTGACGGATCTTCTCTTTACTTTTTGGGCTGGATATATGCATTTTGATCGGGAGAGGTGAATGTTTCCATGTTTTTATAATACGCTCCCAGTTGTCCTCCCAATTCTCCGTTTGATGATGGACAATGTGATGATGATAGTCAAAAACAAGTGGAATCCCCAATTTTTCACATAAAAAAAGCGTATCATCCAAAGTAAAAGAAGTATCATCATTCTCAAGCATGATCATTTTTTGAATAGCTCTGGGAACAACCATCCAATTGTCTACAAATCGCTCCAATGATTTCTCTGTTTCTTTATATTTTCCCCCGATATGTATCACACATCGGTGCTCAGGGTCTATTCCCATTCCTTTTAACAATAAATAGTGCATTTTTAATGTTGTAATTGAATTTCTCAATACTTCCTTTCTTAAAGAATTTAGTAGGACAAAATGATCTGGATGGAAATCTACTCGCATTTGATGCTTCTTTACGTATTCTCCAATTTCATTTAGATTCTCCTTGAGTGGTTTCAGATAATTCCAATCCAAAAGCTCTTCATGGTTAGCTAATGGAATAAGTCTTGATGTTAAACGATAAAAGTATATATCTGAAGCTGCGTTATGCTTTAAAATTCTTAATGTATTATGTAAATTATGGTTGGCGATACGCTCTAGTTTACGAACGGCTGCCTCTCTATCAGCTATCTTATCAAATTGCTTAAACGTCATCGTTTGTGACGGTGAGGCATTTTGAACATATTTGCTCATTGCAACATAGCCAAGGCGGACAATAGTCATGTTTACCTCCAGTTTTACGAAAATTTGTGATAGTAGTTTTTCCTGAAAATACTTTGTATATGTAAAAGTATTGTATTTATTTAAAACATATATTTTAATCATTTTCATAGATAGAAAATCCTAAAATCACACCAAGTTTTTTAATTTTCTATGATCACCAAGAAAGTTCGGGGATATGAAATTAAGCTGGAATTTCGATACGCTTGCTTCACCGGTAATACGAGATAAGCGCTTATCATTTAGGAGATAAGTAATGCATTTTGAAGAAGTGTTGAAAAACTATGAGCGTATGATCCACCACTTAATTCATAAATATCAGATTCGAGACGTGGAAGGGGAATTTTTTCAAGAAGGATTAATCGCTGTATGGGAGGCTTTTAAAAGTTATGATAAAACAAAATCAAAATTATCTACTTACGTTTACAGCTGTATTGCACGTCGTTTTATTAATAAAATCCGTAAAGAGAATCGCGAAAGAGAAAAACACCAACAATGGCTGGATCAAGTGACCATTGAGGATTTGATGATAGAAGATGACCTGAGTTTAGATAGACGGATGTTGTTGGATATACAGGAAGAACTTTCAGATAAGCAATGGTGTTGGTTCGTAGAATTTGTCTTGCGTGATCGTTCCGTCAGATCCATTGCGGAGCAACAAGGAGTTACAGAAAACGCGGTGAAAAATTGGGGGAAACTTGCACGGAAGAAAATTCGTCATACGTTAGAGCAAAAGGAATACTTGTAAAATACCCAGTGGTTTTGGATAGTGGTAAAATGAGGAATATACCATAACTTCTATTGCTCTTCCGTTTATAAGATCAAAGAGCTTGTGTTCATAATTACATAAGTTTTAGAATGGAGGGAAAATATAGTTAATTTAAAGCGGTAGTTTAAGTTAACAAGGTTAAATGGAAAGGGGGACAAAAGGGTGGCTGCAGAATGGGATATCCAGGAAGTTAAGCGTTTGAAAAAGAAGCAATTGGTCCAATACAATCTAGGAATGCTTTTGTTTGTCGTTCTGTTTACGTATTTAGTGCTGAGCGATGTGGCGCCTTCACTCCTTTTTGGCTTTTGTTGCCTGTTTTGCTGGGTTATAACAGCTTATATATTGTATGCCATTATGACAGGAAAGACGATCGGCACAAAAACAAGTCAACGGGTGCAGGCCTTTGACAGAGACCATCTGGGAGAGAAGCGCTGGAAGCGAAAAACATTAACAGAAGCTCTTATCCTCAGTGTTCTAAGTATTATTTTAACAGTGTGCTTGTTCGTTCTTGATTTTGCCTTTGTACAATTGGATTTTCCTATATCGGTTTTTCCACTTATCGGACCATGGATAGGTTTTAATATTGGTGAAATCGTTAGAATGAACTATTTATAGATGAAATAACGTCTATTCCAAAGAACTAAAGGAGACAAGATGATCATAAAAAATGGTCATCTTTTTCTTTTGTAAGAGTAAATCATGTTATGATGAAGACACGTAGACTTAATTCAAGCACGGGGATGATTTAACAGTAAGTGGAGGGAGGCTAATTTGATAAAAAGAATAGACATCAGTATGAGAAAAAACGCGGAAGATATATTGAATCTTCAAATACCATCATATCAGGTAGAGGCAGAAATCATTGGTTCATATGATATACCACCATTAAAGGATACAGTCGATACGTTGCAAAGTTGTGGAGAAACTTTCTTTGGTTATTATGACAATGAAGCATTATGTGGAGCTATCTATAAAAGTAGACGATGAAACAATGGATATACATAGGTTAATCGTTCACCCAAACCATTTTAGGAGAGGTATTGCACAAATGTTGTTCCATTTCATCGAAAGCAAGTTCAAGGTGCAAACAATAAAAGTAGCAACAGGATCTAACAATACGCCAGCCATTCATTTTTATAATAAGAATGGATTTCAAAAGATGAAAGAAGTCCGAGTAAATAAACAACTATCGTTGACCTTTTTTGAAAAAAGGATCATAAATAAGGAGGAAATAAACATGGCAAACAATAAAAAGGAGTTGTCACTAGAACAACAGGAAGAATTACTTGAGACATTGCAAGCACGATTTGAGAAAAACATGACCCGTCATGAAGGTCTTGAGTGGGCTAAAGTCCAAGCCAAGTTAGAAGCTAGTTCTGATAAACTGTGGTCGCTCAATGAAATGGAAAGAACGGGTGGTGAACCGGATGTTGTGGACTATGATAAAGAGAAGGATGAATACATTTTTTATGATTGTTCAGCGGAAAGCCCTAAAGGTCGCAGAAGTGTTTGTTACGACCGCGAAGCACTGGAGGCAAGGAAGAAACATCAACCAGAAAATAGCGCTATCGATATGGCAACCGACATGGGCATTGAAATGTTAACGGAGGAGCAATATCGAGCGTTACAGGAAATGGAAAGTGTCGATTTAAAAACCTCGAGTTGGGTGCAAACGCCTTCGGATATTAGAGAACACGGTGGAGCCCTTTTTTGTGATTATCGCTACGGGCATGTCTTCTTGTATCACAATGGTGCGTCGTCTTATTATGCTGCCAGAGGGTTTCGTGGCTCGTTAAGGGTTTAGTTTGTTTTTCCATACAGCCTCTCACCATTTTAGTAATCGATATATTCTCTTTTTTTACACAAGTGGATGATTATCACCTGTTCTACTAAATAGTGGAAAATACCTATTGAAGTTGTTGCATATTAATGGTATTTTTTACATTGATAATTAAACTTGAGTGAAGAGGTGACGTGGTGGAGAATAATAATACGCAAGAACCGGAACAAAAAGATCAGATTGAAGAGGTAAAATTAGACCAGGAAACTGGAGAGGCTGTAGCAATCTCAACGGAAAAAAAGAAGCAAGACAGCTCAGCTACAAACTTTGATTTTGGAGAAAGTGTAAAAGAAACAAGAAGTATTTTGAAAGATGCTATCCTAAGACCACATGCAATTGTGAGTTCAAGTAGAACGATTCGTATCCAAACAAGTGGACTAATTTTACTAGCTTTGTCATTATTGATAGGTATTTGTACCTTCCTTTTTTACAGGTTTGGTTTTGATGGCTTATTAAGTATGTTTAGTGATATTGGATTTATGTTTGCAATCAGAAGTATTTTTTCTTGGGTTATTACGTTTGCTGTCGGCTATTTTTCCCTATACCTGTTATTGCTTTATACCGGTAATAGAAAGATGGATCACAAGGAGTTGCTGACCAAATATGCGATCGTCAATATTCCTTTTGCAATTGTCTTTTGTTTAGTAATTCTACTTTTTGGATTTTTAATGGTAGATTTATTTGTGATTACATATGTGTTTGCATTAATGCTCTATGGAGTATTGCATATCTATCTATTCCTAGTTCATATGAAGGAAGCGAAATTTGATTTGTACTGGACAATTGCTGGATATCTATTAGTATTAATCGTTGCAACCTATGTACTAAATGGAATTGATATCGCTACATTTTAAAGATTTATAACAGCAAAAAGACCTCTTGTACGAGGTCTTTCTCTTTGTTATTTCTTTTCATCATTAAACCAAAGTGGATCCATATTATCTACATCGCCATTATAATTAATGACAATCTCATCACCAGCAGTTATATCTGTGTATGCATAAAAGTCAAAGGTATGATTATCAAAGTTAATCTCATAATTGGCATTTGGTTGATAGGAATGATTAAATAGCATTCCGTAACCAAAAAGGATAGCAGAATGATTTATGCCATACTCGAATGCGTAATCAGCAAGCAAGGTTTTTTCAATGTGTTTGTGCTCTTCATTTGGATAAGCAATAACAGGTGCTTCATGGATAAGCTCCCCTTTTTTGATATCAATTTTAGCGAACACTCCTCTATTGAATTCCCCATCACTGAGTGCGGATGTTTTTATTTCTATTATGTCGTTCACCTACTCACTTTTTAAATTAACTTCATGTTGAAAAGTTCGTTAAAGCATTAGACTTACGATAATCCTCAGAATTAAATAATACCATTTATAGTGGGAGAAAACAATTAGCCAGAGATTCGCCAAGCTAACCGAACGAAGAATAAGATGGAATTAATGGAACTAAATGTTAAAATAATGGTGTAATGGTTACGATGCAATCAAGAGCTTAGGTAATAAAAAGGGGCGATATGGTGAGAAGGGTGGAAGTTTGTCCGTATAATGAAAAATGGCCGGAAATGTTTTTGGAGGAAGCAAACCAACTTAAAATCATTCTTGGGAGTAATATTGTAGACATTTACCATATAGGCAGCACATCAGTTCCAGGGTTAAAAGCCAAACCTATCATTGATATGATGCCAGTTGTTACGGATATTAATAGTATTGATAGATTTAATGCGGAAATGAACAAGATTGGATATGTACAAAAAGGAGAAAATGGTATACCTGGACGGAGGTACTTTCAAAAGGGTGGTGACAATCGTACTCATCACGTCCATTTTTTTCAGGTTGGTAGTTATGAAATAAAGCGACATTTAGCTTTTAGGGATTACTTACGATTTCATCCAGAATCAAAGAAAAGTTATGGAGAGTTAAAAGAAGAATTAGCACAACAGTTTCCCTATGATATTGGATCATATATTGAGGGTAAAGAACAACTTGTAAAAGAAATAGAAGCAAAAGCAATAGACTGGTATCAAGGATAACTTTAAAAATAGTGTTAGGAAAGCAATAGAAAGTAGGTGCACCCTTATGTTAAAAGTAAGACCTTTAGAAGACAAAGACTATCAACTAATTAAAGAAGCTGAAAAAGTAATTGAAAAAAATTATAGATATGGTCGACATCATATTGGTTCAGCTGTAAGAACAACATCTGGCCGTGTTTTCTCAGCTGTCCATTTAGAAGCAAATGTCGGTAGAATAGCGGTATGTGGGGAAGCAATGGCAATCGGCAAATCTATTTCTGAAGGTGAGAACGAATTTGAAACGATTGTAGCAGTGGCTCATCCGCATCCAAACGAAGACATAGAGAAATGTTGGGTTGTTTCTCCTTGTGGTATGTGTCGAGAACTTATCAGTGATTATGGAAAAAATACGGATGTCATCATTTCCTATCATAGTAAACTAGTAAAGTGTAATGTGATGGAGCTGTTACCAGAGAAGTATACAAAAGAAGTAGAGTAATATATGTTTTCAAAATGAATACAGACGGAGGTATTTGAATGGAGTTTGAATCTGTAAAAGTGGAAATTTTGGTTCCAGAAGATTATATAGAAAGGTTGCGAGATGAGTTAAATAATATTGGTCTATTAACTGTTGGAAAGTATGATAATGTTGTTTCATACTCTGTTGTGAAGGGCTATTGGAGGCCATTAGAAGGATCTTCCCCTTTTGATGGAACGAAAGGGGAAATTTCCTTTGGATCTGAGTGTAAAATGGAATTTAGATGTTCACTCGAAAATATCGCAGAAGCCAAACAGATTATTAAAAACATCCATCCTTATGAAGAGCCTGTTATTAACGTCATACCATTATTATACTTATAAGTTCAGGATAAGCGGACAAAAGAGCTAAAACGGGAAAAAGTGTCCACGAGAATAGCTCTCGCGGACAAAAGAAAGCCAAAATCGGAAAAAGTGTCCATGAGAACTGCTCTCGCGGACAAAAGAGAGCCAAAATCGGAAAAAGTGTCCACGAGATCGGTTCTCGCGGACAAAAGAAAGCCAAAATCGGAAAAAGTGTCCACGAGATCGGTTCTCGCGGACAAAAGAGAGCCATAATCGGAAAAAGTGTCCATGAGAATAGCTCTCGCGGACAAAAGAAAGCCAAAATGGGAAAAAGCTCTCATGGACAAACTAAAGCCAATATCGAAACAATTGTCTTCGAGAGTAGCACTTGAAACAAAAGTAAAGTCAGCTTCTTAAGATAATTACCATTGCTTATTTAGTTTTCTATTTATTCAAGATTTCCGTTCGCTTCTATTCATTTGGAATATCATAAGCAAAGCCTATGTCAGCTCCCATTTTCTAACCATTCAACTTCATCCTTTGATAGTTCAATCTTTGATCCTTCCAAACAGGAGACAAGTTCTTGCTCATTTTGGGCTCCAATTAGGGCACAGGTAGGGAAGGCTTGATTTAATACATAGGCTAAAGCGATTTGGATTGCGGTTACGCCTTTTTTATTTGCTAGTTGTTTTGCTCTTGCCAGTCGCTCCCAGTTGGCATCACTATAAAACACGCGAACTAGATCTTCATTACTTCGGTCCTCTGGTGTGAACCTGCCAGTGAAAAATCCTCTTGCTTGTGAGGACCATGATAAAAGGGGAAGTTGGGTTTCTTCGTGCCATTTCTTGTCATCACTATCAGTAGAGACACAGCCCTTCCAGAATGGCTCGTTTGCCTTAGCTAAACTAAGGTTCGGACTGCTGAATGAAAAGCCTACTAAGTTATTGGCGGCGGCATATTCATTTGCTGCTTGAATTCGTTCTGTTGTCCAGTTAGAGCCACCAATTGCTTTAATACGACCTACCTCAATATGTTCATTTAAAGCATCGATAATTTCACTTACTGGTACATCAGGGTCATCTCTGTGTAATGCATATAAATCAATATAATCGGTGCCAAGTCTTTCTAAACTTTCAAAAAGATCTTGCCTAATTGCCTCAGGATTTACACGTGGTCCGTTTTGGTCATGATGAGCGCCTTTAGTTAAAATAACGATATCCTCTCGGTTATTCCGTTCTTTTAGCCACATGCCGATCGCTACTTCACTTTCTCCTCCACAGTAGATATGAGCGGTATCAATCGTATTGCCGCCGATTGCTAGATAACGATCTAATACCTGGCAGACTTTATCATATACACTCGGCTTAAAATAATCGGACCCTTGAATTAATGTAGTAACAGACTTATCAAGGCCATCGATTTGAATCGTTTTCATTTCAGCTCATCCTTTCGTAATTTCAATACGTTTTCTTTCCTCAGCGGAAGTAAGACATGCATCCAATACCTTCATGTTTAAAGTGGCATCTGCAACAGGAAAAGGTAATGTCTTATTCTGTTGAATACTATGTCCAATCACATCTGCCTGTAGTGCATATTGATTTACATAGGGAACTTCTACCTCTTTTGTTCCTTTACTAGTGTGTAGATAAAAATGGTCTTGCTTATTTTGATTTGTAACAAAAGCAGAAGGAATCTCAATTCGACCGTCTGTCCCTAAAATTTCTAGTTGATTTCGGAAGTCTGCCCACATGCCACAATCAAAGGTAAGTGCAACACCATGATCAAATTCCAATATTCCGGATGCCATCATATCTACCTGATCATGCTGTTCGGAAAAGAAAGCATGAACGGTTGCTGCTTGAGGCTCTTCATTTAAAATCATTCTAGCGGCACTTATCGGATAAACTCCAACATCATATAAGGAACCACCACCCCAATCCTTTCGAAAGCGAACATTTTCATTTGCAGCTGCATTGTTGAAAGTGAATGCTCCATGTATGCCGCGTATTGCTCCGATTTCTCCTGATTGAATGATCTTTTGAATTTTTTGATATCTGGGGTGATAGCGATACATAAAGGCTTCTGCCAGAACAACTCCGGCTTTTTTACTTGCTGCTTCCATTTCTAGAGCTTCCTTGGCATTTAAAGCAATCGGTTTTTCGCAGAGTACATGTTTTCCAGCTTCCATAGCTTTTATCGACCATTCTTTATGCAAATGATTCGGTAATGGGATGTAAACGGCATCAATATCAGGATCAGCTAATAATTCTTCATAGCTCCCATATGCAGCCGGAATCTCTAATTCCTCTGCTGTTTCTTTTGCATTGTCTAGATTTCGACTGGCAATGGCATATACTTCACCTGTTTCTGACTCTTTTATTCCTGGTATAACTGCTTTTTGCGCGATATTTGCGGTGCTTATAATTCCCCATTTAAGCGTCATCGTTTAACCTCCTCCTATAACTTTATTGTTATTATAATCGATTGGTATTAATGTGAAAATAGAAGCTTTTTGCTATCAGATAACACAATATTGTCCTATAGGATGTGAGGGTATGAATCGTCAAGTTTTATTACCAATATTGAAAAAACATGAATATATGATCCTGCCTGAATCAGTTGGTTGCTATAAGTTGAAAGCGGACCATGACGTCTATCGGGAAGCAGGCTCATTAGATAATTTTAGTATACATTTTGTTGTAGCGGGGGCTGGCTATGTAGAGATAGATAGAAAGCAATATATGTTAAAAAAAGGAGATGCCTTTCTTTATTTTCCGGAGCAAGAACAACGGTATTATAGTAGCGAAGAGGATCCTTGGAGTGTCAGGTGGGTTCATTTTTATGGGAATCCACTGCATACGTTTTTATCGGAGATTGGTTTTGGTAGATTTATTTTGTGGAGACTGCCGAATTTAGATAAATTAGAGCAAACTCACGAACAATTATTACAAGAAGCAGAGGAAAACAGCTTCTTACAGCTATCAACTTTATCAACATTAACCTATGCTTTTTTGTCCACCTTTACCAATATTGCTGTGCCAAGTGAGTCCAATTCTAGGCAAGAATTAGATGTGCGAATTCAATCACTTTTACCGAAAATGCAAGAAAAGGCACCAGAACCTTTCGATCTAGAATATTGGGCAAAAGAAACGGGAGTAAGCACTTTTTACTTCTGTCGATTGTTTAAACGTGTCACACAGATGACTCCGATGGCGTTTATCACTTTATGTCGGTTGCAATGGAGTAAACAATTACTGTTAGAAGAAAAAGAGTTGACGGTTAAGGAAATCGCGGAAAGATCTGGCTATCCGAATCCTAGTTATTTTAATAAACTTTTCTTAGAAAATGAGGGGATGACTCCTACTAAATATCGGCAAATGTATGTTTGATGGTAGGTTATAACTAACTGAACTTGCTGAATTTAATGATATTGCTGAATGATTTTTTAACATATAAATTTTGAAAAAATATTGACAACATAATAATATAATATTATAGTGTGTGTAACGGGTTACAGGTAAGGGGTTTGAAAATATGCCAACGATAAAAGATGTAGCAAAATATGCAAGCGTTTCAGTGGCAACTGTTTCGAGGGTTCTTAATAAAAAAGGATATGTAAGTAAAGAAGCAGAAGAGAACGTATTAAAAGCGATATCTGATTTAAATTACAAACCAAATTCTGTAGCTAGATCCCTTTATCATAAAACATCTAAAATGATAGGATTATTGATACCGGATATCTCCAACCCTTTCTTTCCAGAGTTGGCGAGAGCGGTTGAAGATGTAGCATTAACCTATGGATATACGGTAGTTATTTGTAATACCGATGAAGATATTCGAAAAGAAGCACAGTATTTAGAAGCACTTCAGCAAAAATATATTGATGGCTTGATATTAACAACAAATCAATTGAGTACGGATAATTATGAAAATCTGGGTATTCCACTTGTTGCATTAGATCGACAGTTTAGTAATCGGGTACCAACTGTTAGCTCGAAAAACTATGAAGGTGCTAGAAAAGCAACAGAATATTTAATTAAAAATGGAAGCGAGTTCATCGCTCATATTCGCGGGCCTTATCATGTAAAACCAGCTGATGATCGGTATCGAGGATTTAAAGATGTAGTAGAGGAACAAGGGATTGCTCATATTGTAGTGGATTGTGATTTTACGATGACAAATGCAATGGAAGTTGCGAAAGGTCTATTTGAGAAATACCCAACTATTGATGCAGTATTTGCTAGTAGTGATATAGCTGCTGCGGGTGTTCTAAAAGTTGCAAAAAATATCAACAAACAAATACCTGAAGACCTTCAAATAATCGGATTTGATGGCATACCTTTAGGTGAAATGTTAACACCTGCCATAACTACTGTTGCACAACCAATCTATAAAATGGGAGCTTTATCAGCAAGGCTGTTAATAAAGCAAATTGAAAAACAATTACTTGATGTAAGAAATTATGAAGTTGAAACCACTATTCAATATCGAGAAACAACAAGGAGTGATACATGATGAAGGAGCCATCCATTACCGTTATCGGGAGTATTAATATGGATCTAGTAACAACCAGTGAACGGATCCCTGAACAGGGAGAAACCATAATGGGCGAGTCATTCTTTTATAATCCAGGTGGGAAAGGAGCCAATCAAGCTGTTGCATGTGCAAGGTTAGGAGCACAGGTTAATATGTTAGGTTGTGTAGGAGATGATCCTTTTGGTCAAATATTAATCAATAATCTCAGCAAAGAAAAGGTTAATATCGATAATGTGGAACCGGTTACCGATAAGCATACGGGCGTGGCTACCATTTTAATAAAAGATAATGACAATCGAATTATTGTCACACCTGGTGCAAACTATAGTGTTACGCCATCCTATCTTCAGCAATATTTGGATGTTATAGACCAGAGTGATGTTGTATTATTACAGTTAGAGATACCGTTAAATACGATTGAGTATGTAATCGGTTACTGTTCTGAGAAAGGAATACCAGTTATATTAAATCCTGCACCAGCACAACGTTTATCAGCATTTGTTTTAGAAAATTGCACATATCTAACACCGAATGAAACAGAGAAGCTAGAAATTACAGATGATATAGATACTTATAAAGAGAAAATGATCGTAACATTAGGTGAAAAAGGAGTAGAATACTGTTCCGAAGATAATCTCGAAACGGTAACCGGTTACAGAGTAACACCTGTTGACACAACAGGTGCGGGAGACACGTTTAATGGGGCTTTGGCAGTTCAACTTGCTAAAGGGATACATTTGGAAGAAGCGATTACTTTTGCAAATGCAGCAGCAGCCTTATCTATACAAAAAAGAGGCGCTCAACAAGGAATGCCGACAATGCGAGAGGTTATTGAATTTTTGGAAGGAGCACCATCATCATGAAAAAACATGGCGTATTAAACAGAGACATATCGATAGCATTATCAAAATTAGGACATACAGACCAAATTGTTATAGCTGACTGTGGCTTGCCGATTCCTAACGATGTAACATGTATTGATCTTTCTTTAAAACCGGGTGTGCCACATTTCTTGGACGTACTTTCAATCATGTTACAAGAGATGGAAGTAGAACAATTCACTTTAGCAGAAGAGATAAAGATGAAAAATCAACCGTTACATGCTGCCTTATTGAAATATGATATGCCTGACCATTATGTGCAACACGAACGGTTTAAACAATTAACCAGAGACGCCAAAGTCATTATTCGAACAGGAGAAAACACACCATATGCCAATGTTATTTTACATGCAGGAGTTATCTTTTGATGAAAGGGGTGTAGTTGATGATTGAAATGAGTGGTATTGAAAAGTCTTTTAGTGGAACAAAAGTATTGAAAGGAGTCGATTTCACGTTAAGGGATGGAGAAATACATGCACTCATGGGAGAGAATGGTGCTGGTAAATCAACGATGATGAAAATCTTGGCTGGAATTTATTCACGAAATGAAGGCACGGTTAAAGTAAACGGCCAAGAGGTGAATTATACCAACCCTAAGCAAGCTGAAAAAGATGGTATTGCCGTCATTCATCAAGAACTAAACATCTTACCTGAATTATCTATTGCAGAGAATTTGTTTTTAGGAAATGAACAAACGATCGGTAAGACAGGTTGGATTAAGACTAAAGAAATGAACGAGATTGCGCAAAAACAACTTTCCAAGCTTGGATTACATGTAAAACCGTCTATGCTAGCCAAGCATCTATCTGTGGGGCAACAGCAAATTGTTGAAATAGCTAAGTCATTACTAATCAATGCTAAGTATATTGTCATGGATGAACCAACCGCTGCACTTACAGACCGCGAGATAGAAACACTATTCGAAACGATAGATGATTTGAAGAAACAAGGTGTCTCTTTCGTCTATATTTCACATCGCATGGAAGAAATATTTGCGATATGTGACCGAATTACAGTACTTCGAGATGGTGCATCCATAGGTACAAAGGTGATTAAAGAAACGAGCTTTGATGAAATAGTCAGCATGATGGTGGGGAGGGAACTTGGGGAGCGTTTTCCCGAACGAAAAGGATCACCATCTGACGTGAAATTAGAAATTGACAATTTGACTCGTGAAGATGAATTTGACTCCGTCTCCCTTCAAGTACGAGCAGGGGAAATTCTTGGTATATCAGGCTTAATGGGTGCAGGGCGTTCCGAATTAGTTGAAACCATTTTTGGCTACCGTCAACCTGATAAAGGAACAATAAAAGTCGATGGTAAACCAGTGAAAATAAAAAACCCAAGTTATGCGATGCAACAAGGGGTTGGATTTGTATCGGAAGATCGTAAGTCAAAAGGGTTAGTCGTTGATTCTTCCATTCAAAACAATTTGAATATGACTAGTTTACGAGAATTATCCCAAAATGGATGGATGCTACAACAAAAAGAACAAAGCCTTTATGAAACAATGGTTAAGAAATTAAATATTGTGTCTTCCAGTGCGGGCCAATTAGCTAAATCATTAAGTGGTGGTAATCAACAAAAAGTAGTTATCGCTAAGTGGCTAGCGATTAATCCGAAGATATTAATCTTGGACGAGCCCACTCGAGGGGTTGATGTTGGTGCCAAAAAAGAAATTTATTCTATTATGAATGATCTAGCTGATCAAGGTGTAGCCATCATCATGGTATCATCTGAATTACCCGAAATTATCGGAATGAGTACGAGGGTAGTTGTAATGTGTGAAGGGAAGCATATGGCAACACTTCAGCGTTCTGAGTTATCCGAAGAGAAAATAATGCACTATGCTACAGGAGGTAATTAAAATGCTTGATATAAAAAAGGTAAAGTCAATGCTTGGTTTGCTTGGCCCATTACTTGGTTTGTTTTTTATCGTCGTCATCATAAGTATCTTAAACCCAGAGTTTCTATCTACTAGTAACTTGCTAAATGTATTACGCCAGGTTTCGATTAATGCTTTGATTGCCTTTGGTATGACGTTTGTTATTTTGACAGGTGGTATTGACTTATCTGTCGGGTCAATTTTAGCCTTATCAGGTGCTGTAACAGCCTCTTTAATGGCAGCAGGAATGGACCCGGTTTTAGCAGTTATTATTGGTTTATTAACCGGTACATTATTAGGTGCTATTAATGGCCTAGTGATAGCTAAGGGGAAAGTTGCGCCTTTTATAGCGACATTAGCTACGATGACAGTATTTAGAGGATTTACTTTAATGTTAACGGATGGACGTCCTGTTTCAGGTTTAGGGGAGTCTGCTTTTTTTGAAATGTTAGGAAAGGGATATTTCTTTGGTATTCCTGTACCAGCTATTACCATGTTAGTTTCCTTTGTTGTTCTTTTCTTAATTTTAAAGAAGACAACTTTTGGTCGCCGTGTTTATGCAGTTGGTGGCAATGAAGAGGCTGCTATTCTATCAGGAATTAGTGCAACAAGAATTAAAATTTATGTTTACTCGTTAATCGGTTTCTTATCTGCTTTAGCAGGTATGATCTTAACATCTAGATTAAATTCTGCACAACCCACGGCAGGTCAAATGTATGAGTTGGATGCCATCGCAGCAGTTGTACTAGGTGGAACAAGTTTGACAGGAGGTAAAGGGTGGATTTTTGGTACCTTTATTGGTGCCTTAATCATAGGGGTCCTTAACAATGGACTCAACTTGTTGGGAGTAAGTTCCTTTTTCCAACAAGTAGTAAAAGGTAGTGTCATTCTATTAGCGGTATTACTAGACCGTAAAAATGCTTAAAGGAGTGGAAATTATGTTAAAGAAAACAGTATTATTTTGGATAATCTTAGTGGTAGGTAGTGTACTAATGGCGTGTTCAACAGAATCACCAGTCGAAGAGGAAAGTGGTAGTGAGGACAACGATGGAGAGTTAACGATTGGCTTTTCCATTTCAACGTTAAACAACCCATTTTTTGTTACCCTTCAAGAAGGGGCGGAAGCAAAGGCTGAGGAAATTGGTGCTGAATTAATTACCGTAGATTCACAAGATGATGTTGCAAAGCAAATTAATGATGTAGAGGATTTAATTGAAAGAGAAGTGGATGTTATTATGATTAATCCGACAGATTCAGCATCCGTAGTAGCAGCAGTTGAATCTGCGAATTCAGCTGGTATTCCTGTCGTTACATTAGATCGTGCTGCAGATTCTGGCGATGTTGCCGTTCATGTTGCTTCAGATAATATCGCAGGTGGCGAATTAGCAGGTGAGCTGATGGTAGAATTAGTTGGTGAAGATGCTCAAGTAGCTGAACTAGAAGGAATCTCAGGTTCTTCCGCAGCTCGTGAGCGTGGTCAAGGATTCCATAATATAGCGGAAGATTCATTAGACATTGTAACTTCTCAGACAGCTAATTTTAACCGTGCAGAAGCTTTATCTGTAATGGAGAATATCTTGCAAAGCAACTCAGAAATCACAGGAGTTTTTGCTCATAATGATGAAATGGCACTTGGTGCATTAGAAGCAATAGAAGCAGCCGGACGTGATGATATTCATATTATCGGCTTTGATGCAACAGATGACGCGGTTGCTGCTGTGGAAGAGGGGAGAATGGCTGGCACTGTTGCCCAACAGCCAACCATAATTGGCGAAACAGCTATTGTAGAAGCAGAAAAAATCTTTAAAGGTGAAGAAGTGGAAGAGTTTGTTCCGGTAGAACTGGAATTAATTCAAGAATAGTGACAGTATGTAAGTAGTAGAGGTGTTTTATACTACCCAATAATCATCGTATTCTCGATGTGATTGGGTAGTTTTTCTTTGTTGACAGTAAGGGGTACGTGAAAAGTGGTGTATACATTCTATGCCATAGTCACCGGCAATACGATTGAATTACCATTCCTCATGCGCTTAAGTTTATATCGTTAGTAGATAAAAAAGAATATGTTATTGATAGTTATCGATTTCAAACTTGGATAAGATAACTGGTTTGGTAGATGATATTTATGGGTATGTATAATTTGGTGAGACTTCGATGGTGTATTATGAAAGATATTTTAAGCAAAATAGGGAAGCAATGTTCGATCATGTATACAAAGAAAATCTTTGCTACTATTTACTTAAAGGGCAGGTAGTGTTATTTTAATATAGTTGATAAGTTGTAGGAGAGGTAGGAAGTTCATGAAAAAAATATCAAGTGTATTTTGGATAACGGTTTCGATCGTTTTGGCAGCAGTTATTTTCGGAATGGTAGCTCCAAGTAGTTTCGAAGAATTGACTGGAAACATCCAAGCGATGATCTCGTCTGCGTTTGGATGGTATTATCTTATATTGGTAACAGTGGTTGTTATTTTTTGTATATTTTTGATTTTTAGTCCCGTTGGTGCTATTAAGCTTGGGAAGCCTGATGAAAAACCGGAATATAAGAAAACAACATGGTTTGCGATGCTCTTTAGTGCCGGTATGGGTATTGGTCTGGTATTCTGGGGTGCAGCAGAGCCGCTATCACATTTCCTCGAACCGCCACTTGCCGAAGGTGGCACAAATGCTGCGCAAAAAGAAGCAATGAGATATGTCTTTTTTCACTGGGGTCTTCATGCATGGGGAATCTATGCAGTTGTAGCCTTAGCTTTAGCTTATTTTAAATTCCGCAAAGATGAACCTGGTTTAATATCTGCTACACTAAAACCGATATTCGGTTCAAAAATGGATGGTGCTTTTGGGAAAGTAGTTGACGTCCTAGCAGTATTTGCAACAGTAGTTGGAGTTGCAACCACGTTAGGGTTCGGTGCCGCACAGATTAATGGTGGTCTATCCTATTTAACAGATGTGCCAAATAGCTTCATCGTACAGTTCATCATTATTATCATCGTTACTGTATTATTTATGATATCTGCTTCAACTGGTTTAGGTAAAGGTATCAAATACTTAAGTAATACGAATATGGTCTTAGCTGTTGGTTTATTTGCTTTAATGTTTTTTATTGGTCCCACTATTTTGATTTTAAATATGTTCACAGACTCGGTAGGTGGATATATACAAAACATTATGCGGATGAGTTTTCGTATTGCACCGCTCGATGGTGAGCACCGTAATTGGATTAACGACTGGACGATTTTTTATTGGGCATGGTGGATTTCGTGGTCACCATTCGTAGGTATCTTTATCGCTCGTGTGTCACGAGGTCGGACGATTCGCGAATTTATGATAGGGGTATTATTATTACCAGCTGTCGTTAGTTTTCTATGGTTCACCACCTTCGGTACATCCTCAATTGGTGTACAAAACAGTGGAAATATCGATTTATCTTCATTTCCAACTGAGCAAGTGTTATTCGCTATGTTCAGTGAATATCCTGGATCGATTGTATTGTCCATAGTAGCCATTTTATTGGTTAGTACATTCTTTATTACATCAGCCGATTCGGCAACTTTCGTATTGGGGATGCAGACTACTTACGGTTCGTTAACACCTCCAAACAGTGTGAAGTTAACATGGGGGGTAGCACAATCTGCGGTAGCGATAGTACTATTATATAGTGGGGGACTGCAAGCATTACAAAATACCCTGATCATCGCAGCACTCCCGTTCTCCATTATTATGTGTTTAATGATGCTTTCGCTATATCGATCTTTAGCGAAGGAGAAGAAGGAGCTTGGTCTTTATCTCAAGCCTAAGCCTCGAAAGAATAAACGAGCAGAACAAAAATAATCATAATCTCGTGGCACGATTAAACGTGTTACGGGATTATTTTTTTATCATTCTCAGTTCTTTTATGCAGGGAACATTTGTTCTTGTGTGAGCAATGCGTTTTTGATATACTATTGGTGGATGTAAACAACTTTATAATGTTCAAAGCAAAGAAGAAAGAAGGGTGATAAGCATTGTCTGTATTAATGAAAGTCCATGAAGACACTCCAACTTATATTGATCATGATCAGTTGTTCAAACAACTGATTGGTACATTTTTTGATGAATTCATCGAAGTATTCTTCCCCTCTGTACATCAACAACTAGATTTTTCCTCACTCAAACCTCTTTCAGATGAAGTATTTACGGATTTGATTCACGGAGAAAGAAGACGTGCTGACATAGTTATGGAAGGCAGGTTGAAAGAACAGGATACGCTTATTATTATTCATGTAGAATCACAGAGTTATGAGCAAAAGAATTTTCATGAAAGAATGTATCATTACTTTAGTATATTGTATAATAGGTATAGAAAACCAATTATCCCCATTGCAGTATTCAGTTATGATAAGGTTCGTGATGAACAGGATTATTTTGAATTGACTTTCCCTTTCCTCCATGTTTTAACTTTTCATTTTTTAAAAATAGAACTAAAGAAACAGGATTGGCGTTCGTTTCTAAGATCCAATAACCCAGTTGCAGCAGCCTTACTTAGTAAAATGGGTTATAAGAATAGCGAAAAGGTACAAGTGAAAAAAGAATTTCTGCGTATGCTGGCAAAATTAGAATTAGATGCGGCTAAAATGGAATTGATATATGGCTTTTTTGAAACGTATGTAAAATTAAATCAAATAGAGGAGGATAAACTAATGGAAAGCATACAGAACTCAAATGATGAAAGCTTAGAGGAATTTGTAAAAAAATTACCTAACTCCTGGCGTGATAAAGGATTACGTGAAGGAAGAGAAAAGGGATTAGCTGAAGGAAGAGAAATCGGAAAACAAATAGGAAAACAAATCGGACAACAAATTGGACAACAAATCGGCAGAGAAGAAGGAGAAAAAATAGCAAAAAAAGAAATGGCAAAGAAAATGCTGTCCAAGGGCATGCAACCTGAATATGTAATGGAGATAACAGGGCTAACAAAAGAAGAACTCGAGAATTTTGGAAGTGAATCATAACAATATGAAGTTTAATCGTCAATCTCAAGTGGAGAGTGAAAATTTGTCGTATAATTAATAAATCACTTTTTGGCAGCCCACAAGCATAGCTTATGGGCTGCTTTATCATGTTATTCGCTGTTTTGCTTGTTGTAGTCTTCAGTATATTCTTCGATTACTTGGGCGCCGCCTGCATTTTTCCATTTCTCAATGGCTTCATCGAATCCTGCTTCATCAATTTGACCTAGGAAGTATTGGTAGGTAGCATCTTCCATAATTTGATTGAGTGTTTCAGATTTATCAGCCCATGTTGGTGATTCTAATGCTGCTGTTGGGTCGTGAACCAAGTAATTATTGTTATCTTCATATAATTCATCTGCTTTTGCACGTGGTTCATAGTCATAGTATCCCGTATAACGGCCGTTTGTTTCTGGTTCACCAATTTCAAATGGTGTGTACGGGCGGATTTCTTGATTGTACTTGTCTTCACTTTCATCGAGAACCTTAGCAAAACCATCAATCACTTCATAATGTTCTCCTTCAATACCCCAGTAAAGTAAGTTAGAGCCTTCTGGAGTCATTAAATAATCGAAAAATCCAAGAATTCCTTTCAGTTCTTCTTCTGTTTCAACAGATTGTTTCGGAAAAATAAGCATGCTTCCATAGCCTGGGATGGCACGCGTTCGATATTCCCCGTCAGGACCTTCAATGTAATTGTGGACATCCAATTCTACATCAGGATTAATGGCAACTGCATCACGATACATTGGTTCCACATCACCCATCGTACCAATATAAACGCCAGCAGTACCATTCTTTAGCATCTCTTGTTGGTCTGTTTTACTTGTTACAGGAGCATCTTTGTTGATGTAGCCATTATCAAACAAGCTTTTGAAATAATCCATTGCTTCCCGGTATTCAGGAAACATAAATTGTGGTAAAAGCTGCCCATCTTTTTCTCCCCATCTATTAGGTGCTCCGTGCCATGTCGCAAAGTTTTCAAATGTTCCTAGGATTTCTCGGTCTGTTAAACCAATCGTGTCATCCTGGCCATTTCCATCAGGGTCATCTTCAGTGAATGCTTTCATCATTTCGTATAATTCATCAAGGTTGGTTGGTGTATCAAGTCCTAGGTTCTCAGCCCAATCTTTTCGATAAATAAGTCCTTGGCGAGATAGAGGTCGGCCTGCGTAAAGGGTATATAGCTTACCATCGATCATTGTATTTTTTAGAATATCTTCATTTAGTTTGTTCAAGTTAGGAAACTCTTCAAGGTAGGGGCCTATCTCCCAGTATTGTCCGTCACGCACTGCTTCTTTTTGTTGATCCAATGTCACGTCTTTTAGTAGAAATACATCAGGGAGATTACCGGTTGCGATTTGTGAATTCAATGTTTCTGCATAGTTATTGTCAGGTACCCAGCGAATATCTAATTCTGTGTTGGTAGCTTCTTCTAATAATTCTTCGAGGCGACTGTCAGGTACTTCTGGAACATGCAAGTTAAACATCATGGAAATTTCTTGTGGACCATCATCATTATCCTCATTATTTGAAGCGCTTTCATTTTTGGAACAAGCAAATAGAAACAGAGCTAATGATACAAACAGGAGAAAAGCCAGCCGAATTTTATTTTTTTCCATCTTTCACACAACCCCTTTTTGTTTTTAATGCGATAAAGCAAACTGCCTCAATGAACGATTGGACACCTCCTTGTCAATAACAACGTTGTTATTTTCAGGTAAGAACCCGAGTGAAATAATTGTATGCAAATTCTTCACGAAAGTAAATAGTAAATTGGAATTAAATATCCTTCGACAAAATTAATATGTTGTTTAGAATCATTACGAGTTACTGTGAGTAGTGAAAGTTATATTAATAATGTTTAGAGATAACAGACGCTAACTACCTGATAAGTTTCGCTAAGGAATAGTGGTGACACAAACCCCGCTGATCTTAGTCTCATTTTATGACTTTAGCGGTCTGCAGCGCAATAGTTTAACTAGCTAATCATTGAACTGGTGAGTTTCGATATGAGAATTTTATAAAAGCGCAAGAATTATAGTTTGCTCCGTTTTAGGGCAGTACAACAATTCTTAGGAGGGCTGCTTAGAGCAAGCCCTCTCATTCATTTACGGTTGAATTACTCCAACACCAGCATATTGTGTAACGAGTGATTTTACATCTTCAACTGGTGTAAGTGTATAGTTATATGGAACGGTATAGTTGGTTGTGGATGTCGTTGGTTGACTGCCAGTGCTGTTGATGTATAAGTTGTTGGAAACGTTCCAGTACCCTGGAGAACTACTATACCAAGCGCCAAGTGGATCCTTGGAATTCTCAAATACGTTATTTTCTATAAGTAGTTCAGCTCCCATTCTGGCATTAATCCCTGTATCGATAATTCCTTCAAAGTAATTATTATACAAGTGACCTTCGCCATGACGGTAGCTAGGGACTCGCGAATTCAAGTTTTGAAAATGATTATGGTGGAACGTAATGTTTCGATCGTCGCTGTCACTATCTGATGACCCCATTAACATCGCTTTCCAGCCATCATGGACATAGTTCCATGAGAAAGTAATATTAAATGCATCCCGTTTCACATCAAATAAACCATCATAGTAGTCTTTGTCCACATTTAGGCTAGCATAAAGTTCATTATGATCCACCCAAATGTTGTTTGATGGTCCTTCAATGCTAATGGCATCCTTGTCACCGGTACGTACTTCATGAATCGTGAGATTACGGATTATAACATTATCTGCTCGCCACACTTTAATGCCTATGCCGTCTAATTCCCCATTAGTACCAACACCTAATAAGGAAACATCTGATACATCCTTAATGTTAATTTTGCTGTCAGGCGTATTGTCTGGTGTAATGGTTCCATTGACATAAATGGTTAAAGGTGTATGATCTTCTTTGTCCTTTAACGCTTGAACAAGTTCGTCTCCTGTATGAACAGTTACGGTATCTCCACCTGCGCCACCAGTTGTACCGCCATTTTGCGTGGCAAAACCGGTCATACTGAAATCAGGATTACTTGCAGAGACAGATTGGAACGACAAACCGAATAATAGAGTAACGAAAAGACTGAAAGACAACCACTTAAGCAATTTTTTCTTCATTTTTTCTCACGTCCTTTTCATTATTGTTTGAAGCTTACGTTTGACACCGAAGCGATAAAACATCCGTCCTCCTTTCGTATAGATACTTAAATCATATCACGTAAGCGTTTTCTATAAATAATCATTTTTACATATATTATCCTTAAAATTGAATTATTTACCATTTAGTAAGAAGTAGACGAGGTGTAAAACGGAAATAAAGTTACAATTTTGAATTTGTAATGTGAGATAATGATTATTTTTTTGTATCCGGATAGAACGGGAAGTAAATGAAATATGTATCAGCTTGTATTTAAATACTAATTATCTAAATATTCAAAAAATGCTTGCATTCAAAATGAATATTTCGTATAATCCTATTTAAAGATTGAGTAAATCAATAGTTAAAAAGCGATGAAAAGGGAAAGTAAGTTTCGAGCGTTTTTCGACAGAGAGCTTCGGTAGCTGAAAAGAAGCAAAAATGCAGATGCTGAAAATGGCCTTCGAGCTTCGTGCTGAACGTGTCTATTTATGACACAAGTAAGTGACGACGAGATTTGGTACTCGTTATCTATACCAAAGTATGAAAGCCTGTTTTGGTGGAGTACTTGTAAAGACTGTATATGTGAGTATGCAGTAAACTAAGGTGGTACCGTGTTGAAAATAATATCAACGCCCTTATTGTTCATTGAACAATAGGGGCGTTTTTTAATGCTCCGGATCATCAGGAAGGCTTTCACCAATCAAACATTTTCAAGGAGGAATAATATGACAAAGCATTTAGTTTTTCAATCAGATTTTGGTACAAGTGATGGTGCAGTAAGTGCCATGTATGGAGTGGCAAAAACAGTCGATCATGCCCTAGATTTATATGATGTTACCCACGATATACCACAATATAATATTTGGGAGGCATCTTACCGGTTGTACCAGACGATTTGTTATTGGCCAGAAGGTTCTGTTTTTGTATCTGTTGTTGATCCAGGGGTAGGCTCTGATCGATTAAGTATCGTAGTGAAAACGAAAGATAATCGTTTTATCGTTACACCAGATAACGGAACGATTACCCATATTGAGAATTCTGTTGGTATTGAAGAAGCTAGAGTAATTGATGAAAAGCTAAACAGGCTGGCAAGGTCCTATGAATCTTATACGTTTCATGGAAGAGATGTTTATGCCTACACAGGAGCTAGGCTTGCTGCTGGAGTTATCACGTTTGAAGAAGTTGGGCAGAAAATTGACGTAGATCAGCTGGTAAAACTTTCAACGCCAAGTGTGATAGTAGATGGAGGGATTATTAAGGGGACGATTGATATATTAGATATCCGTTTTGGTAATCTCTGGACCAATATTCATAAACGCTACTTTCAGGAAGCTTCCATTGACTATGGAGATACATTAGAAGTAACGATTTTAGATGATACACGACAAGTATATAAAAACGTGATGTCCTACGGTAAGTCATTTGCAGATACACAGGTTGGCGAGCCATTGCTATATATTAATTCCTTAGAGAATATTGGTGTGGCTTTAAATCAAGGATCTTTTGCTAAGGCATATCATATTAAGACAGGCGAAAAGTGGAAAATTTTTATACGCAAAGCACCTAAAATTGTGTATAGTTAAGAGTAAGAATATTTCGATAATTATTGTCATACAGCTATGAATCAACAGAAATCAACTTGTTAGCAATAAAACTAATTTAAATAAAGGAGAGAGAAATCAATGAAAGGTAATTTATCAATTAGAACGATTGTTGCTATTGGTATTGGTGCTGCTGTATATGTGATTTTGGGGCGTTTTTTAACGATTCCAACAGGAATTCCCAACACAAATATTGAGACAGCAGTTGCATTTCTAGCATTTATGGCTGTATTATTTGGCCCTGTCGCCGGAGGACTTATTGGTCTTATCGGTCATGCACTGAAGGATGTTTTACTTTGGGGATCTATTTGGTGGAGTTGGGTTTTTGTTTCACTATTTATCGGGTTGTTCATTGGTTTATTTGCACGCCGAATTGCTATAGAGAATGGAGAATTTGGTACGAAACAAATCATTTCATTTAATGTAGTGCAAGTGATTGTGCAGGTGATTGGCTGGTTCCTTTTAGCGCCATTATTAGATATTATTATATATGCAGAGCCAGCAAACAAAGTATTTACTCAAGGTGCAGTAGCAGGTGTTTCCAATATTATCTCTGTTGGTGTCATTGGTACGATCTTACTTGCAGCATACGCGAAGACACGGACGAAAGGTAATAGTTTATCAAAGGAAGCCTAATTAGATAAAGGAGTAGAGAATGAGACAACCGATAATAGAATTTAATCATTTCACATTTAAATATTACAGCCAAACTGACCCAACTTTAAAAAATATCGATGTAACCATTTACCAAGGTGAAAAAGTATTAATTCTAGGTCCATCTGGTTCAGGGAAAAGCACCCTAGTCCATTGTTTAAATGGGCTAGTTCCATTCTCTTATAAAGGGGATATTGAAGGGGAACTTTTTATCAAAGGCAACGATACAAGAAACTTGGATATCTTTACGATCTCACGAATGGTAGGTACGGTATTACAAGATACAGATGGACAATTCATTGGGCTTAATGTTGGGGAAGATATCGCTTTTTCATTAGAAAATGAAAAGGTTCCTCAGCACGTGATGAAAGAATCCGTTCAACGAGTAGCAGAACTAGTGGAAATAGAGCGCCATATAGATCATTCTATCCATGAGCTTTCTGGTGGACAAAAACAGCGTGTCTCAGTTGGCGGTGTTATGGTAAACGAGGAGGTTGAGATTTTACTTTTCGACGAGCCACTGGCCAATTTAGACCCTGCAACAGGTCAATATGCCATGGAATTAATAGACCGTATTCATCAAGAAACAAATAACACCATCATGATGATTGAACACCGTTTAGAAGATGCACTCCATATTGATTTTGATAGGGTTATTGTGCTCGATGAAGGAGAGGTTGTTTTCAACGGTGCTCCCAAGCAATTGTTAGCATCTCATGTCTTAAACCAAGTACATATACGCGAACCACTTTATTTAAAGGCATTGAAGTATAGTGGATGTGAGATCGAGCCGGATATGGGGTTGGAGCACATAGATACCTTAAACATTGCTGAGGACTGCCAGCTGCAATTAAAGCAATGGTATACCAAGTCTATGGAACGAGGTGAAGAGGAGGCATTCACACCACTATTGGAAGTAAATAACTTAAATTTCCGTTACCAGCAAGACCCGATTTTACAGAATATCTCCTTTTCGATTCAGCAGGGAGAGATGGTCAGTATCGTTGGCAAGAATGGTGCAGGTAAATCTACTTTGTCCAAGCTTATTTGTGGTTTTGAGATAATGAATAGTGGACAGATTTTTTTAGAAGGAGAAGACATCACCAATCAAACGATATTTGAAAGGGCTAACCACATTGGTTTTGTCTTACAAAATCCGAATCATATGATTTCCAAGCATATGATTTATGATGAAGTTGCCTTGGGTCTTGTTAATCGCGGATATTCTCAGAAAGAGATCGAGGAAAGAGTTTGGGAAACGCTTAAAGTTTGCGGATTATACCAGTTCCGCAATTGGCCAATCTCTGCTTTAAGTTACGGGCAGAAGAAAAGGGTAACAATTGCTTCTATTTTAGTTTTAGAGCCAAATATAATCATCTTGGACGAGCCAACTGCCGGACAGGATTTTCGTCATTATACAGAAATGATGGAATTTTTACGGCAACTAAATGATAATGGGACAACGATATTATTCATTACACATGATATGCACCTGATGCTGGAGTACACTTCAAGGTCGATTGTACTAGCAGATGGTCGATTAATTGCAGATGAGTCCGCTGTTGATGTTATAACAAATGATGAAATAGTCGACAAGGCAAACTTAAAGCGTACTTCATTATTTGACATTGCAGTAAAAGTAGGTATTTCAGATCCAAAGCAGTTTGTTCATCACTTTATTTCTTATGATAGAAAGGTTCGAGCAAGATGGCAGTAAATATATTGGGTTATATGGAACGAACATCACCAATACACAAGTTATCAGGAATTACTAAGCTGATCGTTTTTTTAATTTGGTCTTCTGTTGCTATGCTAACTTATGATACTAGGGTATTGCTTGTGTTATTGATTGCAAGTCTTGTTATCTTCCAGCTATCGAAGATTCAACTAAAAGACATATCCTTTGTACTGATCATTATTCTAGCGTTTCTCGCTCTTAATAATGTGGCGATTTATCTATTTTCGCCCCAAGAAGGTGTTCAAATCTATGGCAGTAGTCATGTGATTTGGGATGGGATAGGCAGATATAATCTGACATGGGAGCAATTATTCTACCAAATGAATATTACATTGAAATATTTTGTCGTGATCCCAGCTGCCTTATTGTTTATTCTGACCACGCACCCTAGTGAATTTGCAGCATCTCTTAATAAAGTTGGTATTAGTTATAAAATAGGCATTGCAGTATCGTTGGCATTGCGTTATATACCAGATATCCAACGTGATTTTCGTACTATCGCTCAAGTCCAGCAGACGAGAGGAATTGATTTGTCCAAAAATGAAAAACTAACAAAACGTCTAAAAAACGTCATTTCCATTATGGTGCCATTAATTTTTTCCAGTCTCGACCGGATTGAAGTAATCAGTAATGCCATGGAGTTACGCAGCTTTGGGAAACATAAACAACGTACCTGGTATAGCGCCCGACCGCTATTAAAGGCAGATGTGTTTACCTTAATGATTAGTCTGGTGCTTTTTATCGCAGCTATGGTGATTACCTTTCATGATGGGACTCGGTTTTATAATCCATTTTAGAATGACTATTCTAGTTGTGTGAAGGATTTGGAAAATGATTAATACTACATTCCATTTGCTCAAGTTATAAGAAGTCCTAAGAGAAATAATCATGCGAAGAGTATAAAACTAGGAGCCTATGGAATGAACTAATCTAAATTAGAACATTCCTAGGCTCTATTTATTTATCCTTGTGTAAAATTTCTCCTTGCTTTACATTCGCTAGCCGTATATTGCAATTTGTTTGATTAATATGTTTAACAAAGATTTTAGGTGCTTCACTATCCGTTACAATATAGCTAAAGTCATCAATTGTTAATCCGTATAAAAAAGCATGGCGATTAATTTTAGATGAGTCTGCTAGTAAAATTAGTGATGATGTAATTTCCTTTAGTGTAACAGCTAGTTGTTGTGCGTCTGCTTTTGCGAAATAACAGCCTTTTTCATCAAGGCCAATACAAGAGAATATAGCCTTATCAAAACGGTATTCTCTTAATTCATGGTATAATTTAGGTCCATTTAATAAACCATCGGCATTTAACTCTCCACCAAGCAGATGGATTTTCCATTTACCTTGTTTACTCCATAAATGATTTGCTAATACAATCGAATTTGTTACAATCGTTAATTCCAGATCAACAGGAATCAAACCAGCAAACACTAAACAGGTCGTTTTACCATCTAAAAATATACTATCCCCTTTTTCTATTAAGGTTAGGCATTCCTTCCCGATTGCTCTTTTTTCATTGTATTGAATGGAAAGTCGGTCTTCATAAGGAATATATCTTGAAGCTTTTTCTACTTTTTCAGCACCACCATAAACTCTTTTCACATAACCACTATCTGCTAAGATTCGTAAATCTCTTCTTAGCGTTTCCTCTGAAACTTCATATTTAGTGATAAGTTGTTCCACCGAAACCTTTCCATCATGTTCAATGATTTGTAAGATTTCTGCTCTTCTATTAGTAGATTTCATGATGTACCTTGTTGCTTAACGTTTTTAGACTAATCGATTCACTGATCGACGGGTGTATTTTTGGAATACTTTTGGAATTTAGCAGAAAAGGAAAACGACCGTGAACAGGAATAACCTTTTTGGGTTTTACTTGTTCAATGAAATGAGTAATTGCCTGATGAGTAGCATGTCCCCCGTTGCTAATATTATGATACTCGATTTCCAAATCTTCCAGCCACTTCATCACGATATTTCGATCAATTGGTGCATCCGCGTGAATAAAGTTTGATTGTATTGATCGGTCTCCTATTCGTTCGAATTCTATTAAAAACGGTAGGGAAGAAAAACTTAAATCTACTACATATTTATCTTTTTCTAAAACTATTTCTTCTATAGTGATCGGTGTGTATGGTAAATCAATTTCATTTTTTTGACTTGTTAATACATGAATGGTCGCTGCTAATTCCGGATGAAACAATTCGTTCCTGTCTTTTGTAACATGGGACCAAAAGCAGGCAATTTTCTCATCCATGACGACTTCACGATTCGATTGCTTTGCTATATAAAGTAGGTTAGCAGTTCGCTCTACATCGAGCGGCAAGGCCATTAAATAGACAAGTCCATCGCTTTTAGAGACTATTTTAGAGAAATTTTCCAATACTAATGATTCACTTGCAGGAACTTGTTTTTGGAAAAGGGATGCTTTATTAACCATTGTCGTCTCAGTAATAAGCAAATCAATTTCTGCTTGTTGACATGTTTGGATGAATTTGTCCATTTTCTCTGGATGTGGTCCATGCATTCTCCAATCAGCAGTAAAAGCAAAAGCGTGTTCATCTGTGCGAATAATAAAGCCTGAAGAGCCTAGGACATTATGATCTACCTCTAATCCTTGTAATTGAAAATTATCTAGTTCAACCATTTCTTGATCTGTAAAGGTTATGATATTAGCATGGGTATCTGGATAATAGTTTGCTTTTATTAATGCCTGATAAATGAGGTAAGATGATTCATGCATAACTACTGTCACTTGTTGATCAAGGTAAGGAAGCAGTGCCATGTGATCTTGGTGGATATGAGAAACAAATACATATAACTTCTTAAACGTAGGGAAGGAAGATTGGTTCCATAATGATTGAATATTTTCTTTTTGTAAACCACGAAGTGCATCAGGCTTATAAAGTTCAAGAATTGGTGGCGCCATTCGGCTAAGTAAAAGCTGTCTTATCTCACTATTCTTAAGTGGTTGTATCGGGTCATTGACATGAATGAATGGTGCTCTAAATAGGCCACTATGTGCAATTCCGGCATCAAATAGTATACCTGTTTCGCCATGTCCAAATAATATGTGTACACCACCAACAGTATCTAGTCCTCCATAAAAAAATAATTGATGATCCATTCTTATCCTACCTTTCATTTTAAAGAGTTCGGCACCCAAATGGATGCCGATATTGGCTATTGAACGGTCTGATTGTATCTTTCAAGTGCTTTTGTAATAGTAGCAGCTGCATCATTCAATGCCTGCTCTGGTGATGCCTTATCATTCAACATGATTTCCATCGCTTTTTGTGTTTCTTCTCGTGCATCTGGATAAATACCAATCACTGGTCCTTTACCTGCATTACTTCCTGAGTTGTTTTTTAAAGCAGCTTCTAATTGATTAATCGCTGTTTCAAATTGTGGGAATTGGTCAAGCGTTTCTTGTACTTCCGTTTGATCATAAGCTAAATTATTCACTGGGAAATACCCTGTGTTGATATACCAAAATGCTTGCTGCTCAGGCTCCATTAAATATTTGATGAATTCCCATCCTGCTAGCATCTCTTCTTCTGGTTGTCCATCCATTATATATAAGCTTCCCCCTCCAACTGAAACGCCGCCTTCTCCTTCTTTATCAGCTGGATAAGGAATGAAACCAGTACCTAGCTCAAATTTCCCTTCTGAATTTTCCAATAGATTGGCTAACCCTGCAGTGGAAGCAAGTGTCATCGCTGTTTTTTTAGATAAAAAAGCTTCGTGTGTATCGGGAGTGTTAGTGCCAAGGTTTAACATCAAATCATTATCAACTAAATCCTTCCACCACTCATATGTAGCAATAGCTTCATCTGAATTAAGGAGTGATTCATCTGCTAATCCTTCACGTCCATTTCCATTGTTAACAAGTTCGGCACCTTGTACAGTAATTAGTTGCTCGATAAAATAGGCATTAATTCCAAAGGACGCCCCAAATTGATTTCCATCAGAAATTGCTTCAGCATATTCTGTTAGTTCTTCATAGGTTTCAGGAGGGCTATTAGGATCTAATCCGTTCTCTTCAAACATATCTTTATTGTAGTAAAGCAATAAGGTTGATGCATTAAAAGGCATCGAATACAATTGGCCATCCATATCATATGCACTGAGAATATTTTGATCTAATTCTGATACATCGTAGTTTTCTTGATCAATAAAATCTTGAATCGGCTTCACCATTTTTGTGTCAATCATAGGACCACTACGAATAAAGTTTGATTGCATAATTGTGGGCAAACTATCTGATCTTAAACTTGTTTTTAATTTAGTGAAACTCTCGCCATAATCACCTTGAAAGATCGCCTCAACTTCAATGTCATCTTGTGTTTGGTTGAATTGATTGACTAAAGTATCTAACGTTTCACCATTAACACCTCCCATAGAATGCCATAGTGTAATATTAGTTGTTTCTCCATTAGAAGAGGTGGATGTTTCTTCATTGGTATTTTCTGTTTTGGAAGAAGCTTCTTGATTGGAGCAACCGATAAGTGTGAATAACATAATGCTGATTATAGCAACAATGATTTTGTTTTCCTTTAACATTTTCATAGTTTATTCCTCCTCGAAATTATTGTTTTTTGTTGGTACATGGTAGCTACTAAATGAGACGTCATCACTCCCTCCAAAAGAAAATAATTATTGTTTTACACTGCCTGCGGTAATACCAGCAACTAGCTGTTTTAACCCAAACACTAATAAAATTAATGATGGTAAAAGGGCAATCGTTACACCTGCTAAGATTAGATTCCACTCCATAAATTCTTCATTTTCTAGCATCGTAATCCCAATTTGTACAGGTCTCATAGTTTCTGAATTAGTCATTAACAATGGCCATAAATATTGGTTCCAAGTATTTAAGAATGAATATACAGCTAACGTTCCGAGTGCTGGACGCGACAAAGGTAACACGATGGTTAAGAAGATGCGGGCATGACCAGCACCATCCATTTTTGCAGCATCCATTAATTCTTTAGGAAGCTGCATAAAGAATTGCCGCAATAAGAAGATTCCAAATACAGTTGCAAGGTGTGGTACAATCAATCCTTGGTACGTGTTCATCCAGCCTAAAGCATTCATCATTAAGTATCTAGGAATCACCGTAACTTCAGATGGCACCATTAAGGTTGCTAGAAATAAAGCAAAAATGAAGTTTCTACCTTTAAATGGAATAAATGCAAAGGCATAAGCAGCAAGTGAACCGGTAATTAATTCTCCTATCATGACAGCTGTAGCAATAATGAAACTATTTAGAATAAATCTTAATATCGGAGTAGTTTGAATGACTTCTATGATATTTCCTAAATAAAAGCTTTCTGGCAAAAAGTTAGGTGCTCCTGTATTAATTTCCTGAGGTGTCATAAAAGTATAAGATAGTGCGAAATAAACAGGATAGATGACAATGATCGCAAGCATCAATAGTAATAGGTAATGTACAATTAACGTCATTTTGTTTTTAGCTTTCACAGATAAGCTATTCATTGATAATGCACCTTCTTTTCACCGACTTTGAATTGTAGCCAGGTTAGTACTAAGATAATCACAAATAAAATGAGTGCTCTTGTACTACCTAATCCAAATTGAAAATTAACAAATGCTTCTTGATATAAAGAAAACACAAAAACATTGGTACTATTCATCGGTCCACCATTCGTCATTACGTTAAATTGACCAAAAGCTTGTAATGCATTAATCACCGAGATAATTAATAAAAAGAACAAGGTAGGAGATAGTAAAGGAATCGTAATTTTAAAAAATAATTGAATCTGATTGGCACCATCTATTTTGGCACTTTCATATAAATCCTTTGGAATGCCTTGTAATCCAGCCAATAAAATAATGAAATTCAACCCTAAGGTCATCCAAATGGTCATGAGGGCAATAGAAGTCAAGGCCCAATTAGGATCTGTCAACCAATGAACAGACGGAATTCCTAAACTATTTAATATGTAATTAAACACGCCAGAGGTTGGATTAAATAATAGCAACCAGATAACAGATGATGTCCCTACTGACATAGCTATAGGTAAAGAAAATGCGAATTGAAAAACCTTCATCCCTTTAGCTTTTGAAGTTGTTAGTACTGCTAAAAGTAATGCAATAAAAATGCCAGTTGGTACGGTGTATATAGTGAATAGAAATGTTATTTTTAAACTGTTTAAAAACTCAGGGTCAGTAAACAAATCCATGTAGTTTTGGATCCCCACAAAGGCTACAATATTTCCTATTGGATCTGTCATGAAAAAGCTTAAATAAATGCTTTGAAAGAAAGGAAAGAAAACAAAAGCACTAAGTAAAATAACAGATGGCATAATAAATCCATAGCCAATTATCTGTTCTTTTCTAAGTCTCTTTCTTTTTGCTGGAGATGCTGCTTTATTAAGGACAAAAGGTCGTTCGAAGGCTTTTTCACTGTTTTGCATAAGCTTCACCTCCCGAAATTAATTGTTCTACCAATTTATTGAAGATTCCATTCGCTTCTTCTTTACTCTCATAATAGTTTAATAGTACACAAGGGATACCAGCTCTTTTTGCTGCCAGATAGTCGTATTCCGTATCACCTACCATTAACACTTCTTGACGATTACTTCTAAATTTCTTGATTGCTTGTAAAATGGGTTCTGGTGATGGTTTGCTTCTTTTTACATCGTTTCTAGTAATGACAATTGAGAAATATTCATCAATTCCATTCTCCTTTAGTACTTGTTCGACTAATTCTTTTTGTTGATTTGTCACTAGTCCCAATTGAAACTTTTTACCGTGCAATCTTTTTAAACCTTCCAAGACATTGGGGAAGAGAGAAAGAGTGTGATAATATTTTGCTTTTTCCTTAATGAAGAAGGACTTAACCTCATGCTGTTTTGGTAATAATTTAGTTAAATATAGAGAGAAATCTGAACCGAAGTGACGCATTAGTTCTTCATAAGTTATCGTGTTTGGATTAAATTCCTGAACGGTTTGATAGGCTGCTTTGACAAGTGTTTCTCTACTATCTAAGAGAGTGCCATCTAAGTCAAACAAGATAGTGTTGATCGTCGAGAATGTTTCGGCTGTAGACTCATTCATTGTTTTTATCATTCTGTTAGTACTCCTTTAACTTGATAGTTACTGTTTTTCGTTTCTAAAGTAAGCATAACAATAGATTATTAAGGATATATTAACTATCTGTTAATAAAAACAAAGAAATATTACCGATTAGTCAATTTAACAACCAAACATCAACATAATGGTAAATATAAAGTTACCGATTTTATGATTTGGATATTTTGAAGTTAGTTGAGCACTATCTTTGAATCTATCTTCATACTTTGGTATCGTTTTCATGAATATCGAAATAAAGGGAGGATTTTTCTATGGCTTTTACGTTGGAGTTGGGTAAGAAGGCACCGGATTTTAGACTTCCTGCAACAGATGGTAAGACATATAGCTTAGAGGATTTTAATGATGCAAATGTTTTGGTCGTGTTCTTCACTTGCAATCATTGTCCTTTTGTTGTTGGGTCGAATGAAGTGACAAGAGCAACTACCGAAAAGTTTGCAGATCAAGGTGTTACGTTTGTGGGGATCAATTCTAATAGTGTGAATACAAAACCAGATGATTCATTCGAAGTAATGGTGGAACAGATGAAAGAGCACAAATTCCCATGGGTATATTTACATGATGAGTCACAAGATGTAGCCAAGACTTATGGAGCTTTGCGCACACCACATTTCTACGTATTCGATCAAAATCGTGAGTTGGTTTATACTGGTCGTGGACTCGACAATCCACGTGAGTCTGAAAAAGCAACGGTAAATGATTTAGAAAATGCCCTTGCGGAACATTTGGCAGGAGTGCAAATTACCACACCATTAACGAATCCAATCGGATGTAACGTCAAATGGCACGGTAAAGATGAACATTGGATGCCAGCAGAAGCTTGTGATCTTGTTTAGAATTAGTGTTGGTGGTTATTGACTAATTTAGTAGTTTTGATTTAGGTACACAACTAGAAGTCACTTAAGAAATAAAGACAAGGATTGACCTCTTGATAGACTCATTATTTTGTGGGTTCTTCTAGCGGACACTTTTCGTAGTTTTTGTGAATTAGCGTCCACGAGATGAGTTCTCGCGGACACATTTTGTGATTTTTGAGAATAAGTGTCCATGAGATGAGTTCTCACGGACACATTTTGTGATTTTTGAGAATAAGTGTCCACGAGATGAGTTCTCACGGACACATTTTGTAATTTTTGAGAAATAATGTCCACGAGATGAGTTCTCACGGACACATTTTGTAATTTTTGAGAATTAATGTCCACGAGATACGTTCTCGTGGACATTTTTTATGATTTTTGTGAGGTTGTCTCCGAGTCTTCTTCTCCATTACAAATCTAACAAATTAGGGAGGAACAAACTAATTTCCGGTATATAGGTAACAACCATCAGTAGAACGAACATGGCAACATAGAATGGCATTAATGGTTTGATTAGGCTTTCGACTCTTTCTTTTCCAACCATGGATCCGACAAATAAACCGGTTCCAACAGGTGGCGTAATCGTACCGACACACAAGTTTAAAATAAAGAATATGCCAAAATGCACTGGGTCAATCCCAATACCTTCTGCGATTGGTAAGAAAATTGGTGTGAATATGAGAATCGCTGGTGCAATATCCATAAACATACCTATAATCAATAAGAAGATATTAATCAGTAACAAAATAATTAATGGATTAGCGGATAAACCGAGAATAAACTGACTCAGTGCATCTGGAATACCGGTAAATGCCATAGCAAATGACATTAGAGAAGATGCAGCGATGAGTAACATGACAATACCAGACATTTCTACAGCTTTGATTAAAACCTCAGGTAATTGCTTAATGGTTAGCGTTCGATAATACACAAGCGCTAGAAATAAAGCATAAACCACGCAAACAGCAGATGCTTCAATCGCTGTGAATATACCTGTTAAAATCCCACCGATAATAATGAAGATTAACAGAATACTAGGGATTGCATCTAAGACAATTTTCTTTTTATTAATGTTTGCGATTTCAGATTTTTGTACAATTGGGTAATTACGTTTTTTGGCAATCACAAATGCAACGGCTATAATCGTTATGGCCCATAGGATCCCGATTAAGTATCCACCAACAAATAATGCTGCGATTGAAGTACCACCACTAATTAGTGAAAAGATAATAAACGCCGTACTAGGAGGTATTACCATTCCTGATGGGGCAGAAGCGATATTGACAGCTGCTGCGAATTTTCGGTCATAGCCTTCTTTTTTCTGTAAAGGAACCATCACCCCGCCAATTGCAGTAGATGCTGCGATGGCAGAACTGGAAATCGATCCAAACAAAGCGTTTCCTACCACGTTCGTATGAGCTAAAGATCCTGGTACTCTCCCGACGATCAGTTTCGCAAATTCTACTAATTTATGGGCGATCCCGCCATTATTCATAATTACTCCTGATAGAATAAAGAACGGTACCGCAATTAAAGAAAAACTGTTTAGACTTGCCACCATTTTCTGACCAGCTGTAAAAACGGCAATATCAAGTGGCAGCATCAATAGAACCGTTGCCAGTGATGCTACAGCGATACATATGACAATTGGTATTCCTACTGCTAATAATATTGCGAAAACAAGAACTAATAAAATACTAGCTTCTGCAACCATATCTAATTCACCTACTTTTTTTAAGAATTTTCTTGTATGTGTAACTGTTTCGAACTGAATAGGTCCGTTAAGTTAATGAGACAATATAATAAGATGGTTACGCCTGAAACAGGAAGGGCTAAATATACATATCCCATCGGTAAATGAAGGGATGGTGAAATTTGTGCCATCGTCAATGAGACAGCCTTAGTACCTCCCATGATCATCATCACGGCAAAAAGGATAAAGCTGATTTGCACAATTACTTCCAAGACTCGTTTTGTCTGTTCACTTTTTATCCCGTTACTTAGAAAAGTGATGGCAATATGGCTTTTTTTGCCCACAACATAGGCACCTGCTAATAATGAGAACCAGATCAAACCAAAGCGAAGAAATTCACCTGTTACGGAACTTGGGTTATTTAAGATGTATCGACTGATCACTTGCCAGCTTGTGACAACAACCATGATCATTAGCAACATACATGTGATGGTTTCAATGGTACGATCTAGATATTTACGAAACGCTTTGTTCATATCGCTACTCTCCTTCATTATTACTTCCATGTTGAATCTTATGGTAGAGATCACTTAATTCCTTATTTTCTTTAAACTTTTCATGAATAGGCTGTACTTTTTCTAAAAAAGGGGCTTTATCCACTTCATTGAACTTGACATTATATTTCTCCATAGCTTCTGTTTTTTCGGCTTCTACTGCTTCTGCCCAAACTTGTTTTTCATATTCAGTAGATTCTTTAGCAGCTTCTTGTACGGCCTGTTGCTGCTCTTCACTCAATTGATTTAACGTATTGTCATTTATTATCACAATATCTGGTACTCGTGTATGTTCATCATAAGAATAATAAGAAGCTACATCTCCATGACCAGCTGTCACAAGGGCAAACTCATTGTTTTCAGCACCATCGATAATACCTTGTTGCAAAGATGTGTATACTTCACCGCTTCCAAGTGGTACCGCTGTTCCGCCTAACAATTCGATCATTTGGATAGCGGTTTCACTTTCCATTACACGAATTTTCTTCCCTTCAATATCCTCTGGAGTTTCAACAGGGCCATCTGTTAAATAGAAACTTCGTTGTCCGGAGTTGTAATAGGTTAGCCCGACAAACCCTAAATCTTCGGTAGATTGATAGATTGGTTGCATGATTTCCTCGTTTTCCATGACACGAGTGAAATGATCAATATCATCAAAAAGATATGGGATACCAAAGATAGAATATTTATTGGAAAAACTTTCGAGCGCAGAGCCACCAACCTTTGTAATATCAATTGCCCCTGTTTGCGTTAATTCAATCAGTTCACGCTCTCCGCCGAGTTGTCCATCAGGGAAATATTCAACACTAACTTGTCCATTTGTTTTGTCTTCGACTAATTCGCCGAACTTTGCCATAGCATCTTTCACCGGTTGAGCATTACTAGCATATGCAAATCGTAATACAACACGCTCCTCTGCATGCGTTTGTTGGTTGCATCCGTTTACAAAAAGAATGAGAAAGATACTAAACAGAAACCATAACATTATTCGTTTCATTCATTTTACCCCCAACTTCTTAGTTTCTTTGCTGTTAAATAGGAAACCCCTTACATTTTTTGTGGGAAATATACATAATTCGACTACGATTATACTAACGAATAAAAACAAAGTCAAAAAATAATGTTTATATATTTTTGTTTTGGTGGGTTTGTTTGTGTTTGAGGTTTTGGTGATGGCAAAATATTTAAAAGAGATTAGAAATCATATCAGACACTGCCAACAAATACTTTTGATAAAGATATCGGTAGGCAGTGTCTGATAATAGCTATAAGTACTTCTAAAACTACAAACAAAAGATTGCGAGGTATTTTGCATAATCTGTTTAAAAAAATATTGACAAAATATAGTTTAAAACTTAAACTAAAAAACAAGTTAAGTGAAAGCGATTTTATTCCTAAAAAATGATGAGCGCTCATCATTTGAATTTAACAGAATAGATAAAGGAAATTGGTGAGAGAAATGAAGGTAACGGCAAAGACTATTGCAAAACAACTAAATATTTCAACAGCTACTGTAGATAGAGTAATACATAATAGAGGTGGTGTTAGTCCAAAAACCGCGAGAAAAGTATTAGATAAAGCAAAAGAGCTAAATTATGAGCCGAATAAATCAGCTAGTTTTTTGGCAAAAAAGAAATCAATACATGTAGCTTGTGTATTTCCTGAGTATCCAGAGTATTTTTGGGAAGAAATAGAAGATGGGATCAAAACTACTATTGAAGATGTTAAGGATTATGGATTTCATGTAGATATTATAAAAACACCACAAACCATACATAAACAGGTAGAAGTGGTTGAAAACATTATTCAGTCCCAAAAATTTGACGGACTAGTTATATGTCCTACAGATGGGGTCCCGCTTGCAAGTATTATAGAATCAGGAATCAACAATGACTTTCCAATCTTCACTTTTAACAATGACTCTCCAGCAAGCAGGCGAATTTCGTACGTAGGTGCAGATTATTATGATGCAGGGAGATTAGCAGGTGAGTTAGCTGTTAAACTAACAGGTAACTCCAAAAAATTCGCGATTATTACTGATGAAGCAGATACCTTCCAGATGAAGCAGAAGCGAAGGGGATTCGAAGCATTTGCTCTCGAAAACAAGCAAGTAGAATTTGTTAAAATGCTTAAATTAGATAATCAGCAAATGGATGAATCATTAAAAAAAATTAAGCAGAACATTTTGGATGTAGATGGTGTCTATGTTGCATGCGGTGCATTAGACGAAGTTGCAAAAATGGTAAAAGAAATAGAGATAGATAAACCTGTCCTAATTGGTCATGATATGAGTGAAGCAATATATCAACAATTACAAAATGATATTGTTGCGGCAACCATTTGTCAGGACCCATTATACCAAGGAAGTTTAGCATTACGTTTAGCATTTAATTATTTAATGTTAGATAAATACCCTGAGAAGAAAGATAACATCGTGAAGTTGGAAATTGTCACTAAAGGTAATGCCAAATATTATATGAAATAATATTTGGTTGCACAAAAATGATGAGCGCTAATCATTTAAATAATAGTTAAATGTTATTAAATAAACATTAATAAAACAAAAAAATGATTAGCGCTCATCATTTTTTGGGGGGTGCTTACACAAAAATAAGTGTTGTTGTTATGACTGGTTTGGAAGCGCAATCAAAAAAGGAGTGTAAAAATGAAGAATAAAATAGTTGTTATTTTAACATTGATGTTATTTGTTGTGTTAACTGCATGTGGAAATAGTGAGGAGAATACACAGCAAGAAGAAAAAGGAGAAAAACAGGAAGTTTTATTATGGCATTACTATACAGGGTCTGAAGAATCTTTAAATGAAATTTTAGCAGATTATAATCAGTCTCAGGAAGAGGTAGAAGTAGTAGCTGAATATGTACCATTTGATGAGATGAATAGACAATTATCTGTGGGAACAGCGGGTGATACGTTACCTGACATCGTGATTGCCGACACGGTAAATAATGTTTCGATGGCATCGATGGGGATTTTGGCTGATATTACAGACTTTGTAGAAGAATGGGGAGAAGGAGACCAGTTTTTAGAAGGACCTTATAATTCAACAATATATGAGGAGAAACAATATGGCCTTCCTCTCACTACAAATTCGTTAGGGTTATTCTATAATAAAAAATTGTTAGAGGAAGCTGGGATTGAAGAACCTCCAACGACATGGGAGGAACTAGATGAAACAGCAGAAGCTTTAACTACAGATGGGGTTAAAGGATTTGGCTTATCTGCTGTCAGGTCAGAGGAGGCAACCTTTCAGTTTTATCCTTTCATCTATTCAGCAGGAGGCTCATATAAAGAATTGGAATCTTCCGAAGCCATAAAAGCTTTTAATTTCTTGAAAAACTTGTATGACCAAGGTTATATGAGCCAGGATATTCTAACTGCAACGCAGGATGACCTGACACGTATGTTTATTGAAGAAAATTTAGCAATGATGATAAATGGACCATGGATGATTGAACGAATTCAGGAGAATGAAGATTTAGATTTTGGTGTTACAAATATTCCAAAAGATAAAGAATTTGCTTCTGTTACAGGTGGAGATAATATTTCGATCACGGAAACGGGTAATCAAGATGCTGCCTGGGACTTTATGACATGGTTGTTTGAACCTGAGCAAAATGAAAGGTTCGCGATGGAGACAGGATATTATCCGACAAGATCGGATGTGTTAAATGAAGCGGATTATTGGAAGAATGAAGAAATTGTAAAAGAATTTATTCCAATTATGGAAGTAGCTGAAGCGCGAGGACCTTCTCCGGATTGGCCAAGCGTATCGGAAGAAATTCAGCTGGCGATTCAAAAAATCTTAACAGATGAACTGCCAGTAGAAGATGCCTTAAGTGAAGTAGCTGAAAATATAGCTGAGGTTGAAGCATCAGAGTAAAAGTAATAGGAGGCAGTTTTTATCTAATTAGATAAAAACTACCTCATCAAAACATCAGGAACAGGAGTGAGAGAAGTAATGGACAGTGTATTTACAGTGCAAGGCAATCGACTTATAAGAGAATTTGATGGTGAGAAAGTTTGGATTGAACCATGGGGAGAAAATAGTTTAAGAGTGCGGTCTACTTATCTATCTTCCATGACTAATGAGGATTGGGCGTTATTACCACAACCAAATATAGATGCAAATATTACAGTGGAAGATGACTATGCCATAATAGAAAATGGCAAAATTCGAGCGGTTATTTCAGCAGAAGGTGCAGGTAAAACCACTTTTTATAATCAGAAAGGTGAGGTTTTGCTGCAAGAGTATGTACGGAATCGTAAAAATTTAAAAGAATTCACAAGTGCTTTGAAAATAGATGCCAGAGAATTCAAAGCAAATCTTGGTGGTGATTTTCAGTTAACCCAAAGATTTGAATCAGACCCTAATGAAAAACTTTATGGCATGGGGCAATATCAACAGCCGTTTTTGGATTTAAAAAATTGCACATTAGAATTGGCGCATCGTAACTCACAAGCAAGTGTACCTTTTGCTCTCTCTAGTTTAGGATACGGTTTCCTTTGGAATAATCCAGCAATTGGACAAGTTACCTTTGGCAAAAATGTAACGGAATGGGTGGCTAAATCCACCAAACAGCTTGATTTTTGGCTTACTGCTGGTGACTCACCGGCGGAAATCGAAGAAGCTTATGCGAGAGCAACTGGTACTGTCCCAATGATGCCTGACTATGGAATGGGCTTCTGGCAATGTAAGCTCCGTTATCAAACACAAGAGGAGTTATTGGAAGTTGCTCGTGAATATAAAAAGAGAGATCTGCCAATTGACGTTATTGTTATTGATTATTTCCATTGGCCAACACAAGGTGATTGGAAGTTTGATACAGATTATTGGCCAGATCCAGAAGCGATGGTGAAGGAATTACAAGAAATGGGAATAGAGTTAATGGTTTCAGTCTGGCCAACAGTTGATAAAAAAAGTGAAAACTACCAAGAAATGTTGCAGAAAGGCTATTTGACTAGAACAGAAAAAGGCATACGTATTACCCATGATTTCTTAGGGAATACCGTTTATTTTGATACCACACATCCTAATGCTAGAGAATTTGTTTGGGAAAAGGCAAAGCAAAATTACTATGACAAGGGAATTAAAATATTTTGGTTAGATGAGGCAGAACCAGAATATAACGTATATGATTTTGAGAATTACCGTTATCATATCGGTTCAAATGCACAGGTTGGTAATATCTATCCGATGATGTTTTCTAAGGCATTTTATGATGGAATGAAAGAAGAAGGGCAAAAAAATATCGTTAATCTTGTACGTTGTGCTTGGGCAGGCAGTCAACGATACGGTGCCCTAGTTTGGTCAGGTGATATTGATTCCAGTTTTGAATCATTACGGAACCAGTTTAATACAGGACTAAATATGGGGATAGCAGGTATACCGTGGTGGACTACTGATATAGGTGGATTTCAAGGGGCTTATACAGAAGATCCAGATTTTAGAGAATGTATGATTAGATGGTTTCAATATGGTGCGTTTTGCCCGGTGTTCCGACTTCATGGAGATCGAGAACCGCATTCAGAACCACTTGGATTAAGTGGTGGTGGTATTTGTCCAAGTGGTGCAGACAATGAAGTGTGGAGTTATGGAGAGGAAGCTTATCATATTTTCAAGAAATACATGTTAATGAGAGAAAGGCTTAGACCATATATCAAAGAATTGATGAAAGAAGCACATGAAAAAGGTACACCATTGATGAGGCCGCTTTTTTACGATTTTTATACTGATCAAAGAGCTTGGAATATAGAGGATGCCTATATGTTTGGGCCAGATCTGCTTGTTGCGCCGGTGCTTTATGAAGGGCAACGAACTAGAAATGTCTATTTACCCGAAGGTGCAACATGGACAAATGCGCACACAAATGAAGTGTTTGATGGTGGTCAACAGATAGAATGCGAGGCATCACTCGAGACTATTCCGTTATTTTTAAAAGATGATGCTAAATTACCTATACAAGAATAAGCGTGCATGAAAATTACAGGAGAAAGGAAAGGGGTGATCTAAGTGTGGAAGAAACTTAGAAAGCAAGCGGGAGGTTACTTGTTTGTGCTTCCTGCTGTTTTATTTATGCTAGTGCTGATAGGATATCCGTTGCTTTACAATATTATTCTTAGTTTTCAAAATGTTGATTTAAGTAATTTAGCAGGAGGTAATAGAGAATTTGTAGGATTTGATAACTATCGAACCGTCGCAGAAGAAGATGTGTTTGGTATATCTATCCACAATACGTTGATATACACTGTGGGTAGTGTTTTTTTTCAAGTCATTATTGGATTCTGTCTTGCCTCGTTTTTTAGTATGAAATTTAAGTTAGCGGGTTTCTTAAGGGGTATTATGATGATCAGCTGGTTGATTCCAATGACGGTTACAGCTTTGTTGTTTAAATTTATGATGGGCTCCGAAGAAGGAATACTGAACCAATTGTTAATGGCATTACATTTTGTAGAAGAACCAGTTGGGTGGTTATCTAGTCCTAACATAGCACTGTGGAGTGTAATTATTGCTAACATTTGGATTGGGATTCCTTTTAACATGTTATTGTTATCCACTGGGCTAAGTAGCCTGCCACAGGATGTTTATGAAAGTGCCAGCTTGGATGGAGCGAACTGGTGGCAAAAACTCGTTCATATTACATTGCCATTATTAAAGCCGGTAATCATGGTGGTATTAATGCTTGGCTTTATTTATACATTTAAAGTGTTTGATGTTGTATATGTAATGACTGGTGGAGGACCAATTAATTCAACAGAGGTACTCTCGACATTGGCATTTAGATATTCGTTTAGTGATTTTGATTTCAGTTTAGGTGCAGCTGTTGCTAACGTGCTATTTATTATATTATTCGTGATCAGTTTAATTTATTTACGAATGATCAAGAAAGATGAGGCGATTTAATTGAGTAAAAGAAAAAGTTGGGTGCTAAGCATAGTAGGTATTGTGATAGTTACCTTGTTTCTTTTTCCAGTTTATTGGATGGTAATAACAGCTTTTAAAGCACAAACAGAAATATTTCGGACACCCCCAACGCTATTTCCGCAAAATTTTCAGATTGATAGTTTTATAGCAGTGATGCAAGGGGATGTTGGGCAATATTTTCTTAATAGTGTCATTATAGCAGGTTTGGCAACCTTGGTTGTTTTATTATTAGCAGTACCATCTGCGTATGGCTTGGCAAGATTTCCGATTAAGGGAGTTTCATCAATGATGCTCATTTTTCTTGTCACCCAAATGTTACCTGCTACTGTTGTGTTAACACCGTTATTCATTGTGTTCAACAATTTGGGGTTACTGAATACTTATGCTGCACCTGTATTGGCGACAGCAACACTAGGAGTTCCTTTTTCTGTCTTATTGCTAAGAACCTTCTTTACGGGAATACCAAAAGAGTTAGAAGAAGCAGCAAGTATTGACGGTTGTGGTCGCTTAAGAGCGTTTTTGCAAGTAATCATTCCAATCTCATTACCTAGTATATTAGTATGTGGAGCAATTTCTTTTTTCTTTGCCTGGGGAGATTTAATATTTAGTATTACATTTAATCGAGATCAAGAATTGTGGCCGCTTACAGCAGGTATTTTTAATGCAGTAGGGCGTTATGGAATCGAATGGAATAACTTGATGGCATTTGCGACGATTTCTGTTTTACCTGTCATCATCATTTTTGTTCTTTTGCAAAAACATTTAGTGGAAGGCTTAGTAAGCGGATCAGTTAAGTAGTTCGATAGACAGATAATGTTCATACTAGAGATTAGTTTTAACTCAGGATGAAACTGAAAAACTGGAACAATTAAGTATTACTTGAAAGAATGAAAAAGAGGTAGAACCTATTGGAATATGGTTGTACCTCTTTTTATTTGCTGATATCAGATGGAAAGTCGGTTACGTTCGCTAATTCAAAATCTTGTCCACTAATCAAGTAGTTTTAAAAAAGTTCAAATTAATACCTGCTATCCGGTAGAAAAAAGGGATTTCTGCCATGCAATCCGTTCCAATCAATTCAAAAAACATGATAAACTACATATAAATCAAGATAGATTTATAGAATGGGAGGTTTTATCATGAAGCGAACACTCGTTATTAACATGAACATAGCTGAAAACCTGTTCAACGAAATTAAGCAGGTAGTCCCTGACTGGAACGTTATCGCAAACAAAGATACAGAAAAAATTGCGGATGAACTTGTCCAAGCAGAAGTCGTGCTCCATTGGAAAAGAGCTGTTGCCCCGTTTTTGTTGGAGAAAAATGATCACTTAAAGTGGATTCAAACTTGGAGTGCAGGAGTAAATAGCCTTCCACTTGATGCATTACAAGCCAAAAAGGTGACATTGACAAGTGCAAATGGTGTTCATGCTTACCCGATTTCTGAAACAATCTTTGCCCTTATGCTTGGATTAACACGGAAAATTCATACATATGTGCGCCAACAACAGGAGCAAACGTGGCACAATGCTGGGCTAAAATTAGAAATTCACGAGAAAACGGTCGGTATAATAGGTGTTGGTGCGATTGGCCAGGAAACAGCCAAAATTGCAAAAGCCTTTGGTATGAAAGTTCTTGGTGTTCGTCACTCAGGGAAACCAGCTGAACATGTTGACGAAATGTATACTCCCGATCAATTGGCTGACCTTTTACCTTTATGTGACTATGTCGTTATTACACTTCCATTAACAGAGGAAACAACTGGCATGTTCGGGGCAAAAGAGTTCCATCTAATGAAAAATAGTGCTTTTCTCATTAATATTGGAAGAGGACCGATTGTGAAAGAGGATGAGCTAATTCAAGCGTTGGAAAATCAAGAAATTGCTGGAGCTGGACTTGATGTGTTTGAGACGGAACCCTTACCGGAAGACAGTCCATTATGGACGATGGAGAATGTTATCGTAACACCGCACACAGCTGGAGCAACAGAACACTATACAGAGCGTGTCATTCGAGATATTTTCATTCCGAATTTAAGGCATTATCTTGAGTTTAGTGCACCAAATGTAAATATTGTAGATTATGATAAGGGATATTAAAATATCGGTTCGGGAGTGGTGGTATGGGGTGGAAAAAGTGGATGTTCCTTTCGGTTCCTCTATTATTGCTAGTAATTGGGTTGATTATCTTATTTAATTTACATAAACTTCTGGTGTTAGAACAACAACCAAAAAAAGCAGACGCTATTTTAGTATTAAGCGGTGGAAAAGGGGAGCGAGAAACAGAGGCAGCTAAGCTTTACCATGAAGGATGGAGTGATACCATTATCGTCACTGGTGCCCTTGTAGGTTGGGAAACATACACATCAGAGATTATGACAGAGCATTTGATCGAATTAGATGTGCCAGCAGATGCTATCCACTCCTTTAAAGAAGTAACAAGTACGAGAGAAGAGGCCGAACTGTCCATCCCTTTGCTGCGTCAGTTGAACGTTGATACCTTACTTCTTGTAACCAACAAATATCACTCAGCGAGAGCGAAATGGATCTTCCAAAAAACATTGAAAGATGAAAATATCGAAGTCATTTCCGTCCCTGTTCGTGAAGATGTTTATGACAAGAATTGGTGGAAGGATCATGAAACAAGAAAGCACGGAGCAAGTGAGGTACTAAAATTTATTTGGGAACTTTTGCGACTATAACCAAAAAGGAAGTAGGATACCAAACCCTACTTCCTTTTCATATACTGTTCCATTGCTTCATCAGCCCTGCCAGCTACTACTAGACAGCAATATAACACGAACGTTACCGAAGACATTATTCCACCGGCTATCCACCACCACATATTCCATGACCCTTTCTTTCTCCGAAGTACATGTATCATTTTTTACCAATACGTTATAGGATATACCTTACTTAATAGGCATAATGTTTTCATCGGCATGTTTCTTGCGTTATAATATGTTTCGACTATCGAAATAAAGGAGTCCTGCTTGTGAGTCAATCGCTAAAGAAAAAAGAGAAGATTTGGACGAAGGATTTTGCCTTGATATGTATGGCAAATTTTTTTATCTTTTTAGGATTTCAGATGACGTTGCCAACGATTCCACTGTTTGTCCAGCATTTAGGCGGAAGTGATGAGTTTATAGGCATTATTACTGGTATTTTTACTTTCTCTGCATTACTTTTACGTCCGACTGCCGGACATGCGTTGGAAACTAGGGGAAGGCAGTTTGTCTATATGATTGGTCTGGGGATTTTTGTTATTTCCATTGGATCTTATGCATTTATTACTAGTATTGTCTTTTTGTTTATTATGCGTTGTGTCCAAGGGTTAGGTTGGGGCTTCTCGACAACAGCTACTGGTACTATTGCGACAGATTTGATTCCAGAAAGCAGACGGGGAGAAGGAATGGGCTATTTCGGTTTATCCGGTAATATTGCACTTGCCTTCGGACCAGCATTAGGACTTACTTTATACGGTTATATTTCATTTACGACCTTGTTTTTAATTTGTTCAGCATTAGGATTAGTAGCGCTTTTGTTGTCTAGTCAAATTAGATATAAGCCTGTTGACCCAGAGGCGAAAAAGGTAGTTGCTCCAAGGTTCGATGTATTGGAAAAAAAGGCATTGCGACCTTCATTACTATTATTTTTTATTACGACATGTTTTGGTGGAATTGCTTCATTTCTGCCGTTATATACGGAACAAGAGGGAATTGCAGGAATCGAAGTTTACTTTTTAGTTTTTGCGATTTTCTTAATGATCACGAGAACATTTGCCGGACAATTGTACGATAAAAAAGGGCATATAGTTGTGTTTCTGCCAGGGACGTTTTTAATTTTAATCGCCATGGTGTTATTAGCTTGGCTACCAAATTCTCTTGTTCTCTATACAGCAGCAGCTTTGTATGGGTTAGGATTTGGTACCGTACAACCTGCACTTCAAGCATGGGCGGTAAATCAGTCGCCTGATAATCGAAAAGGAATGGCAAATGCGACTTTCTTTTCTTTCTTTGATTTAGGTGTTGGAGTTGGTGCGATTGGATTTGGTTTCATTGCTTCCGGTTTTGGTTACAGCTATATTTACATGACAGGTGCCGTCTCAGCGACGATTTCGATTTTGTTGTATGTATATTTGTTGGTGAAAGATAGGAAAGTTCGGGAGCAAGAAGCAGTTTGAGAAGATTGATGAATAAAATAAGACGAATTTTCAGGCTGTTGAGACGTATTTCTCAGCAGCTACTTTTTGTTAGGAATCTGAGTAATGTGTTAAAATCAAGAAAGCGATAACAATGGAAAAGAGGGGGAGAAAAGATGATTAAAGGTATCAGTCATACTGCGTTTACTGTTCAAAATATGGAGAGATCATTAGCGTTTTATTGTGATCAATTGGGTTTCGAAAAGCTGTTTGAATTACATAATCAAGATAATGAGCCGTGGATTATTTATTTAAAAGTTTGTGAAGGACAATTTATCGAATTATTCTATGGAGGTAAGAAACAAACTACCATAGATGGTGAGACTATTGGTTATAATCATTTGTGTTTAGAGGTAGACGATATACATGAAATTGCAGCCCACTTAAAAGAAAAAGGGTTAACATTAGATATAGAGCCACAGCAAGGATTAGATTTAAATTATCAATGTTGGGTAAAAGACCCAGATGGTAACCGGGTTGAATTCATGCAACTACATCCAGATTCTCCGCAATTAAATAAATAGGCTTATCCATCTCCATTCTTCATGAAACTCTTGTTCATTATAAAAATGTTCGTTCAATGTGCGGTAACATTTTCGAGGAGTGGATATATTACCTTCGATCTCCCGGAATGTAGAGACTGATACTGAACAAGAATACTGACGTGTCATGTTTTTATAATTATAAATTGTTAAAAATCGGAATACTATAAAAAACAAGAGAAATGTAGAATTAATTATGATAAACAATGACCCTGACTAAAATTTTGTTAGTCGGGGTTTTTGTTGTCTGTGTAATGGTGTAATATTGACGGCGTTTTAGCTATACTCTGATGAATAATATAGTAATAGCATCATATCTTATTTAATACTTAGTATATATTTTTCTCTATATTAGTTGTTTATACTTGAGATCAAAAATGATAACGTTCACAAAGTGATGGGAGGAATACTAGATGAATATAGAGGGTGGACTTACGAAACTAATTCAATTTATTTCAGAATGGATTACTAGATTGTTTTCCGCTAATATGATGTGGCTGCTTTTCAATCTACCTGTGATCTTGTTTAGTGTTAATATAAGCTTTGCACCTAGTAGTCAACAAGTTACTAGTATCATCATATTATTGTTTATCCTAGCACCATTTGTTACGTTTCCTGCTACTAGTGCTTTATTTGCTGTAGTAAGAAAATGGGCAATGGATGATGAATCGACGCCTGTAATTCAATCTTATATAAGCTACTTCAAGGAACATTATAAAATAAGTATAGTTACTGGATTTATCATCGAAATTTTTTGGATGATATATGCAGTTGATTACTATTATTTCACCACTAACATTAGCACCTCTTTAGCACTATTCTTCATTATTCTTGGCGTAGTACTTCTCATGATTACACTCTTTTTAATTTGCTCACTTGTTCATTACGAATTAAAAATAATAGATTTGATCAAAAATTCTATCATTATGGTCATTACAAATCCTTTTTTAACGGTGTCTCTTGGGGTGTTTAATCTAACTATTATATATATATGTTTTCTATATGCACCTTACTTGCTTCTATTTTTATTAGGTTCTTCTATCGCTTTTGTCACATTCAGTGGTTTTTATAAAATTTATAGAAAAGTGGAATTAATGAAAAATCGCTCAATATAATGAAAATATAACCTTAAAAAAGGTTAGCTACTCACTTTTAGAAATCGATTTCCAAGAAATAACAAACTAATAATGAAACAACACAAAATGACTTGCATTTTTTGAAATTTGTAGGTATTTAACTATATCTCTGATATATCAAGTTTTTTGGTTAAAAAATTCATGATAATACTTACAATGGTTTTATTCAAAATGAAGAGGCGAGTTTTTTAATATCTAGAAATGTAAGGGCTTTTGGAAATCGATTTATCAAATGAAAAAGGAGCGAATAAAGATGAGTGAATTTAATCGAACAGAAATATTGGAGTTGTACAAAGATTTACGCGTGACGGATGTACGCGACGGGATGGACTGGGTAGGACTACATGGTTATGGCACGGTTGACCATAGTATACGACCTTTATTCCGAACAAAAGTGGTAGGTATTGCAAGAACAGCACGGTATCTACCATTTGAAGGTCCCGTCCCTAATTTAACAGGTGATGCCTATACGAAATGGGTGAAGTGGTATTACGGTGAAGTTTGTACTGATGAATGGGCGAACGACATTGAAGAAGGGGACTTTATTGTCATGGATGTAGCAGGTGTAGATGTAGGGATATTAGGCTCGAATAATACCTTAGATCATCTGCATAAAGGAGTGAGAGGATACCTAACTAATGGTGGAGGTATTCGCGACACGGATGAAGTGATCATGCAGAAGATTCCGGTCTGGTCGAAGTTTGTCTCACAAGGAATGGATCAAACGAGAATCCGCTATTATGAGAAGGATATTCCGGTAGCTATCGGAGGAGTTGCGATCTATCCAAATGATGTGGTGGTAGCGGATGGTGATGGCGTAGTAGTGGTACCGAGTAAGTACGCTAAAGAAGTAGCGAAATATGCACACCAAGAACTAACAGGTGATAAAGCAGGACGCCGAAAATTATATGAAAAATTGGGTTGGGAGTTGGATGATACCGTTCAGTAATCTACTCTAAATTGTTAGGTGAACAAGTAGGCAAAAGAGGTGAAGGAAGGTTGGAGAATTTAGGGTTTAGAATTTTAAAAAGGAATGCAAAAGTTAGTCAAGAAGTGATCAAAAGGTTCGAAAACGTTGTGACACCACATGTGAGCGATAATATGAACAGGATGTTTTCTGGTGGGTCAGACCTGAAGCCTTTTTATAAGAGTGGAAAGCTCCTAGGGGCTGCACTAACAGTAAAAACAAGGCCGGGAGATAATTTAATGGTTCACAAAGCTATCGACATAGCAGAACCCGGTGATGTTTTAGTGGTCGATGCTGGTGGTGATACAACAAATGCGATTGTTGGTGAAATCATGTTGGAATTATCGAAAAAAAAAGAGATTAAAGGTTTTGTTATCAATGGAGCCATTCGTGATTCAGCAGCCTTTTTGAATGGTGATTTCCCGGTGTATGCCAAAGGTGTAACACATAGAGGGCCATACAAAGATGGACCTGGAGAAATAAACGTCCCTTTATCCATAGATGGTATGGTGATCAATCCGGGAGATTTAATCTTAGGTGATGAGGATGGGGTTGTTTCCATTCCGCAAGAACTAACAGAAGACGTACTCAAACTAGTTAAAACCCAAGAAAAAAAAGAATTAGAAACTTTTCAAGCTATAGAAAATGACCTTGTAGATAGAAGTTGGGTAGATGCAGCTTTAAAAAATAAAGGGTGTGAATGGAGATGACCTCCCTCAATAAATATAGCTACAAAAGGTTGCAAGATTTTTGTGCGACTGTATTTGTTCATGCAGGAGTGTTGAAGAAACAAGCGGATATTGTAGCAGCATCACTAGTTCAAGCTGACTTACGTGGTGTAGATTCACACGGTGTAGTTCGAACAGCTATTTACTTAAAAAGAGTAGAAAAAAATATGATTAACCCATCTGCAAATATCCGTATAGAACAGGAGAATGGGTCCACAGCTTTAGTAGATGGAGGAAATCATTTTGGAGCAGTGGTAGGAGAGCAGGCACTTCAACTAGCAATGGAAAAAGCAAAAACAAACGGTGTTGGAGTGGTAGGTGTAAAAAACTCGAATCATTTTGGCACAGGAGCATATTACGCATTAAAAGCCTTAAAGCAAGATTTTATAACTATTATTATGTCAAATGCCTCTCAAACAATGCCGCCAACAGGGGGCGTGCGACCCTTTATCGGAACAAATCCTTTAGCTGTTGGCATTCCATGTGGTGCATATCAGCCATTTATTTTAGACATGGCTACAAGTGTTGTGGCAAGAGGGAAAATAATTGTTGCGGCACAAAAAGGTGAAAGCATTCCAATTGGATGGGCTGTTGATAAAAACGGAAAGCCTACAACAAATGCAGAAGAAGCACTAGAGGGTTCTGTTTTACCATTAGGCGGGCCAAAAGGATACGGTATTTCCATGTTTATCGATATATTGTCAGGTGTTCTTACGGGTGCTGGCTTCGGTAAATATGTGAATAATATGTATGAAAATTGGGAGAAGCCTCAAAATGTTGGTCACTTTTTTATCACGATCGATATTAATCAATTTATCAATATTACGGAATTTAAGCGAAGAATGGACTTATATATTAGTGATATTAAATCTGAACCAAAGGCAGAAGATGTCGACGAAATTTTAATACCAGGTGAAATTGAAAGGAAAATTTCTGAACAAAGAAAAAAGAATGGGATTATTTTACCATTACAAGTAGAAAAGGAATTAACAGAAATAGGGATGAAGTATGGCGTATCTTTAAGTGATGCATTAATAGCGAATCATACAGAAAGTGAAGGTGTCTAGTCATGCTCGTTAGGGATGAATTTCAATATGAAATGCCAACGAAAATTGAGTTTGGCTCTGGTTATGTTCAACATCTAGCAAAATATGTTGATGAGGTAAATGGGAATAAAGTGCTTATTGTAGGAGATCCAGGCGTTTTAAAAGCTGGTATTATCGAAAAAATTGAGAGCACGATAAAAAAAGCAAATATACCTTATCACATATTTAGTGATATTGGCACAGAGGCAACGATAGAGTCTGTAGATAAAGCTTTTTATCAAGCTAAAGAAAATCAATGTGATGTCGTGATTGGTGTTGGTGGTGGAAGCTCACTTGATATTGCTAAATCGGTTGGAATTTTACTAGGAAATGGTGGAGATATTCGGGATTATGTTGGTTTAGACAAAGTTCCTTCACAAGGTAAGCCAGTTATAGCGATTCCAACAACAGCAGGGACTGGTAGTGAAATTACGAGATTTTCGGTTTTGTCAGATAAAAAAGCAAAAGCAAAATTAAGTGTTGGTAGTATGTTTAATTGTCCCACCATCGCACTAGTTGATCCAGAATTAACTCTAACGTTACCTCCTCATATTACAGCTGCAACAGGTATGGATGCCTTAACACATGCGTTAGAATCTTTTGTGAATAAAGAAACGCAACCTATATCTGAAGCATTATCAGTAGAATCAATGAAACTAATTTCCAGAGGTTTAAGGCTAGCTGTTGTGCAAGGGGAGAATTTGGCAGCTAGAAAAGATATGTTATTGGCAAGTACTATGGCGGCTATGGCATTCAATACAACACGGCTAGGTTTAGCGCACTCTTTAGCTATTCCGCTTGGTGCGAAATTCAATATTCCACATGGGGTAGTGAATGCAATATTGTTGCCAGAAGTCATGCAATTCAACTTGGTTGGTAATACTCAAAAATTCATTGAAATTGCAAAGATATTCGGAGAGAAAGTAGATGGACTCTCCGACTTGGAAGCTGCTCGAAAAGCCGTAGATGCTATTAGGAGATTAAAGAAAGACATCGGTATAAAGCAAAACCTATCTGATTTTAATGTAACAGAAGAAGATCTTGAAGAAATAGCTGAAGAAGCTATGTTATCGGGAAATACTCCTATCAACCCTGTCAAACCAACTATAGAAGACTTTAAGAATATTTGTAGATCTGTCATGGATGAAGTAAGGAGTGAAACGTGTAATGAATAATGGAGAAAAAATGTTACATTTTCTCGAAAATCACCAAGCTAAAGCTTACGGAAACTATATTAATGGCAATTGGATAAACAGTGTAAGTGGCGAAACCTATACCATATATAATGCTGCCAATAATAAGCAGCCTTTAGCCCATTTTCCTAAATCAACTCCAGAAGACGTTAATCAAGCTGTATCAGCGGCAAATGATGCATTTGAAACATGGTCTGTATTACCAGGACCGGAACGAGGTGCTATTTTATATAAAGTAGCAGACATGTTAGAAGAAAACCTTCAAGAACTCTCTTTTATTGTTTCTGCAGAGCAAGGAAAAGTATTAAATGAATCGATGGGTGAAGTATTACGTGCTGCCAAGGAAACACGTTTTTGCGCTGGAGAAGCATTTAGAATGGAAGGAAAAACACTACCTGCAGAAAGGCAAAATGTCTGGAATTCCACTGTCAGAAAACCTGTTGGTGTTATCGCCGAGATTGCCCCTTGGAATTTTCCGATGATTACACCAATAAGAAAGATAGCACCTGCATTAGCGTATGGATGCACAGTCGTTTATAAGCCTGCAACAGCCACTCCGTGGACTTCAGCTAGAATTATGGAGTTACTGACGGAAGCAGGTGTTCCAGATGGTGTAGTAAATCTAATTGTTGGCAGTGGATCAACTGTTGGCGATTCACTAGTTACTCATCCAGATGTGAAAGGGATTAGTTTTACTGGTTCTACGGAATTAGGGCAGCAAATTAATCAATTAGCTTCGAAGAAATTTGCAAAAACACAATTAGAATTAGGTGGTAAAAACCCTGCTGTTGTACTGGACTATTCCAACGAAAATCACGTAGCCAAACAAATTATCAGTGCTGCTTGCACTTGTAGTGGGCAACGTTGCACGTCGATCAGTAGAGTGATTGTATTAAGGGACAAAAAAGATGAGCTTGTTAAAGCGTTAAGCAATCAATTAGAAAAAATAAAAATCGGTCCAGCCTGGGACGACAATGCTAATATGGGGCCATTAGTTAATAAAGGTCATTTGGATAGTGTCCAAAACTATATTGCAATTGGTGTTCAAGAAGGGGCGAATCTAATTTATGGTGGCGAGCTTTTAGAGGATGAGCAATATAGTAAAGGTGCATATATGAAGCCGGCGTTGTTAGATAACGTAAAAGCCTCCATGAGAATAGCAAAAGAGGAGATATTTGGTCCTGTCCTTACCATTACAGAGGTAGACAGTGTAGAAGAAGCACTATCTGTTGCAAATGATGTGGATTACGGGTTGGCGGCATCTGTATTCACCAATGATCTTTCCGTTGCACATCAATGTGCTGAAAAAATCGAATCAGGAATGGTGCATATTAATCATGGAACAGCAAGTGCAGCACACTTACCGTTTGGAGGTACAAAAAGTTCAGGGTTTGGTGCCTTCTCTATAGGGAGTTCTAATATAGAATTTTTCACGGAATTAAAAACTGTGTACGTTGAGTATTAAGAATATGGCCATAGGAGAGCTTTACATGAAACCGAAAATTTATATTACAAGAAAAATCGAAGACAGTGTCATAGAGAGGTTAGATAAGTATTGTGACATTTCGATCTGGGATCAAGAAGAGATCCCGGTTCCAAGAGATGTATTTATCGACGAAGTGAGTAAGATAGATGGCCTTTACTGTTTACTCACGGAAACAATCGATCAAGAAATAATAGCCTCAGCACCCCATTTAAAAGTGATTAGTAATATGGCTGTTGGTTTTAACAATATAGACATTGAAGAGGCTAAGAAACATAACATTATTGTCACCAACACGCCAGAAATACTAACTGAAACGACTGCTGATTTAACCTTTGCTTTGTTAATGGCAACTGCACGTCGCCTTGTCGAAGCGGTTGATTATATAGCAACCAACAAATGGTTAACTTGGTCACCGATGCAATTAACAGGAAGAGATATACATGGAGCTAGCTTAGGTATTATCGGGATGGGACGAATTGGATCTGCATTAGCTAGACGTGCAAAAGGATTTAATATGAACGTCCTTTACCATAATCGTAATCGGTCACTGGAACTTGAAAGAGAATTAGGTGTTCAATATGTAGAATTTGAAGAATTACTGAAAACTTCAGATTTTATATGTGTGATGGTTCCGTACAGTGAAGAAACAAAAAACCTAATTGCAGAAAGACAATTTCAATTAATGAAAGATACCTGCATTTTAGTTAATACGTCAAGAGGTGGAATTGTAAACGAAGATGCTCTCTATCATGCTTTAACTAATCACCAAATATGGGCAGCCGGTCTTGACGTTTTTGAAGAAGAGCCAATTGACAAATCAAATCGATTTGTTTCGTTACCTAATGTTATCACTCTACCACATATAGGGAGTGCAAGTATTGCAACACGTTTAAAAATGGAGGAAGTCGCAGCGGAAAATCTTCTAAGAGTACTACAGAATAAGCCCCCAATGTATAGAGTGATCTAAAATATTTCTGTTTGTTTGTGTAACGATTTCCAAAAACTGTTTGGAAGACAAAATTGTAACTGATACATTCTCTTTTACAACTGGTGATGGGTAGAAATGTTCCTTAAGTACCTAGTTGAGTTTTGGAAATCGTTTTATCACGGTGTTAATCGTCCGTAGACCCCCATTATGACGGACGCTAACACCCAGATAAGTTTCAATATTTATCAATGGGTGTCAAGCCCCACCCATTGATGGAAGTTTCACTTTAGTAAATAAAAAAGGAGCGGATATAAGATGAGTGAATTTAATCGAGAAGAAATATTGGAGTTGTACAAAGATTTACGTGTGACAGATGTACGTGACGGGATGGACTGGGTCGGTTTACATGGTTATGGAACGGTTGACCATAGTATTCGACCGTTATTCCGGACGAAAGTAGTCGGTATTGCAAGAACAGCACGTTATTTACCTTTTGAAGGACCGGTTCCCAATTTAACAGGAGATGCTTATACGAAATGGGTGAAATGGTATTACGGTGAAGTGTGTACGGATGAATGGGCGAACGACATCGAAGAAGGGGACTTCATTGTCATGGATGTAGCAGGTGTAGATGTAGGGATATTAGGCTCAAATAATACGTTAGATCATCTGCAAAAAGGAGTGAGAGGTTACTTAACTAATGGTGGCGGTATTCGCGACACGGATGAAGTGATCATGCAGAAGATTCCGGTATGGTCGAAGTTCGTCTCACAAGGAATGGACCAAACGAGAATTCGCTATTATGAGAAGGACATTCCAGTTGCTATCGGAGGAGTTGCGATCTATCCAAATGATGTGGTGGTAGCGGATGGTGATGGCGTAGTAGTGGTGCCGAGTAAGTACGCTAAAGAAGTAGCGAAATATGCACACCAAGAACTAACAGGTGATAAAGCAGGCCGAAGAAAATTATATGAAAAATTGGGTTGGCAATTAGACGATACCGTTCAGTGATAGTTTAATAAGTTTAAATTGTTTGGAGGTATTAATGATGAAAAAAGTAGGATTTGTTGGATTAGGAGCTATGGGATTACCGATGGCGCAGAACGTATTAAAACAAGGGTTTGAACTACATGTTGCGCAACATAGGAATCCGGAGCCTATAAGGACTCTTGAAAGTCAAGGTGCACAGGTTCATTCCAGTGTAGAAGGAGTATTACGAAACAGTGAAGTGGTTATTTCCATTCTGCCAACAGATAAAGAAATGAATGATGTACTACTTTCAGATGATGTCATAGATTCATTCCAAAAGAATGCTATTTTAATAGAAATGACCTCTGGATCACCTGATGCCATCAAAAAGCTTCATGCGGTCTATCAAGAACACGGAATACGAGTGTTAGATGCACCTGTTAGTGGTGGAACAGTTGGTGCGGAAAATGGTGCGCTAACGGTGATGGCCGGAGGTGAAACAGCGACATTAAATGAAGTAGAAGATGTCATAGATGCAATGGCGCAGAACGTGTATTTAGTTGGAGAAGTTGGTGCAGGTAATGCGATCAAGGCTATCAATCAAATGCTTGCAGGTATTCATATGATTGCCACTTCCGAAGCTATTAGTTTAGCAAAAGAACTAGAAGTTGATTCTGCCATGTTGAAAGAAGTAATTGGTAATAGTTCTGGAGCTTCGTGGATGTTGATGAATAAACTGGATTCAATTGTAAACGAACAATTTGAACCTGGTTTTAAGCTGAATTTAATGAAAAAAGACGTACAGATAGCTGTAGATGAAGGGAGAACTTCCGTATTACCTTTAGCATCCTTGGCATTACAGTTGTACAAATCATCCCAGCAAGAAAATAGTGAATTAGATTTTGCTGCAATTAGTAAAAGCATTATTCGATAAAGTAAGACTTTCATCAGCGAGGTTTTTAACTACATTTGGCTCAAGAAAATTTATCAGGGTACTATCGTCGTGCCATCACTTCTATTTCTTTGATTCTACTATGTCAGAAGAGGCGACCATCCGGACCGTGAGAAAAATTTAGCTTATGTTAAGCGAGGCTATGAAAGAAGGAGGTGATCGGAAAAGCCTGCCATTATTGCTCATTTATCAGTGTTGTTTGGTTAATGGTGATTAAAGAAAAAGGGGAGATAAAACAATGAAGAGAAATTTATTGTTGTTATCGATAATTGTGTTAGCATTTTTGCTGTTGGTAGGTTGCTCAAGTAATGAAGATGCCGGTGAAACGAATGAAGGTGAATCTAATGACAATAACTCAGGAAACACAAGTGAAAATGAGTCAGATGAGCAAATCGAGATAAGTTTTTCATGGTGGGGAGATACAGGACGTCATGATAAATATAATGAAATTATTGATTTATTTGAAGAAGAGTATCCAAATATAAAAGTGGATAGACAATTTGGAGGCTGGGAGGATTACTGGGATCGATTAACGACACAGGTGTCAGGTGGAAATGCTCCTGATGTTGTAAGTATGCATCAATTTTATGTGTCAGACTATGCTCGACGAGGTGCGCTGCATGTTTTGAATGATATGGTGGAAAGCGGTGAACTAGATTTATCAGATTTCCCAGAGGCTGCTCTAGATAGTGGAAAGGTTGGAGAAGACATTGTCATGGTAGCCAAAGGTATTACCATGCCGGGATATGTATATAATACAGCAGTCTTTGATGATCTAGGTGTCGATTATCCTGAATATGATTGGACTTGGGATGACTTTGTCGATAAAGCATATGAAATCAAGGAAGCAATCGGAGAAGATGGTTGGGCTGTTGAAGATGGAAGTGGTGGACAGTTACAACCAAGATTTAGATATTTTGCACGTCAAAGTGGCCAGGATGTTTTTACAGAAGACGGAAAATTAGGGTTTGATGAGCAAGTATTAACAGATTGGTGGACAATGTGGGATCAAATGAGACAGGATGGCGTGATTCCTGATGCGGCTACTAGTAACGAGTATGAAGGCTTACCATTAGAAGCAAATATGTTTGCAACGAAAAAAGTAGCATTACTAGGGTTGCCAGCAAATCAAATGTATTTATATGAAGAACAAATGGGTGAGGGTGAAATTAATATTGTGCGTCATGCTCATATTGAAGGTGGCCCAAATGGTGAATATATTGAAGGTGCCTATCTCAGTATTACAGAAGCTTCTCCTCATAAAGATGCGGCAGCAAAATTCATTGAGTTTTTTGTAAGTAATGATGAAGCAGTAAAAATATTCAAAACAGAACAAGGTCCTCCAGCTGGTACAGAGGCTTCTAATTTAGTTATGGAAGAACTTACACCACCTGAGCAAAGAGCAGTGGAACATATTCAAAATACGGTTGCATTAGCAGAACCTGCACCTTATGCTCCAGAAGGTATAAATGAAGTAGAAACGCTTTTTGCCGACAATGCCGAAGCAATTGCATTTGGGCAAAAGTCGGTAGAACAGGCTGTAACAGATTTCATGAATGAGGCAAAAAGTATATTAGGAGAATAATTCCAGTTGAAATGAAATCAAGTTTTAATGGATACCAATCAGATTCAATTAGGAAAAAGTAAAAATTACATTTTAGCAATCTTAATTGAATCTGATTCCTTTTAAGTAGTGTCAGTTTTTAATGACAATATTACGTTGTCAGTACAAAGTTTGTCCATAATAATCTCATACCTATATGTTTTAGACGTTCATTGTCATTTTAAACTATTCACTGGAGTAATAGATTTCAAACGATGAGGATTTCAAGATTATGAAAACACGAGTTATATCGCATAATCCCTCTATTTTTTAATTTAAGAATAAGGAGTATCCACTATGGGAAAATTCAAATTATTTTGGAAAAATAATGGGATAGGTTATCTGTTTTTAACACCTTGGATTATAGGGATATTAACATTAACTGCCATTCCAATGGGAGCATCTCTTTATTTTTCATTCACTAGCTACGATATGTTTAATGCCCCAACTTGGATAGGGTTTGATAATTACGTGTCTCTCTTCTCAGATCCAAAGTGGCTGCAAAGTGTAAAAGTAACAGTTATCTATGTTTGTTTAGGTGTCCCTTTACAGCTTGCATTTGCCTTATTTATAGCGGTTCTATTAAATAAAGGAATTGGTGGATTGAGAGTATACCGAGCGGTTTACTATGTCCCATCCTTATTTGGTGGAAGTGTAGCTATTGCAATTCTTTGGAGGCAAATTTTTGGTGGGAATGGTTTAGTTAATAATATTTTAGGCAAATTCGGATTGGAGGGGATAAACTGGATCTCCACTCCGAGTACGGCACTATACACATTGGTTATATTAATGGTTTGGCAATTCGGTGCTTCCATGGTGATTTTTCTTGCTGGGTTAAAGCAAGTCCCAATTGAACTTTATGAATCTGCGAAGATCGATGGTGCAGGATTAGTGAAGCAATTCTTTACGATTACATTACCTTTGATCACTCCTGTAGTCTTTTTTAACTTAGTGATGGGGATGATTGGAGCATTTCAAGCTTTTACTCCTGCATATATTGTTAGCGGTGGAACAGGTGGTCCATTAAATTCAACCTTATTTTATACTTTATATCTTTACCAGAAAGGATTTACCCAGTTTGCGATGGGATATGCATCAGCTATGGCTTGGGTTTTATTAATAGTAATTTCGATTGCAACCGCAATAGTTTTTGCTACATCGAAAAAGTGGGTATATTATCAAGGATAGAGGTGATGGAATATGGAAATTAGTGCTCGAGATGCACTAAAAGCCAAGAATCAATCCAAGCAAAAAAGAAAAATAAGTAAAACAATCATTCATTGTTTTGTTATCGTTTTGGGGTTGGTGATGCTTTATCCTTTGCTTTGGATGGTAAGTAGTTCTTTTAAGTATCCCTCTGAGATTTTTAACTCGGTATCATTTTTTCCCGCAGAATGGACATTCGATAATTACACACAGGGATGGGCAGGGGTATCTGGATACACGTTTGGATTATTTTTTAGCAATACCATGTTAATTGTTTTGTTAGCGATTATTGGGAATGTAGTCGCTTGTTCTATGGCAGCCTATGCTTTTGCAAAATTACAATTTAAATTTAAACCAATTCTATTTGCCTTAATGCTCGTAACCCTAATGCTACCTTTTCATGTTACGGTCATCCCTCAGTATATTATGTTTAATTATTTAGATTGGATAAATACGTATTATCCTCTTATATTACCAAAATTCTTTGCAGTGGAAGGTTTCTTTGTTTTTCTCATGGTGCAATTTATGAGAGGAATTCCAAACGAACTAGTGCAAGCAGCAGAGATAGATGGTAGTAGTAAAATCATGACTTACTGGTATTTAATCCTACCATTATCGATTCCAGCTTTGGTAACCACCATGATCTTTACATTTATCTGGACCTGGAATGATTTCTTCGGACAATTATTATACATTAGCGATATAAAATTGTATACTGTAGCACAGGGACTTAGAATGTTCCTGGACTCAGCTGGTGAGAGTGCTTGGGGACCAATGTTTGCCATGTCTACTTTATCTTTAATTCCTTTGTTCGGAGTGTTTATTTTTTTTCAAAAGTATTTAATTGAGGGTATTACAACTGGGGGTCTAAAAGGATAAGTTGTAGAATGGATGTAAAAGTAATAGAATATATAAAATTTTGGAAAATGGTGATAGCTATGAAAGTGACAATAGCTGATGTTGCGGAAAAAGCTGGGGTATCCAAAACTACTGTTTCAAGGATTTTAAACGGTAATTATGGTCATAACACTCCTGAAACAATTAAAACAGTTTTAAAAGTTGTAGAAGAATTAGAATATCGCCCCAATGCATTAGCAAAAGGCTTAAAGTCCATGAAAACAAATGTGATCGGCATCGTTTTATCTAATTTTCGAAATGAATTTTGGTTTAATGTATTAGAGGGTGTAGAAGATACTTGTAAGGATGAAGGATACAACTTGATGATATGCAACTCAGATGGTGATCCCGAACTTGAAGAGCAATATATCAAAGAATTTCAGATGAGACAAGTAGATGGAATCGTCATTAATCCAACTGTTAGAAATCAAGCGTTATATGAAAAACTAGTTCATGATAAATATCCGATGGTTGTCATTAATCGAAAAATAGAAGGTCTTCAGGCAAATAATGTAGTTGTGGATAATGTTAAAGGTGGCTATCTAGCAGTAAATCATCTGCTGGAAAACGGTCGTCAGTATATATTAGCGATTACGTATAAAAATGAAAATATTAGTACTTGGCAAGAAAGAATTAAAGGTTATAAAGAGGCTCTTATTTCTAATGGTTTAACGGAAGAATCTTTTCATATATTAGAGATCGAAAATTTAAGAAAAGCAAACAAACAAATTAAGCAATATTTATTAGAGAACCCAGTTATAGATGGAGTCTTTTCAACTAACAATATGTTAACGCTTGAATTAATAGAGGCATTAAAAAAACTAGGAAAAAAAGTACCTAGTGAAATGGGTATTGTAGGCTATGATGATACGATTTGGTCTAAGCATCTCGCTCCTCCGCTAACAACTATAAAACAGCCTTCCTATGATATTGGAAAAGAATCAGCTAAGCTTCTGATTAAAGAGATAAAGTCAAAAGAAATAGCAACTATTAAAAATATTATTTTTCAACCTGAGCTTGTAGTGAGAGAATCTTCAAAAGAAATAGAACAATAAGGAGGTGACAGCAAGGTGAAAATTGCTTTGGGAAGTGATCATTGTGGATTTCAATTAAAGAAGCGGATGATTCCTTTTCTGGAAAGTTTAGGATGTGAAATGGTTGATATAGGATGCTACTCAGAGGAACAAGTGGATTTTCCTGATATAGTTCAAAATGTAGCTAAAAAAATAGTAACAAAAGAATGTGATCGAGGAATTGTTTTTTGCGGTACCGGTATTGGAGCAGCTGTTGCAGGTAATAAGATAAAAGGGATACGGGCGGCTGTTTGTCATGATACTTATTCTGCACATCAATCCGTTGAACACGATAATGTAAATCTGATGTGTGTTGGCGGTAAAATAGTGTCAGAATGGTTAGCAGAAGATCTCATTGAGTCATTTATAAAAGCAAAATTTAGTGCTGATGAAGATTTTAGGAGAAGGGTAGCAAAACTAGATGAAATGGATAATTCATTTTCATAAGGAAAAAATGAATGGTTTACTAAATTTCTGACTGTTATTCACAAGACCACCGAGGCTTCATCAATAAGGTTCACAAAGGAAAATCGTCTATGAGGGAAATATCAATAATGGTAGTATTTGTTATTTGTATAGCATGACCGTTTCATCAGATCGATTGTGGAACAACAAGGAGTTACAGAAGAGTCGAATAAACCTAAAAACACCGTGAATTGACGGTGTTTTTCGTATTGTGTTTTTTTATGGCTCTAATAACTAGCATTATTTGATGAATTAATCTAATATGTTCTATAAACATACTTTAGGAAGTGTTTCATAATGAATAAAACGGAAGCGATTTCACAAGGTGGTCAAGTTTCATTTCGTACTCTTCTTTATTTTTTTGTTCCATTGGGTGTATCAGCAAGCTTAGTGACCATTTCACACGTTATTATAAACAGTACGCTGGCACGTGCTCCTGAACCAGCCATTGTCATTGCAAGTTATTCTGTAGCAATGAGTTTATTTGGTTTATTGGAACGTTGCGCAGTGATATTACGTCAAACTTGTTCGACATTAGTACGAGATAAGATCTCCTACAAATTAATGAAAAATGCTACATTTTATGTGTTGTCAGCTATTTTTTTAATTAGTCTAATCCTAGCATACTCTCCTTTAGGAAAAGGATTTTTTTCGGTTTTGCTTGGTGTAAGTGATCGAATGCTTGAACCAACAATAGAGGCTTACCGCGTGCTAATGTTCGTAACAATTTTTTCAGGTATTCGTTGTTTATATCAAGGTGTGATAATATCGAATTTAAAAACGAAATGGCTGACAATTGGAATGGTCATACGGCTCATTGTTATGGCCTTTTTAGCCTGGCTCTTACTCAAGAATGATTGGGTGAACCACGGTTATATAGGTGCTTATATCTTCTTGTCCGGGATGGCAATTGAAGCACTTGTCAGTGTTCTGGAAGGAAGACTGATTGTTAGGGAATTACCACAAAAAAAGGAAAAACATAGAGTTGTTCAACAATCACAGATCTTTCGTTTTTATAGCCCTTTAATGGTGGCATCATTAATTGCAGTAAGTGTCACACCAACGATAAACGCGGTACTTGGTTGGAGTACGAAAGCAGAAATTGCGATTGCTTCTTATGCTGTTGCTTTATCTGTTGTACATTTGTTAAATAGTATTGCTTCTTATATTCATCAAATTGTTATCAATTTTTATCAACAAGACCAACGATCTGTTATCCGCTTTACTGTTCTGATGAGTTTGATACCTAGCTTAATGTTAATGTTTATTGCTTATTCTCCTGTTGGTGTATGGGTTTTTCAACATATTATCGGAGTTTCAGGTGAGTTACTTGATCATAGTATTCTAGCATTACGCTTTTTTGTTCTTTTCACGCTTTGTTTTCCATGGATTGATTTTGCAAATGGTATACTCATGATAAGAAATGAAACAAAGGTGATGTCATTTTCACAAACTGGAAATGTGATAGTAGCGGTGGCTGCATTGTTTATCCTTATTTTTGTTTTTCCAAGTGGAGGAGGATCGATTGGAGCATTGGCGCAATCCATTGGCTTTTTGGCAGAACTAATTATTTTGTTATTATTTTTAAATGCTACTTCGAAAAAAACGAAGCGATTCAAATTTTTAAAAGGGTTTTCTAGAAGGAAGAAGGCGCATGCAAGTCAGTAATTTAATGCTTTTTTACCAATTCCTGCTGCATATATCCATGACAACGTAATGGAGCAAAAAGCCTAATTCCGTATCTTTAGCGTGAAATTAGGCTTAAGATCTTTTACAAATGTCGACTAGGAGAAAAATTTACACCTCTAATGAGACATTTGATAAATTTTTGATGTTTTTTTCACGTCCTGACCAAAGAGCATACCCTAACCATATTAGAGCGATTCCCATAGGTACCGCTAATAGCCGATCGAGTGGATGGGGGATGATTGCAGCAGCGAGTGTCACCACTGCAGCAATAGCAAGCAGGGCTGCCGCCAACCGTGGTAAGACATTAGCACGGAAAGTTGCGATCCCTAGCAAAAGGCCGCCAAGTGTATACAGTCCTCCTGCTATCGGTGCTAATGCAGGGAGCACTCCAAGATTAACCTCGCTTTCATTTCCGCCAAAGATCCCTAAGAAACCTGTCACATATTCCGGAGCATCGTTAGTGAGCATTGGTAATACAAAGGCTTCGATGAAACTAAATGCCGTCGAAGCTAACCAAAATAGGCTAAAGATTAAAAATCCAACTAAGCCAAGCCATCCGCTTTCTTCTACTTGTTTCGTATAGATCCCAATGATTCCAATTAAGTTAAAGATGGACATCGCAACTGTCAAGCAGGCAACCATTACCCAGGAGTCTGAGTTTACTGAAGATATATTATCTGCTGGGTGAATAAACTGAATGACGATGTATAAAATCCCTGCCAAAATAGCGAATAAGCCTGCCCAACGTATGAGACCCGTGTTTGTTACTTTAAATTTCCTTTCCTTATTATTGTTCATTTGTTTTACCTCCATCTTATTTTAATTATCAACAGATTTTTAAGATCTGATATGATAACAACTTACCATTACTAGATTATTTTTCCTTTCCATATTTTGCTGTAATGAACAAAACGATTCCGCCGGTGAATCACCAGCAGTAATCCAATAGTCACAGTGGTCTCATGACAGGCGTACCTTTTTCATGTGCCTTTTTCATCAATTCTTTGATGTATGGTCTAAGTCGACATTGATGATGTTGTTGGTGTTAGCTGCATGTGGAGATAGTGAAGAGGGAACACAACAAGAAACTGATGATGGGAAACAGGAGTTTTTATTATGGCATTAATATACTGGGTCAGAAGATGCATTAAAGGAAATTTTAGCGGATTATAATGAGTAACAAGATGAAGTAGAAGTAGTAGCTGAATATGTTCCGTTCGATGAAATGAATCGACAATTATCTGTAGGAACAGCAGAAGATACATTGCCTGTATAGTGATTGCCGATACTGTTAACAATGTGTCGATGGCGTCGATGGGAATTTTAGCTGATATAACAGCTTATGTAGAAGAATGGGGATACATTGATCTATACAGTAGGTAGTGTATTTGAAGGAATATTGAATCAGATGCTGCTTGATCTTCACTTGATAGAAGAACCAATCGGCTGGTTATCAAGTCTTGATATTGCTTTGTGGAGTGTCATTATAGCTAATATTTGGATCGGTATATCATTCAACATGTTATTGTTATCAACGGAATTAAGTAGTTTGCCGCAGGATGTAGATGAGAGTGCTAGCTTGGATGGAGCGAACTGGTGGCAGAAACTTGTGCATATAACATTACCATTATTAAAGCGGTTATCATGGTTGTATTATAATAGCCTATATTCCAATAAGAATGTGGGCTATTATTATCCCCTTTTTCAAAACTAAACAAAACCTATTTAATTTGTTTAGTTTTTGTTTGTGTTGACTTTTTTGTTTTTTTATACTATTTTAGGTGTAACATTTCCATTTTTATAGAGACATAAAGATCTTTTTGTAAACGAATTCATAAATTTCTATAATGGAGGAATGATTCATGAAAAAGCAAAAAGTGACAACAGGGTGGAAGGCTACTGTTGCGATAGCTATGGCGAATTATATTGAGGCTGGTGCGATTATCGCAGCTGCCAGTAGCCTTACACTTTGGCAAACCTATTTGGGAATCGACAGTGTTGGTGTTGGCTTGTTGAGTGCTTTAAGTGCAAATGCGCTTGGTGCAGCTATTGGTGCATTATTAGGAGGCTATATTACAGACAAATTCGGTCGGAAAATTGTATTTAACTATGATTTGCTTGTATATATGTTTGGTATATTACTGATTATGCTTTCAGTCAGTTTCCCAATGTTATTGATCGGTACTATTATTACAGGTGTAGCGGTTGGTGTAGCTGTACCAGTGTCTTGGACATATATCGCGGAAGAAGCACCGTCTAAACAAAGAGCAGCACGCGTAGGAGCAGCGCAATTAGCTTGGTCGATTGGTCCAATGATTACCTTTTTCTTAGCGGTTCTCGTAGAACCATTAGGGTTATTGGGCTCACGTCTGATCTTCTTCCACTTATTAATTGTGGCTTTCATTACTTGGTATTTAAGACGTGGATTACCAGAGTCTAAGATTTGGTCTGATGATAATGAAAAGAAAAAACAAGAAAGCAAAGATCAAAAGTTATTACAGAGTTCGTTGAAAGATTTATTTTCGCTAAAAGTGAATCGACAAGCTATTTTTCTATTAATTGGAATCTACTTGTTCTGGAATTTAACGGCTGGAGCAATGGGATATTTCATGCCATATATTTATGAAAATGTAGGCGGTTTAACGAATGGACAAGCTAACTTGTTGCAAGCCTTTTTATGGATGTTTACAGTGTTGACTACATTCTTTGGTTTCATGAAGTTGGCTGATAAGATAAGTCAACGATTCTTATTTGGTTTAGGTGCTACTATGGGTGTTGTAGCATGGTTGATTTTAACTTTTGTACCAATGAATTGGGTTTCTTTATTCCTTTTCGTAGTATTATGGGGATCAGCAGCAGGTATTGGAGCACAAGCCTTTTATGCATTGTGGACGAGTGAACTATTTATTACGCGTTATCGCGCCACGGCACAAGGGTTTATGTACTTTATTGTGCGAAGCGGAATTGCCCTTTGGTCTTTCGTTTTACCTATCATAATGGATACACTTAGCTTTACGGTTGCAGGAATTGTTATGATCGGTTTCTTAATCATCCATATGATAATTGGTGTTGCTCTAACACCAAAAACTCGTGGTAAGACACTAGAGCAAATTGAAGAAGAACGTTATGGAAATCGATCAAATCGGATATCTTCGGTTTCCAATCTTTAAGTAGTAAGTTGATCCACCTTTTTTTGGTTTATGAGGAAAGGTGGAATTTTTACTAGCTCGAAAATCCAATAAGGAAGAGTAAAGATTTGTAGAATAAACTAGGATAAACGACAAATCCAATTACGGTGAACAAATCTATTACTTTCAATAGCTTTATCTAACAATAATCAGTAAGGAAGTATAATATTCATCTCAAATTATGAGGGAGGACTTTGTTGTTTTTGCGACTTTCTTAATGATCATGAGAACATTTGCCGGACAATTGTATGATAAAAAAGGGCATATTGTCGTGTTCTTGCCAGGGATGTTTCTCATTTTAATTGCCATGGTGTTATTAGCTTGGCTACTCAATTCTTTTGTTCTCTATACAGCTGCTGCTTTGTATGGGTTAGGATTTGGTACCGTACAATCTGCCCTTCAAGCATGGGCAGTAAACCAAGCTCCGGATAACCGCAAAGGAATGGCGAATGCGACGTTTTTCTCCTTTTTTTGATTTGGGTGTAGGGGGTGGAGCGATCGGCTTTGGCTTTATTGCATCCGCGCTTGGTTATAGCTACATTTATGTTGCAGGTGCAATATCCATCGTACTTTCTATTTTGTTATATATATCATTGTTAGTAAAAGATAAGAAGTTACGGCAGTAAGAAGTAGTTTAATCAACATAAAATTCAGGCTGTTGAGATATATTTCTCAGCAGCTTTTTTAGGGTAAATTATCTTCATGACTCAATCCAATAGTAAAATTGATAAAAAAATTGCATACCAATGATGTGATCGGCGTATAATGATATATTTTTATATCTTTTATTCTGTTTTACAGAAACCTACTCTATTTAATATAAAAAATCATAAATAAAATATATTTTTGGTTGTTAAAAAACGCTTTATTTTATGGTTTGGAAGGTGTTTTTGGGGAATTATTCATTTTTTATTTGTATAAAACATATAAATATATCATTGACAGCAATGGTATATTATGTATAATTAATGATAACGTTTACATCGAGTGTATAAAGAATGATATAACAACTTTGGAAAGTTTGCTTCAAGTACAATTACATAAATGATAAGGAGGGAAATCGGTTTTATTTTCTGGAAAAATTCTAAAAAGTAAGGGGAGGTAACAATGAACAATTCTATCTTTCATAAGTCAATGGTTGGTTTCTGTTTAGCGATAGTTTTGGTTTTGGCTGCTTGTTCTTCAGATGAAGAAAGCGGTGGTGATGCTGGTGGTGAAAATACAGTGCAATTCTGGCATTCTATGACTGACACTTCTGGGGAAGCAGTAGAGTATGTGATAGAAGTGTTTGAAGAAGAAAATCCAGATATCAATATTGAAGCAACTTATGTAGCAAATCAAGGTGAGGGGCAAAACGAAAAATTATTAACAGCTATTGCCGGTGGAAACCCTCCTGATGTTGCCTATTTTGACCGGTTTGAAGTAGCCGCATGGGCTGCGCAAGGTTCCCTCGAACCCTTAACAGAGATGGCAGAAGAAGATGGAATAAGTCAAGATAATTATTATGATTTCGCATGGGAAGAGGTTAGTTATGAAGGTGATTTATACGGAATTCCAACAACAACCGATTCACGATTGCTTTTCTATAATAAAGATCATTTTGAAGAAGTAGGCTTAGATCCTGAAAATCCTCCTACAACAATTGAGGAATTGGAAGAAGCAGCGGAGAAATTAACAATCAAAGAAGGAAATCGCTTTGAAAGAATTGGTTTTATTCCTTGGTTTGGTCAAGGGTGGTTCTATGGCTGGGGCTGGTCATTTGGTGGGGATTTCTATGATGTAGAGACAGGAGAAGTAACCGCTGATGATCCTAAGAATGTGGAAGCGCTTGAGTGGATAACAGAGTTTGGCCAAAAATATGGTGTGGAAGATATTGCTGGCTTTACAGATTCTCAAGGTTCGGGCGCGATGGACCCATTTGTATCAGGTCAGATTAGTATGAAAATTGATGGTAACTTCGGTGTTGCAGCTTTAGAGAAATTTGCTCCTGATTTAAACTATGGTGTTACGCCAATTCCAACTCCTACAGGTGATAATTTCAAAACATGGTCTGGTGGCTGGTCTGTAGTAATCCCTAAGGGAGCTAACAATCAAGAAGGTGCATGGGAATTCTTGAAGTTCTTTGGTAGTGAGGAAGGGCAGAGGATTTTTAGTGAAACAAGTAGAGACTTCTCCGTAATTGAATCAGTAAATCAATCATTAGGGTATGACGAGGATCCAATATTCTCTGAATTTATTAATATATTGCCTGACTCTAATTCACGGCCAGTAATGACAGAAGGTTCCCTGTATTGGAATGCATTAGCGGATGCAGTGGAGGCTTCTACTCGTGGGAATGGCACACCAAAAGAGAATTTAGAGGAAGTAACTCAGCAAGTTACAGAAGCTTTGGGAGAATAGTCAGTAAAGGAGAAGATAACACTTCTCCTTTACCTCTTAAAAAGGGAGGTATCTAAATGAAGATAAAAGGAGACTCTGATCAGCCTTTAATACAGGAAAGCATGGAAGTTCCAATCAGGAAGAAGTCTAAAATAAGTGGCTCATCTGCGACGGGTTGGTTATTTGCTTCACCATGGGTAATAGGTTTAATACTATTTTATGCGTTTCCACTCTTCTCTTCTATTTATTTTAGCTTTACTACATATAGTATATTAAGCCCTGGTGAATTTGTCGGTTTAGGAAATTATAGGCAATTGATGAGTGATGGTTTATTTTGGAAATCTATATATAATACCATCTATTTTGCCATTTTCTTTGTTCCTTTAAGTATTATTATTGGGGTTGCGTTAGCCATGATGCTGAATATGAGAGTGAAAGGGATGGCTGTTTACCGTACGATTTTTTTTCTACCAACTCTAGTACCTCATGTGGCATTAGCGGTATTGTGGATGTGGCTACTAAATCCAGGTTTTGGATTAGTAAATGGTGCGCTAGATGCAATCGGCATTACAGGACCTAACTGGTTAGGAAGTGTAACATGGTCAAAGCCATCTTTAATACTAATGTCTTTATGGGCAATTGGACAGCCTGTAATTATTTATTTAGCAGGGCTCGGAGATATCCCGCAGGAATTATATGAAGCGGCTGATGTGGATGGTGCAAGCTGGCTACAAAAAATATTTACAGTCACATTGCCATTATTAACCCCGGTTATTTTTTTCAATTTGGTAATGGGAGCAATCGGTGCTTTTCAGCAATTTACCTTGCCATACACGATGACACAAGGGCAAGGAACGCCTGATAACTCACTAACCTTTTATGTCATGTATTTGTATGACAATGCCTTTAAGTATTTTAAGATGGGCTATGCATCGGCGATGGCATGGATTCTATTTATCGTTATCATGCTTTTAACAGCAGTCATTTTCCTTTCATCCAAACGTTGGGTGCATTACCAAGGGAAATAAAAAAAGGAGGTAGCTAGTGATGCAGCCAAAAGCTAAAAAGAATCTTTTGAGAATATCTGCTCACTTTGGTTTATTAATTGCTTCGGCGTTTTTCTTAGTACCATTCCTGTGGATGATGTCCACCTCATTGAAGCCAGTTACACAAATCTTTACTTATCCACCTGATTTTATACCTAATCCATTTCAATGGAGTAACTATATGGAAGCAACAGAATATATTCCATTTTTCACCTACTTATCTAATACGACCATTATTACAGTGTTCAGTACGATAGGGGTTATTATATCCTGTCCTCTCGTAGCATACAGCTTTGCTAAGCTAGAGTGGAAAGGTCGTAATGCGATGTTTATCATCACGATAGCAGTAATGATGATTCCGATGCAGGTCACGATGATCCCGCTTTTTCTCCTGTTTAATAAAATTGGTTGGGTAGGAACAGCGTTACCATTAATAGTGCCAGCCTTTTTCGGTGTACCATTCTCCATTTTTTTAATGAGACAATTTTTTATGGGTCTGCCCAACACATTACGTGATGCGGCAAAAATTGATGGGGCAAGTGAATTCAGGATTTATTGGCAAATTATGCTGCCTCTAGCTAAGCCAGCTGTGTTAGCTATTGGGTTATTTCAGTTTATGAATGTGTGGACTGACTTTATTGGGCCGTTGCTATATCTTACAGATGAATCACAATATACGTTGTCACTAGGTTTACAGCAATTCCAAAGCCAAAAAGGTACGGAATGGGGCTTGATGATGGCTGTTTCCACTATGATGACATTACCAATTATTGTTCTATTTTTCTTTATGCAGCGGACATTTATTCAAGGGATTACCTTTAGTGGCATCAAATAAATTAGTTTTCAATAGGAGGTTGTTGATATGGATTATCGAATTGGAATGCGTTTATCTCCGAATATTGGAGGAGAAGGTCTGGAGTATGCTGCTAACTGGGCAGCGAGTATAGGGTTAGAGGTGATGGATGTTCCAGAATGGAATCAAGATATAAAAGAAACACTTGATAGGCATGGACTTATAGTAGGTTCAATTGATGGCCGAGGTGCTGTGGGGAACACAAAACTATTAAGTTTAGATGCTGATAAAAGGAAACAAGCAGTATCCGATTTAAAAGAACAGATGTCTGAGGTCGCTGCTTTAGGTGGAAAGGTGCTATTTATGTGCTTGATTCCTGAGGAGAATAGTACGCCTAGGTCGAAAAGCTTTGAATTATGGAAAGAAACATTCCCTGAAATTGTTGCACATGCAGAAAGAGAGGATCTCTACATTGCTTTAGAAGGGTATCCAGGCCCAGACCCACACTACCCGACAATTGGCTGTACACCTGAGATGCTAAGAACGATGTTTAATTCGATTCCTTCTAAACATTTTGGTTTGAATTTTGATCCGTCTCACTTAGTACGCCTAGGGATAGATTATATGAGGGTATTAAAAGAATTTGGTGAAGATATAAATTACTGTCATGGTAAAGATACAGAAATACTACAGCAAGAGTTATATGAATATGGGGTTTTACCAGCAACATTTGGAACAAATATTGACTTTTCGGAAGGGTCTTGGAGATATACGATACCAGGTCATGGAGAAGTAGACTGGGGGAAAGTGGCTATAGGTCTTGAAGCTATAGGTTATAAAGGGCCGATTAGCATCGAATTAGAAGATCACCGTTATTGGGGTTCTCTTGAATTAGAAAAGCAAGGTATTATCAAAGCGAAGCAACATTTAGAGAGATATTTTAAATAAATGAATGGACATAAAAGGAGCGTTATGATGACTAGAAAAGTGAAGATTGGAATTATTGGAAGCGGTGGAATTGCAACAGCTCATACGAGAGCTTATTTAAGTTTTCCAGATGTAAAGATTATTGGTGTGGCAGATATTATACCCGGTAAGGCACAAAATTTTATTGATCAGCTTGGAATAGAAGGTGCTGTGGCATGTAGTAGTGTAAGAGAATTATTAGCGTTAGATATTGAAGCTGTAAGCGTTTGTACACCAAATGTAGCACATCATTCTGCCTCAGTTGAAGCGTTGAATGCAGGTAAGCACGTATTAGTTGAAAAGCCACTAGCTGTCACACTAGATCAAGGTATTGATATGGTAAAAGCAGCAAAAGATAATGACAGAATCTTAAGTGTGGGCTTCCAACCAAGATATGACCCCAATATGATAGCGGTTAAAGAAATAATCGATTCTGGAAAACTAGGCGATATCTATTATATGCAAGCAGGTGGTGGTCGGCGTAGAGGAATGCCAGGCGGGACTTTTATTAATAAAGAATTAGCTGGAGCAGGAGCAATGGCGGATATTGGTTGTTATTCATTAGATTTAGTCTTAAATGCATTAAATTATCCTAAGCCATTAACGGTATCAGCTTATACCTCTAATTTATTTGGAACGAATCCAGCTTATCACCCTGAAGCTGATAAGTTTGAAGTAGAAGATTTTGGTGTAGCGATGGTTCGGCTAGAAGGTGGTAAAGTATTGAATTTCAAAATCTCCTGGGCTATGCATATGGATTCTTTAGGACCAACCTTATTCCTTGGAACAGATGCTGGCTTGAAATTAACACCGGCTGGTAAAGGTCCGTGGAGTGGTGTTTGGGATGGTGGTATCGGATCCATTGAATTATTCCATGATCTTAAACATCATCATGTAGAGACATCCATTCCTGTAAAGGAGCATACTGTTGATATTTTTAGAGAAAAGGTACGTGATTTCGTTACGGCAGTAAAAGAAAATAAACCGGCACCGATTCCTGCTGAAGAGATCTTGATCAACCAAGCCATTATTGATGGCATCTTGCGATCGTCAGAATTAGGAAGAGAGGTAGAAATTCATATTCCGGAAATTTGATCAATTACTAAAGGAGCGATAACATGGAACTAGATGGCCTAGCAGGAAAAGTATATAAAGTTACCGAATGGTTAATGATGATAGTTGTCACTAATTTGCTATGGTTTTTGTTTAACATGCCTATCGCTTATTTAACTTTCATGTTATTGGTCGTCGACGATCTAAGAGAAGTAATGGCGTTTTCCGTATATATCCTTATTTTAGTTCCGTTCTTGTTTTTTCCATCCACTACAGCTATGTTTGGTACATTACGACATAAAATCATAAATGCGGATGATGATACGAGCATATTAAAGTTATTTATAACGAATTGGAAAGCTAATTATGTCAGAAGTATGCTGGGTGGGAGTATTTTTACCCTTCTTTGGATTATTTTAGTGGTTGATTATTTCTTTTTTGTAAATCAAGTAAATGAAAATTTTATGTATGTATTTATGTTGATCGTTTTTTTTCTAATCGTCATCACATTACATTTCTTTTCTGTGACTGTACATGTTCATACAAAGCTTTTCCAAGCCATAAAAAATGCTATAATAATATGTTTTGTTAACCCATTACTAACAATCATAATTGGTATTATAAGCTTAGTTATTATATATTGCAGCTTTCAAATAACTACATTTCTGATTCCGTTTTTTCTTGGATCACTTATAGCTTATATTGCGTTTTATGGTTTTTATCGCTTTTTTACTAAAATGGTGAAGACAATATCAATAACTTCTGAAAAGGTTAACTAGCTACTAGCTAGTTAACCTTTTGCTTATGGAAAAAAGGAATAATTTATGGCTGCCCTCTTTTTTTGTTATAATAATATATTAATGGAGTATACATCGTTGATCTTGAGGTGATAAAAATGAGAGCATTGTATGAGCAAGTGTATGAATCTCTGAAACAAGATATTCTTTCATTGAAATATGAAACTGGTGAAAAGATACCTTCTGAAAAAGAGATAGCAGAGGCGTTTTCAGTGAGTCGTATAACTAGTAAAAAGGCACTAGAAAAGTTGGTTCAAGAAGGTTTCGTATATCGACAAAGAGGAAAAGGAACATTTGTTTTGAATACGAGTCAAGTATCGGACCATGTTGAAAAAAAAAATCAAACAAAGCCAGTATTTGGTTTGATTGTCCCAAATTTTGCTGACAGCTATGGTACAGGGATTATTGAGGCGATTGAGGAAGAGGCAGATGGCAAATGTTTCATTATGTTGAAGCGTTCACATGGTATACCAGAACGTGAAGAAAAAGCGATTAAAGAGTTATTGGCATTTGGTGTCGATGGACTGATTGTATTTCCCGCAAAATCTGAGCATTATAGTTTGGAAATTATGAAAATGATTGTGAATAAATTCCCATTTGTATTAATTGACCGTAGTTTCAAAGGTATTGCTGCTCCGTCTGTATCTTCGGATAATTTTAATGCTGCTAAGAAAGGGGTTAAATATTTATTTGATATTGGTCATGAACATATAGGTATACTTATTCCAGAGGATTTTGAGATTACGACGATAGAAGAACGATTAAATGGAGTTGTAAGCGCCTTTGCAGAAAATGAGGTTAGTGTAAATAAAGCGTATTGGTGTGACACCATCAAAAGAGTTCCAACTACCGAAAAGAGAGATATTGAATTGATTAAACAATATTTAACAGATAACTCTGATTTAACCGCATTAATGGCGTTAGAATATAAAATTGCCGTCTTAGCGAAGATTGCAGTGGAACAGCTGGATAAAAAGGTACCTGAAGATATCTCGATACTCTCCTTTGACAGCCCAGCGTTAGGCTCAATGGAGTGGAGTTTTACACACTTAAAGCAGAATGAAGGAGAAATTGGCAGGCGAGCTGTTCAAAAACTATTAAAAATGCAAGAGAATGGCTTAGAATCTGAGAAAGAAGAGATCAAAGCTACCTTCCATGAAGGAAATTCCACGATGCCGCTTGTTAATGTCATTACTTCGGAGTTATAAGCGGGAGGGTGTTTTGGATGGGGGAAACAAAGGAGATTATAACTCCACCGTAGGCTTAACAAAATTTTAGGACAGTATTAACCAGAAACGGTTGATCCATCCAAAATAAATTTTTGAAATTCAAAAAAATATTAAAGTAAAACTTGAAACAAAAGCCACCCATTGTACAAAAAGTGGCTTTTTTAAAGTTACTTATTATATCTTTTTACGCTCGTATCTGAAATCACACCATCCAGTTCAACCCAAACGCAAAATAAAAAGCAGTTTATAAAGAATTTACATGTACTTCCATGTCATGTGGTACTTCTTCAAATTGTACTTCCGCTGTTTTGGTGTCAGCTTGCATATGAAACTACCTGAAAAAATTTCAAGAAAAGCCTGATTTTGTACACCGGAGTTAGTTAAAATCACATCTGGATGTTCTTCAAGTTCCCCAATCACAAATGGGTTATTTGTTTGTGCAGAGACAGCATTAAAAAACAGCTCTCGGATTCATTCAACCAAGAGCTGTGAATATATTTATAGTTAATCTTACATTAAATCATATACAGATTCCTCGAAATAGAGCCAGTGAAAATATTCTATTTGTTCGTCTGTCATGTTGAAGATGGTTTCTTTAGTAAATTTGTTTTTCTCTAGTAGGTGTTCCATTTTGTCATTTCTTTCTAATTGGCTCATATGAAGTCCTCCTCATGCTCTTCTTTCGAAGAGTTATACATTTGGTGAAGCGTTTTCATGTTGTTATCTTTATTATAAATCGCGATATGAGATAATACAAATATCAATTTGAGAACGATTGGACATGAAGTAATATGAGGTTGTTATAGTTAGCAGAAATCGTGTTTTACTGGGCCAATTGGCAAATTAGAGTTGACAACTTCCTTAAATTTAATACAATATAAGTTGGCTCTTTTATTAGAGCGGGTCGGGAGAGGGATAATTGAATAGAAGGAATTACATTGAGAAAAGATATTTTTCAATTAAAACAACATGAGACTAGCGTAAAACAAGAATTGTCTGCGGGATTAATCGGGTTTTTCACGATTGCTTACATTATTGCAGTGAATTCCTTGATCTTATCAGAAGCGGGTGTTCCTTTAGAAGGAGCAGTACTAGGAACCATCCTTACTTCTTTTGTCGGTTGTCTGATAATGGGGCTATATGCCAATGCTCCAATTCTAGTCGTTCCGGGTATGGGGATCAATGCGATGTTTACTTATACGCTTGTACAGTCGATGGAGCTTACGTGGCAGCAAGCGCTCGGAGTTACTACTGTATCTGGTTTTGTTTTCACATTGATTGCATTTTCATCGCTGACAACGGTGATAAAAAATGCGATTCCAGAATCGATTAAGCTGGCGATTAATATCGGAATTGGACTATTTCTTATGTTGATCGGTTTAGAGAAGGGGCATCTAGTTGAGCGGGGCGATCAATCTATTATTGCCTTGGGAGATTTCAGTGATCCTGCTGTTTTTGCGACAATTGTTACGTTTATCATTGCGTTAGTATTATTTATTCGCAATGTCAAAGGTAACTTCTTATGGACGATTCTGTTTGGAACTGGAATTGCTTATTTATTAGGAGTACTACCTTCTAAAACAAATGAGTCATTTTCGTTGCAAGGATATCAGGAAGTATTTGGAGCTTTTTCTTTCGGTGATTGGGCAACATTACCGTATTTAGTTGCGGTATTTTCGATTACTATGGTTGTGTTATTTGAGAATGTTGGTTTAACGTATAGCCATGTTGCTGCAACAAATCGCCCAGAGAAGTTTAAGAAAGCTTTTCAGTCAAATGGAATTTCGGTTATGTTATCTGGTCTTTTTGGCTCGAGTCCGACCGTATCAACTGCGGAAACAACGGCAGCTATTACGGCAGGCGGCCGAACAGGATTAACGACGATTACGACAGGTTTCTTGTTTTTAATTGTTACGTTTTTTATTCCATATATCCAAATGATTCCTGCCAATGCGATTGCGCCGGTATTGATGATCATCGGAGGACTTATGATTCAAGATATAAAGAAATTAGATTTGCGTGATCTAAGTGAGTCTTTCCCTGCGATATTTATTATTGTGATGATCCCTTTCACCTATAGCATTGCAGATGGAATTGCGATTGGATTTATTCTTTATGTGATTTTGAAATTAAGTACAGGGAGCGCACGAAAAGTATCCTTCACACTTTACGTGATCGCATGTCTGTTTTTACTTCATTTCATTATTCACTTTGCTGTTTGAGTCTTTGAATTTTCAAAGGCTCTTTTTTTGTTCTTTAGGCAAGATGTTGTGGTAAACTCCGCTAAAGGTTTAGCATCCTGTTTTTAACACTCATTAAAAACTATGTTAAACAATATGACAAAAATCAAGAATGTAATGAACATGTATGTTAGATTTAGATTAATCAGAACGATAGATCGGAGGTGCACTCGATATACACACATTGGAAAAATATACAGTCGGGGAATTGAAACAGAATTTAATGAAGCAAAATAATCAAGTGCATCAGGATATTTTTAAAATAGGATTAATTGAGCAACACGTCACTCTAATAGAAAACAAAATTATAATTGTATCGAAAAATAAAAGAATTCCTGTTTTGAATATCATCTATGAAACAAGTAAAGATGTTTCCCACATGATCGAAAGGTTAGTAAATATCAATTATAAAGAGCAATTGGAGAAAAAGTTGGTAGAACATTTTGATTTTGATATTGAAATCGTTCTACGAGACTATGATCCTACTAAAAATATGAATGTAACAATTATCATTCTGAGTAATAATATAACAAATTATGTGACTGGTTAAATGAACTCAATCTTTTGAGAGCAGGAAAACCGTCAGCTTATGATCTTAACATGGACGAGAGTCTATATTTTCGGAGATCTGAGTTGACGGTTTTTTCTATATTATAAATTGAATGAGGGAGTGGGTAATATGTACAAATTGGAAGTTGTAGAGGGCAGTAAAGTTTTCAGGAAAGGGGGGCAAGACATTATTGCATTACAGGAAACAAATATGAAAATCCCTGAAGGTAAATTTGTCAGTATAATCGGACCTAGCGGATGTGGTAAGTCTACATTATTTAATATGATAGCGGGTTTATTAAAACCTAGCTCTGGCGAAATTCTATTGGATGGCCAAAATATTATCGGAAAGAGTGGACATGTAGGGTATATGTTGCAGAAGGATTTATTACTTCCATGGCGGACGATACTGGCTAATATCATTTTAGGTCTAGAACTAAAGGGAGTGTCGAAAAAAGAAGCAGAAAAAAGAGCGATTCCCTTAATGGAAAAATACGGGTTAGGCGGGTTTGAAAATCATTATCCAGGTGAATTGTCAGGTGGTATGAAGCAAAGGGCCGCACTTCTTCGCACGTTGCTATATGATCAGGATGTTATTTTATTAGATGAACCATTTGGGGCTTTGGATGCTCAGACGAGACTACTGATGCAAACTTGGTTATTACAAATTTGGGGGGATTTTAAGAAAACAGTGCTATTTGTTACCCATGACATTGATGAGGCGATTTATTTATCGGATGAAATTTATGTGCTTTCACCTCGACCTGGGAGATTAAAGGAAATTGTTGCTGTTAATCTTCCTAGGCCAAGAGGTCAAGATACATTATCCATGTTGGAATTTGTTAATTTAAAGAAAAGATTACTTGGAATGTTAAAAGAAGATCAAGAGAGCCTTAATAAAGCTGAATAAGGAGGAAACAAGATGAATAGTGGATCTAATAACGTGGCGGTAAGTAAAGATCATATGACACAAAGAAGTGTTGTTCCTAAAGTTAAGAATCAATCCGAAGTAGATGATCCAGAGCAGAGAGAAAGTAGAACAAAAAATATCACGTTACTAGGCAGAATACTTGTTGGATTTCTTATTGTAATTGCCTGGGAGTTATTCACTCGAGTTGGTATACTAGATTCTTATTATTGGAGTAATCCTTCCACCATTGTCCAGACAGGCTGGACATCATTGACCGAAGGATCATTATTAATGGATTTGGCGTACACTTCAGGAGCAACTATTATCGGTTTTATATTAGGTACCTTTATTGGATCGTTGCTTGGGCTATCTTTTTGGTGGTCAGATCTATATTCCAGAATATCAGAACCTTATATAATTGCATTCAATGCTATCCCTAAGTTAGCGTTGGCGCCGGTATTAGTTATTATGTTTGGCATCGGTTTCTCCTCTAAAGTTATTTTAGCATTCATGATGACTGTCATTGTGACTGCGTTGGCAGCAAAAAGTGGTGTGCATTCCGTAGATAAAGATTTAGAAAAGATGTTATTTTCATTAGGTGCGAGTAGAAACCAAGTATTTTCGAAGGTCGTTATTCCATCTGCAATGCCTTGGATTGTGAGTAGTTTGAAAATTAATATAGCGTTGGCCTTAGCCGGGACGATAGTTGGAGAATTCATTAGTTCGAGACAAGGTATTGGAAGGATGATTTTATATGCAGGACAAATAATGGATACTAATCTCGTTTGGGTTGGTGTAGTGGTGTTGTCTGCCGTATCCATTCTTATGTACTTAGGTACGGTCTGGTTAGAACGATTCTTATTACAAGGAAGACCACAATAACAGAGGAAAAGGGGACAAGTTTATGAAAAAGCTGTTACTTATAGTAATTGTTTCTTTGATGGTTTTAGGTGGGTGTACGAATGCCTCAGGTGCTGAGGAACAACTGAAGAAAATTACAATTGCAGAACCACTTCATTTAATTGGATACTTGCCTTTATATGTTGCAATAAATGAAGGATATTTTGAGGAAGAAGGATTAGATGTAGAAGTAGTAACATCGACTGGAGGGGCACATGTCACCACCGTTATAAGTGGAGAAGCTTGGGGTAATATTGGTGGTCCAGAATCCAATCAAATGGCGAATGACGGAAGTGATGATCCGATTAAGTCTATTGTCAATGTTGTTAACAGGGCAAATGTGTATATCATGGCTGAAACGAATCAAGTATTGGAGGATGATAGTGAACAAGGATTGAAGGAGTTTTTTGAAGGAAAGACAATTGCTGCAGGACGATATGGAGGTAGCCCCAATCTCTTAACAAGATGGTTATTAATGAATGTTGGACTTGATCCTGATAGTGATGTCGTATTAGAAGAACCAGCTGACGGTTCCGCAGTTTTATCTTTAGTTGAGAATGGACAGGCTGATATGGCTGTTGGAGCAGAACCGCAAATAAATAGTGGTATTGACAAAAAAGTTTGGAATGAACCATTTTATAAATTTCCTGAAATTGGTGATTATGCTTATTCAGTTTTAAGTGTTAGACAATCAACAATTGAAGAAGATCCTGAAGCTGTTCAAGGTTTTGTAAATGCAGTTATTAAAGGGTTGAAAGCAGTGAATGACGATAAGGAATTAGCAATGAATGTGTTAAAAGAGGAATTTTCAACATCTTCTGAAGAGGATTTGCAAGCTTCATTGGACAGAGCGTATTCAGATGATTTGTGGAGTGTAGATGGATATATTTCTGAGGAAGCCGTTGAAAATGTAATGGAAGTAGTGGAACAAACAGGAGTGTATACAGATGGTTATGATTATGATGAATTAATCGATATGCAATTTGTTGAAAAGACAAATGAATAACAGGATTGAGAGTTGGGGGATGAAACCTCCATTCTTTAAAAAGGGAGGAAGGGAAATATGTCACACTTAAAACCAGAAGAAACAGCGTTGATCGTTGTTGATGTACAAAATGATTTCTGTCATGAAGAGGGGAGCTTAGCACAAAAAGGAGCAAATCTAGAAATGGTTAGTAGTATGATTACTCCTTTAGAAAAAGTGATTGAACAAGCAAGAAAAGCAGAAGTAACAGTTATTTTTATTCAGACCATACATGAAGACAGTACGGATTCGAAGACTTGGATGAAACGCTTTAAAAATAAAGAAAAGCCAGATGTATGCAGAAAAGGGACATGGGGCTCTGAATTTTATCGAATTGAGCCACACGCTGAAGATATTGTCGTGATAAAGCATCGTTACAGTGCTTTTATTAATACAAGACTAGAATCGGTGTTAAGAACGAAGGGAATTAAGTCATTGCTGGTGACAGGAATTAGTACAAACGTATGTGTAGAATCGACTGCAAGAGATGGTTTTATGCTAGATTACCAGGTGGTGCTATTGGAAGACTGTTGTGCCTCTTTTTCAAAGGAAGCACACGAAATGACTATAATCAATATTGATGAATATTTTGGGGATGTGACAACCTCAGATCAAATTTTAAACAAATGGATGACACCCGAACCATTAGTACGGACATTCTAGATTGTAAGAAGTGTAGGTGAATGATCGATGGGAAAAGCCAATTCTGAACATATTGTTTTACCGATAACTAAAGAAAAAACAATTGCACCAGTATTTATTCTGTTAGTAGTGTGTCCTGGTGCTTTTTTGTCTCACTTTTCCGCAGGATTGATTAATATTGCTTTACCTCAACTGTCATTATTTTTTCAAGCTTCTCTCAGTATTACACAATGGGTGATCACCTCCTATTTATTGGCAGTAATGATTAGCTTACCTCTAATGGGTAAGCTAGCAGATTTATTTGGATTGAAAAGGGTACATAATATTGGATATATAGTGTTTGGGGTAGGTGTACTACTATCAGCAGTTTCCTTTTCCTTGTTTTTTTTAATAGCAGCAAGGATTATTCAAGGTGTTGGTGCTGCTATGCTACAATCTACTAACATGGCGATTATCTCAACGAATTATCCGGACGAAAATAGAGGGAGAGCATTAGGTATTATTGGAACCTCAGTTGGGTTAGGAGCGTTATTAGGACCGTCTATAGGTGGATTATTGATCAATGTCTTTTCGTGGAACATATTATTTTGGATACAAGTACCGATCATTATTGTTGTATCTGTATTATCATTTCGTTTTATTCCCAGCGATAATCCTGAACGGGCAAATAAACCTTTTGATTATTCGGGAGCTGCAATGTTTGCCTTTGGTATCACTGCAGTTATTTATGTATTAACTATGATAGGGGATGATGGGTTTGCTCTTTACTTGCTACCTGTTTCTTTGACTGGTTTTATAGCAATATGGTTATTTATTAAAAGAAGTTATCAAATAGAATCCCCATTTATTCGACTTTCGTTATTCAAACCGCCTCTTATAAAAATAGGAGGTATCACGATTATTGTTAGTTATTTGACTACATTTTCTACAATGGTTGTTATTCCCTTTTATTTAGTAGGTGTATTGGAAGTAAGTACATCTTTCGCAGGAATATTATTAATGGCATATCCTTTATTTATGGCAATAACTGGACCAATCAGTGGAAGTCTAGCAGACCTTTTTGGTAGTAAAAAGGTGGTGATAACTGGATTGGGTCTCATGTTGGTTAGTTTAGTGGGGTTAAGTTTTATTTCATCAGTAACTGTTACTTGGAAGATTGCCACTTTATTATGTCTACTTGGAGTAGCAATGGGGGTTTTGACATCACCAAATTATACATTGATAATTGGTCAAGTATCTAAAGAATTATTAGGGACAATGAGTAGTGCAATCGCTTTGCTAAGAAATTTAGGACTGGCATTAGGTTCTGCCTTCGGAGTAACATTTATGAATTTGTGGGTAGAAGGATCAATAACGGAATGGATGAGCGGAGGTGATCAAAGTCAATTAGGTCAAGTTATCCTTGGATTTCAAAGTTTTTTTTGGTTTCTGTTGTTCATTAATACAGTAAACTTATTATTGAGTATCAGGGTTTTTGCAGAAAATTAAAGGAATCCCTCTGAGAGTATCTCTATGGGGATTCCTTTGTAAGGAGTTTATTATTTATACGCTCTCTGCAACTCCACCACATCAAGCTTCTTCATTTTAAGAGTAGCTTGATTAACACGTTCAATTCGTTCTGGTGTGCCTTCTCTCATCATTTCATCCATTTCTGTTGGCACTATTTGCCATGAAATTCCGTACTTATCTTTTAACCATCCACATTGTTCGGATTCAGGAACCGCAGACAGTTTGTCCCAGTAGTAATCAATCTCTTCTTGTGTGTCGCAATTTACCATGAATGAGACTGCTTCATTGAAATTGAATGGATGATCTTGAGCACTGTCCATTGCTGCAAACCAATTATTTTCGAGCATGAAGTCCGCAAACATAATTGTTCCTTCCTTGTCAGGCTCCATCCCTCGAGGATAGCGGGCAATTTGTCCCTGCCGTGAATTTTTAAATAAGGACAAATAAAAATGAATCGCCTCTTCCGCTTTTCCGCATCTTTCTCCAACAAACATTAGCGAGGGTACTATTGTAGGGCGCTCTTCACCTTCTGGATCGGAGAGGATTAATTGCCAGGACAGACCATACTTGTCTTGAATCCAACCATATTTCTCGCTAAATGGATATTTATCAAGTGGCATTAATACCGTGCCCGCTTCGGACAATTGGTTCCAAACGTCATCTAATTTCTCACTCGCGTCTTTCTCTCTTGAAGGATCAAAATTAACCATAAAAGACACTGACGGGTTGAATGTGAAATAAGGGCCTGCGCTAATTGCCATGAATTGGTGTCCCCACAGCTCAAATGAGATTAAATCAGCGTCACCTGATGGAGTTTCTTTAAGAACTGTACGATTTGTAATTCTGGAGTCAGGAAAAATAGTCGTATAAAACGTTGCAGCTTCATTCGCTTCCTTGTCATACCATAAATGGGGAATAATATTTTGATTACGTATGGACATAGTGCTTCCTCCTTTTTGTTTTAGTTTATCATTTGGATTCGAGCTGGATTTCTTATAATTTGCTATATACACCACGGTTTAAGGACCAAAAATATAAGTCCCCCAAAGAAAGTAAAAGGGAAGGAAAAATAAGATGACAATAGCTAAGTTACCAAAGCATCCAATATTTCCTGCAATTCTAGTTATGGAATCAACTGGTTGAGATTTGAGAAGTAACCAGCCAGTAAATCCAATAATAAAACCAATAACACTAAGTCCATAAAAAACTATATAGGTTGAGCCGAACACAGAAATATTTAATAGAGCGCTAGAAATCGAGAGAAGTAAAAAGGTAAAACCTAACCAATTCCATGTTTTCACAGATGTCTTTAGCAAAAAATTCTCCTTTCTTTAAACAAAGATTAGCTTAAAGAATATGAAAGAGGGGTAACAAGAACGATTAAGTCTAACATCACCATTCATCAAAGAGAATGCTCAAATAATCTCCGTGACCACGTAGAAGTTCCACTTCATCTTTTGATGAAATGAAAGGTTAGTCCTTCTTCCTCTCCTCCACCTGTTGGCTGATAATGCCATTCATCGGGTGCGTCAGATATATTTATTTTGTAAAAAAACCTATGATGAATAGCTCCATCATTATTTCTCCAGTAGTCTTCCGCAATCAATTGTTTCACTTCAAAATGCTCCAATCCTGTTTCCTCTTGGATTTCTCTAATCACCGCATGATGTGTTTCTTCTTCATTATTTACTGTACCTTTTGGAATTTGTATTCCAGCTTCAGAAATAGAATGTTGAAAAACCAATACTTGCATTTTTCCTTCTCTAAGCCTTGTCACATAGCCGTAAGCTTTTTTTATCGGAATCAGGATAATCACTCCTTTTAAAAGAAATAAAAACTTATAGCATATCATTCTATTGGTATCCAAATCTCCATCTCATACTCATTTGTTTCTTCTTTTCCGAACATATTAGTTGCTACCATTTCAATTTCGGGCATTCCTTTTTTAATATGATAACCTTGCTCTTCGAATATGTTCCATAGTTTTCTATAACTATTCGGAATTTCTTTAGCATGACCAATATGGTTAAATACCACATATTTTTGTGAAGGAAAGGTATGTAATGTCATTCCTTGTTCAACTTTGTGGAAATCAACAGACTCTATCTCCATACCACAAGTGTAGAAATAATGGTCACTTCTTGGAGGGAGACATACTCCAACTATTTTACTTATCTTGTACTTACTAAAAAAACGATATGATTTCTCTAATAATTCCGGAATAGGATAAACAATATCTCCATTCCATTTTCCTGCTCCACTAAAACCAATTAATACAAATGAACTTTTGATAGCTTCTTTAAATTCCATAGTCTCGTCCTTTACTTCTCCTTATTTTCCCATAGGTGCTTACATGTCCGCGTACTGAGTAAGGGAATGGATTAAGAGTTCATGCCTCTTTTTTTATGCAAAAAACATACGTTCTGATTAAATGATACCAAATTTAACCAAGTAAGCAAAGGTATTTATCTTTTGTAGTAAATTTACGTTTTTTTACTAAAGGTTCATGTTTATTTAACATTAGTAAGGTATCCTTGGAGTAAGGAGGGATTAGATGAAATTTGCTCTAATAGGTGACTTGCATTTTCCAAAAGTTGATTCTAGTGTTGAAGGATTGGAAGAAGCGAAGTGGGATTTCTATCGTTCTTTTCTAGCTCATTTTCTAGGTAGTGAAGCGGATATACATATTTCTCTTGGTGACTTAACTCATTATGGTACTACAGATGAGCTTGAAGAAGTTTATCAGATCATTAATAGTAAAGATAGAAATTTCTATCATGTATTAGGTAATCATGATTTGTATGCACAATCTATTGAAAATGTCTTAAAAATAACTGGTCAACCTTTATACCATACAATTGCTAAAGGAAATGCGATTTTTGCCTTTTTGAATACTGCAAAAGAAATGGATTATGAGGATTGGGGTGGATCCATTAACCAAGAGCAATTGGCTTGGTTAGAAGAAGTCGTCGAAGCATCTGGAACAAAACCACTCTTTGTCTTTGCACACCATCCGGTATACAATACAACCTCCCGCTCTGATATCGATAAATTATCTATCGACTCCAACATAGATATGTGGCGCGTCTTAGAAAAGAAAAAAGGGCAAGCGGTTTATTTTAATGGCCATAACCATCAAAACTCTATAGTGCACCAAGGTAACTGGACATTTGTGCAAGTTGCGGCTTGTTTAGATGAGCAAGCATGGCGCGCGGTAGAGCTCACAGATAATCATATCATCATTTCTCATCATCAAGTCACGAATCCTCTAATGTCGAACCATGCAGCATTTGTATCCGAACATATGAATTATTTTCATCCTACACCGGAAGCGGCAGGTACAGAGAAAGATATACAATGTGTACTTCCGGTTGATGCGATTAGTAAAATTACAACATAACCTGAATTAAACCCCAAGATATCCCTATTACTAGCCGCACCAATGATGCCTTTAGCTTTATTAATTGTTAGCTTATTCTACAATTTCCTCATGTTATACTGATACTAAGAAAGCGTTTAATTATCCTGCATAGAACCTTATGGAGGCAGTTGAAGGAGGAACATGATGCAAGTAAATGTAGCATATGAGATTAAGGCATTGCTCGGTGAAGGTCCTTGTTGGGATGAAAGCAAGCACGTTTTATATTGGACTGATATTACAGGAAGGGTAATTCACCGATTTGATCCCAAAATAAGGCAGAATGACACATTTGAAATTGGTCAGTTAGTCGGAGCAGTTGTTATAGCAGAAGATGGTCGATTAGTTTTGGCAACGGAACATGGCTTTCATTTTTACGATATGGAAACAGAAGAAATCACGGCAATACAAGATCCGGAAGCAGACATACCAGAAAATCGCTTCAATGACGGAAAAGTTGATCCTGCTGGTAGGTTTTGGGCAGGAACAATGCAAAAGCATAATAATGAACCTGAAGGCTCGTTGTATTGTTTGGATAACACACTAGAAGTAGAAACAAAGTTATCTGAATTACGAACTTCCAATGGTATGGCATGGGATATGAGTAACCATCAAATGTATTTCATCGATACACCGACCAGAAATATTTATGTGTTTGATTATGTACTAGAAACTGGAACAATAAAGAATCAACGTGTTGCCTTTCGGTTTCCCAAGGATTATGGTTTTCCAGATGGAATGACAATTGATGCAGAGGGGATGCTATGGATTGCAGGATGGGGAAAAGGAAAAATAAGTAAATGGAATCCGGAAACAGGAGAGGCATTGTCTTCGGTAGGATTACCGGCGCAAAACATTACATCCTGTACGTTTGGTGGAAAGGAATTTGACACCTTATATATCACGACAGCAAGAGAAGGAATGACCGATGGCGAATTAGAAGAGCTTCCACTGTCAGGTAGTTTATTTTCTATTCAACCTGAAGTAAAGGGATTACCGGCCAATCGATTCAAAAGCAATGTATAATTTAATCGGATGAACTATAAATCAACTAATCTCCGTAAATATGGAATAGATCTAAATAGATTCTATTTCCAAAAGAAGTTCTTGTAAAAGTTGAAGCTATTGCAAAATAGAAGAAATAACAATAATAATCTAGCAGGAAAAGGAGTAGACGATTAATTACTCCTTTCTTTCTGCATTTATTGATTTTTCGAAAACAATTTTGTTCTGGTAACTATTACTATCTGTAATAATACATTAATATGTTTTTTACATTTTTTACCTAATATTAAAATGGAATTCATATAATTGTGGTATTCTATAAGTAAGAATAAATGAAAGCAGAGTGTGTCCAACGTCAAAAACGTATCACCCCGAGATATAAAACTTCGAATAAGCAATAACTTCATAACATTGAGTTTTTCTTCTCTAGAATGTCAATCCTTTATCAAGACATAACACAATACTTATTCAATTTTTGTTTACATCCTAAACTTAGGGTGTGACAATAGATGGTTCCATTTCCATAAACAACAGGGATTACAAAAAAATATATGGAACTTTCAATAAATTAAGAAAGGAGGGTTGTATGATGACTACTGCTATAAACAAATCATCCTTACTATTATTTACTGCATTATTGGATTTTATTGCTAGAGTATTAAATGTAGGTCAGGAATTAGCTGCTTCAGATAAGGTTCAAAAAAATGCAGGATGGTGGGTTGTTGTCTACATGGTTGTTGCAATTGTAGGTATAGCACTTTTAATGTGGGTATGTCAAACATATGGTAATGGTGCTGATTACGGTGGGAAATTCAAGATAGGTCCGGTATCCCTTTCAGTTTGGTGTAAGTAATCCACCAAAGGCATAGGGTTTTAAAATCCTATGCCTTTCCAAATTACCACAGTAGGAGTGTAAACTATGATTTCTTTATATATTAAGAAAAAAAAATACAATGCTTTTGAACTAAATGATATATCAATGGAAATTATACCTGGAAATATTAACCTGTTATTAGGACATAATGGTGCAGGTAAAACTACAATTATTAAATCATTATTTGGTCTAATTGAGTTTGATGGGGAGCTTATCATAGATAATCGCCAATTTTCCTTTGATTCTCAAGAAGATGTAAATTATTTTAAAAGTCAAATTGCCTATCTACCAGATAATATTTCCTTGTTAGATTATTTAACACCAACGGAATATTTCCAATTAATGCAATCTTCAAATGGAGTTGAGACCACTAATGAATATTTAGAAAACTTAATTGAAATTTTTAATTTAGAAAAGTACATGAACGTTCCGATTAGAAACCTTTCACATGGAAATAAAAAGAAAACACAAATTGTATCTCAATTGTTTAGAGGAACTAATTTTCTAGTTTTTGATGAACCGACAAACGGTTTGGATCCTGATATGATCATCACTCTAAAGCGGGTTTTAGATAAACTTAAATCGCAAGGGATAGGCATTCTCATCTCGACACATGATTTGAATTTTGGTAAAGATTTATTTGATCATATTGTGATATTAAGAGATGGGGTGATGAAATTAAACAGTACGAAGGAAGAAGTAAAAAGTAAGTTTGGGAATATTATGCTAGAGGATTTATACACAAAAGTAAATAAAGACTATTACAAATATATTGAGGAGTTATTAGATGAACTTAATATATCAGGTAGTTAAGAATGTCGAAGTTAAGAAAATTACTGAAAAGATAAGATCTTTCATAATCAATAATCCATCCCATTCGCTATTAATAGCTTTAGGTTTAATCCTAATCTACGCAATATACGGGACGGCATCATTACAAATAATCACACATATGGAATTAGAACTAAAAGTGATTTTTATTAATTTAGTTAAGATAAGTTTAATCCTAAGTACATTCTTTGTCATTATATTTAGAAATATATTTAAAACAAATGACTTTGTGTTTTTCTATTTAAATACAAGGGTAAAAGCTTATCAGATTATATTAAGTAGAATCATATTACCATCCGTTTTCTACTACATTTTATTAGTTTTGGCCTCACTACCAATTATGATTAGTGTGATTATCAAAGACTACACTATTGATCTTGCATATTTATTATTGTTACTCGTAATATTTATTATTAGCTATTTTCTTTGCTTTACAATATGGATGGTTATCAATGTTTTCATTGTCAAGTTCACGGGTGTGAAGGAAAGGTTTTGGTTACATACTTTCATAAAAGTAGCTGTAATAGCAGGTCTCATTATGATCATTAACCCTGTGGAAGTATTAATAGGGGGAACTTCATTACTTCATTTCATTGTCATCATTTTATTAGGCATTAGCGTTTCTCTTTTATTCGTTAAAATCTCTTTAAAATTCTTAAATAATTGTTTTATGCAAAAAGATGCAGGCACCCTTTCACCAAAATACACGCCAAAGCAATTAGACTACAACAGTAAGTTCTTACTTCAAAGCAAACTAGAAACAATCCATTTCTTTCGTAATCAAGTTTTTGTGGAGCAAGGATTTTTCTTCATTATTTTAATGGTTCTGGTCATCGGTCTTTATTATAGTTTAGAATTAGTTAATTTTTCACTGATTTATTCAATGTTAATTAATTTTGGTTTGAAAGAAATTATGTTGCTGTTGCCGTTAACTATTGGCATTCATTTTAGAGAATACATGCAAGCAATTTATTCGTTGAATGTCGGGAAATATCAGTATTTTTTATCGAGATTATTGATCATTTATCTATTAAATTGTATCACTTACTTTGTATTTATAATGATTAGTTATGCTATTACTAGAATGGAAGTGTATGGGATACTTGAGACTTTTATTAGCATAGCGTTTATTACGATGTTATCTACTCTGGTTGGTTTTGTAATCAAAATCAATGAACTAAACAAAGTATATGTCATCATTATATTATTAATTTCGGTAAATATTTTTGACATGTTTATTAAACAGTTGTTTAATCATCCAATCCTTGTCCAGTTTACATATATATCACTTGCTGTAATGTTATTTCTTATCATTGAAACTATCTATTTAAGGAGACCAATCGTGAAATGACGTTATTAACGTTTTTGATACAATTAATGCTTGCTACATTACTTGTGCTAATTGTACATGAAGTAGGACATATTATTCCTATCATGCTATTTAATATTTTGGAAGGGAAGCCGTTCTATTACTTTGGTATTGAAATTAATTTTAAGTATTTTTATGTTACTCACGAAAAGTTTGATCATAACATTAGAAATTTAATTGTAGCCATTTCGGGTTGTTTGTTTCCAATATTTGTAGCCATTTTAATGTTTAATATTATTGATACTGCTTTTACAAGTTTGTTCATATTATTAGCGTTTGGCAACTTGATAATGCTACACCCTAATTTACCAGACGGAAAGAATATTATAAATATCTTAACAGAAATGAGGGATAATAGTGGCAAAAATATTTAAGGCTATATCGAGTGGGTTGAGTGTTACATTTTTATATGTTTTAGTTGTTTTTATTACACCGATTATTCTACTGTTACTAGAATCAAATGTCTCATCAAATCCCACAATTTTTGGCTTATCTCTTTATAATATTGAAGTAGAGGAAACTACATTTACTACTGAAGCTACATTTTTTGGAATTTGTATATCCTTTTTAATAGGGTTAATCATTCACTATGCAATACAGTATTTATTTGGATCTAAAAAGTCTGTAATAGAATAATTATTTTCACACTTGTTAATAGTTCTTGATACTGAAAGTTGTTCAATCTGGTTAAGTGAGAGAGATAAACTAAGATTTCAATGAACAATATCGATATATTCAGCAGAACACCTTGCTGAAGAGAATGCTATTTCGTAATCCTTCTTATGATTACAAGCAGTTCGCAAGATAAAGTAATATCCCTGATTAATTCTTAAAGAGTTGATCAGGGATTTTTGTATGCTTTTCATTTACAACGAGATAATGTTCGCCTTATTAATTAGTTATTTTTCAGGACGAGCTTCATATAATGAGTAGGGGGAGATAATTATAGAGAGGGGTTTTGGTATGAAGGGGCTTTTTATGAGTATGATGGTATTGATTTTACTCACACTGGTTGCTTGTGGTTCTTCAGACACGGATGGAGATAACGATGGTGGCGATACAGATAGTGATAACACCGAAACCAATGAGGGGACAGAAGCTAATAACGAAGATGATGAAGCATATGTCTTGAAATTTGCGCATGTGGTCAGCCCTTCTACAGCAAAAGGGAAGGGAGCAGAGAAATTCGGTGAGTTACTGGAAGAGCGAACGGATGGGCAAATAACAGTAGAAATTTATCCGGACTCTCAACTGGGCAGTGATCGAGAGATTTTGGAGCAAATGCAATCTGGTACCGTTCATATGAATGCTCCGTTTACTGGTGTTCTTCCAACTTTTGTAGAAGAGTTTGAAGTATTTGATCTACCTTATCTTTTTGAAGATCGAGAGCATGCTTTTGAAGCAGTAAATGGGGAGTTAGGGGACTATCTAAGTGAGAAATTAGAGGAACAAAACTTAAAACTAATTGGTTTCTGGGATGGCGGGTTTAAGCATTTTACAAACTCGAAAAGGCCGATTGAAATGCCAGAAGATTTAGATGGCTTAAAGATGCGTGCGTCACAAAGTCCTTTATTAATTTCACAATTTAAAGCCCTAAATGCGGGTGGGGTATCAATCGATTTTTCTGAACTGTATACTTCCTTGCAAACAGGTACTGTCGACGGTCAGGAAAATCCTTTGTCGAACGTTATTAGTCAAAAATTTTATGAAGTGCAAGATTATGTCACGTTAAGTGCACATGGTTACATGGGATACCCTCTTATCATTAGCCAGTCTTTCTATGCCAGTTTGTCCGCTGATCTGCAGGAAGCGGTTGAAGAGGTGGCAATGGAGGTAACGGAATGGCAATGGGATGTGTCAGAAAGTGATGAAGAGGAGTATATGCAGATATTAGAAGAGGCTGATGTGGAAATAAATGAGTTGACTAGTGAGCAGAAAGAGGCTTTTAAGGATGCTTTAAGCGGAGTATATGATGAATTCCATGATAAATTTGAGGATGCGGATAAGATCATTGAGTTAATTGAATAGAATGACATCATTAAGGTGGGATAAGAGCGAGGGATCGCTCTTATTTTACACTATAACCATGTAATTAATTTGATGGTTGCTAATATAAGCTAAGTTTAAGGGGGCTTTGTATGAGCAAGGTCAATCAGTTTATTAATCATATCGAAGAAGGTTTTGCTGTTATTTCTATGATAATGGCTTCTATATTGATTTTTATACAAGTTGTATTACGTTATCTATTTAATTATTCTTTGATTTGGTCGGAGGAGGCTGCCCGCTTTTTAATTATTTGGCTAGTTTTGATTGGTAGCAGTATTGCAGTCAGGGAAAAAGGACATGCGACAGTTGATGCACTGGTCACCTTTCTTCCGCCGGCAGGAAAAAAGGTGTTTTCTGTCTTTGCTAATTTAGCGGGGATTATTTTTTGCTTGATCTTGATATGGACAGGTGTTGAGATGGTTTCCAGTGTAGTGGAGCTCGGAAATGTTACGCCAGCATTGGGTGTACCAATGGCGATACCGTATTTGTCCATCCCAGTTGGTGGAGGGTTGATGCTGTTTCGTTTTCTTCAAATGCTATATATAGATGTGAAGCGGTCTTATTCTGATGAGGAAGAGCATCCAGAGGAGGTCGTGGAGAAATGATTTTATTCATTTTTATCGCTTTGCTGTTGGTTGGTGCACCGATTGCTATTGCTATTGGAATAGCTAGCTTTGTGGCGATGTATCAGCAAGGAATTTCACTAGATGTCTTTGCACGGACACTTTTTTCTGGGATTGATTCCTTTACATTGATGGCAATACCATTTTTTATTTTCGCTGGAGATTTGATGTTGTCTGGTGGAACATCGAAAAGAATCATTGATTTTGCTCGTAAATTGGTTGGGTGGACGACTGGTGGATTACCGATCGCAGGGGTGATGTCCTCCATGCTATTTGCGGCATTGTCAGGTTCTAGTCCCGCTACAGTAGCAGCTATTGGTGGGGTTATGATTCCTTCTTTGCGTGAAGCGAATTATTCTAGAAATTTCTCTGTTGGTTTAATGACAGCAGCTGGATCTCTAGGGATTATCATTCCTCCAAGTATTACACTGCTGGTTTACGGTTCTGCTGCTGAAGTGTCGATTGGAGATCTGTTTATTGCAGGAATTATGCCAGGGGTTTTTATTGGGCTTGTTTTAATTGTAGTCAGCTATCTGATTGCTAAAAAACAAGGGCATCAGCCAGAGAAACGAGTAAGCTTCGGAGAACTGATACGATCGTTCTTGAACGCATTTTTAGGGATTTTGTTACCAGTTATTGTGTTAGGTGGTATTTATATTGGTGTTTTTACACCGACAGAAGCGGCTGCTGTAGCAATTGTTTATAGTTTGCTAGTTGGGTGTTTCGTGTACAAAGAACTTACATGGAAGAAAATATATCGTGTAACTCGAAAAGCTGTCATTACATCATCCATGATCATGTTAGTGATTGCAGCATCAAATGTGTTTAGCTGGTACCTAACTTATGAAAATATTCCAAAGGAAATCGCTGCCTTTTTCTTAGAATATGCAGATACTAAGATTATTTTCTTGCTTATGGTATTTGTCATTTTGTTAGTGGTTGGGATGTTCATGGATACAAGTGCAGCAGTATTAATTTTTGTTCCGTTATTTTTACCGATTGTATACGAATTTGGTATTGACCCGATTCACTTTGGAATTATTATGATTGTTACGTTAGCGATTGGGATGTTAACACCGCCATTTGGACTCAATCTTTTTGTTGCATCAGGTGTGAGTAAAACACCTTTTTCCAATGTTGTTCAAGGAACCTTTCCATTTATTATCGTTCTGATTATTGCTGCTCTGTTTATTTTATTTATTCCCGGATTATCTTTGTTGCTGATTTAAACTAGTGATGATCAAGAAATCATAGATCGTTTTCTCTCAACTAAAGTTCGATGCAAATTCAAACTTACTGGAAGATAAGAATAAAAAGGACAGTGCCATTAACTCGGTACTGTCCCTTTTGAAAGTACAAAGTTAGGTTATCTATGCGATCTAAGAACACACTTCCCACTTCTATGCAATTCATTATAAGCGATTGCATAGAATCGGTATAAAAAGACCAATAATACATAACAGTCCGTCACATAATTAGGTAAATGGATACAACTTTCGATTAATATTTGTTATAATTAATAAAAATATATTGAATAAAGGAACGTTTAAATGGATATTTTAGATGTGATTGATTGGAAAGTTGATGATAAACGTCAAATTTCTGGAACAAGGGAGAAATATTGGATCATTGAGCCATATTCTAATAAGTCATTTATGTTTAAAATTCCTACAAAGGATACAGGAGAGGCTTGGGCAGAAAAAGTTGCTTCTGAAATAGGTAAATTAATTGGATTAAATATGATGGATGTACAATTTGGTTTCCGTAAAAACACACTAGGAGTTGTTGCCAAGAAATTCACGAATGGATCCGATGAATTTTATGAAGGTGGCGACCTTATTATATCCGAAGATGGAAGAATTTAATAGATATTCTTTAGATCATTATTACGTTCATCATATTTTCCAAGCGTTATCATATTTTGAATTAGAAACTGCTTTCGTATCTATACCCGTATTTGATGCGTTAATTGGCAATCAAGATAGACATTGCGATAATTGGGGAATAATTCGGGCTAAAGGTCAATATGTTTTAGCACCAATATATGATAATGGTGCATCCTTAGGATTCAATTTAAAACAAGAACGTCTTACAAAGATGTTAAAGGACGACCGGATGTTTCAAGCATTTACGAATCGCAGTTACTCATTAATTGGGATCCAAAATAAACAAAAACCAAAGCATATAGAGTTATTGTTCGAACTTAAGAAGAATTATTCTAGAGAAATACAGGATGTTATCTCACGATTTACGATCCTGAATAAAACAAACATTCAGAATATATTAGATGATATCCCTGATTCTATTATGAATGAGGTATACAAAGAGTGGGTACTTAAACTTTTATTATACCGGAGAGATTGGTTAATTAATAGGTTAGGCGGGAGGGAAAATCAATGAAGAGACGACCATTTGTTTTATGGCTAGTTTGGCAGAATGTTGAAACAAGACAAAGGTATCATATTGGTAATTTATATTGTCTGGATGGCAAATATACTTTTTCTTATGAATTAAGTGGAAAGAGAAGAACTTTGCTAGAGGCGATGGAAAATGGTTACCGTCCACATCTCGCCTTTCGAGATATTAATAAAACGTATACCTCTAAAAGGCTGTTTGATGCTTTTGCGCGGCGTTTACCTGATAAAAGAAGACCTGACTTTCCAGAGCTTTTGCGAACACTTGGGTTAAGTGAAGATTATTCTGAAATGGATTTATTACGTGCTACAGGAGGAAGATTAGGAACCGATCCTTATGAGTTTGTTGCTCCAATTTATCGCCAACAATCTCATTTTGATTTTGATTTTTATGTTGCTGGTTGGCGTTACTATGAAGGGGAATTAGCATTAAATGAACTAATTGAAGGTGACGAAGTTCAATTTGAAATAGAAAAGGAAAACCCTAAAGATAGTAAGGCAGTGATGGTAAAGAGTGCAGAATCTAACTATCACTTAGGCTATATTCCAGCTTTTTATAGTGGTTTTATGTATGAAGTTCTAAATAATGGAGGAAAGTTCAAAGCCACAATATCTACCATTAGAGAACATGCAAAACCACAGTTAAAAGTTAATATTTTTGTTCATGGTAACTATAGCTATTATTTACAAGAGAGAGATAAATTTGACATTATGGTGAATGTTTGAAGCATTTCACTTAATCATGGTGCTAACGATCCATAATCTCACTTTATAGAGTTACCCCTGATTAATTCTTATTTAGATTAATCAGGGGTATTGTTGTTGACTATACAATTGTTTTAGATTTAGACCTTAAATATATGCAATGTGTTAAATTACAATAGCAATTTTATAGTTTAGTAAAATAAAAAAATAAGGAAGGGGCCCTTTCTTCATCATGATTGATTTTTTTCAGAATTTTAATCCAATCATACAAGCTCTTATCGCTACATTATTTACTTGGGGAATGACTGCATTAGGAGCCAGTCTCGTTTTTGCAACGAAAAGCATCAATCAACGATTAATGGATAGTATGTTGGGATTTGCTGGCGGTGTCATGATTGCTGCTAGTTATTGGTCTTTGTTAGGTCCTTAGATTGAATTATCTGAAGGAAACACAATTGGAGCATGGTTTCCAGCAGCTATTGGTTTCATGTTAGGTGGTGTTTTCTTATGGGGGATTGATAAGATTTTACCCCACTTACATCCTAATACCCCTGTTGAAGAAGCGGAAGGAATTCATCAGAATAAAAGAAAAAGAAGTACACTGCTAGTTCTTGCGATCACGCTCCATAATATCCCAGAGGGTCTGGCAGTCGGCATTGCTTTCGGTGCCCTTGCGAATGGCGGAACAGAAGCTTCTTTAGCTGGTGCTATCACATTAGCACTCGGCATTGGTATTCAAAACTTTCCCGAAGGTGTCGCCGTTTCAATGCCATTAAGAGCAGAAGGAATGTCTCGATCCAAAAGCTTTCAATACGGACAATTTTCGGGAATGGTCGAACCGATTGCTGCTGTCATTGGGGCATTTGCTGTTTCTTTTATCGAACCATTACTACCGTACGCTTTAAGCTTTGCGGCTGGTGCGATGATCTTCGTTGTAGCAGAAGAAGTGATTCCGAGTTCACAAGAAAAAGGTAATAAAGATTTGGCTTCGATGAGTTTAATGATTGGGTTTACATTAATGATGATTCTCGATGTAGCACTAGGTTAATTGATTCAAGGATATTTAAAGAACAGAAACACGAGCATCTTGATGTTCGTGTTTTGTCGTAGTTAGCATGCTAATAGGAGCTTGTAACTTCTTTCTTAGGATGGATGTATTTTTGTGGATTATAAATTATTGGATATTATATTAACTTTGTTGGATTTTTTAGATTGATGTGATGTGAGATAATCCTTCTGAAAGCGATAACAAAATGGAGGGTTGATTTATGAGAAGGTGGAGCAAGCATGTATTTTTAGGATTGATTATTCTATTCATTAGCTTATTAACAGCATGTTCGGGAGATAGTGGAGAGGAAACGGCATCCGATGATGGAGATAGTAACGCAAATGGCGATGCTGTTGAATTGACATTCTGGAAGTCAGAAGATGTTGGTCGAGCAGATTATCAAGCATTTATGGATATTGTAGAAAAATTTGATGAAGAGAATCCAGACATTGATCTTCAGGTGGATACGACACCTAATGCCGATTACCGAACGCGTTTAAATACGCAGGCTGCTGGTGGACAATTACCTGATATGTTCCAAGTATGGCCGGGAGCAGAGTTAGAGCCGCTTGTTGAGGGTGGTGCCGTGCAACCAATTGACGACATTGTCAGCTATTGGACAGAAGAAACAGGATTATTGGATGAAGAGGATTTTGCAGACTTTTCAGTGGATGGTAATCCTTATGCAGTACCAGCAAACACCAATCCAACCCATATGATTTTTTATGATAAAGATATGTTAGCAGATGCAGGGTATGAGGAGTTTCCGTCAACATATGAGGAATTTCTTCAACTCATAGATGACCTGAACGCGAATGATATTACACCAATGGCATTAGGTAACTCAGATGCATGGGTCTTGCAATCGGTTTATATTTCTACGATTGCTGATCGATTTACCGGTAATGATTTCTTAGAAGGTGTTGCAAATGGTGAAAGAGCATTTACAGATTCTGATTTTGTCCAATCACTGGAAGTCATTGATGAACTAGTAAAAAAGGAAGCCTTTAACGAAGATTTGAACACAATAGATAGTTCGCAAATGATTGACTATTTCCTTCAAGGAAGAGCAGCAATGGTAATGGACGGAAACTGGGGTATTTCTGCAATTTTGGAAAATATGCCAGAAGATAAAAATGTTGGTGTTTCCATGATTCCGCTCAATGATAAAAAGACGATATCAACTGTAGCTGGAACAGGCGTTGCGATCAACAGTGAGTTGGAAGGAGAAAAATTAGAGGCAGCCCATACATTCTTGCAATATGTTTACAATCAAGACTTGTGGGAAGAACTAATTAAAGTTGGTCGACCGATTATTGCAAATGTAGAGGTGCCAGATGATGCAGAACTTCATCCACTACAAGAAGAAATGCTCGACTTAATTGCAGAGTCTGATCCAGCACCAGTTTATGATGCAACATTGATCCCGGCGGTGAACGATCAATTAGAAAATGAACTGCAATCGATAACGGTCGGTGGTTCGACTCCGAAAGAAGCAGCTGAAAACATTCAACGTGTACAAGAAAGTGAACAGCAGTAGTTGATAGCCTGAGTAAATAAGTAGAGTGTCTTACGGGATACTCTACTTTTTGCTCATATGAAAGTGTTATACTCTACTTATAATGAAACATGGAGTAATAGGAGCAATCAAGTATGCGATATATTGACTATATTAAAAACAGCTTAAAATGGAAATCAGTTATTATTTTTCTTCTGCTTGTTACCATTCCAAGCGGATTAATCGGATCAATTGTTCTCTATCAATCTAACAAAATATTAAAAGAACAGATCATTACCACGACTCATCGGAATTTGAATAATATGGAGTCTCAACTGAATAATGTGATCGATGAAGTGGAAGAAATCTCAAGGTATATGATTTACAGTCAGGAATTTCGGGATTTTATGACGTCGCCGGCTGTTACGGGGGAAGACTATAACCATTTGAATCAAGTTCGTAACAATCTCAATGGTTTTTTCGTTTTCCACCAATCGGAAAAAGATTACTTTCATTCTGTTGAAATCGAAGGACAAAACAAACAAGTACTGTCTGTAGGCGAGGCTGTTGAAGGAAATGAAACTCGATGGATTAAACAGGCAAAGAATAGAGAAGGAGAAATACTGTGGACCACGCCTTATCCTTTGTATAATCTACGAACCAGCCAAGATGAAGAAGTGATCAGCCTCTATCGAGTTATTAACAATCTATATAATATTCGAGAGCCAATCGGCCTTATCCGCATTCGTCTTGATCTACAATCACTTTATCAACATGTGACAGACGGTTTTACAAGTGAACAGCACCAAGCCTTTCTTGTTCATAATCAGAAACAAAATATTACGTCTTCAGATATCGGACCGGAATTTAGCTATCAAGCGTTTATCGATCATATTCAATCAGAAGGAGAAAGTTTCCAACTAGAATCAAATGGTGACGTGTATTATGGTGTTTCGAGATATATCGAACCGATTGATATGCATTTAGTTTCGGTAGTTAGTGAAACCTATATTTTATCCGAAATGAAAGACATCCGCTCTACTTTTGGTTATATGATTTTGATCGCCGTGTTTATGGGATTAATGACGTTTGCTGGATTTGTATTCTTTGTTGTGCGTCCGATTCTGGAATTAACAAGAGAAACAAAGCGGTTAGAGCTTGGCGACTTTACGGCACAGGTGCAAGTTCGATCGAAAGATGAGGTAGGTCAGCTAGGTTATCGATTTAATTCAATGGTTGAGCAAATTCAGCGGTTAATTGACAATAAATATAAGCTTGAAATTCAAAATAAGTATTCAGAATTGAAAGCGTTACAAAGTCAGATCAACCCCCATTTTCTTTATAATACGCTGGACATGATTCGCTGGACAGCTCGATTGGAAAAGGCACCGGAAACGAGTAAAAGCATTGAGGATTTATCGACGTTGTTTCGGATTACACTTAGTCAGGGCAAAGTATGGATTCCATTAAGAGATGAGCTAAAATATGTCCAAAGCTATATGGAGCTGCAGAAGAAACGATTAGGTGATACTTTTCAGTATGCCATCTTTATCGAGGCAGGATTAGCCGATAGTATTGTTCTCAAATTAATTCTGGAACCACTTGTGGAAAATAGCTTTAAACATGGCTTTCCACAATCACAAGAAAATAAAAATACTACGATCCGTTGTTATCTGAAAGGTGAGGTAATGATAATTGATTGTTTAGATAATGGGAACGGAATAGATACGGAAAAGGTTAGAAAGTTGCTTGATACGACAGAAGAACAAGATAGTTATGCTTTGAAAAATGTTCATGATCGTATTACCAATTCATTTGGCAAGGATTTTGGAATTGAGTTAATAGATGTGGAAGAAGGTGCATGTGTCAGATTAAACCTTCCTTGGATAAAAGATGAGCGAATACTGAATCAGCTAATAGAAGGAGATGACAGATGAAATGACATTAAAGATGTTGATCGTAGATGATGAACCATTAATATGTCAAGGATTATCCGATACGGTTCCTTGGGAGGAAGTAGGTATCGATGTGGTCGGTGCTGCTCCTAATGGCAAGAAAGCATTGGAAATAATGGAGAAAGAGAAGGTTGATATCGTGATTACCGATGTCTATATGCCTGAAATGGATGGCCTTCATTTATCGAAAGCAATTGTTGATTGTTTCCCTGATGTGACTATTGTTATGATTAGTGGTTATGAGGAATTTGAGTATGCACGCCAGGCACTTCGTATTGGTGTCCAGGATTATTTATTAAAACCAGTTGATATTGATGAATTAATGGCATTAGTTAAGCGGGTAAAACAACAGATGCAAGATACGAGGAAGGAGGAGCAGGTCAAGCAAGAAACATTGTTAACCAACTATTTGACGCAGCAGCTATTTCATCTGCCTGATAGCTATCATCTCGCAGAAAGAATCCAAGATCAAGCATATCCGTTTCGTCTTATGTTACTAGAGACGATAAATTATTATAAAACAGATCAATCATCATTATCATCAAAACATATAAAACACGTTATTGATAAATACGAGGTGTCTTCCATTTTTATCGAGACACATGAAAACCAATTAGCCCTATTTCTTTATGATGACGAGGAGATTTCGGATCAAGCAATCAACCATCTCACTTCTGCAATGATGGAAACCTTGGATAACGAAGTTTTTATCGCTATTTCCTCCAGTTGTCATGATTTAAACCAGATTTCTGTTCTGTATCACGAACTAAACAAGAGGTTAAGCTTTTATCGTGGTACAGCCACCAAGGTAGTGACGGATTTAGAAGCTATCCCGCCTAAAAAAACGTACAACGTAGACAAACAGTTAGTTGTAGAGATTAGTGATGCTGTATTTCGACAGGACAAGGCAGAAGCAACGAAAAAGGCAGATCAGCTATTTACTGAAGTAACACAAAAACAGCTAACCCTTGAGCAAATAAAAAAAGTATTTCTGGATCTACTAGATTCTATCAAAGAAAAAGGTCAGGAGACTACTTTTGAACAGCAAACTTTTAGGCTGAATAAGGAAATCGATTTACTTATTTTTAATAGTGTAGAGGCTCTTCATGCCTTACTATTAGAGGATCTAGAAGAAATGATTGATTATCTAGAGAGCTCGTGCGACAATCACTGGATCATTCAACAAGCCAAGCAATATATCGAGAAAAACTATCAGAAAGATATCAAAGCAGTCGAGGTGGCGGAGGCTCATTATATTACCCCCAATTATTTCAGTATGCTTTTTAAACAAGAGACAGGTTACAGTTATTCAGAATACTTAAATACGATTCGGATTAATAAAGCGAAAGAGTTGCTTACCGAGACCTCCAACAAAGTGTTTGAAATAGCGGAGTATGTCGGGTACAGAGAGTATAAATATTTTGTTCAAGTATTTAAAAACTATGTTGGGATTACTCCTACGCAATTTCGTCGGCTCCATTCCATAGAAAAATAGATATAATGTTAACTTTATAGGATTTTAGAATAATGTAAGCCCTTTTATAATGAAGGAAAGTTAGTAGTTGCAGGGAGTGATCACATGCATTTATTAAAGAAACCGTGGATTATCGCGGTGGGTGTTATACCAGCTTTGGTGATTTATTTAATTTTTAGCATTGTTCCAATCTTCATTTCTTTCTATTATTCGTTGATGTCATGGAATGGCTTTTCGGAAATGCAGTTTATTGGTTTAGCGAATTTTAAAGAAGTATTTCAGGATTCTGTTTTTTGGGTATCAGTAAGAAATAATATATTAGTTGTCCTTGCGTCTGTATTTGGCCAAATTCCAATAGCTTTAGCATTAGCGCTATTGTTGAATCGAAAAATGAAAGGTGCTAAATTTTTTCGAACGATTGGGTTTATGCCAGTCGTTATATCTACTGTTGTTATTTCGATTACCTGGCGTATGATCTACAATTCAGAATATGGTATGATTAATAACTTTTTAGAAGCAATAGGGTTAGGGTTTCTTCAGCAAAACTGGCTTGGTGATCCAACATGGGCAATGGTTGCTGTTTGTATCACGATTATATGGCAGTTTGTTGGGCTGTATTTTATTATTTTTCTGTCTGCTTTGCAAACGGTACCAAGTGAAATATTAGAAGCAGCCGATTTAGATGGTGCTTCCGAATGGCAAAAGACTATTCATGTGGTGCTTCCGTCGATATGGAATATTATTTTAATTTCGGTTGTTCTATGTATTAGTGGCAGCTTAAAAACCTTTGATTTAATTTTCGTCATGACTTCAGGTGGGCCAGCCAATTCAACAGAGGTGATGGCTACTTATATGTATGGCAAAACCTTTGAGGGGCTTCGTTACGGGTATGGTAGCGCAATTTCTGTTTTAATCTTTGTCTTTAGTATTGCTCTTATCCTGATAACAACTAAATTACTCCGTAGAAGAGAGGTGTAGGTTATGCGTGAATCAGCAGTTCATTATGATACGGTTTCTAAACAGGCACGCAAGCGAAAAATCGTCAAACGCAGTACGATTTATTTGATTTTATTTTTGTTTACCATAGTTAATGCTTATCCAATATTTTGGATGATTATGAACTCGTTTAAAACAGGTCAGGAATTTTCCTTTGATCCATTTGGTTTGCCAAACGAGTGGGTGTTTACCAACTATGTGGAAGCATGGGTAACCGCCAATATTGGGTCATATTTCTTTAATAGTTTATTTGTCGGCATTGTCGCTTTACTTATTTGCATATTGGTCGGTGCATTTGCTTCCTACTTCTTGTCTCGCTTTCAATTTAGGGGAAGAAATCTATTATACGGCTTTTTTGTTGTCGGTTTACTAGTGCCCATTCATGCTACATTGGTACCGATGTTTATCTTAATGCAAAAGCTTGGTTTCTTAAATACACATTTGGCACTGATTTTTCCTTATGTCGCATTTAATTTGCCGATTACGATTTTCCTTTTAACTAGTTTTATGAGTTCCTTTCCGAAAGAAATTGAGGAATCAGCCATTATGGATGGTTGTGGTCCGTTTCGAATTTTCTGGTCGATCATTTTGCCGATGAGTCGTCCAGCGCTAGCCACTGCTGTTATCTTAAACTTTATTAATAACTGGAACGAATTCTCATTTGCCTTAGTATTGATTAATGATAAAGCTTTAAGCACTTTACCATTAGGTTTAGCGAATTTTGCTGGTGAGTACACCACTAATTATACTGCACAAATGGCAGGGTTAACGCTTGTATTAATTCCAACCATTTTGTTCTATTTAATCATGGAAAAACAAATCGTCAATGGCATGACACAAGGTGCTGTAAAAGGTTAGAGGAGGATTATTGGTGAAAAAGACATTAGTTTTTTATGATGAACGATTTCCATATGATGGTGTCAGACCTGCTAATAGTTGGTTGGAACAATTAAATGATTCATTTGAGGTGGTAAATGCGAAGCAATTGCCAGAAGCATTAGGCGATCATCAATTCAATAGTTACATGCATTTACATGGGCCATACTTTCCAAAAGAAGCATGGCCGGATTTATTAGCTTTTTTCAAAAAAGGACATGGTTTACTTCATATCGGAGGTGCTCCATTTCGCAAACCTGTGCACCTATCGGAACAAGGAGAATGGAAGGTAGAAAGAGCACAAACAGCTTATCATCGTCAATTACAGATACATGAAGTATTACCGGTTGATGAAGCCCCCATCGAAAAATTAGCTGCTGATAAGAAGATACCGGTTATGGAAGGAAAAGAGTCACTTTTTTCGGTTGAGCCGACACATAATCTGATCTTGCATGTAACACGTTTTCGCGATCGCCCAGAAGAAAATGGCACCAGTGGCCCGATGGATGCGCATATATATCCACTGTTGAAAGGAATTTCCCAAGATAATCGAGAAGTAGCTGCACCGGCAGTATTAGTAGAAAATACGAAGGGTGATTTTGTTGGTGGCAGGTGGTTATTGATCAATCAAATGGTTGATGATCGGTTTTGGCAAAATGGTGGATTAGAGGCGATTACGGAATGGGTAGCTTTCGTTGGAAAAGGTGTGACGGAAATCTGGCTAAAACCAAATTATGCAACATATGAGCCAGGTGACAAGGCGTCCATTACGATTCAAATCGAGAGAATGGTTCAGCAAACAGAGGAATGGCAATTTGATATGACAATCACACACGAATCAGAATTAGTCTGGTCAGGGAGTGAAACAATAACAGCTACAGATGAACTAGAATTTTTGCGGATACCTGTAGATGTACCTATTCAAAAAGGCCAGTACCTCATTGAATGTCATGCTACTTCTAAGTCAGGTGAAAAGCGTATTTTTACACAAGGCTTCTGGGGAAATGATCCGAATTTATTACAGCAGGGAAGTGTGATGGAAGCTAGAAGAGACTACTTTTGGAAAGATGGAAGAACTTTTCCAATAGTTGGGCAAACCTATATGACTTCTGATGTTGCACGTAAGTTTATCTTTATGCCAAACGTAGCAGCTTGGGATCAGGATATGGCTACGATGAAAGAGGCAGGGATTAATTTTATTCGCACAGGGCTGTGGACGGCATGGCGCCATATGATGTTTATCGATGGTCACCCATCTGAAGAAGTATTGCGGGCGATTGATGCTTTTCTACTTACTGCTAAAAAGTATGATATCGAAGTAACCTTTAATTTCTTCGCTTTTACACCTATTGCCTATGAGGGTGAGAATCCGTATCTGGATCCTCGTAGCGTAAAAGCACAGAAACGATTTATTCGTGCATTGGTAGCAAGACATGTAGAAACAACCAATGTGCAATGGGATTTAATTAATGAACCGTCGATGTTTGATCCGAAGCGCTTTTTCCAAGGTCCACGCTCGGCACAGGATCGTTTTGAGCATGCCGCATTTGTGAAATGGTTGCATGAAAGGCACGAATCGATTACGAAACTTCAGGAGCGCTGGGATATGACACCAGAGGAATTACCGAACTTTGAGTCCGTGAAATTACCAGAACAGGAAGAGATCAATTTTGACATGGAGGATATGAAGCAACCGAAGCAAGGTCTGCGTTGGCTGGATTATACGTTATTTACGATGGATATGCATAATCAGTGGGCAGAAGAACTAACGGCAAAGATTAAGTCGATTACTTCCAAGCAATTAGTAACGGTCGGTCAGGATGAAGCATTATACAGTCAGCGACCGACACCTTTTTTCTATCAGGAAGCTGTAGATTATACAACAGTCCATTCATGGTGGTTGATGGATCAGCTTGTTTGGGATGGTATTTTCACAAAAACCCCATTTAAACCGAATCTGATTCAGGAAACAGGAATTATGTATGTGGAAACAGCAGACAGTAAAGCGAAACGATCAGAAGAAGAGTTACGTAATATATTGGAACGGAAATATGCTTATTCCTTTTCTACTGGTGGGGCTGGTGCTGTACAGTGGTTGTGGAATACGAACTTTTACATGAATAATACCAATGAATCCAATATCGGTGCACTGCGAGCAGATGGTACACAAAAACCGGAAGCAGATGTCTCGTATGATTTTGGAAGATTTATCGGTGAAATCCGTGATTTGTTTGTTGATCGTCAATTAGAAAAAGTTGCCGTAGTGTTTCCTTATTCAAATGACTTTTCCAATCGTAAATTTGCTTTTGACGCTACGACAAAATTAACGAGGGTACTTGCCTATCAAATGAATGTACCATTTCGAGCAATGGGTGAGTATCATCTGGAGGCATTGGAGGAACAACCGCCGAAATTATTAATTGTACCTAGTGCCCATAATTTTAGCAAGGAAGCAACCGAGAAAATATTTCACTATGTTAAAAAAACCGGTGCAACCCTTTTATGGACAGGGCCATTAGGGCTTGATGAGTACTGGAAGCATTCACAGAAGTTAACAGAACAATTAGGAGATTATCAATTATCTAATGTTGTACGTGAAGAAGTATTAACGATTGATGGTATTGATTATCCCGTTTCGTTCGGTGATCGCAGAATCGGAGAAGTAAATAAAGAAATAGCATGTAAAAATACTAATCTAGTAGAAATAGCAATAGGGAAGGGTACGTTGTTATGGTCTCCACTGCCAATTGAATTGAATGAGCGAACGGATGTGTTAATAGCTTTATACCAAAAAGCATTAAGTGGTGCAGGTGTAGAAGCAGAACTAGAATGGCTTGAAGGTGGTGATCTTCCGGGGATCTATGGAAGGAAATTGGCTTTCCGAGATGGATATCTGTATACATTTGTTTCTGAGTATGCCGTTGATAGTCACGTAAAAATAAAGGACCCAGCAACTGGGAAAGTATATCAGTTTATGTTGGAAAAAGAACGATCTGCTTTATTTGCGACAGATAAACAAGGAAATATTCAAGCATCCTACCGAGAGTTGAAAATAAAGACTTAAAGTTAAATGCCCCATCCTAATGTTGGCCGGGGCATTTTTTTATAAGTATAAAATCAGTGTAATGACTGCGTTAAGCCAAGTAGTTATGTTGAAATGTTTGATGTATATTGGCAACGCTCCGACTAATTACTTCGCTTTCCGCAGGCACGGCCTCAACTAACTTTACAAAGAAGAACAATTTGCAAAGTGGATTTTCGGCTCGCGCTATTCCCGCAGGAGTCTCCGTAATTAGACTCCGCTATGAGAAGGTGCAACAATTCTTGTCATAAGTAATAGGTTGACTTTTTTCACAATGGACCGTTATCTGTGGGTATAAAAGCAGCTGAGTTACTCCATGCTATCGTTGTAGAGACTGATAATAGCGAAGGCCGTCCACTTCCACTCCAGTGGGAATTGTTTGACCTGAAGATCCACTTTTTTGAGCGGGTTTTTGCTCAAAAAAGTTAGCTGAAGGACAAACCCCACGGAAAGGGAAGTGGGCAGCCGGAGTGGTGCTCAAGCAGTTGATATTATTCCATAATAACCACTAGAGGAAGCGTAAATCTAAGCATTCTCTCCTAAGTTTTGTCGCAAAAATAACTAATCGTTCTCTTTCTTAAAAACATTAGAAATAATGATTAGAATGATGCCAATGATTATTGCAGGCATAGAGAAGGAATACACACTCGCAGGTACATCTTGAATGATACCTAATGTCTCGTTAAACATAAAGCCTAGAATAAATATAAGAAAACCTAACCAAAAAATTACTTTGCCGAACAGAGTATGTTTTGTCATCAAATTCCCCTTTATAAACGCAAACTCATTTTTAGTTTAACATATTTCTATTTATAAGAGCTTGACCTCTGTTTTTTCATCATTTTCCTCTGATATTTGGAATTACTGAATCCGCTTTCTCTGATATAATCGTGTTTACGGAGGGAGGCGAGTAGGTTGAGCTAAGCAAACTTTATTATACCAACAAATGTAAGCGTTTACTAAGATTGTGTGGTATGAAAAGTTTCAAAAAATTAGAGGAGTGATTATTTGGGAAATCGATCGTTCACAAAAAAAGTATTTAGTTCAATCACAGCAATGACTTTACTTCTATCAGGTGCAGCAAGTGTATCAGCAAATGAACATAACACAAACGACCAAACGGATGCAACAGAAGGTATCCAGTTAGAGAATTTAGACAGAGGTTTAGTAGCTGCTTCTACCTCTGAAGGTATTTATTTAAGCTGGCGCCTTCTAGCAAATGAAGTATCCGGATATTCAGATAATGGTCTAACAGGTGTGGATTTTAACGTATATCGCAATGGTGAAAAACTGGCAACAGTTGAGGATAGTACGAATTATTTAGATACGGCAGGTTCCTCTGATGATCAATATGTCGTCCGTGCAACAGTAGATGGAGAAGAAATCGATGAGAGTAAAACAACTATTCCATGGGATGAAGGCTATTATGATTTACCTTTACAAAAGCCAGCGGACGGTGAAACACCGGTCGGGGAGTCATACACGTATCATGCAAATGATATGAGCGTTGGTGATGTGAATGGTGATGGTCAATATGAATATGTCGTAAAATGGGAGCCGAGCAACGCTAAGGATGTATCACAGGTGGGTTACACAGGCAATACCTACTTAGATACCTATACTTTTAACGGAGAATTACTTTATCGAATTGATTTAGGCGTTAATATTCGCTCCGGAGCACACTATACGCAATTTTTAGTTTATGATTTTGATGGGAATGGTAAGTCGGAAATCATGTTTAAAACTGCCCCTGGAACAAAGGTAATTAAGTACGATGAAGCTGGCGAGGTAGCTTCGGAAGAATATATTACAATGCCTGGAGAAGATATCGAAGCAGGATTTAGCCACGATGATGATTACCGGATGAGTAGCGATGATTATTATGAGCATGTTGTTGATTTATTTATGAGTTGGCATGACCAAGAAGAAGTAGAAAAAGGTGACTGGCCAGCTACTTTGGAAGAAGCTTTTGACATGGAACCGCAATATGATTATCCATTATCTAGAGAGGACGCAGAGAGTTTAGCTGATTACTTCATGGATGAATATGCCCCGTCACGGAGCGGCAATAATGATCTTCGAAACTTCGAGGGCTTTATTTTAGAAGGACCAGAATATTTATCCGTGTTTGACGGTGAAACAGGAGACGAGTTAGAAACGATCCATTATAAGCCGGCACGTGAGGACGATGGATTGAGATGGGGAGATTATGCGATGTCTCGTATTGAACCAGGAAATCGTGTTGATCGTTTTCTGGCTGGAGTCGCCTATCTAGACGGAGAAAATCCGTCAGCCGTTTTTGCGAGAGGATACTATACGAGATCTACCATTGTTACTTATGATTGGGATGGAGAGAGTTTAAAGGAAAATTGGTATGTAGATAGTGGCTGGACACCAATGAGTAATCCTTTTAATGATGGGCCTCATGGTGTAGATGGAACAGATGAAGAGTTTGGAACGATAACAACACAAGGGTTCCACTCTTTAAGTGCAGCAGATGTCGATGGAGATGGCAAGCATGAAATTGTTTACGGTGGTGCAACAATCGATCATGATGGATCATTGTTATATAGTACGTTCGCTGAAATGCCAGAAGAAGGAGCAGCGGAGGGTATGGCACGGTTAGGCCATGGTGATGCAATGCATGTAGCTAACATTGATCCAAATCGGCCTGGTTTGGAAATGTTCATGGTATTTGAAGGTGGAGCTTGGGCACCATATGGCTACGCACTCCGTGATGCAGCAACTGGTGAAGTGATTTATGGTGATTATACTGGTCGCGATACTGGGCGTGGCATGATTGGTGACGTACTTCCTGATGAACCTGGATTAGAAACATGGGCAGTCGGTATGCATACAGCAGATGGAAGAGAAATTGCCGATAGCTGGCAAGGTATTCCGGGAACGAACATGAGCATTAGGTGGTCGGGAGATATGACAACTCAAATCATTAACGGTTCCAGAGATCAAACACCAACAATTGACCACTGGCAAAAGGGAACAGTTCTAACTGCTGAAGGAACGAGAACGAACAACTGGACAAAAGGGAACCCGAGCTTAGTAGCTGATATTTTTGGAGATTGGCGAGAAGAATTACTTGTAAGAACGGAAGATAGCTCAGCAATTCGAATCTACTTAAGTACAGAATTGACGGATCGCAAGCTTTATACGCTAATGCATGATCCTCAATATCGAGCTGAAGTAGCTAGACAAAATACGAGCTATAATCAGCCGGCGTATACGAGCTTTTATCTCGCTTCTGACATGGATTGGTCTCAAGTACCAATAAGAGATGTTTGGCTTCCGATCGATACATCAGCTCTGCAGGATTTAATGGATCGTTATATGGAGACAGGTGATTTATCTGGTCCATTAGCGAAGCAATTGACAAATACGTATCGACAAGCAGTTCATCATTATGAAAAAGGTTCAATAGATCAAGCAAGTAAGTTTATTGAAAAGTATTTAACTCAAATCGAGAAAAGATCGATGCAGAAGCATATAACAACAGATGCCAAAGAAGCATTAGTGGAAGCAGTAGAGGCTTTTGGTGAGCGGTTAAATTAATAGACAGGGAGAGAGTGTTTGCTCTTCTCCCTTCTTCTCTCAAAATAAAATGATTATTGTTTCATCATGCAAGTACCCTAGTAATATAATCTTCCGAACATAACTGATCTACAATCATTTCAAAATCACGTTCTACACTATGGAAAAAAATATATTCTTCTGCATCGATTGTTCTCACCAATGTCTTTAAATCCCGATTATCAGGATGTGATTTATAAAAAGGTGATTTTTCATCCTGATAAACACCAGTTTTTATTTCGTGAAAGCCAGCTACTTTATCTAATAATAGATAGATCCCCGTTTCTTTTTTTCCCTCATAGATGGTTACACGCTCACTGTGCATCAGTGCAGCTAATTCATTGATTTTTTCTTTCCGTATGTTATCAGGATTTTGGAGATAACTTTGTAAATGCTCCATTAATCCATGATCGATCACAAAGTTTCTATCAGGAAGTGCTTGATAGAGCAAAAATAACAAATCACAGGCTTTTCCAGAGATCGTAATCGGAATCTGATAGCTTTCAGATGGATCTTTTACTATCGACAAGATATTGTGGATACTTTTCTCATAAGGCATGGTTTGAGTAGCATGCCCACTATCTATCAATGCGATATCATAAGAAAGCATAGCAGGTGTATCTGTTACTAATAGCGGGGAAGCAAGTGCGATATCCCCGGAGAAAAAGATAGATTGCTCATTTATATAAAAGCTGTACCATACACTTCCGAGCATGTGTCCACTATAACCCCAAATGAATGAAAGACTGTCTGATATAGTAATCGACTTCCCTCTTGTACATTTGTCAAAAGAGCGAAAACGCAAAGCATCTAGTGATGTACCTTGCCATTTTGGTATGATGTTTTGCAATTGCTGTAGACTGGCTTCACTCATCCATACGTCACCCTGGTAGCCCTTTTCCGCTAATAAGGGCAGTGCACCAATGTGATCGTTATGAATGTGAGAGATAAATACTGCTTGAATCGATTGTGCTATTTCTTCTGTAATGACTGGATATACTTCTGGGTTTCCATTTCTGACGCCGCAATCCAGCATAATGCGTGTGTTGGTTGCTTGGTCTGTTACTAAAAAGCAGTTTCGACCATATTCTCGTACTCCTCCAAGCACGGTTACATCAATCATTAGTTTGTGTGTAACGCCTTTCGTTGTAAGAGTTCAATCAGAAAAATGCAAATTACCGTTAATAATACTGTGATTACTGCCATTGCCATTCCTTTTGATACATCACCTTGTTCAAACTGGCTATAAATAAAGGTGGCACTAGTTTCCACTGATGGAGGGAGAATAAGTAAAGAACCAACTAATTCACGCATTGAAATAATAAATGTCATCATCCAGCCTGCTAATATCCCTTGTCCCAATAGCGGTAACCATACTTTTAATAAAATCATCCAGTAGTTGTGAGCGAAAACCGCATTGGAATGGTGAATAGATGGATGAAGTTGAGACAATGCTGATTTCGTATATTGAACAGAATAAGGTAAAAATAGCACAATATAAGTAACGATAGGCATCCAGTTAGTATTATAGATAGTTGCTGGAAGCCATCCTGCATTCCAGAATAGAATCAGGCCAACGACAAAGACAATACCAGGAATGATATTGGACAATAGACTTGTAAAATCAAGGAACTGTTGTGACTTCTTTTTAGCATCTCTAATATATAGTGCTGCACAAAATCCGATAAGAGCGGCTATAGTAGAAGCAACAAAGGCAAAGTTAATACTATTCATAAGCGCTGTGAAGCTAGATGAACCAACAGTGAATAGCTCAGCATAGTGACTGAGTGTTACATTACTTAAACTGAGAGGCTCTCCACGAACTTTTAATAGGGAAGTAGCAATGATTGAAAAGTAGGGTACACCAATTGATAGCCCGATGATAATCAGTACATATCCACTAGAAAAGACTCGAATCAATAGTGAATCTTTCAACTGGTTAGAACTCATCGATTTACCAGAATGGGTGCCAAACGTATATTTACGACTAATTACATTTTGGATATACCAAATCACCATACAGACGCTTAGCAATAGTAAAGATAAGCTGGTGGCTGCTGATATATTAATCGGCCAACGTGATAAATAGGCATGAATCTCTGTTGTAAAAACGTCATAGCCAATTCTTTTTCCAAAAGTTGCAGGTGTTCCGAATTCAGCTAATGTTTTGATAAAGACGAGTAAGGCTGCCATCACATAGCTTGAAATCAGTAATGGTAAAATCACTCGGATCCAGTTCAAGACAGGGTTACCACCATAAATCATTGTTGCATCTTGAAAAGAACCGTCAATTCTCATCAGTGCATTTTTCAGCATTAAATAAAGAAAAGGATACAGGTGCATGCTCATAATAAAGACCATTCCAGCTACACTGAAAAAGGTGAATGGTGCCTCTGTAGTAAAGATTTGCTCATAATAACCATTGTGTTGCATAAACAAAATCCAACCCATTGAGCCAATATATGGTGGTGTCATAAAAGGAATGATAAAGATAATATCTAACCATTCATTTTTGACCAGGAAGGTTTTGGTTCTGATAATAGCAAGCGGAAGCGCTATACATGTTGTAAGTGCAATGACATATACACCTAGTAATAGAGAATTTTTCATGGTTTGAACAATGCTATTATTTTGTAGAACCGATAATAATGAGTCAAAGGACAACGTGCCATTCTCAAAAAAAGTATAGCCGAGCACCGCAATAAGTGGTGCTACAGCTAAGATAGTAAGTATGATAAACAACGCCGTAAAAGGGGCATGTCTACGTAGAATCATACGTATTCCTCCATTATCTTACGTCATCACGTAGAAGTTTTAATCCATGGATGTGAACTTGTTTAATGTTTCTACCTGTTTTTCTTCGATATTATCCAAGTCTAATGGAAGTGTAGGTATATCACTTAAAGGAGCGCGGTTATTCAATTCAATCTCATTATTACCAGGTAAAATATAAGCATCTGCAACCAATTGTTGCGCAGTGTCAGATAAAAGGAAGTCTATATATTCTTGCGCACCTTCTACATTGTGGGCATCTGCTAGTATACCGGCAGCACGTGGGCTGATAACTGTGCCACTTTCCGGATAGTAAATATCAACTGGTTCGCCACTGTCTTTTGCTTTATAAGTCATATAATCTACTGCAGAAACAGCGACATCATTATCTCCTGTGATAACAGAGTTTAACGCTTCTTTGTTCGCTCCTGCTATTAGTAAATCGTTGTCTAGCCAGCTTTGAATCGTGTCCCAACCATCATCATTTTGATTCGTTAAGCCATATAGAAAATCAACAGCTGAACCAGAAGAAGTAGGGTCAGGCATTGCGACACGTCCTTGCCACTCTGGATCGCTAAACTCATCCCAATCTGCGTCAAGTGACTCCACTTGATTCGTGTTATAAGCAACACCAAGAGCGGCAGCACTATATCCATAATAATAATGATCAGGATCGCTCCATTCAGGGTTCATGCTTTCACCGTTTTCTGATTCATAAGCTTGAAGTTTACCCTCGGATTTTAATCCTTCCATTGATGGAACAGAAGCAAGTAGAACAACATCAGCAACTGGATTATTTGCTTCTGCTTCTAAACGAGATAGAATTTTTCCTGTAGTACTTTGGAACATTTCGACCTTGATACCTGTTTCTTCTTCGAAAGCTTCTTGAATATTTTCTGCAAGCCCGCCTGGCCCAGCAGAATAAACGGTAATCGTATTCTCATCAGTAGAAGTGTTATTTTCTGCACCTGAAGCTTCCTCAGAGTCAGCTCCACAAGCACTTAATAGTAATGCGGAAGTAAAGATTCCTGCCATTGCAGTTCGTTTTAATTTTTTCATAGGTTACGCCTCCTGTTTTCTTAAAGAATGAATATTATTTTCTTCGACATAAAGCTTAATTTTAGCGCCTTGTTCATGCGGATGATGGTCATAAAATTTCCACAACTGACCATTTGTTTCGACAAAGATGACATAACGGTCACCTTCATACGTACTTTTTTTCACAACCCCCGATCTTAATGTTGTATTTGTATGTGGATAAAGATGAACATTTTCTGGACGAATCATTTTCTCTTTATCCTCTACCCAGTTGGTCTTGCCAATGAAGTTTGCTACAAATGGATTGGCTGGAGTATGATAGATTTCTTCAGGTGAACCTGTTTGGACAACCTCTCCAGTATCCATCACAATCATGCTGTCTGACATCGCCATTGCTTCTGTTTGATCATGTGTGACAAAGATCGCTTGTGCTCCAATCGATTGAACAATGGCTAAAATCTCCTCACGCATCTGTTCACGTAAGATTGCATCGAGTGCGCTGAGCGCTTCATCGAAAAGGATAAGTTTCGGACTAATGGCAATAGCTCGGGCCAGTGCAACACGCTGTTGTTGTCCTCCTGATAATTCCCCAGGTTTCATGGCTGCCTTTGCATCTAGTTTTACTTTTAACAGGGCGTCGTGAACAATATCAGCTCGTTCAGACTTGGGTACCTTTCCTCGCAGACCAAATGCAACATTTTCAAAGACTGTCATGTGTGGCCATAGCCCAAAATCTTGAAATACCATGGCGATTTGGCGCTTGTTTGGTTTTACATTGATTTTCTTTGATTTAGAAAAGATGGTCTTGTCATCGAAAAAGATGTCTCCAGCTGTAGGTTCTGTCAGCCCTGCCAACATTTTTAATAATGTTGTTTTGCCACAACCTGATTGACCGAGAATCGTAACAAAGGTGTCTTCTATCGTAAGATCAATCGGTTTTACTGCTTGGATATTGCCATATATCTTCTCGATGCCTTTTAAGCGAATAATCATGTTATCCTCTCCTCATTTTCACCTCACTATTAAGTGTAGAGAACAATTGTTTAGAGAATATTAACTAACTGTTAACATTAAATTAAAAAGAATCTGATAAAATCAACATATTGTTAGAGAAAATCTAAAATACTTTAGGAGGATAAAGTGAATATTCAAAAATTACATGTCTTGATCTCATTAGTAGAAACGAGAAAAATGACGGATACAGCCAATTTACTAGGTTTATCTACGCCTACTGTATCTTTCCATATTAAATCATTGGAGGAAGAGTACGGCATTAAGCTATTTCGTACCAATGCGGGAGGGTATAGACTGACAGATGCGGGAGAGATGCTCTATCATTATGCCAAGCAATTGAGTCAAATCAATGATGCATTAGAAAAAAGTGTGGAAGATTATAAGAATGGGGAAAACGGCTCGATTAAACTAGGGGCAAGTGGTGTACCTGCCCAGCTTTTTATGCCGGAGTTAATTCACCAGTTGGCTGAACGGTATCCGCGTATCAAGGTATCATTGGATGTTAAAACAGCCCCAGAAATAGAGAAAAAACTACTATTTCAAGAACTAGATTGTGGGTTAGTAATGGAAACGGGAAATAAGGAGCCAGACCTTGTATATGAACCAATCACGAGTGATAAAATTGTCTTGGCCTTTAGCAAGACACATCCTTTTGCTGGGAAGGAAGGCTTAGGCGAAAGTGATTTATCTCATCAAACATTGCTCGTGCATAGGTTATCAAGTTCAACGGGACATTTCTCCAAATCATGGTTGCAAGAACAAAAGCTACAAATGGAAATGATTCAACTAGATTCTGTTTCGACGATTATTAAGATGCTGTCTTACGGGAAAACCGTAGCACTGATTTCGAAAAGATTAATAGAGAAAGAAGATCATTTAGCATATATTGAATTTCAAAATCCAGACTTAGAAAGACAAATTCATTTTGTTTACCATCGTAACCTATGGATAAGTGGCCCGTTTCGGTATTTTCAGGAGCTTGTTCTGGGGTTGAGTGAGAGTGCAGAAATCACTAACTGATAGGAACTTAGTCATTCCATTTTAAGCCTTCAGTAGACGGTTAGAAGGTACAAAAAAGACGGGAACAGCCATTCATCTCCCGTCTTTAATCGTATGTCAAAAGATCTTTAATATAGTCTGTATGTTTTGTAAAATCATATTGTTTGTATAACTCACTTGCTAATCGATTCGGACTTCCGAGAAAAAAGCGTTCATATTGGGTCTGTCTACTGCCAAATGAACTCATTGTTGCATCCCAAGCTAAGCGAAATAATTGCACACGATCTTTTGCTTCTAGTGTGGCACTTTGCAAATATTGATCTAGGTCGTCTCTAATCTCGGACTCAAAATCGGCTTCGGTTGGAATAGACACAAGCCCACTAGATCCTAATAGTTGGACAATTTCAGCTAGTCGAGCATATACTTTTTGAAAAGTAGAGGTCGCTACTTGTAATGGAGTGAGTTCTGGACGCATTAGTTTAAATTCGTCTCTTTTTGCATTGGTTTCTGCTTTGATTAATAAGGCTTCCATCGTTTCTAGTGCTGTTATCATTTCAGCCATCATTTCTTGAACATGGGGATATTCACTAATATTAATGGTATTGACAATAGCCTTTGCCAATCCCAACATAAATTCTGTTTTAATAACCTGTCTGCTAACTATTTGATGTAAAGTAAAGGGGGCAAATCCACTTGCATTCTTAAAGGTGTTGGATACTTCGATATTGTTATAAAAGAATACTCTTTCCCATGGGACGACTACATCATCAAATACCACCATGCTATCTGATTCTTCAAACCGAGAGCTTAGTGGATAATTATAAGTTGACTCGCCTCCAACAAAGGAATCTCTGCTAATGAATTTCAATCCTTTTGTTTCACTTGGAATGGAAAAAGCAAATGCGTAAGCTTTATCAGAGATACCGCCAGGAGAAAAGACAATTATTTCATCGGTAATGCCACCTTGGGTTGCTAGTAAGCGAGCTCCTTTAATGACAATTCCTTCTTCATTCTCGGCAACCACTTTCGCTGCGATTGGTTCGTCAGTGTCTTCAAAGTAAAGTTGTGATCGATTAACTTGTGGGCTTATAAATGTATGTGTAAAAGAAAAATCCTCTTCTCTTGCCTTTTCATAAAAATGAATTAAATGTTGGGGGAAGCAATTTTCTTTACCATTCAATAGTTGAGCCGAAGCAGCAAAAGTCATTAAAACAGTATTCATATAATCAGGACTCCTGCCAAGCATACCTCCACTCATCTTCGCCCACTGTTGAATCATTTTTCTGCGTTTTATAAGGTCTTCCATTGTGGTTGGCTGTAAGTAAGAGGTACCAACTAAATCTCCTGTTACAGGTGAAGGATAGGTCATGATGTCTTTTTTATGTTGTAGGTCGTAAAGGGTGGCCTGACTGTTAATGATCCCTTTAAAGGCAGGATGTTCAAGAATGTTAACAACTTTTTTTCCATTGTGCCAAAGTGCTACTTGTCGTTTTTTTATTCGATTTCGGTATTCTTCCCCTGTTATTGCTGGCATACTGCTGCACCCCTTATCACAAAAATAAACTTACATTATTATATTTTTGAGGGAGGAATATGTTCCAGTTAGCAAATAGATGAAAACAGGTATTGAAAAAGGGCAGTAGTCCGGCGAATAGTATGTGTTTCATGAATGGTTATAATTGAAGGTAAGCGGGACATTCCCTTTTTATACTGACGATTTCAATACCTTAGACTTAGGTATTATTGCACTTCCCATATGATAGGTAATTCGATATGCTAAAATTACTTTCTAGAATAAAAATAGAGGAGGAATAGCTTTGGCAGAGAAGGTAAATGTGTCTTTACGAAATCAGTCATTTTATATCGATTATTCCCGTGGGTATGAAAATAGCCGTGATATGCAACATTATCATCTTCATCAGGATTATGAGATTTTTTATTTGCTTGAAGGGGAGAAAATCTTCTTGATAGATGGTGAGAAATATGTAGCAAAAAAAGATACTATGATGCTGATTAATAAAAACATCCTACATAAAACCATCGTTAATGATCATAACTATCAACGAATCGTCTTGAATTTCCGTGATTGTTTTCTTTTGGAAGCTGATCAAATCCTTCTTTCTACTTTGTTTAACAATGGCCCTCATCTGCTCTCTGTAAAGAACCCAACCATATTTCAAACCATATTAGAAAAGATGTTAGAAGAATATTTCCTCGATCATCCTGACAGTGATCGTTACTTACAGTTACTTCTGTCACAACTTCTAATGGAATGTGAACGACTGATCCGAAGTCAAACTTCTATAGAACATGCAACTGTAAATCGTCATCAACATGCATTAATAAATGATATGATCACCTATATCAATGAACGTTTCCATCAAGATATCACATTGTCGATCCTTGCTGATGCGTTTTTTCTTCATGAGCAATCGATAAGTAAATTATTCAAGCAATCTATTGGCTGTAGTTTTACAGAATACTTGAATGCGGTACGGATTACCGAAGCGAAGAGGTTACTAACGGAAACAAAGCTGAAAATCAATCAAATTACGAGGAAAGTTGGCTATACTAACCATGTTCACTTTTGGAGAATCTTTAAGAAATTCACCGGTATGTCACCAAATAACTATCGGCAACAAGAAACAACGAAATGTAAGCGTTTCAAAAACAAAGCATAAAAAAATGTAATCTAGCGATTGATAAAATAAAGTTAATCAATGATGGAGGTGAATGCTGAAATGAAAAACTTGAAGAAAGTAAGGAACATATGGATGATTGCAATCATCATGATCTTACTGGTTCCATTGATGGAAGTTGATATGGTACAAGCAGAAGAAGCTGAAGACGAGAAAGTACTTGCGTTCCCTGGAGCAGAAGGCGGAGGGAAATACACATCTGGAGGAAGAGGTTATGATGTGTATGAAGTCACAACAACAGAGGACTATGGCGTAGGGGAAGAACCGATCGAAGGATCACTGAGAGATGCGGTAAGTGAAGATAATCGTACGATCGTTTTTCGTGTGTCAGGTACTATTCATTTGGAACAACCATTGCGAATTAACAGGAAAAATCTGACGATCGCTGGGCAAACAGCACCTGGGGACGGTATTACCGTAGCAGGCTATGGTACAGATATTAGTAATTCAGAAAATATTATTATCAGATATATGAGATTTCGCCCAGGTAGTGCTAATATTCACACCGAGTTTGATGCATTTGGCGGACGAGATATAAAAGATGCCATGATTGATCATGTTTCTGCAAGTTGGGGGATTGATGAAGCTTTTTCTTTATATCGAAATGAAAATACCACGGTACAATGGAGTATGATAAGTGAGAGTCTATTAATCTCTGGCCATTCGAAAGGCAGACATGGCTATGGCGGAATCTGGGGCGGACATAATGCGACGTTCAGCAATAATCTAATCGCAACTCATATTAGTCGTACGCCAGCACTTGGTAATGGTGGCAATACGATTCATCCAGTAGCAAATGATGAGCTTGTTAATAATGTTATTTATAATTGGGGATTTAATTCTATGTATGGAGGGGAAAACCAGCGGAATAACATTATGAACAACTACTTTAAGCCGGGTCCGGCAACTTATGACAATGTCAGCCAGCGAATTATCAGTCCTGGCCGTGATGGTGAACCAGGCTGGTTTTATATTGATGGCAATGCAATGCATCATAATGAAGCTGTCACAGCTGATAATTATTTAGGGGTAGAAGATGTTAAAGAGGATGTTACCTTTGGAGACGAACCTTATCAAGTTGCCTATCAGGATGAGTTAAATGTGAAACCGGCAGAGGAAGCATATGAGCTCGTGTTAAAACGAGCGGGTGCTACTTTGCCGAAACGAGATCCAGTAGATGCACGTATCGTTAACGATGTCCAAAATGATACAGGTCGGATCATTAACAATGAATGGGAGGTAGGTGGTTTCCCGGAAATGAAATCAGAAGAAGCGCCAATGGATAGCGACCATGATGGAATACCGGATGTGTGGGAGATAGAAAATGGACTCGATCCTGAAAATTCAGAGGATGGAAAAGAGATCACGGAATCTGGATATTCTCATTTGGAGCTGTATCTGAATTCCTTAGTAGATATGGAACACGAACCAGAAAATCCGGATGTAGCGTTAGTTTCTCCACGTGTAAATAGTATTCATGAGACAAATAAGGATATCACGTTTAACGTGAAACTGGAAAATAAACAAGACATTGAGAAAGTAGAATACTATCGAAATGATCAAAAAATCGGAGAAAGTACAGGAAAGTCATTCTCCTTCACATGGGAAAATGCTCTCGAGGGAACATGGTATGTCTCTGCTAAAGCAATTGATAAAAACGGAAATGCTACCCAAACTACATCTACTCCTATTTATGTGAATACGAAAAACCAATCTGGTGAATGGAAATCGAAAGATATCGGAGGGGTTGCGGTTAAAGGTAACGCTAGTCTTGAAGATGATGCTCTAACAGTAAAAGGCACCGGTCGTATAATCGGAGATCAAGATCAATTTCAATTTGCTTATCAAAAATTGAAAGGTGATGGGTCTTTAACTGCAAAAGTTTCTAGTATCACCAAATTAAATAACAATGCGATATCTGGTTTAATGGTAAGAGATCAACTATCACCTGATGCTAAAACAGCGATGATCAGTACTTCTGTTGTAAAGGCAGACCGTCAAGATACATTGTATGCGATACATTTTTCATCGAGAGATGAGAAAGGAGCAGATATCATCGCACCGGGTGAACACGATAGACCGGAAGAAAATGGCGTTCCATCACTATTAAACACTGATATTCCATATTGGTTAAAAATCGAACGAGAAGGTAATCAGATGACAGGATATGCATCTGAAGATGGAGAAAACTGGGTAGAAGTTGGTCAGCAGCAAATCAATATGTCCGACAACATTTATATTGGATTTGCAGTTGATGGCTCCCAAAACCCTAATCAATTAATCCATTACACTACAGCGAACTTTACAAATATCCAATTAGAAACTGATCAATAAGGGATAGGGAAAACTCTGTGAAATAAACCATGCCACTGATATTTAGAGGTGGTATGGTTTTCTCTTTTACTTTGATTTCAAAGGGTTCGCATATGTAAATTTATGTTAAAATAGATTTAGAAATACAGACACTTTTCGGACAAAAGGAGGTACACTAGTGAGTTCTAATACTAAATTACCCTTAACAGATGTTGAAAAATCAAAACTTAGAAGATCCAAAGTGAAAATGAGTGAAGTACATACTTTCAATAAAGAACAGATTGCTCAGATGCTAGATATTTCAGTTGACAAAGCTAAGAATCTAAAGGGGTTAGCTGATTTTCAAAGTGTTCCTTCAGTTGGGGATAAACTAGCTAAAAGGCTAGTTTATCAATTGAATATCTTTTCGTTATCCGAAATCAAGGAAAAGAATGCTGTAGAACTTTTTGATCAATTAGAACAAACCCTAGGTGTTTGGATTGATTCTTGTGTGGAAGATCAAATTCGTTGTGTCGTTAACTATGCAAATGATCCTAAGAGTAATAAACAATGGTTTGATTTCACTGAAGAAAGAAAAGCCTATCGTCAAAAAGTTGGATTTCCTGAAGATAGACCTTCTAAGGCTTGGTATGAGTAAAAATGATTTTGTTTATCCATTTTGGTTTACGAATAAATTTAAGTTGAGTTTATAACAGGAAGAAGGCATTAAAATCATGGAAAAAATAATGGTTGTAGGAGCCTCTGGTGTTCTCGGAAAATTAGTTTGTACGGAGTTATTAAGGATATTTGAAAATCACATCCATTTAATTGTGACCAATAATAAAGCTGAAAGAGGAAAGAAGTTAGCTGACTCATTTAATGGAGACATTCATTTTCAGTATTTAGATGTAAATATGGAGGAAAATGTTAATCAAGTTGTTAAAAATGTTGATATTGTCATCATTTTAGTAAGACAGAAAATGCCTAATATTCAACTATCATGTATTGAAAATAGGATCTTATGTGTAGACGTTACACCATTTTATGAATTTGCTGAGAAAGTAATGGAGCTAAATGAAAGAGCAGAAAATAATCATACAGCTTCGGTTATTATGTCAGGTTTTTTTCCTGGATTATCTGGTCTAATGGTAAAAGCAGCTGTTTCAAATTTTCAAGATGTAACGGAAGTGAATGTCGGATTACTCCAGAATACCAATGCTAAAGCGGGGTTATCAGGAATATTAGACATGTTGACGATAATTGCTCAACCAGTAAAATTTCAAAACACAGTTGTAGCTGGTTTTTCTAAAAAAAGAAGTATGGACTTTTTTACTATTAAGGAAAAAGAGGTAAGATTAATCTACCATTCAGAAACAATGCTGTTGAAAGATAATGTTACTGCAGAGCCCATTAATTATTGGACTTCCTGGAATAAGGAAGCTTTTAATAAACAAGTGTCTTTACTAAGAAAAATGGGCTTGATTGGGAGTATGCATAAGGTGAATAACAAATTGCTTTCCATGGTAGTCAAACATAACCTTAATAAAAATGAACAAGCTTTTCTTACAGTTGAGGTAAAAGGAATAGTCGATAACAAAGAAAGAATAAAAATATTTTCTTTATCTACTTTTTCTGATTATCATACAACAGCAATGGTAACAGCGGCATTGGCAAAAGTAGTTTATCACAAAAATGTAAAAGGTGTTGTTTGTCCATTTGACATTACAAATGTAGATGAGTTGCTATCGATCATCGATTGCTCTGAAATAGTAGTAGAGGAAGTAGTAAAATAAATATGCCATCATCGCTTTCAACATTAAATAAAGAGAATGGACAAAAATAAATGTACGGAAACCCGGACATTCAAAAAATCAGCATAGATTTTCGCCCTTCTTGGATAACTTTCTTTTTTAGCTTGTATATGCTACTCTTAACCTGAGTTGGTATCGCTTACAATTTTAGTTGGATCCATTATCAAGCTTAATCTTGCATATACATTATATGGAGAACTATGAGTGTAAGTGAAAGTCGGTTATCTGTTTTAAAACTAATGCTCAAAGAAGGTGCCGTGTATGGAAATGAGAGGGATTTGGGGTGTTTTTTACATAATTTCGCTTTGGTTAACTCGTATGGCCGGTATAAATTTTTTGTGGTTTTGCTTTAATTTACCTGTGGCAATGGTCGTGTATAATCTGTTAATGGTCAATGATATAGAGGAATTATTCATTTTTCTAGGGCTGTTATTTATTTTAATGCCATTTGTTACTTTTCCTGCTACTACAGCTTTATTTGCAATAGTTAGAAGATGGATTATAGGTGAAGAAATAAAAATAATAAAGGGATTTTGGGAATATTATAAAAAAAATTATTTCGAAAGTTTAAAAGGTGGGATTTTTCTTACATTAATTTGGTGTTCCATGCTATTTTATTATTACATCTTAAAGTTCCATTCTCTTGAGATATTCACCTATTTATTTTACCTTTTGCTTGCCCTGTTATTTGTGTTTACTATTCACTTCTTCTCTATTACAGTTCACTTCCATTCACGAACACTGACTGTGTTAAAGCATGCTATGTTATTTACAGTCATTAATCCAGTTTTGACAATGGAAATTATCGTGGTAAGTGGCTTACTTATTTATTTAAGCAGTACTTACTTTTCATTTCTTATTCCGTTTTTTATCGGTTCTACCATTGCATTTGTATCCTTTATGGGCTTCTACAGGTTCACTTCCAAATTGAAGATTGTAGAGTAACATCATGTATGAATATAAACAACAAACACATTCATTTAATTTAGGCTGTTCCAGTCGTTAAGACAGCTTTCTATTCTACTGGAAGGGCCTATTTTTTGTGGCTTCTTTCCATTAGACCAGTGGAGCACTTCTCTCGTGGAATAGTCTAATTATGCTCTATCCAGCGTTGTACTCCCTTGATAGAGCAACATTTATTAAAAAAAGACAAAGAAATAAAAAAAGTATTATGTCCAAAATTCAAGAAATAAAAAGAGTATTATTGCAGGAAATATTACAGCTCGTTACAGTTAAATCATACTTTATGAACAATTATGTAAGCGTATCCATTTAAGCTGAGGAGGGGGATCTAAATATGGAGAAGGCTAAAGAATTAGATGAACTTGCATTAAAGGGGGAGAAATCGAAAAGTAAAATAAAGAAGTTTTTTTCGCAAATTGCAAAGGATAAATATCTTTATTTGTTAGCACTACCAGGACTTATTTATTTTCTTCTATTTAAATATGTACCTATGTGGGGGATTACTATTGCATTTAAAGATTTTTCTCCTTTTTTAGGGTATGTAGAAAGTCCATGGGTAGGTTGGCAGCATTTTCAAAGGTTGTTTGGAAATCAAGACTTTTTTATGTTATTACGAAATACCTTAGCGATTAGCTTTTTGAATTTAATCTTCTTTTTTCCTTTACCAATTATTCTGTCACTTTTATTAAATGAAGTGAGAAATCAATTCTATAAACGGACAGTACAATCGATTGTATATTTACCACACTTCTTATCATGGGTTATTATTGCTAGTTTAACCTTTATGCTCTTGTCGAAATCTGAAGGGGTTGTAAATCAACTGTTTGTGTTTTTTGGGTTCGAGAAATTTGATTTTCTCACCAATTCAGATATTTTCTGGTTCTTACTTACAGGACAGTCGGTTTGGAAGGAAGCTGGTTGGGGAACCATTATCTTTTTGGCAGCTATTGCCGGAGTAAATACCGAGCTTTATGAAGCCGCCAGAATTGATGGTGCTAATAGATTTCGCCAAATTTGGCATGTAACATTACCGGCGATTCGAAATGTCATTATTATTTTACTAATACTGCGCTTAGGAGATGTGATGGAGGTAGGATTTGAGCAAGTGTTCCTTATGTATAATGGTGCTGTTTCCGAGGTGGCAGAGGTATTTGATACCTATGTGTACCGAGTCGGTATACAACAAGGTCAGTTCAGTTACAGTACAGCAGTAGGTTTGTTTAAATCGTTTGTAGGGTTGATTCTAGTAGTGATAGCCAACAAGATGTCTAAAAAATTCGGTGAAGAAGGTATTTATTAGGAAAGGAGTGTAAGAGAATGATTAAAAAAAGTTTAGGCGATAAAATATTTGATTTTTCCAATCTGATTTTTCTGGGAATCATCTCTATTGTGACGATCTTTCCCATATATTACGTAGTCGTGGTGTCCTTTACAGATCCTATTGAATACTTACAAAAGAACATGGTTCTCTTCCCGGAAAATTGGTCATTAGCATCCTATGAATATTTACTTTCATCCGGAGCATTTGTTCAATCATTGGGTGTCAGTACATTCTTAACTGTTGTAGGTACCACATGTAGTTTAGTAATCACTTCATCATTTGCTTATGCCTTATCAAGAAAGAAGTTTAAAGGTAGAAAATTTATTTTATTATTAGTTTTATTTACGATTTTATTTAATCCTGGCATTATCCCTAACTACTTGCTAGTTAAAGAGTTAGGCTTAATCAATAGTTTATGGTCAGTCATTTTAGTCTCATTATCCAATGGCTGGTTTGTGATTTTAATGAAAGGATTTTATGACAGTATTCCCGATACGTTAGTGGAAGCAGCCACTATCGATGGATGTAATGATTTTACAGCATGGATCAAAATTATTTTACCGTTATCACTGCCGTCGATAGCAGCATTTGGGTTGTTTTTTGCCGTGCAATATTGGAATCAATATTTCAATGCCCTGTTATATTTAAATGAATCAAGTAAGTGGCCCATCCAAGTATTGCTGCAGAATATGTTAATTGATGCATCCAGCAGTAGTTTAGGGGATGTCGACCCACTTCTGCAGCCACCACCAAGTGAAACATTAAAGATGGCTGCAGTTGTTATTGCGATTGTACCGATCCTTATGATATATCCATTTCTACAAAAACACTTTGCTAAAGGGGTGATGATTGGATCGATTAAAGAATAAATAAGGTATCGGTATGAATAAAAAAAGTTCAAAAATAGGAGGGTTAATATGTTAAAAAAAGCTTTGCTTATGTTAACGGTATTGTTCTTATCCATTTTAGTAGCGTGTAGTGGCAATGATGAAGAAAGTAGTGGCAATAATAATGAGAATAGTAATGAAACGGAAAATGAAGAAAATGGTGAAGAAGAAGCTGCAAATGATGCTGATCCTGCTGAGGTAAGGATTATGAGTCACTTCTTTAGCCCCACACCGCCTGAACAAGATGGTGAAATAGAGCAACTAATTGAAGAGGGAACCAATACTGATTTGAGTATTGAATGGGTTTCAGCAAATAACTATGAGGAAAAATTTAATGTTATGTTAGCTTCAGGTGACTTACCAGACCTAATGTTAGTACCAGATCCATTTAGCCCGGTTTTTCGTCAAGCTGCACAGCAAGGTGCTTTTTGGGATGTTTCTCCCTATATTGATGATTACCCAAATATAAAAGAAGGTATTGCTGATATCGCTTGGGAATTGACTAGTATGGATGGAGCAAATTATGGTATCCCACGTCCACGGCCTTCTGAAGGTGAAACATTCTTCTCTTTAAGGAAAGATTGGTTAGATAATCTGGGAATGGAAATCCCTGAAACATCAGATGAGTTATATGAAGTAATGAGAGCATTCACTCATGATGATCCTGACCAGAATGGTGAAGACGATACCATTGGTTATGCAGGCTATGTTAACCCAACAGATATGGGGAATATGGGAGTTTTTGAAGGTATCTTCACCGGCGCTACCGGTCAATGGAAAGATGTAGATGGTGAACTTATCCATACATCCTTATTGCCAGAAACCCGTGATGCTATTGAATTTCTAAGTAATGCTTATCAGGACGGATTAATTCCAGAAGATTTTGCATCACTTCAGAATAGTCAGGCACAGGAAATGTTTAAAAGCGGGGAAGCTGGTATGATAAGTGAAAAAGCAGGTGCTTTCCAAGAAGTATATGACACATTAAAGAGTATCAATCCGGATTTTGAGTTTACTAGTCTGTATCCACTACCAGAAGTGAACGGATATAATCCAGCAGGACCAGGGTTTGCTAGTGTTAACGTAATTTCGAAAAGTGTACCGGAAGAAAAAATGAAAAGTATATTGCAAATGATTAATGACTGGATGGAAGATGATGTATTCCAATTACATCGCCATGGTATTGAAGGTGTACACCACACTGTTGAAGACGGAGAAGTAGTGATTAATACAGAGAAGGCACAAGAAGACGCGATTGGTGATTTTAACCAAATCGTATATGTGTCTGATCCTTACGCAAGCTCCGTAAAAGAAACCTTCCCAGAAGAAGCTAAAGAGCTGTACAAGGAAATTCAAGATGCCAGAGAAGAGACTAGTGTGCCAGATGTAAGTTTAGGTTTATATTCTGAAACTGCTCAAACATATTTACCAGAGCTAGAGAAAAGCTTACAAGACTTAAAAACAAAGATTATACTAGGTTCAGAGACAATCGAAGCATGGGATAGCCTTGTTGAAGAGCTTGAGCAAGATCTAGACATGCAAGCAATGACTGATGAAATGAATGAGGCTTATCAAGCGCGTTAAAAAATAGAGTTAAAAAAACTCTCTGCTAATATACTAGTAGAGAGATTTTTTTATAGTAATAGGTATGCTAAAATAATGAAAACGCTTTTATGAAAAGGGGAGAAACGGAGGATATAAAGGAATGTCTAATGATGTAAGTCTCATTTTATGCAGAAGGAGGAAAAATGATTGAAGCAAAAACTAAGAAGTTATCGGACTTATATTGCTCATTTACTATTAAACAAGAATTACCGCAAAAATTTAATTGTCTTTTTATTCGTTACAAGTCTTCCAGGCATTATCTTTACGTTTGTATTATTTATTGTCAGTAAAACGCAAATGGAAAATGAGTTGCATGAAGTCCATGAAAATTATTTAAATAAAACAATTGAAACAATTGATGAGCATTTAACTAATATTGAGCTGTTACTCGGACATTGGGCATCTGACTCGAATTTCATGAATACGTATAATAGTGTGGATGTCGTAACCGAATATGAAAGTGTGCATCGAATTTATAATACATTATTAATTATGGAAGGGTCTAACCCTTTAATTGGAAGAGTAGAATTATTTATCAATGAACCTCAGCCGTTAGTTTTTTCGAAAAATGGCTATTTTCACTTAACAACAGATGAACAAAAAGAAAATTATGAACGTTTATTACATGAATATGATCGAAATATTTTTTGGACTTCAGATTTAACACCAATTGAATCAGGATATGAAAGCAGATATGCTCCGATTAAATTAGTACATAAACTTACTACCTTAAACTCCCCTGAATCAGCTTCTATCATTGTTTTTCTTAACAAAGAAGCATTACTAGAATTAATTAAATCTCCATATGATGAAGGTTCTGTTTTTATTCAAAGAAATGAAACAGATTGGATTTTTACAGAGGATGGCCGAAGGAATTTAACTGTTCTTGAAAATGAAGTATTAACTGAATTAAATCAGGATGCCTTTTTAAACGAGCCTTTTGTATTAGAATGGGATGGGCTTCGATATACGGTCACATATGATTCGATTTCGCGGTTACAGGAAGAGTGGAAATATATATCTGTTGCGCCTTTATCAACGATTACCGAACCAGTTGTATTTATTTCTAAGTTATTTCTCATTATTAGCCTCAGTATGTTGTTCATTGCTATTATTTTAACTATTTTTGTTTCGAATAAACTGTATGCACCGGTAAAAAAGCTATTAGAAAAAATGAACCGAAATCGCGACAGGGAAGCCATTAGTGAATTTGAACTAATAGAGCAAGCGTGGGAGAATCTGTCAACGGAAAGTGAACAGCTACAAAAAAGGATAAAAGGACAGCTTCCTTATTTACGTCAGGGCTTCTTATTACAATTAATCCAAGGATTTTTCTATTCTTATCCTGAGCGGACCTTAATCGAGCGGATGGAACATTTTGGATGGGCAGTTAAACATCATCATTATATCTTAATGTATATTCAACTGTTTGGCTTTTCCAAAATCAAGGATAAGTTTGGAGAAGATGAAGGGCTTATTACGTTTGTGGCTAGTAATATTACCGAAGAACTGATGCAAAACGCAAACATCCAAGCAGATGTCATTAATTTTCACGATCTGTCTTTAGGTATATTTATTACTTATGATAATAGCAACTCTTATAATGAATTAAAAAAAGAGCTTGTCGATATAAGTAGTGAACTGATTAAATATACCAATCAAATATGCCAGATGGGCGTATCCATTGGTATCAGCAGAAGAATTGAAAGTATTAAACAGATTCATAACCATTTTGAAGAAACGAAAAATGCCTTGAGTTTTCGCAATGTCCATGAAAATAATCAAATCATTGAGATTGAAAAAATGGATTATTTAACGAAGAAAAACGAAGCTATTGATTATCCTTTTGATATCGAAAAGCAAATATCCCAATCTATCAGGTTAAGGGATAAAGAAGAGACGAAATGGTTATTGGAAGCATTTTTTCAATCGATTAATTCTAAGTATACAAACGAAGCACTCTTTAAACAAACTACATTTCAATTATTAGGCAGTATTCTACAGGTTGCGATGCAATCCGGGTTAATGAACGATTTTGTCTATAAAGGGGCTAATTTGTATCAGCAATTGAATGCGATTAAAGATATGGAAGAAATCAATCACTGGTTTGAAGTGAAAGTAATTGACCCGATGATTGATGAGTTGTCACAAAAGAAAAATCAAAGATTACAAATCATCGTCGAGAAAGTCATTGAATTACTAGAAGAAAATTATATGAATGATATCTCATTAGATGAGTGTGCTGAACAAGTAAAATTGAATCCATCTATTTTAAGTAAAGTATTTAAAGACATCACGGGTTGGAACTTTATTGATTATTTAACTAACATTCGCTTAAACAAGGCAAAGGAAATGCTGATCGAAACAGATTTGAAAATTAATCAAGTATCACAAAATATTGGTTATCGCCATAGTTATTTTAATCGCCTTTTTAAGAAAAACGAAGGGGTTACTCCGAGTGAGTATCGCTCGCTTTATCGCAAAGTTTAGTAATCAATATAAGACAAATTTATAAAAATAGTCTTATGTACAATCAAAAATGTATTATTGTCAGCAATGGGAATAACCGATATAGTTCAAATTGAAAACGCTTAACGGAGAGGTGAAAAAATGAATCTGGAAGATTTTAAGCATCCACATCCGGAATACGGAATCCATCCATTTTGGTTTTGGAATGGAGAATTGTCAGAAGAAGAGATTTCCCATCAACTGAAAGAAATGGCAGATAAACATGTGACAGGCGTGTATATTTGTCCAAGACAAGGAATGGACGTACCTTACTTGTCTGATCAATGGTTTGTCAGGGTAGAATACGCGATCCAGATTGCTGCAAGTTATGGTATGGATGTTTGGTTATATGATGAGTATCCATATCCAAGCGGGATGGCTGGCGGAGAAGTGACATTAGAGCATAAGGATGCTAAACAAACAAACCTGGTTCATCATGCTGAAAAAATTAACGGAGAACAGAAGGTGCGCATTCAATTTTCTTGGGGGAAAATATTATATGCCAAAGCAGTTCCAATGGCTTCAAATGAAGAGAAACTACTATGGGACAAAGCAATTGATTTAAAAGGGCATATTGGCAATTCACAGGTAGAACATATTTATCAAAAAACGGGATTAACTACCTATAATCAAAGGCGTTTCTTTACTTACGGACCTAAGAAAGTATTAGAGTGGGATGCACCTATTGGAAGCTGGGAGATTCATTGCTTTATTGAAGAGGAAATAGAAGATTTTAAATACTATGGAACTTTTGTGGATCCATTGCATAAAGAAGCCATTCAAACGTTTATACAAGTAACACATGATCGTTACTTAGAAAAAATGGGTACACATTTTGGAAAGACAGTGAAGGGAATGTTTACTGATGAAACCCATTTATTAGGGCGATTTCCATGGTCACCGCAGCTAGTTCCATATATAAAAGATACCTATGGATATGATATTAGAGACTATTTATACTTACTAATCACTGATGCGAAAGATTATGCTAAAGTTCGCTATCATTACTTTCAGTCGATCCATGTCTTGCTAAGAGATAATTATCATAAGCAAATACACGACTGGTGTGAGAAAGCAGGCATCGACTATGTTGCCGAAGTGCCGTCTGCAAGGATGTCAGGGCAAGTTTACAGTCATGTTCCTGGTGGGGACAGTGCACATGAGAAGCTGGGACGTTCACTTGACTGGATTATGAAAAGGTACTTCTTTAGTATGAGAGCCAATCCAAAAATGATAAGTGCCTTGAGTAATCAGCTAAATCGAGATCGGGCGTTAATCGAATGTTTTCATAGTGTAGGCTGGTCGATGACATTGCAGGATGCGAAGTGGATGATTGATCGACTAGCAGTATTAGGGATTAATTTCTTTAATTTTCATGCGTTTTTTTATACACTAAATAGTTTAGTGAAACATGATGCACCACCTTCGCAGTTTATCCAAAATCCGTACTGGAAGCATTATCGAAAGCTTGGTGATTATGTATCGCGAATAAGTTATCTCATGAGTCAAGGAGAAGTAGTTCGTCCGATTGCTGTGTTGGATCCGACAACAAGCTTCTGGACTAAAATGGCAAACCCATTTGCTTCTTTTTCCTATGTAGGGGAATGTGATAAGGAAAAGGCTATGCTGGAAAGTCTAAAGCATGACTGGGCAACTATTTGTCTGGAGCTAACCAAGGCTTATAAAGATTATGATCATCTAGATCCAGAAATTTTAGCGAAGGCAGAAATAGCAGACGGGAACATCAAAATTGGCAAAGCAACCTATCAAGTATTAATTCTGCCGCCAATGACAAATTTAGAAAAACAGGCTTGGGAAAAAATTAAACAATTTCTCGATCAAGGCGGAATTGTTATTGCTAACGGTTTATTACCATACGAAGAGATTGAAGGAGATACTGATCATTATCAAGAAATGAAGTATTTATTTGAGGATGATGAAGTAGCTGCTTACTTTCTACCTATTTCTGCAAACATATCTTTACTAGAAAAAACTATAAGTGCCGAAGTATTTATGGATGTAAAAGATCAATCACAAAGCTTTTTAGTTCAGCACCGGAAATTGGATGATTCTGAATTGATTTTTATTACCAATCAGGAAGATGGTAGACACCGGGTATCGCTTGGACTTTATAAAGCAACAGAGGATTATCTCTACTACTTGATAGATTTAGAAACAGGGAAAAGAACACCCATAACATCGATATGGAGAGAAGGGATTTGGCAAATCGATTTGTCATTTGAACCGTATCAATCCTATATGGTTCAAATTGAGGAAATTTCCGATCCAATAACAATAAGCAAAAAAGAAGTGAAAAACATCGAAATAGAGAGTAAGCAACAATGGCAATTGGATACAAAGGATAAGAACATCGTGAGATTTGATTCCTTTCATTTGAACATTGCAGGTTCTGATATCAAACAAAGTCAAGTAGCTGCCAAAACTTTCATTGATCAATGCGAAGATTTAGCTCAAAATAATACGTTACCTGTTTCCTTTACACAGTTATTTGGTACACCAATGAAAGCTAGTTTAAATTATCCGATCGACGTTAACTATCAGTCAATGTTTATTGTTGATAATATGCCGCCTGACTGTACACTTGTGATGGATCGCAATGCGATATCAGAAGGATTGTCGATCTATATAAATGCTCGAAAGATAGATTCTGAGTCTTTTGAAGATGTGTTTGTTTATGATCACTGTAATATCGTTGCGGATATAAGACATTATTTGGAAAAAGGAGGAAATGTTATAACAATCAAAGGAATAGTAGAGAAAGATTGGGATGGTGTTGTCGATCCTATTTATTTCAGAGGAGATTTCGGAATTCAGTTTAATCAAGAGAAAACACCTATTCTGGTAGAAAAACCAACTACAGCTTATTCATTGGTCGGACCTTTTGAACGATTACCTTTTTATGCAGGGACCATTGAATTCACTAGAAACATAGAGCTTCACACTGAAGACACTACTTATCAAATAAATATCGAAGAGATCGACGAAATACATGATGTTGTCGAAGTAATGGTTAATGATGTTCCATTAGGTGTAAAAGCTTGGACTCCTTATACTTGGGACGTGAGTGGGGATCAGTTAAACAAAGGTGCAAATAAAATTACGGTACGGATTACGAATACGTTAGTAGGCCTACTGGAAGGGAAGTATTTTGACTACAAGAAACATGAACTGATAGATGTGACAGAAATGGAATAAGGAGGGAATCACTTGAAAAAACAATCTACTAAACCGAACGTCATTGTATTTTTTACTGATCAGCAGCGTTGGGATACCACTGGTGTTCATGGTAATCCCTTAGATTTAACCCCTAATTTTGACAGAATTGCACAAGAAGGCACACACTTATATCATGCTTTTACTTGCCAACCTGTATGTGCGCCTGCACGTGCTTGCTTTCAAACGGGAAAATATGCAACAGAAACAGGTTGCTTTAAAAATGGTATTCCATTACCGGCGGAGGAAAAGACTTTAGCGGATTACTTCAAAGCGGATGGCTACTATACCGGATATATCGGAAAATGGCATTTAGCTGCGGAAGAACCAGTAAGTGAAGAAAGGCAAGGTGGCTATGATTACTGGCTTGCGGCCAATGGATTAGAGCATACGTCCGAACCTTATCAAACAAGAGTTTATAATAACAAACAAGAACCTGTTGATTTACCAGGTTATCGTGTTGATGCGCTGACAGATGCAGCGATTCGTTTTATCGAAAAGGAAGAGAAAAAATCACAGCCTTTTTTCTTATTTTTATCCTTCTTAGAGCCACACCATCAAAATCGTACAGATAATTACCCAGCACCAACAGGATATAGTGAAAGATATACGTCTAAATGGACACCACCTGACCTTCAGGCATTAAGTGGCACGGCTTTTCAGCAATTAGGTGGCTATTATGGCATGGTAAAACGACTTGATGAAGCATTAGGGAGATTAATGGATATACTTAAAAGTTTGCAAATAGAGGATAATACTATTGTACTGTTTACTTCAGATCATGGCTGTCATTTTAAAACACGTAACCAAGAATATAAACGCTCTTGCCATGAGAGTTCTGTACGAATACCTACAGCTGTAACCGGACCTGGTTTTGTTCAGGGTGGACGAAAGAAAGAACTAGTAAGCTTAATTGATTTTGCACCTACATTATTAGATGCAGCTGGAATCACTGTACCTGATGAATTGTCGGGACAATCCTTTTTGTCTTTGGTAAATAATAAAGACACGGATTGGAAGAATGAAGTGTTTATTCAAATCAGTGAATCACAAGTAGGTAGAGTACTTCGTACAAAGAGATGGAAGTACAGTGTTTCCAATCTGTCCATCGACCCTGTTAAGCATGATAAAGCATCCGTTTATCAGGAAGAATTTTTATATGATCTTGAAGCAGATCCTTATGAGCTGACCAATTTAATTGAACTAAAATCTCACAGGGAGGTAAAAAAATATTTACGGAAGAGATTATTAGATTACATTCTTAAGGTGGAGGGAGAAAATCCTGTCATTCAAAGTGCGACAGAAAGGGAAAGTGGTCAGCGGAAAGTGTTTTTAGAAGAAATAGGTTATTAGTTTTTGACAGGACTTGTCTATTCTATTTTGTAATTCCCTTTTTATTAGAAACTTTCATAAAAAAGTATCCAGAATACAATATGCGAGAGTATCTGTCATTCACCTAAAAATCACTTGAATGACAGATATTCTTAATAGAAAGGAAATTATCGCGGTTAGTAATTATTACCCGTTCTTTTGATAAATTTTTTAGTGCCGTTTTTTATTTAAAAATGGATGGGAGTTGATTCAAACATACAAAGATGACTTGGTTCCTCAGGTGTATGTATCAATGAAAATGCCGAATTGCTTATGGTATTACAAGGGGAAACAAGAATGGTCTGTACCATCAGAAGGACAAGAAAAAAACGACGCTTTTGAAGAATGCTGTATTCGGGAGTTTGGAGGAAGAAACAGGTTACATTATTGAATTAGTGGATGAATTAAAGGTTAAAAAAGGTAGCCATAAGGAACTTGGCATTTCTTTTGAAGTTTAATATTTTTTAGTGAAGATTGTTGGAGGTGAACGAAAAATTCAAAATCAAGATCAATTGATATATATTGCTTGGATAAACATAGATGAATTAGAGAAATTAGAATTAAGTTTTCCAGAAGACAGAGAGTTATTAATAGATTGTATTAAAAGATAGCTATTTTCTTGGTATATCGGGCACGTAATAGAATGCTATCCATATATTTGTCTGAATTTCTTAAAAGACAAGAGGGTAAAAATTGTACAGGCGTCGAATAGAAGTAATCTAAAGGACAGGAGGACGCAAAAAATTAGGAGTTCCCGTCGAGTAGATGAGTTTTATTCGACGAGAAACCAAACTATCTATTGAATAAATTCCTAGTCCCCTGTTAGAAGTATTATATAAAAGATAACTGATTAAAATCCGTCAACCATGTCACCACGAACAGGTTCTTCTTCATTTTTTAGCTTTATTCTGATAGAAGTAGATTCTTCTAGATCAGTCCCGTCCGCCACATGAAAATGTATGTGAGGTTCGCTGGAATTCCCCGAGTTCCCCACGCTTCCTAACAAATCACCAGCATTAACTTGATCGCCTTCGTCCACTTCAAGAGATCCTTGTTTGAAATGGGCAATATAACTGTATTCATTATTTTCATGCTCCAGGATAACATGGTTTCCAAGTGGCTCCTCAGCATTAGTATCAACTGTAGGTGTATTGTCAGGTATGTCATTTTCTGCGGAGACAACTGTTCCTTCTCTAGGTGCGACAATATCTTGCCCAAATGCATAATAGCTTTCATTATCTGTAGGGTCGCCATTATAGGTGAATCCATCTTCTACAATAAGTAAATCGTAGGCATATCTCTGACTTTCTACTGCATAATGATAGTTGACAAGCTCATTTGTACCACCCCAAAAGGTGAACCACTCTCCGATCATGGGCATTTGATATGTATTTTCTGTATATACTTCATCATTTTTCGGGTGACTACTGATAGGTGTAAGTTGAATCCCCTCGATTGTTTGATCGTCTGCAAAGTGACTTACAATACCTTTGTCTCCTTCGTCACTGATCCATTGGTATTCTGTTACATGTTGAATAGGCATCTCAGATAGAAGTTCAAAGTTAGTGACCCCACTATTAAATTCACTACCTATTTCACGGAATTCATCTAATGTCACCATATCTTGAAACGATTCGCTTGTCTGGTGATAAATCACATCAAAATTTCCTGCAAGAAATTCGTCTGCAAATTGATCAGCAGCAACCGTTTCCTCTTTGGAATTACTTTCCTCTCGTTCATTCTCACTATCATTGTTACATGCAACTAGCATTATTCCGAATAAGCTCCCCATAGCAACTAATGGAAATTTCTTCATATCCCACTCTCCTTCTTGTATTCTCCTATTTGCAGGATCCTTAGACAAAATAGACAGAAGTGTTAAGGAAAGAATAACAATAATTCATGTAAATGAACAGCATAATAGAATTTATCTAAACCAATAAAGAAAAATCTAGTGAAGCATTATGCTAGAGTAAATCTATCATATCATGTAAAATCATAAATGATAGCGCTTTAGTTTAGTCGTTAAACAAAGGTGAAGTTACAATGTCGGTTCATTGAAGTGGTGAGGGTAAAATGTCAAAAACGAACAACGAAAAGCAAACTTTGAAAAAGGTCGGCTTACTAGCGATAACATGGCCAATCTTTATTGAGGTATTTTTAAACACTTTCATGAGAATAGCAGATATTTTCATGCTCAGTTTTGTGTCAGATGAAGCAGTTGCTGCTATTGGTGTCGTCAATCAAATGATGATGTTTACCTTTGTATTGTTTAACTTTACAGCGATGGGGTCAGGTGTGGTTGTAGCACAGTTTGTCGGAGCAAACAAACTGAATGATGTTAGTAAAACGATCGCGAATGCAATTTTTATTAATTTATTGTTTGGTTTCTTTATCAGTAGCATGATCGTCATATTCCGCTACCAATTTCTAAATATATTCCATATGTCCCGAGAATTGATTGAATATGCAGATATTTATATCTTGATTGTTGGTGGAACACTGTTTACTCAAGCAATGGTGATGACTCTTTTCTCCGTTTTACAGGCACAAGGTTTTACTAAAGAAGTAATGTATGTAGCTCTAGGGATGAATATTCTCAACATTATCGGAAACTACTTCGTTATTTTCGGACCATTCGGATTACCGACGTTAGGAGTAATGGGGGTGGCTATTTCAACTGCTGTATGTCGAGCATTGGCAATGGTTGTTATCTTTGTCCTGTTATACAAGAAAACAGCAGTCAAAATCAAAGTGCAGGATTACTTCAAGTTAAAGAAAGCATATGTGAAAAAGATCTTACGTATTGGTGTACCTGGTGCCGGGGAGCATTTATCACATAATTTAAGTCAATTAACGATCACCGTCTTTATTACCATGCTAGGTGCTGATGCGTTGGCAACAAGGGTATATACACAGAATTTAACGAATTTTATGACTGTATTTTCCTTGTCCATTGCCAAGGGGATGCAAATATACATAGGTCAGCTTGTCGGTGCAGGGAAGTTAGAGAAGGCATACATGGAGATGTACCGTGGCTTGAAAATAGCAACTATTGTTGCACTTTGTGTTGGAGCTGTGATCGCTTTTTCCGGGAAATTCTTACTTGGATTTTTTACGGACGATGCCAATATTATTGCTTTAGGTTCAATCATTCTATTTTTAGGAATGATATTGGAACCAGGTCGAACTTTTAACCTTGTGATTATTAGTTCTTTGCGGGCGTCAGGTGATGCTACTTATCCAGTTATGGTAGGAATTCTTTCGATGTGGGGAGTAAGTGTAACACTAGCATATCTATTAGGATTGCCTTTAGGTTATGGATTAATCGGTGTGACGATTGGAATAATTGTCGATGAATGGTTCCGTGGCGGTTTAATGTTCATTCGTTGGCGTAGTAAGAAATGGCAAGAAAAAGTGCTCGTGGAAGAAGTGAAGCCAGCTGTTAGTCAATAAATGGCTAGTCTATAAATTTAGGAGGTTATTAAATGGAGAAAAATATGTTAGGAACAAACGTGATTACTCAAATAGGGATTCTTGTACATGACATTGAAAGAACAGCACAAACATATGCAGACTTTTTTGGAATGAAAAAGCCTTCCATTAATCTGACAGATGCTCTGGAACAGTCACAAACGAAATACAAAGGGGAAAGCACGCCTGCTAGAGCAAAGCTAGCCTTTTTTGATATGGGTTCATTACAACTGGAATTGATCGAACCTGATGAACACCCTAGTACATGGCGTGAATATTTAGATCAACATGGTGAAGGCCCACATCATATTGCCTTTGTAGTCAACGATTTAAAAGAAAAAGTGACAGTGATGGAAGATAAAGGGATGACATTGCAGCAAAAAGGTGAATATCCAGGTGGGCGTTATGCTTATATGGATACGTTGAAAGATTTAAAGATTATTACGGAGCTTTTAGAAAATGATTCATAACAGTGGAGGGATCACAAGTGGCCAAACGAGTTACAGCAGTACTTGGTGACTTTTATCACAGAAGAAGTTGGGCGGTGGAAGCATTAGAATCTGCTATCCAGCCAATAAGGGAGCAACTAGATATAGAATACCGAACAGTAGATCAATTGGTTGAAAGTTTAGCAAGTAAACCAGATGCGGTCATTCTATTTGCTGAAAACCGAATAAATCCTGAAGACGAAGAGGTAAAGACTTGGATGGATGATGATGCAGCAGTTGCTATATCCAGCTATGTTGAAAATGGTGGTGGATGGTTAGCTTGGCATTCTGGGATGGCGTCTTATGAAGAGATCAGTCCATACACTTCCATGCTTCATGGCTATTTTAAATATCACCCGACTGAACATCAACATGTTACGTATTATCCTGAAGCGAATTCCGATTTAATCGAGGAAGGAGATAGCTTTACCATAATTGATGAGCACTATTTTGTGGAGTGTGATCAAGCCGAAACCAATGTATTTTTGACATCTAAATCGGTAGATGGATCATCAATAGCTGGGTGGTACCATGATTATGGGAAAGGTCATGTTTTATGTTTAGCTCCGGCACATTTAAAAGATGGATTAATGCACCCAACTGAGCAAAAACTTGTGTTGAATGCAGTGAAAAATGTATGTTTTGGTAAAGTATAGCCAATAATCCGAGAGAATAAAGTGTAGACGATAGTATGTGAAAACTAATCTTATGGACAGAAGAAAGTCAAATGGAAAATAAATGTCCGTAAGAATCAATCTTATGGACAAAAAAGAAATGAATTCGATATCTTTGTCCGTAAGAACCAATCTTACGGACAGAAGGAAGATAAACCGAGGAAAAGTGTCCCTAAGAATTAGTCTTATAGACAAAATAAAGCAAAATCGAGAATAAGTGTCTATAAGATCTGTTCAAACTGAATATTGTGATGTCCATAATAAATTTGATATAGAATGGGTAGATGAAGAGACTTTACTTATTATCAATGAATCACCTGAATATCCAAGTTCAGATAAAAGTATGGAATTAAACGTGGAAACAGAAATTTTTCACGATATAGGATTGGCTTGTCAAAGCTGGTTAATGAAGAGTGGGTACGAAACATGCTATGAGGAATAGACTTGTGGCATTTAATATAATAAGGAAAGAAAGCATGAAAATTGGGTGCCTGTCTAGCTTCAAATGCCCAGAAATTAGCGACTTCACGAATCGCCCTACGATAAGTCATCATCGGTTCGTAAACTCAACGTGATTCCTTTATCTCAGTTGGTGCGCTCCAGTCGGTACGTTTCTAAACGGGTGCTCAGCGCTTTTCTTATATACATATATTCCACTTTATCAACTGTTGTATCAAAAATAACTTTGATACAACAGTTTCTGCCTATTAAAGGTATTTTATTTATTTGACGATAGATGCCGATCTTGTAGGGCGCGAAATATTGAGACAAGTGCAGTTATTTGGTGATTAAATAAGTTTTTCCATCACGTTGTTCAATTTTTCTTTCTTTCATCAACTTACCAAGTGCACGTTTGAATGCTGCTTTACTTATGTTAAATGTGTCACGGATATCTTCTGGGTCACTTTTGTCGGAAAACGGAATAACACCATCACTTTCATCTAATCGTGCTAATATCGCATCAGCATCTTCACCCATACTGTGCTGTTTTAATGGTCTTAGTGACACATTTAATGTGCCATCATGCTTCACTTCAATCACGCGACCCTTCACAAGTTCACCTAATCGTGGTTCTTCTTTTCGTTCGGTGTGATGGATAAATCCGCGATAACCTTCAGCAGTTATACATACAGAGCCTTCTCTGTCTGTACGATAGATGCGACCACTAATGGTTGTATTTAATAAATCATCCGGTGCAAATTCAAATTCCCTTTCCAAAATTCCCTCTGTTGCAGGGATTGCGAGCAGGCGTCCTTTACGATCTTTTCCTAATGTAACATAAAGCTTGTCATCTACTGCTGGCCATACGTTTTCAAACAATGGCAGGTCATCTTTTGATACGAGAATTTCTTTTGATGTACCAATATTAACAAATACTCCTAAGTGTGGTAAGACTTCCACAACTTCAGCCCAGCCATACGTATCGATTTGAATAGTTGGTAATTGTGTAGTTGCAACAGTTTGTCCTTTTTTATCCTGATATAGGAAAACATCAACAGTTTGCTCAGCTTCAAGTTCCGACGCTGTTTCATTATGGTGAAGGAGTATGTCGTTTTCTAAAACATAACCAGTATCGATTTTTCGTAGCACCTCCAGCGTTTGGATTGTACCTATTTGATTATTCATGTTAAAACCTTCTTTCTTCATTTATATGTATTGGAAAAGGGGTACTCTTACTATAAGAGTACCCCTTTGATTTCTAAAGTAACACATAAGATTTTTTATTTTTTAATATCCCTATAAATTAGGGTGGGAAATTTCATTTTTTGAATTTCACTTAACCGCGGTACATGTTCCACTGGGAATTTTCTAACTTAAGCAACATAAGCCCTACCTGCTCTTACGTCCTTGCGACCCCTTAGTCGCGCCAGTGTGAATAAGCATCTTCGAAAAACTTTCCGTAGAATGCCAGATACACTTATTTGTTACTTCACTTTGTTAACTTATCTATAGTCTCACAAATAAATAGAAATGTCAACTATTAAATTGCGTTTTCACAGATCTATCGTCTGTATTTCATGAGATTTTAGAAAACTTTCTTCATTTTTAACATACCACAGAAGTTAACCAAACCTCTCATAAGTAAGTTTCTACAATTCCTTAAAGTTAGAAAAAAGGACAGGAATGTTCATTCTCCCATATCAGGTTTATTACTTGTATAAAGAAAAACACAAACAAAACATTATACCTATGTCATTTTACCTATTTGTTGACAAATGAGTAAACATTTACAAAAAATTCATACAAATACATGTTCTACTTAATATTAGCTTCCTAGAATAGATGTTGGAAATTATAATATTAAATTTTAGGAGGTTAAAGGATGGATCTTAAATTTACCAAAGATGGGTGGAGGAAAAAAGCGAAAGTATTCTACATACTTCTTTTTTTGGCATGGGTTTTACTTTCTTTTCCACTAATAACGACAACTGCTGCTCCAATGCCTGAAACAGAATATGGCGAAGTATTGGACACACGGCAGGTGGAACTGGTTCCAAATGTAAATTACAATTGGCGTAATATGGAGACAGAACATGGCTTGCAAAAAATGCATTTTGTCGAGTTTGACCCTGCAAACGAGGATTTACAACTACAAGGTGGGACAAGTCAAGACAAAGTGCGTGGTTTTCACACATTGACTGAAATGGCAGAGGATGTGGACAGGCCTGGGAACCGCGTAATTTCTGGTATCAATGGTGACTTTTATGAAGTAGCAACAGGCATACCGAATGGGTTGTTTATTGTAGATGGAGAAATTTATAATACTCCGAGTTCGAATAATCAATATGCATTCGGTGTTACAGAGGACGGGCAAAGTATTTATGGTCGTCCCAATCAACATTTTCATAAAGAGTTACATATAGACGACCAATCATTTTCGATCAATCATATTAATCGCTTACGTGGTAATAATCAGCTTGTCTTGTATACAGATAAGTACTACACATCAACACAAACGGATAATAGTGGTGATGAAGTAATACTTGATATCCAATCCGGTATGGTTAAAAGTGGCGAAACGTTGATGATGGAAGTTGTGGAAGTGAGGCAGAATGAAGGAAATACAAAACTTACTGAAGGACAGGCTGTTTTATCCGCGAGCGGGACTGCAAGAGAGATCTTAGCAGGGCTTACAGCAGGTGATCTTGTAGAAGCAAGTTTCCTTGTTGAATCACCATGGGATGAAGTAGTGACAGCAATCGGTGGAAATTCCATGCTTGTTGAAGATGGTGAAGCCAATACTGATTTAAGCCCTGGGGTACACCCCCGCAGTGCGATTGGTACTAAGCCAGACGGTTCGATTGTGTTATATGAAGTGGATGGCCGTCAGCCCGGTTTTAGTGAAGGTTTAAAGCTAGATGATCTCGCGCTTGTTATGAAAGACTTAGGTGTAGAAAATGCGATGAACTTGGATGGCGGTGGATCGTCTACTTTTATTGGCAGAATGCCTGGCGAGAACACTGCACGAATGTTAAATAGTGGTTCTGATGGAGGGGAACGAAGTAATGCGAATGGGTTGCTTCTTGTTAGTACAGCGCCAGAAACAGGTGAGCCAGAAAATTTGGTTATTTCCCCATCATTTGAGCGGATTTTAAGTGGATCAAGTTTTTCATTTGATGCATCTGCTGTTGATGTCAATGGACATCCTGTATCATTCGATGGATTACTAGAGTGGAGTAGTGATGAGGAAATCGGTGAAATAACAGATGGCCAGTATACTGCTTCTAGCCATTCTTCCACTGGTGAATTACGAGTTTCATCAACAAATGTTAACGATGGAGTGGCATCTGTTGAAGTTGTAAATGAATTGACTGATCTGCAGCTGGAAGCAACTGAAATGGCAGTTATGCCAGGTGAAACAGTGAACTTAGATGTAACAGCATTACGCGATGGCCAAGTTATTCAGGCTGATGCAGACCAATTTGACTGGATGGTCGAAGGGGATATTGGTACCGTAAATGATAAGGGAGTGTTTACGGCTACAAACCAAGATGAAGTAAATGGGAAAGTAGTTGTAAGCTATGGAGAAGTTACGGCTGAAACACGAATAAGTGTTGGACAGCCACCAGTGATGATAGAAAATTTTGATGGTTTTTCAGATGATTTTGCATTTCATGATCGTTATTATAATCAGTCGGGAGCTACTTATGTATCAGTAAACGCAGATTTGGAGTCTAATCAGGATTATGTCCGCTCAGGAGATCATTCACTACGTCTTGATTACGACTTTCGAGGGAAAACTGGAACATCTGGTGCCTATTTAACAGTAAAAGGTGCTAGCAACCGACTAGAGGTGCCTGCCTATCCTATCAAGCTAGGAATGTGGGTATATGGTGATGGGCAAGGACATTGGCTACGTGCACAGTTCCGTGATGGAGATGGTAACGCCTTTCCTGTAAATCTAACTGGTAGTAACCCTGGTGTAGACTGGGAGGGATGGCGTTATGTTGAAGGAAATATTCCGCAGGGGCGCCCATTACCTCTAACGATAGATATGCCAGTGCGTTACATGGAGACAAATAATAGTAATAAAACGGCTGGAACTCTTTTTGTTGATGATATCCGCGTTTTGTACGGAGATGTCGAAGAAGACCGCGAACCCCCGATCATACGCGATATTTATCCAGAAGAAGATGAAACGATTGAAACAAACATGCCAACAATCAAAGCTTTCGCTGAGGATGCACATTACGATCCTGATCTGCATCCTGCTAACACGCTAATCAATCCTGAAAAAATAAGAATGTATGTTGATGGTAAGCAAGTCGAGCCTGCATTTTATCCATTAAATGGGCAAATCAGCTATACACCGGAAGAAAGTTTAAGTGATGGTATTCACGATGTTAAGCTTGCAGTACGCGATATGTCTGACAATGAGACAATTCGTGAATGGCAATTTAATGTCGACACAGGCTCATCGAAGTTCCGTTACACAACATTAGAAAACGTATATGCTGGCCAAACATATACGGTAGACATTAAAGGTGACCAAGTTGAAAAATTGAGTGGTGGCCATCTGGAATTTCAATTCGATCCAGATCAAACGAAGAATTGGTCAGTCTCGCCTCATTCTCTTTTAAAGGAAGGCCAGGTAAGAGAAGTTATGGATGCAGAAACTGGGATGGTTAAAGTAATGTTCGAGAATCTGGAGAACGAGAACCTTACAGATGACGAAATTTTAGCACAGATTCACTATGGCATTAAAGCCGATGCTGAAGGTGCAAATCAGATTGAGTTTGTATCTGGGGAAATACTACAAGTGGGAGATTCTGAACCACAGCGCTATGCTGGTTTAAATATGGTATCACAAATTGGTCATGAGCTTGTGCTGGAATGGAACGAGCAATATGCGCAAGGACAGACAACAACCTTTGAAGTATTGGATGAACAAGGTCAGCCTGTAGCAGGTGCTTCTCTTTACGCTAATGGGGAGCGTATAGGTGACGAAAATCTAGTAACAGACGAAAATGGTATACTGCATACCTCACTTTTAACCGAAGAAGTGACAACTCATATGGTCCAGGCAGTTGAAGGCAATCGTCACAGTCCTGTACACAGCTTTGAAGTTTCAGAACTCGCTGGGGAAATGGAACCAACTAATATTAGTGTTGCTATGGGTGCGGAATCAACAACTGAAAGGCGTTTTAACTGGAATACTCATCCGAGTGTTGATGGTACAGTTGTTGAATTAGTGAAAACCGAAGAATTTTCTGGTTTTGATGCAGACAATGTGATGGAATATATAGGGACAAACTATTCTTATAACACAACATTGGATGGTACGATCCGTGTTCATAAAGCAAGTGCAGATGATCTGGAACCAGGAACTTCTTATACGTATCGTGTTGGAGATGGTAAGGAATATTATAGCGAGACAGGAACTTTTAAGACTGCACCAGCTAATAGCAACGAAACGAAATTTTTGGTGTTTGGTGATTCCCAGGCAGGGTCGCTAGAGACCTATCAGCTATGGGGCAATACAGTGAATACAGCGTTTAATCATTATCCGGATAGTGAATTTATTATTCACCTTGGTGATATGGTTGATCATGGTCATAATGAAAAGCAGTGGAATTGGTGGTTTGAGACAGCTCAAGAACATTTGCTAAACACAACTACGCAAACGGTTGTAGGTAACCATGAAGTGACTGGAACCCGGATGAATGAGGATTATTTAGCACACTATAATAATCCGAGCTCAGATTATTTTGGTGAAACGCTAGACGGAACGGTTTATTCGTTTGATTATAATAATATTCATTTTGTTTTCCTTAATAGCGAATATGATTTTGAAGAACAGAGTGAGTGGTTACGAAGGGATTTAGAACAAAATGACAAAGATTGGACGATTGCAGTGTTTCACCGTAGTCCTTATGGAAGTACGTATGTAACAGAATCTGTCCAAGAGAACTGGGTACCAGTATTTGACGAGTTCGGTGTAGATCTCGTTCTTAATGGTCATGACCATATTTATTTACGTTCACATCCGATGAAAAATGGAGAACAGGTTGCTGAAGGTGAAGGGACTACTTATTTGACACCAGGAGGTACTGGTAATAAGTACTACGGTCTTACGGAATATCCATGGCAAAAAGTTGTCGATGATGAAAAAACGCAAATGTACGCAGCTGTAGAAGTTAATGGAGAAAATCTTCAAGTTATTACGAAAACAATAGGTGGTAGAACAGTTGATGAGTTTACTTTAATCCCACTTGATAAATCAAATTCTGATGAAGAAGTGATAGTAGAAACTATTAAGCTGAGTAAGGAAGAAGTAGATTTAACAGTTGGAGAAAGTGACCAACTAGAAGCAACCATTTTACCGGAAGATGCAGAGAACAAAGAAGTAGTATGGAGTGTGGAAGGATCTACTGAGGAAGTAGCAGAAGTTTCTGAAAATGGATTAGTAACAGCACTTGCGGCAGGGGAAGTACGTGTGAGAGCAACAAGTGTGGCGAATCCTGAAGTGTATGCTGAAGCGATTATTCGTGTTACAGAAGATGATGAAGACGAAGAGCCATCCGAGCTAACAGCGCATTTGTCTGGTGAAAATAGCGTTCGAGCAGGGGAAAAGTTCTCTCTAGTATATGGACTAGAAGGCATGAAAGGACAACTGCCAACTCAACATGTTACGATTCGCTTTGATGAAGAACAAATCAGTTTTGAAGGTTTTGCAGAAACAGCAGAGAAAGAAGGGTTCCGTATCCTGACGCATGAAATTAATTCAGGAGAATTACAATTTGTAGCAGAGGATCGATCTGAGGATGCAGATTCTTTAAATGAAAGTTTACAAAAGTTGATCTTCCGTACACATAAGAAAGCTGATGCAGAAATCAGTAATATCACTATAAATGATGTAGTAATGGAAGATCATAATGGCGAGGAAGTTCTTTTTCCGGGTATGACATTTAAGGTGGCCATTCAAGCTGATGCTTCAAAATTAATTAAAACAATTGATCGAGCACAGCGATTGTATGACCGAACAGAAAATGCTAATCACCCTATCAAATACGATGAAGGATCGAAAAAGGTGTTCCATGATGCAATTGAAACAGCTCAACTTGTTGCAGATAACAATACAGCAACAAAAATGGAATTGGAGCAGGCAGAAAAAGCACTCAAACAAGCGATTAAAGTTTATCAAACTACAAAAAACAAACCAAAACCTGGTAAAGGTCAAAGGCCAGCTAAATAATTGTTTGTTTAAACTATTACGCTTTAACCATGGATGATTTGGATATAGTTTCGGGAGCGATCAATTTTTCTATTAAAAATATGCAAAAAGAAAGCATACCTTTTGAACCATTGGTATGCTTTCTTTTACATTTCTGTGGTCCATTAAAGAAAATCCCACTTTTCTTGAAAATTCGCCTATTTTCGACGATTTATGGACAATCATGGATTCCAACCCCCTCATTTACTCATAGCTTGTAGAAAAAGAAGAAATGAGGGGATAATTTGTTTGGATATTCAATGATTCAGACGGTGCGTAACCATGCGAGTAAGTTAGATCGTCCTTTACGGGATGAGTTAATTAATCTGTATCGCCCTTTTAAATATACACCGTGCTTTTTGCATCGATTAGCTGAAAAAAGGTTAAAACGTAAGAAAAAACTGTCAGTTATAGTTCAGTTTCATCCGGAGGCTTATGAATCGGGTTGTCACCAAATAGAGGAGGTCACTAAAAAATATCGGAAAAATAAGTTATATCATTATCATTCGAGGATTTCCTGTTGTTCAGCAGATATGACCCCTGACAGCTTGGATGAGATACTATCAAACTGTAAACATATTAAAAAGGTATATAAGAATAAAGAGGTTCACGCCTTATTAGATGTTGCGGTTGAATCAGCTAACGCGAAACAAGTCATTCGTAATAATACAACATTAACAGGCCAAGGGACCAAAATTGCAATAGTTGATACAGGGGTATATCCTCATCAAGATTTATCAGGAAGAATCACTGATTTTGTGGATTTTGTCAATAATCGCTCTGAACCATACGATGATAACGGTCATGGAACACATTGCGCAGGAGATGCAGCTGGTAATGGTTCTGCTTCTTCAGGAGCGTACGCAGGACCAGCTCCAGAAGCAAATATTGCAGGTGTAAAAGTATTGAATAATGTAGGATCTGGTTCTTTAGATACGATTATCCAAGGTGTAGAATGGTGTATCCAATATAATGAAAATAATCCGGATACTCCGATTGATATCATGAGTATGTCCCTTGGAACAGAGCCACAGGATTATGGAGAAGAAGATCGGGATCCGTTGGTTCAAATTGTAGAGGAATCATGGAGGAATGGGATTACTGTCTGTGTTGCAGCTGGTAATAGCGGACCTGATCCACAAACCATTTCAAGTCCAGGTCTGAGTGATCGTGTTATTACCGTTGGAGCATTAGATGATCGTGATACCGCAGATACTCGCGGAGATGATGACGTAGCAAGTTTCTCCAGTAGAGGACCAACGATTTACGGTGAAGTGAAACCAGATATTCTAGCACCTGGTGTTGATATTATATCCTTGCGTTCACCAAATTCATATATTGATAAATTGCAAAAATCAAGTCGTGTCGGAGAGGATTACTTTACCATGTCAGGTACGTCGATGGCGACACCAATTTGTGCTGGCGTAGTTAGTTTGATGAAGCAGCATAACCCAGATTTAACACCTGATGAGATAAAAGAACTACTGAAAAATGGAGTGGATTTGTGGGAAGACCGTGATAATAACATCTATGGTGCTGGTTATATCAACGCAGAAAACACCATACCACAGTAAAAGTTGTGATGGAGCGATAAATGGGGACATGCCGTTATTTAAAATAGATGAATTGTCGCAATTAGATGAGTGAAACAAAAAAGGTTACCATCTTGAGATTTCGTTTCATATCTCGGATGGTAGCTTTTGATTATTGACTATGAATATCCTTTACTTTATAGTATCGGTGTAACAGTCCCTCTGTACAACAGAACAAAAAAGAATTTATGACATATGCTTTATTATGGTGAACAGCCGTCAAACTGTAGTTAATCATCCATATCGGGAGAAATATGCTATTACTGATGGTGATTCACATCATTACAATGCTATTTTGAGGGGCGTAACTATGATTAGAAAGGCAACGAATAGAGATGTGCAGTTTATTTTGTCCAAAGCGAAGGATGCTGCAAATGAAGGTACGTTATCTAAAAAAGCTATCAGTCAAGAACAAGCTGTACAAATGGCGTTATTTACACTTGATCAAAATGGATATTATTTAGTGTATGAACATGTCAATCGAGAAATTACTGGTTGGATTCTGCTTGGGGGAAATGTAGATTATATTACAAATTCACCTCATGCATTTATTTATGAACTGTATGTTTTACCCGAATATCGGAATCTAGGGATAGCTAAGCAATTATTACAAGCTGCGGTGACTGATAGTAAATATCGTGGTTTTAAAGAAATTCGTCTCAATGTATTTGCCAGCAACTTTGCGAAAGAGATCTATCACCGAATTGGTTTTCAAGATTTACAAACCATAATGTATAAAAAGTTGTAAAAAAACGTTGCTGATTGAACTGATTCGAAATGCTTAATAAATGCCACTAAAATAGATAAAAAGTCTTGATTTTTTTGAACGATATTTATATCATAATATATGTAAACGTTTATACTTTACTACAAGAAAGGATCTGAATGAAAGTGAAAAAAACCATCAAAGACGTGGCCAGAGAGGCAAATGTATCAATTGCGACTGTTTCCAGAGTTATTAATGGGAAAGATAAAGTGAAGCAAGAGACTAGGTTAAAAATACTAGATGCGATTGAAAAAATGAATTTTAAACCAGATTATAGTGCTAGATCTATGAAACAAAAGAAGACAAAAATGATTGGTTTTATCCTTCCAGAGTTAGCAAGCTACTGGTCTGAATTAGCGGAAGTTATTCAAAATGAATTATGGGATAAAGGTTATGCACTATTACTTGCATCACATAATAGAGAAAAAGATAAAATTATATCTGTTTTGGAACTATTTGAAGAAAGAAATGTGGACGGGATTATTGTTGGACCGTTAACACATGGAATGGATGAAAAGGTAAATGAAAAGCTTTCTACTTTCTATGAAAATGGTATATCAATGGTAGGCTTACAAAGCCAAAACTTGTCGGACATTATTTCTGTAGACGTCGATCATTTGGGCGGAGCCATAAATGCTGTAGAATACTTAATAAGCAGAGGACACAATAGTATAGCGTATATTGGAACTGATCGAGCATCTAAACAAAGAGAGCTTGGCTATAAAAATTGCTTGATGACCAACAACATTCCGATAAATGAAGATATTATTTATTCAACCCGCAACGATGCTAATTTTATGGAAATTGGTTATAAAGCAGTGTTAGAATTATTAAAGGGGAACCCAACATTCACGGCTATTTTCTGTGCTAACGATTTAATTGCATATGGTGCGTTAAATGGTATCAGGGAGAAAAAGCTGTTAGTACCTAATGATATTTCCGTTGTAGGTTTCGATGATATTAGCACTTCTAGTATTATTAGTCCATCTTTAACAACTATTAAACAACCAATACATGAAATGGGGAAAACAGCTGTTAATATATTAATTGAACAAATGGAGAGTAGTGAAAGCATTGCTCCTAGAAAAATAATACTTCCTACCCAGTTAATTAAAAGAGACACCTAAAATATTGAAAAAAATGAGAAATTTTATTGAAAATATAAAAATAGTATGGTAACATTTGTTTTAACTAGTAAGCGCTTACTTATAAATGTAAACGTTTATATTTATAAGTGATTAAATAGGGGTAAATATCATTTTTTATGTAGAATCATATGTAATCATCCTGCTTATATCAAGGATTCAATAAAAAATAATGCCTATTGCAACATTTGTCGTAAAATGTAAACGTTTATATTTTAATTCGGTTTTAGGGAGGTGGAGAAGAAAACAAACCGTTATATTGTATGAGTAATGTAGTCGTAACGCTGTAGTTTATGGCATGAAAATACTAAATCAATCATGGAGGTTTATGTTTATGCGTAACAAAATGCGTTTTTTAAATGTTTTATTACTGGCTATTATTTTTACTATTATTGTAGGGTGTTCAAGTGATTCATCTAGCAGTGAAAATAGGACTAATAATAGTTCTAATGGTAATACTTCTGGTGAAAACAATAAAGGTGAAAGTGGAGAAGTGGTGGAGCTTAGCTTTTGGGATATGTCTTGGGGACCTTCAGAATACATAACAGCAGCTGAAGAAATAGTTGATCAATTCAATAGAGAACACCCTGATATAAATGTAACCTATCAATCTACTCCATGGGCAAACTGGTATCAAACATTTACTACAGCAATCGCATCAGGCACAGCCCCTGATATAAGTACTGGAGCCGGTTTTCAAGCATTCCAATTTTATGGGCAAGATGCTATTTTACCGATTGATGATGTAATTGAAGAATGGGAAGCTGAAGGAAAACTAGATGACTTTTATCCTGGAACAATCGAAGCAATGCAATATGACGGTCATTATCTAGCGTTACCTTGGGGATTAGATACAAGGGTATATTGGTACAGAAAAGACTTATTTGAAGATGCGGGAGTAGAAGTGCCCACAAATTGGGAAGAGTTCCGAGAGGCTGCTAATCAGTTAACTGATGGAGATGGTCAGTATGGATTAGCTATTGAAGGTGGAGCAAATAATGGTGTTCATACTTTATTTACCTTAATCTTCAACAATGGTGGAGGTATTTTTACGGAGGATCGTCATGTAGAGTTAGTGAATAATGAGTTAAATCAAGAGGCAATTCAATTTTTAGCTGATCTACAAGCAGACGGTTCAATTAATCCTGCATCTCCAGGAATGGGGCAGGATGATGCATTAAATTCATTTGGACAGGGGAAAGCAGCAATGTACCTTGGTACACCAGGTACAAGAGGTGAATTCCCAGAAATAACGGATGAAGTTGGTATCTTACCAGCTTTAGAAAGTCCCAATGGAAATAAAGGCACTGTTATGTGGGTTAATAACATTATGCTTTATAAGCAAACAGAACATCCGGAAGAAGCTAAAACTTTCTTGAAATGGTGGTCTGAAAATCAGTTGCCATTATGGACAGAAGGGGATTCTAATCAGTTGCCTGCAAGAGTCTCTTTCTCAGAAGAGCCATATTTTCAAGAAGACCAAGACTATAAATTTGTTTACGATGAGTACATTCCGAATGCATTTACTACCTCTACATATTTTAATGGAAGTTTTCCGGAATTAAATGAAATTGAAGGTGATGGTGTTTTACAATCTTTAGCGCAACAGATTCTTTCAGGAAAAGATGTAATGAGTGCAATGGAAGAAGCAGAAGGAGGTCTACAAGATATTATGGGTGAATAGATAAAAATATGGAAGAGTTTTATAAGCTAGCTCTTCATAGATAAAAACAGGAGGAGGTTCCCTTTGAGTTTACTGAATATAAGTAAAGCAGAGAAACCACTTAATAGGAGAAAAATAGATTGGGCTCCTTATAATTTTCTATTACCATCACTAATTCTTATTGCAATGATCAATCTATACCCTTTAATTGTAGGGGTTATGTACAGTTTGCAAGATGGTACCTTAATACAACCTGGTGATTTTGCAGGCATACAGAACTATATTGATTTGTTTCGAATGTCGGAATTTTATAATTCACTATATTTTAGTGCTGTTTTTGCATTTTTTGGGGTGATTGGGAGTTATTTAGCGGGGTTAGGACTTGCGGTATTGATTAATAAAGATGTATGGCTAAAGGGGTTTTTTAGAGTTGCCCTACTTGTTCCTTGGATTATTCCCTCTATAGTTTCAATTGTAGGTTGGAGATGGTTAATAGCTGATGAAAATGCTTTATTAAATGAAATTATTACTTTTTTTGGATTTAGTTCAATAAATTTTTTAGGAACAGAAGGTGGAGCTATCTTTTCAGTAATTCTTATTAAAATTTGGAGAAGCTTCCCTTTCATGATGGTATCCATTCTAGCAGCATTACAAACTATTAATAATGATTTATACGAAGCGGCGACAATAGATGGTGCTAATAGGTGGAAATCATTTCTCCATATCACCTGGCCTTCTATTAAAGGCATTTCTGTTGTTTGTTGGATCCTTATGACTATTTGGTCTTTTAATGATTTTGACACGATCTGGTTACTAACTCAGGGTGGTCCAATCAATGCAACAGAAAACTTAATCGTATTAGCATATAATTATACATTTATCAAAAGTGAGTTAGGTATAGGTTCATCCATTGCGATTGTAAGTTTAATCATACTAATGGGATTAGCTTATTTAATGCTGAGATTTCAAGAAGAAGATTGAAAAAAGGGAGAGAGATGGATGAAGAAACATAAAGGGATAAGAAAAACTATTTTGTTTTTTTCTCTAATAGTTATTACATTTTTAATTAATCTACCTATCATCACCATGATATTAAATTCTTTCAAAAGTAATTCTGAAATGAGGACGTCAACTCATATATTACCTCAAAATTTCACTTTGGAGAATTATCTACATTTACATACTCAAACGATGTTTTGGACCCAATTTAAGAATAGTGTAATTGTTACGTTTTGGGGAACTTTATTGAGTATTATTGTTGCGGCATTTGCGGGGTTTGCCATATCTCGGTTTCGTTCAACATTTATTTCTATCTATTCAAAATCATTATTAATGCTGCAAATGTTTCCGATTATTCTCGTGTTGATACCATTATTTATTATGTTTCGACATTTAGAGTTGATTAATACCCTTTACTCAGTGATCATTCTTTATGTTACGCTTCATCTACCTTTTGCAATTTGGATGTATAAGGGTTATTTTGATTCGATACCGCGGGAATTAGAAGAGGCAGCTAGAATCGATGGCTGTAATCGATTTCAAACTTTTATTAAAATTATACTTCCTATTTCAGGACCTGGTATCGCAGCAGTAGCTATTTTTTCCTTTTTATTTTCATTTAATGAATACTTAATTGCTAATATATTCTTGAAAACAGAGGATGTAATGACTATTCCGGTAGGTATACAGTTATTTATGCAACAGTATAGTTCAGATTGGGGAAGTATAACTGCTGCTGCAACACTAACAATGGTTCCGGTATTTCTTTTCTTTTTATTTGTACAAAAATATTTTATTGCAGGTAGTGCAGCAGGTGCTGTCAAAGGATAAAGCTGATTCTATTACTTAAGAAAAAGTCAGGAGAGATGATGATGAATCACAAACTAAAGGTAGGAATTATAGGGTTAGGAGAAGTAGCACAAATAATACATTTGCCGATATTAGAATCATTATCGGATAAGTATGAAGTCACGGCATTGTGTGATATATCTAAACAACTATTGCAAACTATAGGTGAAAGGTATCGAGTAACCAATTTATTTACAGATGCCAAAGAGTTAACAAAGCAGAAGGACCTTGATGTAATCTTTGTGCTAAATAGCGATGAATTTCATACTGACTGTGTAATTTCTGCAGTGCAAAATAAGAAACATGTACTAGTTGAGAAACCAATGTGTTTGACTAAATCTGATGCGGATAGAATAATTGAGGCTCGTGATAAAAATGAAGTGTATGTAATGGTTGGTTATATGAGAAGATTTGCACCAGCTTTTATTGAGGCAGTACATGAAATGGAGAAGTTAGACAAAATTAATTATGTGAAAGTACGTGATATTATAGGGCAAAACAGCTTGTTTATAGAACAAAGCAGTAATGTTCATCGGTTTAATGATATGCCCAAACATGCAATGGTTGATAAAGAAGAGCGAGCTATGAAAATGGTGAATGAAGCAATTGGAGAAGATGCACCTGATACATTACGCACTACTTATCGGTTGTTGTGTGGGTTAAGTAGTCATGATTTATCTGCAATGCGTGAATTAATTGGATTTCCGAATAGAGTTGTGTCGGCATCAAATTGGAACGGAGGTAAGTTTATAACAGCAACTTTAGAATATGACGATTTTTATACTACCTTTGAAACTGGGATAGATAATATTATTAGGTTTGATGCCCATATTGAGGTATTTGGAAACAATAAACAACTAACAGTTCAATACAATACGCCCTATATTCGTCATTTACCTACTAATTTAACTTTAGCCAAAACAGTAAATGGTAACTATTCAGAGTGTGTGACAAGACCGACATTTAAGGATCCCTATACTCTGGAATTAGAACATTTTTTTGAGGTTGTGACCAAAGGGATTTTGCCAAAAACGACACCTGAAGATTTTAAAAAGGATTTAGAATTATTTGATATGATTATTGAAAAATTAAGGTAGGGTTTGCTCACCTTCATTAGCTTTTTTAGGTAATGAAGGTGAGCAAATGGACAATACAATCGGATTCGCTAAAAATGATATATACAAAACCTATAAGTAAAAGAAGGAAGCTATATGAGGAAGTTAATAAAATAACTTTAATTTTGAAAATTTATTGACAATTATTACATGGTTTGGTATCTTTACCAATGTAAAGGTTTACATGCATACTTTGTATAGATAATAGCACTTTATCTTGATATTTCATGCTTGTTTATAGCTGGCATCTATATATTATAGGTCTTTTTATGAAAAGGATTACATCAATCGTTATCACTTCAACCCTTCAACCTAGATATCTCCCGTTTAAAATCAAACCCATATTAATATCACCTGTGATTATTTCTACTGAAAATACAATGATACTCAATTTCTAAAACTCAAAGAATTATCTACTGCTAATAAGATTTGATAGCAAAAAAATAGAATACAACCGAAGAAACTCTTTGTAATTGTCTAATTTAAGGGGGTGATTAATGGAGTTCGAGCAGAAGAGAGTGTTTTTAATTACAACAGCAACAGGTCTAGGCATCTAAGGGTTAAATCAAATCGGAGGTGTCAAACGAATGGTAAAAAAGAAAATCGGTAGTATTTTCTTCATTGCAATCATTGTATTGTCGACATTGGTATCGCCATTGATGCAACCAATAACGACTTCCGCACATGAAGGAGACCATGAAGACGGAGATGTACACAAGTTGTTAGTTGTTACCCATACTGCAGGTTATCGTCATGCATCAATCGAAGATATTAAAGACGTGATGCCAGAGTGGGGAGAAGAAAATGGCTTTGAAGTAACGTTTGTTGATGGGACAGATCAGGCGAGAGAAGGTGATTTGTCATTGGACGAAGCTTTCACACCTGAATTTCTTGCAGATTATGATGCCATCATGTTTGGTAATACAACCATGAACTTCGGAACAGAAGAACAAAGAGAAGCAATTATTGACTTTGTAGAAAATGGTGGTGGCTTCATTGGAGCACACGCTGCTATTGATACAGGATATGATTGGCCAGAATATGGTGAAATGGTAGGGGCTTACTTTGATTCTCACCCTTGGACACAAGAAGTAAATTTCTTAGTAGAGGATAGTGAACACCCTGCGACAGAACATCTTACAAGTGGAGAATGGACAAAACTGGAAGAAGTTTATATTTTCCCTGAAGATATGAATCCGCGTGATGCTGGAAAGCATATCTTGCTAAGCCTAGATACCGATTCTGTGGAAGGTGAACGTGGCGGTCAATTTGATGATCACCCAACTTCTTGGTGTAGCCCTCAAGAAGCAGGACGTGTATTCATTACAGCGTTAGGGCACCATTCACAAACTTGGACATCAGAGGAAAAATTTGAACAACATTTTCTTGGTGGTTTAGAGTATGTTTTCGGTTTAGCAACGGATACAAACTGTGATGAACCTTCTCCCAAACCAGGATTAGTTTCTGAAACATTAACAGATGCAGTTCCACGTCCCACTTCATTAGAAGTAACGGATGATAACCGCGTATTCTCCATTAGTATCAATGGTGGTGTGTATGAAACTCAACCAAATGGTTCTACAAATCAAATTTTAGACATTGATACAACAACTGAAGGGGAACACGGTGTAATGGGAATTGCCTTAGACCCTGAGTTTGATGAAAATGGTTACGTTTACATTTATTACTCAGTACCTGGATACACTGAAGATGGGGAAATTATTAATAATCTATCTCGCTTTGATTATGCAGATGGCACAATCGACCCGGATTCAGAAGAAATTTTATTAGAAGTTCCTTCTGGTCCACAATGTTGTCACCAAGCTGGTTTCATAGAATTTGGGCCAGATGACAAGTTATATTTAACGCTAGGGGATAACTATCCAGCAACAAATGGACCACAAGTGAATTCAATTACTACTTCTCAAAACCTAGGAGATTTACGAGGTAGTATTCTACGTCTAAACAAAGACGGTTCCGTACCTGAAGATAACCCATTTGTAGATGTAGAAGGTGCACGTGGTGAAATTTATGCTTATGGTTTCCGAAATCCTTATCGTATCTCCTTTGATCCAGAAACTGGCTACATTTATGAAGGGGATGTTGGTCCAGATGGAGAAGATTATGATGAATTTAATGTTATTACCGAGCCAGGACAAAACTTTGGATGGCCATATGTAAATGGAGATAATCCTTATGATGAATTTTCTGATCGTTTCGTAGAGTTTGCTGAGAACTTCGACTTCAGTACCATCAGAGGTGATCTATCTGCAGAAGATATTTTAACTATTCCAGATGAAATACTTGATTTCGCTGAGAATGAAGCAACTTATCCAATTGCGTTCTATCCATATGGAGAAAAAGAGCCTTGGGGTAGTGGTGGACGTTCAGCAAGTGCAGGTCCAGTTTATCAGCCGGGGACTGGTGAAAATGCACTGCCATCTTCTTACCATGGAAAACTACTATTCTACGACTTTGCTCGAGGATGGATGAAGGCAGTAGACACTGATGAAAACGGTGAGATCGTATCAGTGGACAATTTCATTGAAGGTTTAAAACTACCAATGGATGTCGAAATAGGACCGGATGGAAGCATCTATATTGCTGAGTTTGGTAATTCTTGGTGGGAAGTAAATGAAGAATCTGGTATTCGCAAGGTTTCTTGGGGAGTACTAGAGCGTGCACCTGAAGTACAAGTAGAAGCAAGTGCGGAATATGTACAAGTAGGTGAAGAAGTATCCTTCGATACTAGCGGTACTCAAGATCCAGATGGAGATGAGATCACATTTGCTTGGGATTTCGGTGATGGTAATACATCAACAGAAGCTAATCCAGTTCATACGTTCACTGAAAATGGTTCTTACAATGTTCGTTTAACTGTGACAGATACAACAGGTAAGACGGCAAACTGGAGTAAAACCATCGTAGTTGGTAATACGCCTCCAGTGGTCGAAATTGACGACTATGAAGGCAAAACATTCTTCAACAACGGTGATACTATTACGGTTACTGGTAGTGCAACTGATCAAGAAGATGGAGAACTTGCCTGTGAAAACTTAGAATGGCGACTAGATTTACTTCATGATGATCATGGTCATCCGCAAGAGTATAAAACTGGATGCGAAGCCACTTATACTCTATTGGATGAAGGACATAACTATAATGATAACATATGGTGGCAATTGAGTCTAGTTGCGACCGATAATGGTAACGATGGTGCACCAGCACTTGAAGGTATTGAAACTATCGAATTTATCAAACCACGTATTGAAGCAGAGTACTATGATGACAAGTCATCTGGTATAGACACAGAAAGTACTTCTGATGAAGGTGGCGGTCAGAATGTCGGATGGACTGGCGAAGGTGAATGGTTGAAATTTGAAGACTTAAACTTAGAGCAAATGGAAGAAGTCTATTTCCGACATGCTTCTAATTTTGATGCAGAAATTGAATTACGTCTAGATTCTCCTGATGGAGAAACAATTGCATCTGTAAGCCCAGAAGCTACTGGTGATTGGCAAGCATGGGAAACAATTGGTTCCGAACTTGCTAGTGTATCTGGAGTCCATGATGTTTATGTTTATTGGGTATCAGGTGAAGTAAACATTAACTGGATCCAGTTTGTAGGTGAGAACTTCCCGGCACCAGGTGAAGATTCCGTCATTGTAGAAGATGCGAATGCATTAAATGACATGGTTAATCAATACAAAGAATCTGGTGATATTACAGATGAAGAAGTGGCTCGTTTATTAAATACGCATTTAACTTCAGTAAGTCAATATGAAGAAAATGATCAAGCTGATAAAGTGGTCAAACACTTAAATGGTTTCCTTGACTTGATAGAACACCAAAATCAAGAAGGAATTTTAACTGATCAAGCTTATCAAGAATTAGCAGCAGGAACTGAATATTTAATAGCAAATTGGCAGTAAGTAGTTTGGTATTTACCCTTCTGTGGCAGGTAGAAATCTGTCGCGGAAGGGGAGTATGACGAAGGGTTGGATATTGCAATGAATAACATATGGCTTTTACAAGCAAATAAGAATGCGATAAAAAGACGGACAACCTTTTCGATACAAATACTTGTTACTTTATATGTGTTACTTCTACTGTTTAGCCAACTAACATCACCGACTGTTGCTTATTTTGATGATTCTGAAACTGTTACTATAACCATTCCTACCATTGCGGAGGAACAGGAAGAATTAATGAATTAAGTATAAAAATGTAACAAATAACTGTGATCGAAAGTAGCAAAAGGTGAATTCAAGAATCTATCTACCATCTAAACTATGTTCAGATAATAAATTCTATAAAGTATCGGGGTGTTGTTCAACCATGAAGTGGAATAAAATCTTTAAAATGATTAACAACATTATTACGGGTCTATTGTTTATTGTATTAGTATTTTCTGTAATCGTTGTCATTTCTGTGCGTGCATCAGGTGGAGAACCGACTGTTTTCGGACATCAACTGAAAACAGTATTGTCTGGATCAATGGAACCAGAGATTCAGACAGGTTCGATTATTTTAATTCAAGTCGATGGTGATATGACCCGTTTTGATGAAGGGGACGTTATCACGTTTAGAACAAAAGATAATATTCTTATTACCCATAGAATTGTGGAAGTGAAGGGAAATGGGCAACAGTATATTACAGAAGGAGACAATAACGATGGACCAGATATGGAACCGGTACTTTCTGAGAACATAGTAGGGCAATACACAGGTATTCACTTACCATATGTTGGGTATATTACAAATTTTGCTAATACAAAACAAGGGCTTGCGTTATTATTTATTGTTCCCGGTGTTTTTCTACTTATTTATTCAGTAATAAGTATTTGGCAAGCACTAAAACAACTGGATAGTCAACAAAGAGAAAGAACAGAAGAATCAAAGATAGTATCTTCTCAAGCCAATAAAAAAGTTTAAGTAAAATAATATCTAATTATTAGGAGGACGCTAAGATGGGGATTAAAAAGAAATTAGGGATGAGTATTGCAACTGCAGCGTTAGGGTTATCGCTAGTTGGTGGTGGAACTTTCGCATACTTTAGCGATAGTGAAGTAACAAACAGTACATTTGCTGCTGGTACGTTAGATTTAAATGCTGAGCCAACGGAAATTATTAATATTGACAATCTAAAGCCAGGTGACCAAATGATTCGTACATTTGAGTTACAAAATAATGGTTCATTAGATATCGCTAGGGTTCTATTGGATACTGATTATTCCGTCATAGATGCAAATGATGACAACACCGAAGATCTAGGTGAACATATCAAAGTAGAATTTTTAATGAACCTAGATAAATTTGATGAGGTTGTCTATGAAACTACTTTGGCAGATCTTAAATCTATGACACCTGAAGCTGTTGCTGAATCTGCTATTATTCCAATTTTAGGAGAAGAAGGACTTCCATCAGGTACATTAGATGATCTTTCTGTAAAATTTGTATTTGTTGATAATGGAGAAGATCAAAACCAATTCCAAGGAGATTCTTTAGAATTAGAATGGACATTTAATGCACAACAAACTGATGGTGAACAGAATTAATTCCCTGTTGAGATTATAATCTAAATAAAAATGGTTTCCTAGGGACGCTCATTCAGCTTCCCTAGGAACTACAAACTAGACTTTATAAGTGTATAAGATTTTAAAAATAGGGGTGATAGCTTTGAAATTAGCATACAGTACAAATGGTTATCAAAATATGACATTAATAAATGCCGTTTCTGAAATCGGGAAAACAGGTTATCAAGGTGTGGAAATACTTGCAGATACCCCACATGCATTTCCTCCTTCAACTAATGCAAATTGGGTAAAGGATTTGAAGTATGAATTAGATAAATATCAATTAGAAGTATCTAATATCAATGGAAATACGGTTGCGGGCTTCTTTTTTGATCCAACAGGAGAGCCTACATTTGAACCGTCTATTTGTAATGCTGATAAACAAAAAAGATCGAAACGAATTGCATATACAAAAGCTTGTATAGATATGGCTGTTGAGTTAGAGGCAAAAAACATTAGTATTACAAGTGGAATGTGTCTTCCAGGTAATCCTCCTAATCAGGCGCTTATTCAATTAGTTGAGTCGCTTACAGAAATTATGGAGTATGCCGAAGCAAAACAAATAAATGTAGGAATCGAATATGAACCAGGACTTTTAGTTGAAAATGGCAGAGAGCTATTAGAAGTTATCGATTTAGTAGGTTCGGATCGACTAGGTGCAAATTTAGACTTAGGTCATGCGGAGGTAATCGGAGAAAATTTACCCGAGTTATTATCAAATTTCAAAAAAAGAATATGGAATTTGCATATGGAAGATATCGCTTATCAGAAGCATTATCATTTAATACCAGGAGATGGAACGATGGATTTTGATTCGATTTTTCGAGTGTTGAATGAAATTGAATATGATGGTTTTGTAACGGTAGAACTATATACGTATTCGCACGATCCTATTTATGCTTCAAAGCGCTCCTATGAATTTTTAGAGCGTTATATAAATATTTCAGTATAATAACAAAAATTATAAATAGGGAGAGATCTTATGATGAAAATTTTTGATCCACATATTCATTGTTATTCAAGAACTACTGATGATTATCAAAGAATGGGAGCGGCTGGAGTTCGTGTAGTAGTAGAACCTTCCTTTTGGTTAGGTAGTGATCGCCAATATGCTGAATCTTATTTCGACTATTTTAAACATATCCTTACCTTCGAGCCGACACGAGCAAAGCAATTTGGTAACATCGAACATTTTAGTTGTATTGGTATGAATCCAAAAGAGGCAAATAACCTTGAAATTGCACATGAAGTTATTGATGGAATGGGAGAATATCTCGAAAATGAACGTTGTCTAGCTCTAGGGGAAATCGGATTTGATTTAATTACGGATGCTGAAGAAGAAATTATGGTACGTCAGCTACAAATGGCAAAAGAATTAGATTTATTAGTAATGGTCCATACTCCACATACTCAAAAACGAAAAGGTACGTATAAGACTTGCGAGATTTTAGAGCAAGTAGGTATTAATAAAGATAAGGTTATTCTGGACCATAACAACCATGATACTATGGACATCGCTGTTGATTATGGAGCATGGAGTGCCATGACAATTTATCCTACCAAGGTGTTAGTGGATGGTGCATTAGAGTTACTTGGTAAGTATGGTACAGATCGAATGATGATTAACACAGCAGCAGACTGGGGGCCTGCAAATCCATTGAATATTGCTAATACTGCGTTGGCAATGAGAAAAGCTGGATATAGTGACGAGGAAATTGAGAAATTAGTTTGGGACAACCCATTTAACTACTACAAACAATCTGGAAAATTAAATTTGGAAAAACAACAGGAGGTGCATTCCAATTAAATTAGCATTCAGTAGTAACGGTTTTAAAAAGTACAGTATATTAGAAACTATTGATATTTTAGCAGAAATAGGATATGACGGGATTGAGATTTTACAAGATATTCCACATGCGTTTCCCCCTGATACAACAGAAGAAAAATTAATAGAAATTCAACAAAGGTTGGACTATCGCCAGATTGAAATTTCCAATATGAATGCCTTTATGACATATGGTTATATTGACAATTGGCGCCCCTCTTTTGTTGAAAGTGAAGCAAGGGAAAGAAGAAGGCGAATTGATCATACTCATTCGTGTATTGATATGGCAGCTAGATTAGGAGCTAAAACATTATCTACTCAGCCTGGTGGACCAATGCAGGGAGTAGATAATGCTTGGGCTAATAAAGTGTTTATTGAAGCGATGGAAGAATTAGCTGACCATGCGGAGAAAGCAGGTGTTACCATTCTTGTGGAACCAGAACCTGATCTGACCATTGAAACATCCGATCAATTTATAGAATTTAAAAAGGCTGTACCGTCAGATGCAATTGCGTTGAATTTTGACATTGGGCATTTCTTTTGTGTAAATGAAGATCCGGTTAAATTAGTAGATAAATTATTGCCATATACAAAACATTATCATTTGGAAGATATCGCTGCTAGTCGAGTTCATGAGCATATGATTCCTGGCACAGGATCCATTGACATACCAGGTGTTTTAAAAAAAATAAAGGATACTGGTTATGATGGATTTATTACGATTGAGTTATACCCCTACCAAACGACAGCAATCGAAACTGCTAAGCAATCCTATGACTATGTACGGGGAATATTAAACGAGCTATGAATAGCAAAGTAAAGTCATTTTTAGAACTTGTTAGACTTCCCAACTTGTTTACTGCAATGGCTGATATTATGGCAGCGGGATGGATTGTGAGCGGTTTAACTGGTCATCCATTTTCAATAGAACTTGTTTTCTTACTACTTGCTAGTGCTTTGTTGTATGCATGCGGGTTGATATTTAATGACTACTTTGATTATGAGGTTGATAAAAAGGAACGCCCTGAGCGACCATTACCTTCTGGCCGTATTTCCAAGCAGGCTGCGCTATATATAGGGCTGTCTTTGTTACCTCTAGCCCTCCTGCTAGCGGCCTTAGTTAATATGATAAGTTTAGTTATCGCCGTTGTCTTAACATTGTTTATCTTGTTATATGACAGATTTGCAAAGCACAATTATTTCTATGGACCGTTAACAATGGGGATGTGCAGACTACTAAATTTATTATTAGGATTTTCACTTGTCACCGATCAGCTTATCGAAAATTGGTGGATTTCACTCATAAGCTTGGTCTACATTTTTACAGTTACTTTCCTGGCTAGAGCTGAAGTTGGAGAAGGAATCTATCCAGTTCGGGTCAAAGTAATGGCAACTATCGTTGTTTTATCATCATTAGCTGTTTTATTAATTGGTGATTGGGATAATCTTTACATCAGTATTATTGCAATATTCATCTTTTTAATATGGACTTTCAAAGGAATCAGATTAGCTTTGAAAAGTCCTACAGCAAAATATATTCGGAAGGCTGTAGGAACTTGTATTGTTGGGCTTCCACTATTAGTTGCAGCATTGGCAACTCCTTTCGGGGGACTAGCTGGCTATTTAAGTGTTGCAGTATTTATGTTAGCAAGCTATTTTTTTACGAAATTATTCGCTGTAACGTAATTTTAAAATGAAAGGAAGATATTTGATGACTAAAGAACATGTAGTAGTTTTAGATATTATCAGTTTATCTCCTGCACTGCTTAGTGATAAGACACTTACGCCGAATATACAAAAATTATTAAACGAAGGTAAACATACAAAAATTAAGCCTGTATTTCCAGCTGTGACTGGAACGATGCAGGCTACGTATATCACTGGTAAGCCACCGAGTGAGCACGGTATTATATGTAACGGTTTACCTGATAGAGACTATAAAGAAGTAGAAATGTGGAATCAATATATGATCCCCATACAAGGTGAAAAATTATGGGAACGGTTGAAGCATGAAGACCCTAGTGCAGAAACAGCCATTCTTTTTTGGCAATTTAGTAAGCTTACTACTGCTGATTATGTTGTCACACCTGCCCCTTTTCATTTAGACGATAAGATGATTCAATGGTATGACTCTAAACCGAGAGATTTGTATCCAAGACTAAAAGAAAAATATGGGACTTTCGATTTGAGTACATTCTGGGGGCCACTTGCATCATTTAAATCTAGTGAATGGATTGCTAAAGCAGCACTAGATGTATTAGAAGAGTTTGGCCCAAGACTTTCACTTGTCTACCTACCAAACATGGATTATCATACGCAACGGTTTGGTCCTGAGAGTCAACAGGCCAAGCATGCAGTTAAGGAAATTGATCAATTAATAGGAGAGTTTGTTGAAGCGTTAGAGAAACGCAATTTAAAGGACAAAACTCGTCTAGTTCTTTTATCTGAATACAATTTCAACCAAGTAGATCAACCAGTTATGATTAATCAAATATTAAATAAAAGTGGACACATTGCAGTCAAACAGGTAGAAGGTCAAGATTTCCTTGATTTGGAGATGAGTAGTGCTTTTGCATTGGCAGATCACCAATTAGCACACATCTATATTAATAAAGAAGAAGATATTCCAGTAGTTAAGAAGTTACTAGAAGAGACTCCTGGTATAGCTGAAGTATGGGGCGAAGAAGAGAAAATAGTTAACGGGATTAACCATGAACGTTCGGGCGAATTGATTGCGATCGCAGAACGAAATAGTTGGTTTGTCTATTATTGGTGGTTGGATAATGAAGCGGCGCCAGAGTTTGCATATACCGTTGATATTCATCGCAAACCCGGATATGATCCTGTTGAGCTTTTTGTTAATCCAAAGACATATAAAATTCCATTAGAGCCAGAGAGAATACAAGGTTCTCATGGTTTACCAGCCCGGAACGAAGAAGATCTAGTATCAATGATTGTTACTGGTAATGATATCGACCTCCCTAATCAGATAAATGCTACAGACGTTCATGATATTATACTTGATCTTGCTTTAAATAAGAGTAAAGTAAACGCGTAATTAGATCCATACGAAGATTGTTTGAAAACATTTTGATGATTAGTTTTGTAAAGAATATAAGTATAAGAAACGCGTTTAGTAAAAGTTAATTTATCCATTAAGGGAGTTTTGGGCATGGTAAATAAACAACAGAAAAAGAAAGGAAAAAATGAGAAAAAAAAGTATAAGATATGGTTCAGTGGTATAGGGATTGTTTTAATGGCTATTGTTATTGTTGTAATGGTTATCTTCAACCCAGGAAAGGAAAGAATAGAAGCGGAAGATATACCGGAAGAACTACAACAATATGAGTTAACTGGAAATTTAGAAAAAGTTCGTGCCTCATTAATAAGTCTAATGGGGAGTCCAACTGGAGAGTTCATCTATGTTTATGAACCAGGCTGTGACGATTGTGCACGAATGAATTCATTAATATTTCCATTAGCAGAGGATAGGGATATTACTGTTCATCGTCTAAATCTTAACGAATATCCAGAATTAGAAGAATTACTGGATTTAGAAAATATTACGATTCCGGCTACTATTTATTTTAGCAGGGGATATCAAATTGGGTGGATCCTTAGCTCTGAAGAGGATAAATATTATGAGGAGTTTTTTGACCACTTTCATCATCATTATGAAACCCATCCAGAAGGAGAACCAGGATATGACGAACAAAAAGGCGGAGAAGAGGCCGAAGATCAAATAAATGATGAAGCGAAACATGATCATTCTCCGGAGTAATGAATAAACCAATAATATTTACATGAATGTTTTATTATTAGAAAAATAAATGGCTAGTGTTATTTAGATCAAAATAGCTATTAAAAGTAAACGTTTTCTCAGATAATTCTAAAATTTCGGTTATCCCGGGATTATAATCATGTAATTTCTGTAATTAATTATCATAATATTAAAAATAATCTGTAAATATATTAACAAGTGATTTGCAGCTTTTCATGTGTTGTATTTTACCACAACTAATTTAAGCAATAAGGGGGGAGTTTATGATTCTGGAGATGAAACGGATTACAAAAAGATTTGGAAGTGTTATAGCACTGGATGGGGTGAATTTAGAATTAGCTAAAGGAGAAGCTCACGCATTAGTCGGAGAGAATGGTGCGGGAAAGTCAACTTTGATGAAAGTCTTAGCTGGTGTACATCAACCTGACTCAGGTGAAGTTATCCTAAATGGAAAAAGTGTCGATATATCCTCTCCAGCAGAGTCTCAAATGCTAGGTATCGCTATTATCCACCAAGAATTAAATTTAATTCCATATTTATCAGTCGCAGAAAATGTATTCTTAGGCAGGGAACCAAAGAATTTGGGATTTGTCGATTATAAGAAAATGAGAAAAGATACAAAAGCATTATTAGATCAATTTGGTATAGAACTTAGTCCAAGATCATTGGTTAAGGATTTAAGTATTGGAGAACGACAAATTGTTGAGATTTTGAAAGCGTTATCTCTTAATCCTGAAATTCTCATCATGGATGAGCCAACTGCGGTGTTAACAGATAAGGAGACAGAAAAACTATTTGAATTAATTGATTTATTAAAACAAAGAAATGTTTCTGTTATTTATATTTCTCACCGCTTACCTGAACTAAAAAGAGTTTGTGAAAGACTTACAGTTTTACGAGATGGAAAGTGGATAAAAACGGATGTCCTAGAGCATTTTTCAGAACATGACATTGCCAATCTCATGGTTGGAAGAGAACTTGAAGATATGTATCCGCCATTACCAACTAAATTCGGTAATGAAATATTACGAGTAGAGGGATTAACTCAGAATCCAAACTTTCAGGATGTTAGCTTTACACTGAAAGAAGGTGAAATCGTAGGTTTTGCAGGGTTAATTGGCGCCGGAAGAAGTGAACTTGCAACTGCGATCTTTGGAGGGGACCCCGCTGATGAAGGAATAGTAAGCTTAAAAGGACAACAAGTGAATTATAAGAATCCAATACAAGCGGTAAAAGGTGGTTTTGGTTTTGCAACTGAAGATAGAAAGCAAACAGGTTTAATACTGGATATGAGTATTGCTCAAAACATTACTCTACCTAATTTAAGGAAATATCAGCGAGTTGGGTTTGTTAATAGAAAATTAGAAAAAGCTGATATTCAAAAGCAAGTAAAAAATTTAAATATTAAGCTTCATAGTGTCAATCAGCCAGTTAAAAACTTGAGTGGTGGTAATCAACAGAAAGTCGTTCTTGCGAAATGGCTAGTTGCAAATACAGAGATATTTTTGTTTGATGAACCAACAAGAGGTATTGATGTAGGTGCGAAAAGAGAGATTTATCATTTGATCTCTAATTTAGCAAAAGAAGGAAAAGGGGTTATCGTTATTTCTTCTGAACTTCCAGAGCTATTAGGAATATGTAATCGAATTCTTGTTATGCATAATGGCAGAATTAGCGGTGAATTCAATCATGAAGAAGCTACAGAACAACAACTGATGAAAAAAGCGACAGGGCTTTAAGTAGTAGAAAGGAGTTAAGGGAATGGCAAATCTGGAAACAGAAATTGAAGTTACAAAAGATAGGAAGCTATATAATTGGATGCAATATTTTTGGTCAAATTACAGTGTAGTATTTGCTTTTATTGTACTGTTTATTGTTGCATCTATCGCGAGTGATCACTTTCTTTCACCGCTAAATATAACGAATATGCTTAGACAGATATCTGTTATTGGAATCCTAGCAGTTGGGATGACCTTTGTCATACTAATTGGAGGCATTGATTTATCTGTTGGTTCAGTTTTAGCTCTGACAGGTACCATTGTTATGGCATCACAAGTTGACTTTGGTACATCTATTTTTACAGCTATTTTATTTGGGTTAGTAGCTGGAGCTCTAATAGGGGTCATTAATGGAGTAATTATTACCTATGGGAAGATAGCAGCATTTATTACAACATTAGCTATGATGACGATTGCACGATCAACAGCATTGTATTATGCAGATGCTGGTGCAATAGCAGGTTCTAACATGGATTATCGGGCAATTGGAAATGAGTATTTATTTGGTATACCGATTCCTGTTTATATATTTGCATTTGTAGTAGTAATCGCTTTTATCTTACTAGAAAAGACAACATTTGGCCGCCATATTTATGCAGTGGGCGGTAACTCAAGTGCAGCACACTTATCTGCAGTGCCGATAAACAAAATTACGATTATGACCTATATGATTTGTGGTTTAACAGCCGCAATTGGTGCTGTCATTGAAACCTCTCGTCTAAATTCTGTATCAACTTCAAGCTCTGGTTCGATGTATGAATTAGATGCAATTGCCGCAGTTATTATAGGTGGAACCAAGTTGACAGGTGGTCAAGGTCGGATTATAGGAACTGTGTTCGGTATATTAATCCTTGCAATACTAAGCAACATTATGAATCTCCTAAATATTTCACCCTATATTCAAGGTGTTGTAAAGGGGGCGATCATACTAGTAGCGGTATTGTTGCAAAAGCGTAGTTAATCTATTTTTATAATTTCTAAGGGGGAAATAAAATGAACATGAGAAAGTTTTTACAAATTTTAGTGATTTTGATGGTAGGTTTTATCCTGGCGGCTTGTCGTGACAATGCAGAGCCTTCCACAACTGATGAAAATAATGAAGAGGAAACAACGGAAGAAAATACTGAAAATGCAGATGAAGAGGCGAACAGTGACGCTAGTGACTCAGATGGTTACACAATAGGTATATCCTTGCCAGCTGCTGGTCATGGCTGGATGGGGGCTATGGTTGAAAATACTGAAGCAGCAGCTGAGGAGCTTGCAGAAGAGAATATCGATTATAGGTTAGTAACATCTTCAGACCCAGCAGCACAAGCATCTGATATTGATGATCTCATTACTCAAGGTGTTGATGCCATTGTAATGTTACCAATCGAATCTGCTGCATTAACACCAGCAGCAGAAGATGTTGCAGAAGCTGGAATTCCATTAATTAACGTAGACCGCGGTTTAGAGACAGAATCTTATCGTACTTATATCGGTGGTGACAACTATGGTATTGGTAGAGTAGATGCACAGTACTTAGTTGAAGGTTTAATCGAAAAGAATGGTGAGCCAGCTGGTAAAGTAGTTGAAATTTCTGGTGTACCTTCTACTGTGACAGATTTAAGATCTCAAGGCTTCCGTGATTACATTGAAGATTATCCGGAGATTGAAATCATAGCTAGTCAACCTGGTGACTTTACTGCAGAAGCTGCATTAGCGGCAACGGAAAACATTTTGTTAGCGAACGATGAAATTGATGCTGTTTTTTCCCAAGATGATGATATGACTGTTGGTATCGTTCAAGCAATCAGAGATGCACAACGTGAAGAGGAAATGTTTATAGTAAGTTCAGGTGGTATGAAGGAAATTTATCATATGATGCTAGAAGGTACGATGCCAGAAGTAAAGGTGTCGGTTACGTACTCACCTAGACAGGGTGCTATTGGGGTAAATTTAGCAGCTAAAATTCTAAAAGTTGAAAGTCCAGAAGGTTTCGAAGGTGAACTAGTACCACATGATATTGTTCTTGATGCAACACCAGTTACACCTGAAAATGTAGAAGACTATTACGATGAGGATGCAAATTATTAATGGTCATAAGGTTTAGGGGGCATAACCAATGCTCCCAAAATCCTACTTTAATGAATATTACGAGGTTTATCTAGTTAAGTTTATAAATTTATAATGGAGGTCTTCTCATGAAATTAGGAGTATTTGCAGTATTATTTGGAGATCGTTCCCTTGATGAGGCGTTAGATATTATTGTTGAAAAGGGGTTAGATGCTGTTGAAATAGGGACGGGAGGATATCCTGGTAATGCACACTGCAATCCAGCTGAATTACTAGAAAATCCTACTAAACTACAGGCGTTTAAAGAATCTTTTGAAAAAAGAAATTTGGAAATTAGTGCTTTAAGCTGCCATGGAAATCCATTACATCCTCAGTTAGAAAAAGCAAATAAGCATCATCGCGAATTTGAAAATACCGTAAAACTTGCTTCTGAATTAGGCGTGGAAACAGTTATCACTTTTTCAGGATGTCCAGGTGAATCGGAACATTCAGAAAATCCAGTTTGGGTTACTGCAGCTTGGCCCGATGACCATCCAGAGGTATTGGATTGGCAATGGAAACAAAAGGTTATTCCATATTGGAAAAAGCAGAATGAATTCTTACAAGCATACGGTGTCAGAGTAGCGATTGAACCACATCCGGGTTTTGTCGTTTATAATACGGAAACAAGCTTAAAATTAAGAGAAGAATGCGGAGATCGTATAGGTGTTAATTTTGATCCAAGTCATTTATTCTGGCAAAATATGGATCCCGTCATAGGAATAAAAGAACTTGCTAAGAATGATGCACTATTTTATTTCCACGCAAAAGATACAGCAATAGATCATCAAAATACTGCTATTAATGGCGTGTTAGATACAAAACCATACAGTGATGAATTACACAGGTCTTGGATTTTCCGAACGATCGGTTATGGAAATGGAGAAGAAACATGGAAGCGCATTATAAGCGCTTTACAACTTGTTGGGTATGAGGGTGTTATCAGTATCGAACATGAAGATAGTTTAATGTCAGTCGAAGAGGGTTTTTCAAAAGCAGCAGATTTTCTTAAAGAAGTAATCATAAAAGAAAGGCTTGGTGAAATGTGGTGGGCATAAACACGCAACAAGTTCGAGTTGGTATGATTGGTTACCAATTCATGGGGAAAGCACATAGTCATGCATATCGTGACATTCCATTCTTTTTTGACGAGGGCTGTGAACCCATACAACAGGCAATTGCAGGCCGCAATGAAGAAGCAGTTAAAGAAGCTGCCAGCGCTTTGGGGTATGCTTCTTATGAAACGGACTGGAGAACATTAATAAAGCGGGATGATATTGATTTAGTCGATATAGTAACACCAAATAATACGCATACAGAAATGGCGATTGCTGCTTTAGAAGCGGGGAAACATGTGCTTTGTGAAAAGCCATTAGCCTTGTCCTTGTTAGATGCTGAACGCATGCTTGAAGTAGCTGAAAAGTCGAACGCTATCCATATGGTTTCTCATAATTACCGTTATGCCCCTGCAGTACAATATGCAAAAAAGCTAATAGATGAAGGCCGATTAGGAAAAATCTTTCACGTTCGAGCACAATATCTCCAAGACTTTATTATGGATCCTTCCTTCCCATTAGTTTGGAGGTTGAAGAAGGAAGTTACTGGGTCTGGTGCATTAGGTGATATTGGGGCACATATTATAGACCTTTCTCGTTTTCTTGTGGGTGAAATGAAAGAAGTTAATGGTATGTTGGAAACTTTTGTTAAACAAAGACCAATTGGAGAAATGAGTGGAGGCTTAAGTGCAAGTGTCGATTCAAAAGAAATGGGAGAAGTTACAGTAGATGACGCTGCAATTTTTATGAGTCGGTTTGAAAATGGCGCACTCGGTATTTTTGAAGCAACTAGATTTGCTGCAGGAAACCGTAATGCAAATCGTTTTGAAATAAATGGTGAAAAGGGATCTATTCGTTGGGATTTAGAAAATATGAATAATTTAGAAGTTTTCTTTACTGATGATGAAGAAGGTTTACAAGGCTTCAGAACGATAAATTGTACCGAAGAAGTACACCCATATATACGTGCGTATTGGCCAGCAGGTCATATTATTGGTTATGAACATACCTTTTTAAACATGATCTCCGAGTTGATGAAAGGCATCAAAAATGGTTATAGTCCAAAGCCTAACTTTGAAGATGGAGCTAAAAATCAAGCTGTTTTGGAAGCCGTCCAGCAGTCCAATGAAACAGGGGGTTGGGTTAATGTGGCGCAATTAAGAGAACAAGCGAGAAGAAAGTTAATTCATTCCTAGAGAAAATAAGCAAACTTTTTATAGGAATAAATTATATATTAGGAGCTTCCCTTTATAAGAAAGGTCCCTGATAGAAATTTTTTGTAGGAGATAAGATCAAAAAATGGCTGTTGGGACGAAGTAAACTGCCCGGTTTGTTTGCAATACCTATACCTAGTTTAATAAGGAACTCCAATACAATTTTAGTATGGATCAATAAATTGTAAAGGTGATGATATGTACTATTTTTAATATTTGGCTTCTAAAAAACTTTAAAACTTTATGTCTAGTGATACTTATACTCATAAATAAATTTTTAAGGATGAGATAGGATGAAAAATGTTCTAAAGAAAATGACAGTAGCTTCCATTTTAACTGCTGGTCTGTTTACAATGTCGTTGAGTCCATTTGCGACATCAGCAGATATTTCTGACGAAATTTCTAACGACCTTCCGCCTCAAGAGTCTGGTGTTACTCTCAGGGTGTACGACATGGCGCGGGAACTTACCCAGCTTTGCACGCTGCGATCGGGCCAGACACCAAACGTTGACCGCTTGGTCCCTACCATCGACTTCTCGACTGAAGACGAATTCGGTTTGAGCGAACGGTTCATCGCGCATGCTTTAGCCAACCTGACCGTTCCAGAGGATGGCAACTACGAGTTCCGGCTTACGAGTGATGACGGGTCTCGCCTGGTGATTGATGGCTCGATGGTGATCGATCACGACGGATTACACGAGGCCACCTCAAAGACAGGGACAACTGGCCTAACAGAGGGTGTGCATGACCTGAAGGTTGAGTATTTCGACAACACCAACGACAACATTCTCCGTCTCGAATGGCGCCCACCGGGTGCTGATAGTTTTACCTTAGTTCCCACCGAGGTCCTCAGTACCGAGGCTGATGTCGTTCGTGTGACCGCGCCGGGCACGAAGTATTGTGAGGGTCAGGGCGATGAGGCGGGTGACGGAATGCGTCTGGACTCGGTCTATCCGGGGTACACGCTCACTGATTTGCGGCCAGATGGGTTTGAGCCGATGGTGTCGGCGATGGACTGGACGAACGATGGAGACTTAGTCGTGGTGACATCAGGCTCGGTGAGCCCAGGCGGCTGGGTGGATGATCCCGAGCCTGGCGAGGTGTTCGTCCTAGAGGGCGTCACCGAGGCGACAGGGCCTGATGATGTCACGTTCACCCGCGTGGCCACAGACCTATACAACCCGATGGGTGTCGCGGTGATAGGCGACTCGGTATTCGTTTCGGAGCGTGATGGGCTGACTGAGCTTACTGATCCGGACGGGGATGGGTTCCTTGACAATCACGAGCAGGTAGCTACCTGGCCGTTTGGAGGAAACTTTCACGAGTTTGCTTTTGGGCTGCTATATGACGACGACTACTTTTACGTGAATTTATCGGTTGCAATCAACAACGGCGGCGCTACCACCGATCCGCAGCCTGCGGAAAACCGGGGAACCACGATCAAGGTCGACCGGGACACAGGTGAGGTGTCGTACGTAGCCGGTGGTCTGCGCACGCCGAACGGGATGACGCAGGTACCAGGCGGTGAGCTGTTCGTCATGGATAATCAGGGCGGATGGTTGCCTAGTTCGAAGTTGGTGCACGTGGAACAGGATCGATTCTTCAACCACTTTACCAACCCGGCAGGGCCATTCGACGATCAACCGGTTACTAACCCGGCATTGTGGATACCGCAGAACGAGATCGGCAATTCCCCTTCATCCCCAGTGATGTTGGAGGAAGGCCCATACACTGGGCAGATGGTGTTCGGCGACGTGACATACGGCGGCCTGCAGCGTGGGTTTCTTGAAGAGGTGGATGGAGAGTTCCAAGGCGCAGTGTTCCGTCACTCGGCGGGACTTGAGGCGGGTGTGAACCGCACATTAGTGGGCCCAGACGGGGCTCTATACGTGGGAGGAATCGGTGAGGCTGGCAACTGGTCCGAGCCAGGTAAGCTACGCTACGGGTTACAGAAGCTGACCCCGAACGGTACGGATGTGTTCGACATGGTCGAGATGCGGGCCACACCGGAAGGGTTCGAGGTCACCTACACTCAGCCTCTCTCGGAGGAGACAATCACGAAGATCACCGAAGACCCGAATGAAGCGTTCGTTATGGACCACTGGAGGTATGTGCCACGTCCAACGTATGGGGGGCCTAAGGTGGATGAACGCACTCTGTTCGTCTCGAACGCCGAGGTTTCTGATGACGCCACCCGCGTCACCTTGACTGTTGACGGTCTAGAGGAGGGACGTGTGGTGCATCTACGCAGTCCGCGTCCATTCGCCGACACCGAAGGGCGACAGCTGTGGAACACCGAGGCATGGTACACGCTCAACGCAATCCCGGGTTATGAGTCCCCGGCTGATCAGGGATTCCACGAGGCTGAGGAAGCGACACTACGCGGTAGCGCGGACGTCGACTCAGAGCACAACGGGTACTCAGGTTGGGGTTTCGTTGACGGCTTCGGATCGGTAGGGGCGTCGGCGACGTTCACAGTGGAAGTGGATCGGGCCGGAACACACCCGGTTCGTCTTCGGTACGCGAACGGACCGAACCCCTTCGAAGGGACCAAGACGGTGTCGGTACTGGTCAACGGTAATGAGCAGGAACCGTGGGCTCTAAAGTCGACGGGTGACTGGCAGAGCTGGGCTACCGTGACGCGACCGATGCGATTGGAGACAGGGACGAACACGATCACCCTACGATATGATGAGGACGACGACGGGAACGTTAACCTGGACGCGTTGAAGGTTGGTGGTAGGCCGGATGTTTGCGGAGACCAGGAGTACGAGAAGGGCTACACCGCCTTGTTTGACGGCACACTTGAGTCGCTGTCTGGGTGGCGAATGGCCGGAGACGGGTCGTTCGGCCGTCAGGCCGACTGCACTCTGCGCTCCACTGGCGGAATGGGCCTTCTGTGGCACCCAGGGTACGAGCTGGATAGCTACAGCCTCAAGCTCGATTGGAAGCTGATCAAGGATGATAACGGTGGTGTTTTCGTCGGATTTCCTGATCCAGGCGAAGACCCGTGGATCGCAGTGGACCAAGGGTATGAAATCCAGATCGATGCCTCTGATCAGCCCGACCGTACCACCGGATCGATCTACACCTTTCAGGGCGCCGACTCGAAGGCTGTAGAGCAGGCATTGAAACCCGTAGGGTCGTGGAACTCTTACGAGATTCGAGTACAGGGGAGTAACATCCAGGTCTACCTCAACGACGTGCTAGTTAACGACTTTACCAGCACCGAACCGGATCGAGATCTCACCCAAGGTTTCGTTGGACTCCAGAACCATGGGGCTGGGGAGACAATCTTCTACCGCGACGTGAGGGTCAAGGAGCTACCCGACGGCTCCTGACGCGCCTTGCGTAGGTGAGATTCCTTAAGTAACAAGTATTAGGTTGATTAGAATCTATTTAGCTGCTAGTACTTGTAGAGTGTTGTTAGTATCGTGTCAACATCGATAATTATCAAGTAACAAACCTAAGATTTTTAAAATAATGGAAAAATAGAGGAGATATAGACAGTAATATCTCCTCTCCCCTTGTCCATAGTATTCAGGAAATCTGATCTACATGGAAAAAGGAGAGATGAAAGAGGTAGGGGAGACCGTGGAATATCATTTTAATTGGAAGCATAGTAACAGAAAGGAAAATATAGTATTTATGAGCTTACTTATCTGTCCTTGTTATAATTCAAGGCAAATGAATTTTCTCTATTGAATCTACTTTCATGCTATATATTACTGCATCAAGAAACTATCCCAAAGTTGATTCTCGGATCACTAATTCATGGTCAAGTATCACATTTTCGACTTCTTTTCCGTGAATTTTTTCAATGATCATTTTTGCGGCAATGTTCCCCATTTTATACATTGGCTGCTCAATGGTAGTAAGAGTAGGGTTTGTCATACTAGAAAATTCAATTTTGTCAAAGCCTACTACAGCAATGTCATCAGGTACAGACAATTTGTTATTATTAATTTCTTTTAATGCGCCTATTGCTAGCAAATCAGAAACAGCAAAAATTGCAGTTATTTTCTCATCGAGGTTTAGAAATTTTTTCATTGCTTGCTGTCCATTAACAAAATCCAACTCCTGAGAATAATAAATCCAATCACTCTTTGCGTCTATACCAGCTTCTCCTAATGCACGTTTGTAACCAGCTTCGCGTTGTCTAGCATAAGTGAATTTCACATCGGAGTTAATGAACGCTATTTTTGAATGTCCAAGTGATAATAGATGTTTAACGGCGAGATAGGCGGCATTCTCATTATCGATGGTTACATATGGGATGGTACTATTTAATGTGTATTCACTACATTGGATAATAGAATGTTTTTCTGCCATTTCGATTAATGTATCTTTGTCAACTTGAGGATCCATTGAAATAATTCCATCTGCCATTTTCTTTCTTGCTAAATCAAAATATATTTTTTCTCGCTCAGGATTTGAGTCTGTTTCACATAATAAGATGTTGTAATTACTTTTTAATGCTGTATTTTCAATTCCGTTAATTATTTTTGAGTAAAAAGGATTTGAAATGTTTGGAATTAGTACTAATAATAATCTTGTTTCAGAATTTCGAAGGTTTCTCCCTAGGATACTTGGTTCATAATTTAATTGTTTAATAGCCTTTTCCACTTTAATTCTAGTTTGTGGAGAGACCGTTTTTTGTCCATTTAAGACTCTAGAGACTGTAGCAATGGAAACACCGGCATATTCAGCTACTTTTTTGATGTTTGGCATTCGTCGTTACCTTCTTTCTATTCTGTCAGGAAATCGTTTACAGTAAAATAGTATAAAACCGAATTTGTTTTGTCAACGATATATTCTAAATATTCTGAACAAAGTAAAATCACTCTTTTTTTAAAGGTATGCAAATGAATTGTAACTTATTAAAATATATTATTTTTTTGTAATAAAAATGATAGGGTAAAAAGTTCAGGTTTACATTGTAAAAAAAGAATATAAACGCTACAAATTTGGGTGGTCCAATCCATTGGTTTACTAGAGACATTGATTATAATAATCAAATTTAGTTAAAAAGCAAATTATCAAAAGAGAAACAGGTAAGTGATATCAAAGACTTATGATACTTTTATTAAAATAAGGGGAAGTTATTATGCAAAAATTAAAGATTGGAATTATTGGTGTCGGACGGATTGGTAAAATTCATGCTTACAATGCTCTCCATTCTAATAAATTTGAACTGAGAGCTATATCTGATGTGTCAATCGGTCAATTAGACCATTCCTCTTTAGGAGGGAGTGTGCCAATCATGACGAATGAACCTGAAAAAATCCTCACTGATAGAGAAATTGATGCTATATTCATATGCTCAAGTACAGACACGCATGTGGATTATATAAAAAAGGCAGCTAGTGAAGGGAAACATGTCTTTTGCGAGAAGCCGATAAGTCTTCATATTCATGATACCTATGAAGTTTTAGACATCGTGAAAAAAACTAATATAAAATTTCAGGTTGGCTTTAATAGGAGATACGATAAACATTTTAAAAAGGCTTATGAATCAGTTAGAAAAGGGGTAGTAGGTAACCCGCATATTATCAAGATTACTTCTAGAGATCCTGAACCACCACCAGAACAATATATTAAACAATCAGGTGGAATGTTTATGGACATGACTATTCACGATTTTGATCTAATTCGTTATCTATCAGGACGAGAGGTGGAAGAAGTTAGTGTTAAGACAGCTAACTTAATTAGTCCTATCTTTCATAAGAATAAAGACGTTGATACAGCAGTCATTACATTGATTTTTGATGATGGATCACTTGGTGTAATCGATAATAGTAGACAAGCAGTATATGGATATGATCAACGGATTGAAGTATTCGGTGAAAAAGGTTTAATAAAAGTAGAAAATGAAAAAGAAACAAATCTTGAAGTTAGTACAAAAGATTCAGTTGTGGTAGCACAGCCAAATTATTTTTTCTTGGACCGCTATTATGATGCTTATCAAAGTGAAATTGATGCTTTTGCAGATTCCATACTATTAAATAAATCAACGTTAACTCAGTTGGATGATGGATTGAAAGCTGAGATATTAGCATTAACTGCTAAGAAGTCTGCGCAAGAGGAACGTTCTGTTAAAGTAAATGAAGTTTGTGCTGATTATGGCTTGCCTTATTTTTGATGATTTTTGAACTAGCGGTAAGAGATTTGGTGTTTGAAGAAGGAGTGAAAAAAATGAAAAAAAACATGACTTATTTTTTTATTGGCCTCGTTATGATATTTGTGTTACTAGGGTTTTTTGTGAACTATCAAAATAATAAGTTAGCTGAAGAAAATCCTTATGGAAAAAGCTCTTTACATCCAGAAACAGTTGAACAGCTAGATGATCCAAATTATCAAAATCAAATCTTGCCCGATAAACTAGATGAACAATTAACAGATCAGGAAGATGTCACGGTATACTTTTACAGCCCTACATGTGGATATTGTAAACAAACGACTCCTATAATAGTACCTTTAGCTGAAGAATTGGGAATGGATTTAAAAAAATTAAATTTGCTCGAATTTCGGGAAGCCTGGAGTACATTTAATATTGAATCAACCCCGACAGTTGTTCACTATGAAGATGGAAAAGAAGTTGCCCGAGTTAAAGGTGCTGATGCGAATTTTGAGCGTTTTTTTAATACGTATGTGCTAGATAACGAGTAAGACAGTAATGTTTATGGTTGATAGTCATTTGTTTAGATGGGAGAGAGGGTTTATGAAAAAAAAGTTAGTTTTAATATCTACAGTTTTCTTGTTTAGTGTATTTACTTTATCGGGGTTTAATAATGCACAATCCACCGAAGCATCTAATGAACAAGTAAAAATAAAAACGAAATCAATAGATGATGCTGATTATATAATAAGTAGTATCGAAGATTTGATTTCACTTGTAGATCGTTACAAGGATACTAGAGAGATTGCTAATGAAAAAGTTGCCCGAATCTTAAATGTTCATCTTACATCAGTTAATATTTATGCTGAAAATGGTGAAACAGAAAAAATGGCAAAACATCTAGCTAGCTTTCAACAATTACTTGATTATTATCAACAGGAAGAATTAATTTCTGAGAACGCTATTGGTGTACTTAAAACTGGTGCGAAATATTTGGCAGAAGGAAAAACAGTCAAGGGGTTTACACTTATTGCACAAGAGGCAGCTTTTACTTTGAATGGTACCGAGCGAGAGGTATGGACTTATAACGGTGAGATTCCAGGTACAGAAATTCGCGTGACTGAAGACGATATTATACGTGTTCATTTAGTAAATGAATTACCAGTACCTGTAACGATTCACTGGCATGGTGTCCCTGTTCCTAATCAGATGGATGGGGTACCAGGAGTAACGCAAAACGCTGTTCAACCTGGGGAGACATTTACCTATGAGTTTATAGCAGATACACCCGGAACTTATTGGTATCATTCTCACCAACATAGTGCTTTTCAAGTTGATAAAGGTTTATTTGGCTCTATCATAGTAGAGGAAAAAGATGCTGAATATGATCAAGATTATACACTTATAATGGATGACTGGATCGGTGATAAAGAACTGTATGATGAGGTTTTAGGAGGAAATTATCCAACAGTAGAGGCGCCTGTAGAAGCATGGGATACGTTTACGATTAATGGTGAAACGAATGACCAAATAGAGCCCCTTGATGTTAAAGATGGAGATCTTGTTAAACTACGGTTCATTAATGTTGGAAATTATGATTATACACTACGGTTTTCTGGTACAAAATTTAAAATCACTCATACAGATGGTCAACCAATTAATAAACCCGAAACTTTTACTAATAAATCCTTATTAACTAGTCCTGGACAGCGGTATGATGTGGAATTTATATATGACGAAAATCAGGATATTGTAATCGAAAGAATGGCAGATATGTGGTTAACAGATAATACAGTAATAGAGTTTGAATCTGTAGGTAGCGGTGATAATAGTATTGAAGTGGAGAAGACTATTATAGATGATTCGGTTGAACCTATAGACATTTTAGATTACGGACAATATAAAAAAGGAAAATTTACTGACATTAAACAATTTGATAAGGAATACCGATCAGATTTAGGGATGAAGGAAGATGGCTCAATGACTATTAATAATAGCGTTTATCCTAAGGAGTACGAGCCTATTTGGGTGAATAAAGGTGACATTGTTAAGCTTACGTTGACTAACGATACCCCTTTGCCACATCCGATGCATTTACACGGACATTTCTTTGAAATAATATCTCGTAATGGAGAGGATTTGGAAGGTTCACCTATTAGTAGAGATACTATACTAGTAATGCCTGATACTGAATATGAAATAGCTTTTGAAGCAGATAATCCTGGCAATTGGATGTACCATTGTCATAAGCTACAACATGCAATGAAGGGAATGTCGACAATGGTACGATATGAAGATTACGAATTACCTTTCACTCCTGATGCAGGAAATATTATAGAATAATTTTGATAATTATATTTGCGAATAAATTTTCACCTATTAAAACAAAAGTAAGCGTTTACCTGATAGGGATATAAGAAAAAGGGTTCGCAACTTTATTAGATAAAACTGAAAGAAGGAGAGAATATGAATGAAAAAAAGATTCGTTTTATTATTTTTAATTTTATCCATTTTTCTGGCTGCATGTGGAAATTCTGCTGCTGATTCTATTTCAGGTGATGATTCAAACGGAGAGAAGATGCAATTTTATGTATCTGGGGATACTATAGAAGGCTCAGCATTAACAAAAATGTCAGAAAAATATACGGAAGAGACGGGAATAGAAATAGAGGTGGTAGATGTTCCATACAGTGATATGGTAACTAAAATCACGAATATGATTCGAGCAGGAGATCCACCTGCATTAGCTCGTGTAACAGGGTTTAATCCGGCATGGGAAGGGCAATTAATCGATCTATCCCAAATTGCAGAAGATAATAATGTGATGGTTGATATGGGGATAACAGTTGATGATGAATTAGTAGCTCCTCCAGTAGACCTTACAGCAGTTGGTATGTTTGTAAATAAAGATTTGTTTGAAGAAGCAGGTGTCCGTTATCCAACTAGTGAAGATGATATTTGGACTTGGGAGGAATTAGTATCATCATTAAATGAAATATTGGAAAAAACGGATGCACAATACGGTATGGTAATGGATGATTCCGAACACAGACTGAATGCTTTCTTATACCAACATGGTAGTAAAGGTTTTTACCAAGATGGTGATCAATATACAACAAATGAGGAAACAAAAGATGCACTAGAAAAATTTGTTGAATTAAATGATAATACCATCATGCCAAAGTCTGTATGGACAGCAGGTGAAGACGCTTCTTCGATGTTCAAAAGTGGAAGAGTTCCTGTTTATATGTCAGGGTCATGGCAAATTACAGATTTTGCTTCGAATATAGAAGATTTTGAATGGGAAGCTGTTTATATGCCATATGAAGATGTTAGAGCTACCAATCTTGGTGGAAACTATTTGGTTGGCTTTGAAGGATCTGGTCAAGAGGAGGAAGCAAAACAATTTATTGATTGGTTGTATCAAAAAGAGAATTATGAAGAGTTAGCAACATATGGAGGTTATTTACCTGTAAAGGAAGATGCAGAAATAGAATATGAACTTGCTCCGGAAGCATATGTTGTTTATCAAAATGAGATTGCTGCTTCTGATCCAATTGCCAGTCAGCAGCGAAATGAGCTTGTTCGAAAACAATTGGTTTCAAAAAGAAGTTTAGCTAGTACCTTGGCAGATGAAATGATTAAAACATTGAATGATGAGCAAAGCGTAGCAGAGACCTTAGAAAATGTAAAAAAAGAGATGACAGATGCTTACGTAGAATAACACTTTCAAATAGCGACCACCAGAATGGTCGCTATTTATTACGGATTATTCCGCATGAAGGAGGTTGTGTAGTGTGAAAAAATGGCCTTTTTTATTTATTTTTGCTAATTTGGTACTGTTTATATTATTTTATGCTTGGCCGGCATTATTAGGTGTTTACTATTCCTTTACAGAATATAACGGTAATATAGCGACATTCGTTGGTCTTGATAATTATATTAATCTATTTCAAGATCCGAGTTTTTATAAAGCACTGTTTAGGACATTCTTATATACGTTGTTAGGAGTTCCCTTCATATATGTAACGTCGCTATTTATTTCAGTATTACTTGTAAGCAAATATACAAAAGGGAAAAATGTTGCAAAGATGATATTCTTTTTCCCTTGGTTAGTTTCACCGATTGTAGTTGGTATCCTTTGGCGATGGATGTTCGGTGAAAGCTTTGGGTTTATAAACTCTATGATCCAAGTACTTGGTGGCAATCCAATACCATGGTCTTCCGATGGCAATTTCGCCTTTTTGGTAGTTTTATTTGCAACTGCATGGGCAGGAACTGCTTTTAATATGCTGATTTTTATAGGTGCTTTGATAAGTATTCCCAAGTCTCTATATGAAGCAGCAGATGTTGATGGTGGTACAGCTTGGCAAAAATTTTGGCACATTACATTACCTTCCATTAGATCTACTTCCTTTTTAGTCATACTTTTGGCTGTGTTTAACTTAATGAAAGAATTTCCGATGGTCCAAGCTTTAACAAATGGAGGACCAGGTTCAGATACTACTTTTATTGTGCAATATATTTATGAGACAGGTTTTGATCAATTGAAAATAGGATATGCTAGTGCAGCCTCTATGGTCTTATTTGTAGTACTTCTAGTAATTGCCTTACTACAATTCCGTTTTGCTAAAGGGGGAAAAATAGATGACTAAGCTGAATGATCGATTTTCCACTGTAATGTTAACAACAGCACTTGTCATCGTAGCATTGATGTACCTTTTTCCTATTATATGGTTATTGCTCAGCTCGTTAAAGCCTGGTAGTGAATTGTTTTCCTATCCGTTAAATATCTTGCCTGAAAACCCAACCATAGATGGTTATGTATACTCATGGGCAACAATGGCGTTTATAAAGTATTTTGCCAACACACTGATCGTAGCTATAGTAACAACGGTATTGACCGTGCTGGCCAGTGCGACTTGTGGATTTGCATTAGCAAAATACAACTATAAATGGTTACATGTATTCTTCATATGTATGTTGGCTACTACAATGCTCCCAACAGAAGTGATCATGACTCCAACATTTTCCGTTATCTTGGAGTTGGGCTTATATGATAGCCTAGCCGGTTTAATTATCCCATCGATCAATACTGCCACTGGAATATTCATGTTCCGGCAATATTTTATAACTGTTCCTAATGATCTAATAGAATCTGCTAGGATAGACGGAGCAAATGAAGGGAGAATATTTTTCAATTTAATGTTACCGATTGCAAAACCTGTTGTGATAACTTTAGCTATTTTTTCTTTTCAATGGAGATGGAATGATTACATATGGCCATTGATCGTTTTAAGTGATCCTAATAAATATACCGTTCAAATCGCTTTAAGAAGTATTGTTGGAGCAGACAATATTGATTGGGTGCTATTACTTTCTTCTTCAATTATTTCATTAGTACCAATGATTTTGGTATTTATCGTCTTTCAACGGTACATTATGGATACAAGTGCTACTTCGGGTTTAAAAGGATAGGTGAAGATTACAAATCAGGAGGTTTTATGCATGAAAGCTTTTAAGAAACTGATCAAAATAAATGATGTCATCACAACAACTTTTTTGGAAAGACAAATATTAAAGTCCAGAAGTCGCTATTTTGGTGGGATTATTGACAGACATACTGGGATTCCTAGTCCCACTCATGTTGGAACAGGTAGTGTGATAGCAAGTTGGGTATCCGCATATGTGAATCCTGAATCTAGATACTACCATGACAAGCTGTTAAAAAATAGGATAGACTATGCATTAGATTATATGCTAACCATGCAACATAATGACGGGACGATATCACCTGGTTATACTAATTATCATTCACCACCTGATACCGGATTTGTTGTAACTGGGTTCTCGCAAATCTACCATTTACTCGAGGAAGATGGATCAAAAATGTTAGCATCGAAATTATATTTATTCTTAAAGAGATCTATGCCAGCAATGTTAACCGGGGGCTGCCACACGCCAAATCATCGATGGGTATTAACTTGTGCCCTAGCAAATCTTTATCATATTTTTAATGATAAGAGATTGGTGAGAAGAGCAGAAGAATGGCTAAATGAAGGCTTAGATATAACTAAGGATGGAGAATGGACCGAAAGAAGTAATGGTATATATAACGCTGTTAGCGATATCAGTCTTTATCACACTGCTATATTATTAAATAAAATGGAGTTACTGGATCATGTACGCAATAATTTGAAGATGATGGTCTATCTAGTGCATCCAAACGGTGAAATAGTAACAGAGTATTCTGGCAGGCAGGATTTAGGTAATCATTATGATTTGTCTCCCTATCATTTGATTTACCGATTGATGGCTCATCATGATCATAATCCTGTATTTCAAGCAATGGCAGATTTAGCAATTGAAACTGTTTCTGAGATGGGACCTGTAAACAATCATATTTTGCTAGGTTATCTATCATTCCCATTTATTCAGGATGAGAATATAGGAAAAGCTGAACTACCAAAAGTTTATGAAAAAGTTATAAACGGTGATTATCCAATAAAGGAAAATATAAAGGCTTTGGAAAGCGTTGGTTATGAAAATCGTATCGAGCATAGCAGCATGCATACTTCCTTTGGTTCACCCATTGTAAGGTACCGTAATGAAGATATTAGCGCAACCATAATGACGAAAAACCCTTCTTTTTTCTCTTTGCGTAACGGTAAAGCAGAAATATTAGGTATTAAAATGTATACGAGCTTTTCCCCGGGATTGGTAGACTTTGATGAACTCGAGCAAATGAAACACGGTTATCGACTAACGAAAGTGTTAGATAAGGGATATACTGGTCCGATTCCTGGTCAATATCTACCTAAAAATAGTGAGCACAAAGGAATATGGTATTTACTACCACATCAATATCGAAACGTAACACATAACCAATCCTTTGAAGTTACCATTGATATAGTGCGAGAAGGTAATGATTGGACTATTCGTGTTTTAACTGATGATAGCGCGGATGTATTTGTTCAAATAGAATTTCTTTTTAGACTGAATGACAAATTGAAAGGAGAAGGGTTGAAAAAAATTGGTGACCACTCATATTTTTGGGAAGGTAATGATTTAACTCTATTGTCAGGAAGTGACAAAATTACGCTTGAGTCAGGTGAATACGAACATTGGCAAGAAAACATAGGAAGTCCAAAGTATCACAATCTCAAACAAGTAAAGGTAAATATGATTTCCCCAATTAATAAAAGGTTTAGGTTGGTTACCAGTTTAAAATAGTATATTACAATTTATATACTATTTTAAACTAATGTTACAAATGATAGATTTGCACATTTTCATCATATTTTATCTTTATAATAGATGTATGAATAGCTATATTAGGAGAGTAGAAATGAGAAAATTCGCATTATGTATAGCAGCACTAATGATAATAAATACTATTTTTATCTCAAAAGTTCATGGCGAATCGAATAACGCGCCAAATATAGAAAGTGAAGCAGCCATATTAATGGAAGCAGATTCAGAACAAGTTCTCTATGAAAAGAACGCTAACTCTCAAATGTATCCAGCAAGTCTTACGAAAATTGCCACTGCAATCTATGCCATTGAAAACGGAAATGTAAATGATAAGGTAACGATTAGCAGTAATGCAAGTTCTAAAAATGTAAAAGGTACCACCGTTTTTTTGGAGGAAGGTGAAAAAGTCCCCTTATTACAATTGATTAAAGGCTTATTAATTAATTCTGGAAATGACGCAGGAGTAGCGATTGCTGAGCATCTCAGCGGTAGTGAAGAACAATTTTCGGAAGATATTAATCATTATCTTAAAAATGTGGTTGGTGTTCAAAATACTCATTTCAAGAATCCACACGGTTTATTTGACCCTGAACATGTTACCACAGCAGAAGATTTAGCCAAAATAACGAACTATGCTATGGAAAACGAAACCTTTGAAGAAATCTTTGGTACGAAAGAAATGGAATGGGATGGAAAGACATGGGATACCACCATCATAACTCATCACAAATTAGTAAAGGGAGAAATCCCTTATGAAAATATCACCGGAGGAAAAAATGGTTTTGTTCATCAATCTGGTTATACGCTAGCAACAACAGCAGAAGATGAGGATTTAAGTTTAATTGTGATTACTTTGAAAAGTAATGAAAGGAATGGGGTATATGATGATACTATCAAACTATTAGACTACGGATTTGATCATTACAAAACATCTTATATTGATAAAGATACTTCATTTACTCTAGATGGAGACAAATATATAAATCCTGAAAAACGAGCATATACTCACACTTTAAATGATCAAATCGAAAAGCAGGTAACTCGAGATGGAAAATTGAGTATTGTCAATGAAGAGGAAAAAGTTATCCAATCATATAATCTAACAAAAGCAACAACAGACAGTAAATCACAGGCAGGAAAAGATTCTAATAAAGAAAATAGTCAAACTAAAGATAATTTTGAAATAAATTATCTGTTATTCGTTCTCCTTTCGGTAGTCTTGTTATGCTTGGTGGTTGGTCATTTGTATCGCAGAAATAAATATTCTTAATATATACAAGCAATCTACACATAATCTGCAACTTTCTAGGGCACTGTATAGATAACTAATGTAATGGAGGGATATCAATGACAAAAATAACAACTTCACTACTTTCTTTATTTGTAATCCTTTTATTAGCTGCTTGCGCTAATGAAACAGAGGAAATAAATCCAGAAGGCACTGAAACAGAACAAAATACAGAAGAAAGGGACATGGAATCTGAAGGACAAGCTGAAAAGGAAGATATGGATCATGATCATTCCGAAATGAATATGTCAGGGTCAGGTGAGGTTCCGGAACAATTAGAAGAAGCCGAAAATCCAGCTTATGAAGTAAACAGTCAAGCTATAATTGAAGCAGAACATATGGAAGGTATGAATGGTGCAGAAGCAACTATTGTTGGTGCATACGATACTACAGTTTATTCAGTGTCCTACACACCAACAAATGGTGGTGATAGAGTTACAGATCACAAATGGGTCATTCATGAAGAATTAGAAGATGTCGGTGAAGAACCTTTAGAAATTGGAGATGAAGCAACCATAAATGCAGCTCATATGGAAGGTATGGATGGTGCAACCGCCGAAATTGACTCAGCGATTGATACCACTGTATATATGATTGATTTCACTTTGACTACGACGGGTGAAGAAGTTACTAATCATAAATGGGTAACAGAAGATGAGTTGTCACCAATTGAATAAATATGGTTAATCAAAAGGGTTTCTTCAAATTGAAGGGACTCTTTTACTATTCTTGTAAAATATAAGAGTTCGTTTCCTTTTCTCTTCGTTAAGGAACAGAACGATCTTTTGTGAGACGAACTTTTAGACAAAAGTTCGTCTATTGTAGTAAGTGCTTTAAAACTAGATCTTGAATGAATAGAAATACTAACCATCCAGATACACCTAAACCTATTGAAATAAATAAATGAACTGCATTTTGTAATGCGATATACACGATTATTAACATAACGGCAGTTGCCGGAAATCCCCAAAGAACTCCTAACGCAAACTTACTTAAAGTTGTTGTCTCTTCTCCTTGAACATACAGCCATATTATGCTAAGTAAACTTACTAAAGGAAGAGCCGCTATTATTCCTCCATAGGACGGAAGTCTTCTCGAAACTTCTGTAACAATCCCAATAACGACAGCTGAAACGATAATTTTCAATATCACATACATTGTTTTACTCGCTCACTCAAAGTTTTTAGGGCATTTTCTATTAAACTTTTTTCATTTTCATTCAATTGATTTAACACGTGTTCTAATTTCTTTTCATCCAGACTGGTGTTTCGATATAAAACTTCTTCACCTAAATTTGTTAAAGACAGAATTACTTTTCGCTCATCTTTTGTAGCTCTTTCCTTTTTTAAATATTTCTTAGCAATCATTCTTTTAACGTGCTCAGATGCCGTATTGTGTGAAACATTCAGGTGGGAAGCAACTTCACCAACTCCTATTTCTTTTCGTTTATCTATAAGTTGAAGGATACGTACTACTTGATGAGAAATTTTTTCTTTATGTGGATAGTGTAAATAAAAATAGATGTCAGTCCAATATTGGTTTAATAGGGAGATATTATTGCTCATAAAACCACCTCTTTATATCGTTTTATAAGATTATATCGTATATTAAGATATAAAGTAAAGAATCTAGTTATCTTTTCTACAAAAAATTAGGGGTGTAGTAGCTCTCTGCATGTACGGGAGTTTTCCGCATGAAGGGTATAATACAAAATAAATAAAAAGGCTTATCATCTAGAATAAGTTAAGCCTTTTTATTTTTACACTAGTATTTAGAGGTACTGAACACATTGTCATTAAATATAATATTGTAAGCATTCTGCAAGAAGAAATGGATCGGTAGAAGAGCATTTAAATGAAACGCCCTTCTACAACTTATTGGCTCATCTTTTCTTCTTAATAATTTGGTCGATGATCCCATATTCCATAGCTTTTTGTGCGCTTAAGAAATAATCACGCTCTGTATCTTTTGCTACTTTTTCAACGGATTGACCTGTACGTTCTGAGATTATTTCGTTAATGTGACTTTTGAGTTTTAAGATTCTTCTAGCCGTAATTTCAATTTCTGTTGCCTGCCCTTTTGTTCCACCAATAGGTTGATGCAGCATTATTTCACTATTAGGAAGTGCATATCTCTTTCCTTTCGTCCCCGCAAGCAACAGCAAGGCTCCAAAAGAAGCAGCCATCCCGGTACAAATTGTTCTAACATCTGGTTTGACAAGCTCCATTGTATCAAATATGGAAAATCCTGCAGATGTGGAACCACCTGGGCTGTTAATATAAATGGAAATATCCTTTTCAGAATTATCAGCTTCCAAAAACAATAGTTGAGCTGTTACAATATTCGCTACCTGATCATTAATTTCATCGCCTATAATAATAATTCGATCTTTTAATAAACGTGAGTAGATATCATAGGAACGTTCTCCATGACTTGATTGTTCAATGACATATGGAATCGTAGCCATATCATTTCCTCCTTTTCTATGCGGCCATAGAATACATATTGAGAGGTGAATATGAATGCGTTGGTTTCGCAAGCAAAGGTGTTTCCGCCAATGAATGTAAGGTGGAAATACAATCAATCAATATAACCGGATCATCTGCCTGAAGGGATCGGTATAACAAGTCATACAATTTCTTTCTTTCTTCTTCCTGCCAAAATGAATCGATGGACTGCAGGGAAGTGTTATGGTTTAATCTTTTTTTTGCTCTGTGCAGAGTGGATTTGACTGCCATTTTGGTTGTATCCAGTAAATCAGCTATTTCCCCTGATTGATAGCTGAATGCTTCTTTAAGCATGAAAATAACTGCTTGTTTTGGCGTTAAATGATTCACTAATAACTTCGCTAAATCAATCAATCGATTTGTCTTACACGCTGGGTCTTCTTTTGATTTCTCTTCCGATGTTCTAAAAACCTCAACCTTTCTTTTTTTTACGGTATCCATCCATTCATGGTAAGCAATTTTATTCAAAAGTGCTGCACTTATTTCAGATGAATGATAATGTTTCATCGCTTTAAAGAAAGTTTCTTGTATAAGATCTTCGGCATCCCATTTATTTTTAGCTAAAAAATATGAATATTTCTTCAGTTTTGGATATAATTGATGAAATTGTCTTTCTATTTCCATGTGATAACATCCTTCATTGGCAGAAAAACGTCTGTTGACATGCAATTGCATTCACTCCTTTGGAACCTCTCTACTTATATAACTAATTAGGAGGATAGAAAGATACGGGCAAAACAAAAATTTACTTATATTATATTTCAGTTTAAATAACTAATGATTCAAATGCCAATATGTTAGGTTATCCAATTTCCAAAATTATGATAAAATCTTAGTCGTTATTTTTCATACACTATAATGGACCTAACATGATAAAATTAACAAGTACATGTTATCGTAATCGAGAGGAGTTAATATGATGATGAAGGAAAGAAACTTAGCTATTGCATATTTATTATGGTTTTTCTTCGGACAAATCGGTTTGCATCGTTTTTACACAGGTCGTGTAGGGAGTGGGATCACCCAGCTTCTACTAGGCATCATAGGATGGGGGACTACCTGGCTCTTAATTGGCTGGATTCCATTAGTCGTGCTATGGATTTGGCTATTTGTCGATATTTTCTTAATTCCGGGAATGTGTCGGAACCCGAGATAAAAGCGGAAGTCTATTGTGTCACTTTTAGTGATGTAATAGGCTTTTTTTATAAGTAAAGAAAGTATATAATCCGCGGTATCAACGCATTTGTAAGCAGAGTAGCCATTTTGAAATAGCTTGTACAGGAAACCATCGCTGCGGCTGTCCACTTCCCTTTCCACGGGATCTTAGTCGAAAATCATCCCGTAGGAGTGGAAGTGGACAAGCCGCAGCGATTGTAACGCCCAATATCCATCTCAAAATAAATACTTTATACCATCGATATATTATTTTGGTCAATGACAAGGATTGGGTGGGCTTTGTCGGTTTTTCTTAATAATACATAAACTGCTAAGTAACGAAGATATGGAAAAGAGATATCCCCGGAAGCGCCGATCTGTTCCGAGGAAAAAGGCTTCTCTTCCAGGGAAAAGATATTCTCTTCCGAGGATAAACGACTATATCCAGGGAAGAGAAGGGCATATCCCCGGAACAGCAAAGGATATCCAGGGAAGGGAAAGAGGTATCCTCGGAACAGAAAGAGATATCCCTGGAAGAGAAGTCCTGCTAACTTTGCAACTAAGCTACTTCGCAGTCTAGCTCCGAGCACCCAAAAACTATGGATCGCCCTACGATAAGTCATCATCGGTTCGCCTTTCTCAGTGATTCCTTTATCTTAGTTGATTAGTTAGCTTCCAGTCGCTACGTTTTTAAGCGGACGCTCTGCGCTTTTCTTAACGGTTCGATGTAGTTCTCATTTAGTTAAGGGTAACTTCGGATCTGGTCAAGCCTATACGGATATAATGAAAATTTTACTTCACCTGTCGTAGTAATTGTGATAAACTGAAATTACTACGACAGATGAAGTAAATTGGAATGTGGGAAGGGGGATCAACTTTTTGATTAGTAGTGATGTAATTCGGGGCTACAATGATACGATTATTCTTTATTTATTGTTAGAAAAAGAGTCCTATGGATATGAAATTTCGAAAAGAATCAAAGAGTTATCTGATGATAAGTATGTCATCAAGGAAACCACCCTTTATTCAGCATTTAATCGTCTTCTGAAAAAGGGTTATATTGAATCTTTTCATAGAGAGCAAACCTTTGGAAAAAAGCGAACGTATTATAGAATTACCGAATCAGGATTGCTTTATTATCAAGACAAGTGTAGAGAATGGGAGTTAACAAAGGAAGTTATTAACCAATTTATTAGGGAGGATTATCTATAATGGATACCATTATTAATTACGTCGATAATATGTTTGCTTCATTACCGAAGTCTACGGAAATGAAGCAGTTAAGGGATGAACTTCTGGCTAATATGGAAGAGAAGTATCATGAATTAAAGCAAGCTGGTAAAACGGATAATGAGGCAATAGGGGTTGTTATTTCTGAATTCGGTAATATTGACGAAATCATCGAAGAGTTCGACATTTCGCAAGAAGGCGATGTTGCGAAACAACCATTACTAACGGAGCAAGAGGTGGAGGATTATCTTCAGGTAAGTAAAAAATCGGGTCAATGGATTGGAATAGGAGCGGTTTTGTGTATTTTCGGTTCAGCCATGTTTGTGCTTTTACTAGGTTTATTTGAAAATGGATACATGAATGGCTTGACTGTGGAAACAGGAATGTATATCGGAGTAATTTTACTATTATTATGTGTAGCTACTGCGGTTGGCTTATTTATCTATGCGGGAATGCAATTAGATAAGTATAAATATATTAGTGTAAAGGGGAATTTTGATTTACCAATCGATTTAAAAAGTAAAATAAAAACAATGAATGACGCTTACCAGCCAACGTTTACGATCATTATGATTGTTGGAGTTGTTCTAATTATACTATCTCCAGCAGTTCTTCTTAGCATGATTGCTTTTAATGAAAATATGGCTAACTTTGGTGTGTTTATTATGTTAGCACTTGTCGCAGTTGCAGTATATTTATTCGTATATTTTGGTAATATGTACGGCGCATACGATAAACTTTTAAAAGGGGGTGCAAAACGAACCAAAGAAAAAGATGAAGATCGTGTCATTGGTGCCGTAGCTTCGATAATTTGGCCATTAGCCGTAATCGTGTTCTTGATAAGTGGTTTCATTTATGGTCTATGGTATATTAATTGGATTGTGTTTCCTATTACGGGGCTGTTATTTGCTATGTTTAGTGGAGCTTATTCTATCCTGGTAAATAAAGAAGAATAACTAATTTTGAGTCCATCCATTACACTTGTATTACTAAAGCATATTTCAACTACCGAGAATGCTTTAGTAATGCTCCGGACCAGTTTGAGTTACTTATTCACAAATACCAGCGTATAGTTTTCTTTGGGAAATTAAAGTAAATTCTGCCGAAACCAGTTGCTTTTACTTTAACAAAAGGGAAAAGTGAATCAAAGATTTTCAAGTTTAAAATGATTGGTGAAAAGTCTAAACTTATTATATAAAGTCTACATTTTTACAGGATTCTTTCATACACTTCTCTTAGAGGTGATGAAAATGGCAAGAGTAAAATATACTGACAGTGACGTAGCTTTAATGGCGAGGATGATGAGAGCAGAAGCAGAAGGTGAAGGAAAACTGGGGATGCTTATGGTAGGTAATGTCATTGTAAATCGACTAAAAGCTAACTGTTTAGATTTTGAAGGTTTAAGGACCATACCGAATGTCATTTATCAAGTACAAGGTGGAAATTATTCATTTGAAGCAGTACAAAAAGGGAATGTTTTTTATAATAGAGCAAGAAGTGCAGAAAAAAGATTGGCCAAACAAACGTTAGACTACTGGAGAGAGCATCCTTCCAAATATTCTCTTTGGTATTTTAATCCATATGGTGAATGCCCTTCTTCATGGTATGGTCAACCATTTTCAGGACAATACAAGGAACATTGCTATTATGAACCACAGGCTAATACTTGTGAAGGCGCTTATAGATGGTGAAAATCATAAAATAATCAACACATTTAGATAATGCCTTTCCACACTTTTTGAAATATTCTCGAACTCATTTGCCCAAATAATTAAATCTATATTCTATTAATGGGAAGATGGATTTGAAGAATAAACCAACCATTATTAATCTCTGCATCCATTTTTCCTTCCATTTTTTCCACCAGTTTCTTAGACAGATACAGACCAATCCCACTTGCTTCTGTATTTGTTCTGCTAGTAATTTCTGTATAGAAGCGCATAAATACTTTTTCCACGGCAACTTTGCTATCTGGTTTGATGTCATTTTTTACAATAAAAACGATATAGTCATCTTCGTTTCTATAATAGATAACCGCTTTACTTTTGGCATAACGAATGATGTTTTGTACGATATTTTGAATAACGCGCGTAAGCATTAATGGATCGGCAATAATTTGTCGGTCCATTATTTGTTCAGGAAAATGCAGTTCAATGTTCTTTTCTTCCAATTGTTCATAATAAGACAAGAAGTTTTCTTCCACTAAACTGGCTAGGGAAACGGAAGTTAGGCTGATTTCTTTTTGATTTGTTTCAATCCGTGCTAAATCATAAAAATGGTCAGTCATTTCAATTAATCGTTTGACAGAACTTTCGATAATCGATAAATAGCGTGCTCTCTCGGTTTGGTCTGTGGTTGCATCCAAAAGTTGAACATATCCTTTAATTGAAGTAAGAGGTGTGCGTAAATCATGTGAAAGACCTACGATGGATAATTTCACATTCTCTTCTATTTTCTTTGCTTGGAGATTTTTCTCCTCGAAAGCATCAATTATTTGGTTCCATTCATCGATCAATTCCATCAAGGCCTTATCACGAAAAGCAAGTGAGAGCCTACTGCCAAAACTAGCACGAGTTGGCATTTCTTTAACCTCTTCTTTCAGTTTTCTTAATTCCCGTTTTAGAAAATAAAGATAAACAAGGAGCGCCAATGCTAGGAAGACAAATATCCATCCCCACATTTCATTCACGCCCCTTTCCTTAATCAAATTTGAAGCCTATGCCCCATATTGTTTTGATGTAATTAGTATTTTTTTCATTTAATTTATTTCGTAAATTACTGATATGCATATTAATTGTTTTATCATTACCAAAAAAAGCTTCATTCCATACACTTTCATAAATATTGGCACGGCTGAATACTTTCTGTGGATGATCTAGAAAAAGTAAAAGAATAGCATATTCACGCCCAGTAAGGTGAATGATTTGGTCATTCACTTTCACTTCACGCGTATCCAAATTGACACTGATATTTTGATAATGAATCTCTTTCCTATTACCTATTGAAGCTTTTGATGCATGGCGTAATTGAATGTCAATTCGTGCAAGTAATTCCTTCACATCAAATGGCTTAATAATGTAATCATCTGCCCCATTTGTCAGTAGTTCTAATTTTGACTGTTGATCATTCTTTGCTGAAACTACAATAACGGGGATAGTGGAGTTCTGCCGTATCTCTTGAAGAAATTCTTCGCCATTCATCCCTGGAAGCATCAAATCTAAAAGAACTAGATCCACTTGATTTTGCGAAAAAAGTAACTTCCCTTCCGTACCTGAATACGCACTTAATGTTGTAAAACCATGTAAATCTAGTGCGTCTTTCATCAGTGAATGAATGGCACTATCGTCTTCCATAATTAATATTGTAGCCATACTTATCGACCTACTTTATGTCCGTTCGTTTAAAAAGAAAGATTCCTATTGTTGATGATACCACAATGGTTATCAGACTGACCAATACCATCACAGGAAATTTCGCAATATCTGCTGGGTTGGCAAAATCAGAATAGAACAAAAACACTTCAGAAAACCAGTATGTCACATGCTTAAAATGTGTAGTTTGTTGAAAAATATCCGGAAGAAACCCTGTCGCAATGGTATATAGGAAACTCCAAATAAGTGCGATACCACTATTTTTGGTTAGAAAACTAATCGTCACATAAATGGAGACATTCGCCAAAATTAATAAATAAAGCGTGCTAAAGGATTTGATAGCGTAGATAAAGTAATGATTAATTTCAGCTACTTCACCAAACTCAAATATTACGGTAAAACTTATGATGCCAACCACGGTCATTACAATCGTCCCAATCAGTGATAGGAGTGCTGCCATCACAAATTTTGATAGATAATAATGGGTGCGACTACGTCCTAAAGACAAGGCATTTCGTATCGTTCCATTTTGAAATTCTTCTCCAATAAAAAAACAGATAAAAGCACTAATAACAAGTAAAACAGTTAATCCGTTTTTCTCTGTCATTAGAACCCCTGTTGCTCCATTGATAACTGTATCGACAACTTGGACAAGTTCCTTTCCATAATCTACTGATATCTTACTATTCACGGCTTGCAGGATAGGAAGAATAGTGAAAATAGCTAGAACAATCCATAGTTTTTTACTTCGAAATAATTTAATTCTTTCAGCAGTTAAAAGATTAAGCATGCGAATTTCCCCCTGTTAATTGTAAAAAGTATTCCTCGAGTTTTTGTCTTGTTGTACCAATCCGTGACACGTTCACATCAGCTAAGACTAAGGAACGGTTGATGTTAGCAACATCATCTATACGTTCATAGATGTTAATACTTGTACCATTTACAACTTCATAATCATTTATCTCTAATTCGTCTAATACAACGACTGCTTTTTGCACCTCCGTTGTTTCTAGTTCAATGTACTGACGAGTTTCATGGGCTAACTCTTCTTTCGAAAGTTCGTTAATAAGTTTTCCATCATGCAAAATACCATAATGAGTTGCGACTTGTGAAAGTTCATCAAGCAAGTGACTGGACAGTAAGACCGTAATACCGCGTTCCGCCACTAATCGCTGAATAATTTCACGCATTTCTACAATCCCCGATGGATCTAGTCCATTTGTCGGCTCGTCTAAGATTAAGAACTCAGGATTAGTAATAAGTGTGGAAGCAATTGCTAAACGTTGACGCATGCCTAAAGAGAAGTTTTTTGCTTTCTTTTTACCTGCATTACTTAGATTCATTAAGTGGAGTAAATGATCAATCTCTCGTTCACTTACACCACCATTTGCTGCTTGGACTTTCAGGTTTTCTCGAGCCGTTAATTCTGGATAAAGTGCTGGAGTTTCAATTGATTGTCCCATTTTTCTTCGAGCTCGTTGTACTTCTTTCTTCCCTGTTTCTCCAAATAGTTCAATGTCACCTTCATCGATTTTGATCAATCCCATAACCATGCGCATGAATGTCGATTTCCCTGCGCCGTTCTCTCCGATTAGTCCGTAAATCATCCCACGTTTAATTTCAATCGATACTTTATCAAGTGCTTTATTTTTGCCATATGTTTTGGACACATTCGTTGCTTTAAGAATTGTTTCTGACATATGTTATCACCCTTTCCATGTTGATGATTCTTATAATAAGTGGGAGGTATAAATAATTTAACTAGAAAAGTATAAAAAAAGTGTAAAGAATTATTTGCACTCCCTACATTGCTAATTCGAAACAGGAGATGATTTTTTATATCCTTCAAGTATATTTTTTCTCCCTTATACATAATGTTTTACAAATGTTCGATTTAAACAATAACGAACAAAGCGAGGAATAAAAAATGGAAAAATCCTTGAATCGAAGGCAATACAAGATTTATAACTTATTAAAAACAGAAGATGATGTAAAAGTAAATGAATTATCTCAAAAATTCAATGTAGCAGAAATGACAATTAGAAGAGATTTAGAGAAATTAGAAGATTATGGCTTAGCAAAACGCACATTTGGAGGCGCTATCTTATCTGCTAATACGGATATTACCTTTAATCGCCGTAATGTATTACATGTGAAAGAAAAACAATCGATTGGCTATGTTGCAGCACAATATGTTCAAAATGGTGATTCTATATTTATTGATGCTGGCACAACAACTTCGCATTTCTCTCGTTATTTATCAAGTAGTTTGGCGATTTCACTTGTCACAAATGGAGTGAATATTGTTTCAAACATTCATGATTCGAACAAAGAAAAGATTTTGTTAGGTGGTATTTACCGAGAATCTACGAGGTCTTTAGTTGGGCCAATTACCCAATCTCACTTAGATCATTTATATTTTGATAAGGCTTTTTTATCTGCTTCAGGCTTTTCAGTAGAGAAGGGATTTACAAACTCGAACAGCTTAGAAGTTCAAATTAAACAAAAAGTGATCAAACAATCGAATGAAGTCAATCTTCTCATAGATAGTTCCAAATTCGAAAAAAATTATCTCCACAAAATCGGTAATTTGCATGATATTCATCGTATTTTTACAGAGAAAATGCCACCAGACAATCAGAAAAATGAGATTGAGCAAGCAGGAGTAGAACTTGTCATATGTGACACCTTCTTATTATAGGATGATAACGTTAATAATCACATGATGTGATTCATTAAAAAAATGGATAAGGGAGAGGTCAAGCTATGAAAAAGAAAGGTTTATTATTGTTGTTATTATCGGTCTTATTTGTTTTGTTGTTAGCTGCTTGTAATGGGGACACAGAAAGTGATGGAGAGGATGATTCGGGAAATGATGCTGGTGAAGAGAATACGGATGGCTATACTTTTGGTTATACTTCGATGACACAAAACAATCCTTTCTTTCAAGTTTTGGAAGAAGCCATTAGAGAAAAAGTGGAAGCAAACGGTGATGAGTTAATTACAACCAATCCAGCGATGGAGGTTGAGTTACAAATTAACCAGATTGAGGACATGATTGCCCAAGGTATTGATGCCATTTTTCTAAATCCGGTTGACTGGGAAGGAATCAGACCTGCATTAGTGATGTTAGAAGAAGCAGATATCCCGATTATTAATTATGATACCGAAGTGAAGGATTTTGAATATGTGACAGCCTATGTAGGATCTGACAATAAGAATGCAGGAAAGGTAGCAGGTGAAGATTTAGTAGAAAGGTTCCCAGAAGGGGGAGAAATAGCAGTTTTAGACAGTCCGACCATGAACTCGATTAATGATCGTATTGAAGGCTTTATGGAAGCAATTGAAGGGCATGACTTTGAAATTGTTGCCCAACAGGATGCCAAGGGTGATTTGGAAACTGCGCTTGATATTACGGAAGATATTCTGCAGGCACACCCTGACATCATTGCGATAATGGGTGGGAATGATCCAACTGCTCTAGGTGCCTTAGCAGCGGCAAAGTCCAATAACATACAGGATATTGCGATCTACGGTGTAGACGGTTCACCAGATGCAAAAGCTGCTATCGCAGAAGGTGGTCCATTTGTAGGTACAGGTGCTCAATCGCCGATTTCAATCGGAGAAATGTCTGTTGATGTAGCCTATCAAATCTTAAATGGTGAAGATTACGAAGAGAGAACACCCGTAGATACGTTTTTAATTAACGAAGAGAATGTGGAGGAATATGGGGTGGACAGCTGGCAATAAATCAGGACTCTACCAAACAATTGGGTTCTTGTTAACCTCTAAGCGTCAGAAACTAGGCGACATCACGAAATTGGTTTTAACCATTATTAGTGATTTCTCATGTTATAGCTATTGGCATTTCCACTGGGATCATAAACCAAGTTGCTAGGTCTTACAAATGTTGTAGCAAAGGTATAAAGCGAAGGCAGCCCACTTCAACTCCTGTGGAAATCGTTTGGCCTGAAGATCCACTTTTACGTGCGGGGTTTGCTCATAAAAGTTAACCCCACGGAAAGGGAAGTGGGTAGCCGAAGCGGTAGTTAAGTAGTTTATTTAATTCCATAATGGCTACTAGAGGAAGCGAAAAATTTTAACAGTTAGTGATAAGGGCTGAGCGAATTTTGCTCGTTTTTTCTTAACAAGGTCCAGAAAAGAGGTGATGGTATGAGTGTAGAGCTATTAAGTATGAAGCGAATCACCAAGTCATTTCCAGGAGTAAACGCATTAAAAGAAGTTGGATTACAGCTGGAGGCTGGTGAAGTGCATGCTTTGTTAGGAGAGAATGGTGCTGGGAAATCAACATTAATTAAAGTTTTAGGTGGAATCTACCAGCCAGATGATGGTGACATTTTTGTTGATGGAAAGAAAGTGACAATAGAGAAGGTTACCGATGCTCAAGTAAATGGAATCAGTATTATTCATCAAGAAATTGTGCTCGTTCCTTATTTGTCGATAGCAGAGAATATTTATTTAGGAAGAGAACCGTTAACTAAAAGTGGTTTTATTGATATGGAGAAAATGATAGAGGATTCGAAAAAATATTTAGCAGAATTTGGACTGGATTTGAATCCAAGAACGACCATTAAAGAATTGACGGTAGCGCAACAACAAATGATTGAAATTATTAAAGCGGTATCATTCGAAGCGAAAATTATTGTTATGGATGAACCAACATCCTCCTTAACCGATAAAGAAGTAAAGGCATTATTCCAGACTATTCGCAGTTTAAAAAAGCAACAGGTAGGCATCATCTATATTTCCCACCGAATGGAAGAGTTATTTGAGATTACCGATCGCATTACTGTCATGAGAGATGGTGAATATGTTGGAACCGTTAAGACGAAGGAAACAACTAATGATGAATTAGTAGCGATGATGGTAGGGAGAAGCTTAAGTAATATCTATTATCGAGAAAAAGGATGGAAGACTAGCGAAACCGTATTAGAGGTGCATCACCTATCGAAGCAAGGTGTCATCAAAGATATTAGCTTCGATTTGAAGAAAGGTGAAATTCTAGGTTTTTCAGGTTTAGTAGGGGCAGGAAGGTCAGAGTTAATGAGGTGTATATTTGGTATTGATGACTATGATAGCGGGGAAATTCTACTGAATGGCAAGCATGTAAAAACTGAACAGCCTAATGATGCGATGAATCAAGGATTAGCATATGTACCGGAAAGCAGAAAGGATCAGGGGTTATTCCTGTCTAAAGCAGTGGATTATAATATGTCGATAAAAATTCTCGATAAATTTATAAAAGGCTTGCGTGTAAACGATAAAGTCGAAAAGCAGCAGGTAGATCACTATATTAATGAATTAAATATCAAGACACCCCATGCGAAGCAGACGGTAAGAAATTTAAGTGGCGGAAATCAGCAGAAGGTATTAATATCAAGATGGCTTGCTACGAAACCTAATGTATTAATTTTAGATGAGCCAACAAGAGGGGTAGATGTTGGCGCTAAGTTTGAAATTTACTCTATCATGCAAAAGCTAGTTGAAGAAGGTGTTTCGATCATTATGATTTCATCGGAATTACCAGAAGTTATTAACATGAGTGATCGAGTAGTGGTGATGTATAAAGGAAAAGTCGGAAATATTTTAGAAGGAAACGAAATCAAACAAGAGCAAATTATGTATTACGCTACAGGAGGTGGAGAAAGATGACTCCATTAACCTATGAAAATGGTAAAGAATCGATCTGGTTTAAAATCAGCCATGCTGTTACGGGGTTTGTTAGAGATAATATGGGGATTTTAATTGGATTAATTGTTTTATGTACCTTTATTTCGATCATGAATCCTGATTTTTTGTCTTCTAACAATCTCATGAATGTATTAAGACAAACCTCTACCAACATGTATTTAGCGATAGCGATGACGATGGTCATTATTTTAGGTGGGATCGATTTATCGGTAGGCTCTATTATTGCGGTAACGGGCGTTGTAACAACGCTATTAATTGCAATGTTAGGTTTCCCTGTCTGGGCGGCAGTTGCGGCGGGATTATTAGTCGGCATGCTTTTCGGTGCATTTAACGGCTATGTAGTCGCCACTACGATAATCCCTCCTTTTATTGTCACCTTAGCGACAATGAACATCGCCAGGGGAGCAGCTTATGTTTTTAGTGACGGAAAACCGGTAAGAGTGATGTCAGATTCCTTCAATAACATTGGTTCTGGTTATATTGGCGGATTTCTGCCAGCTCCTGTCCTTTATTTAATCATTATTCTTATCATTGCTTATATCATAATGAATAAAACGAAACTAGGAAGATATATGTATGCGGTTGGTGGTAATCCGGAAGCAGCTAAATATGCCGGCATAAACATTAAGAAGATCAAGATCTTCGCTTATACTTTTAGCGGTCTGATGGCAGGTGTTGCGGGGATCGTTTTATCTTCGAGAATGTTCTCTGGCCAGCCGACAGCAGGTGATATGGCGGAGTTAGATGCAATTGCCGCTGTTGTATTGGGTGGAACAAGTATGACAGGTGGCTCAGGTAAGATCGGTGGAACTGTAATCGGTGCACTTATCATCGGTGTTTTAAGCAACGGTCTCAATTTAATGGGAGTCAGCTCCTTTTGGCAATATATCGTAAAAGGTACGGTGATTCTAATCGCGGTATACGCTGATGTTATTAAGAAGCGGAATCAATTGTAAGTTTGTTCATACCGAAAGGGGGGGATATTATTGCGCAAGGGAGTTGCAATTGCTGGTACGGTAATGGTTGATGAAATTAAATCAGTAAATGGATACCCAGCTAAATCAGAATTAACGACGATTGAGCAAAGGAAACGGTCAATGGGGGGAGCTGTTTCCAACTGTTCACTATCTTTGGCTCATATCGATCCGACTCTTCCAATTGAAATCATTGCTTATTTTGGAGAAGACGAGAAAGGACAATATTTGTATGAAGGCTTTTCAAAATATAACAATGTCGATTTGAGTAAGGTTCAGTTTACGGGAGAAACGCCATTTACTGATGTTATCTTTGATGAATCCGATAAAACAAGAACCTTTTATACCTATAAAGGAAACTCTACCTCTTTTAATGAAGATGCTTTTCCATTTTTAAATATCCAGGCGAAAATTTTGCATGTTGCATATGTCCTGTTGTTAGATGCTTTAGATCAAGAGGATGAGCAATACGGGACAAAGCTTGCTAAACTATTATATCTCGCCCAAAAAGAAGGGATTCAAACTTCCATTGATATCGTAAGTGAAAATAAAGATAGATATGAAAAGCTAGTACCACCTGCATTAAAATATACGAACTACTGCATTGTGAATGAATATGAAGCTGGGAAAAGTACCGCAATAACATTGCGTGGACAGAATGATAGATTACTAGTGAACAATATAAAAAAAGCATTAACTAAGATGAAAAGCATAGGTGTACAAGATTGGGTAGTCATCCACGCACCTGAAGCTAGCTTTGGGTATAACGGGGAGGAATTTTATCGTTTACCATCTTTATCGATTAATAAAGATAGCATAAAAGGAACGGTTGGAGCAGGTGACGCGTATGCAGCTGGGATTCTCTATGGTGCGGAGAAAGGTTATTCATTATATGAGTCAATGAAAATAGCTACCGCTAGTGCTGCTTCCTCCTTGTTAGAAGAAGATAGTGCTTCCGGTGTGAAAGATATACAAACATTAAAAGAGATGTATGATAACTGGAAGAAACGCGAAGATGCTTTTCTTCTATAAGGGGGATAAATCATGTTAGTTACATTAAAAGAAAATCTAGAAATGGCGGAGAAAGGGAATTATGCAGTTGGTGCTTTTAATGTTCCTACTTTGGAAGCTGCCCGAGCAGCACTTGAGGCAGCGGAGGAGTTAAAAGCTCCGATTATTTTGGCGCATGCCGAGGTTCATAATGAGCTAATGCCGCTAGAGTTTATTGGACCCATTTTAGTAGAATTAGCCAAAAAAGCAAGTGTACCGATTACGGTTCATCTGGATCATGGCACTCAATTCGATTTAATCAAACAAGCGATTGATATTGGTTTCACCTCTGTCATGATTGATGCATCCCATTTACCTTTTGAAGCAAATGTAAGAGAAGTGAAGAAAGTGGTAGAATATGCAAGGAAACAAAATGTTTCGGTCGAGGCAGAACTGGGAGTGATGACAGATTCGACAATAGGTGGCGGTGAAAGCTATGACGATTCCGACAAAGGCGATGGTATTTATACCGACCCGGAAACTGCCAAAGTATTTGTAGCGGAAACAGATATTGATGCACTAGCTGCTGCGTTTGGCACTGTGCATGGCATTTATTTAGAGGAGCCTAAGCTTGACTTTCACCGTTTGCAACAAATCTATCAAGGAACAGGTAAACCAGTTGTCATGCATGGTGGTTCCGGCCTTAAAGAAGAGGACTATACTCAAGTGATCAATGCAGGAGTAAGGAAAGTCAATTATTATAGCTATGCAGCCAAAGCAGGCGCTGAAGCAGTAAAGCATTATGTTAACCACAAGGAACATATTTTTTATCATGATATAACGGCAGTCGCCAAAAAAGCGATGAAACAAAATTATCAACGCGCTATTGAAATATTTATGAATTAATAGTAGAAAGCTTGCAAGCACGCCTAAACAGGGTGTTGCAAGCTTTCTTTTTATAAGTTAAGAAGTTATAAAATCAGTGCAATGACTGCGTTAAGCGAAGTAGTTATTTTGAAATGTTTTATGTTTATTTGCCAACGCTCCGACTAATTACTTCGCTTTATATGGGCACTGCCTCAACTAACTTTGCAAAGTGGATTTTCGGCTCGTGCTATTCCCGCAGGAGTCTCCGTAATTAGTCTCCGCTATGAGAAGGTGCAACAACTCTTGTCAGAAGTAATAGGTTGACTTTTTACAATGGACAAAGTGAACAATTGCTATTTGCCATAATAAAAGCAACCGTATTACTTCATGCTAGCGTTGTAGGACAATACTTAGCGAAGGCCGCCCACTTTCACTCCTGTGGGAATTGTTTGACCTGAAGATCCACTTTTTCAAGTGGGTTTTGCTCGAAAAAGTTAGCTGAAGGACAAACCCCACGGAAAGGGAAGTGGGCAGCCGGAGCGGTGGTTAAGCTGTTCAAGTATTTCATAATCGATGTTAGAGAAATGGTAAATCTTTAGCTTTTAGTTATAAGGAAAGAGTGGTTTTGCTCAGATTTTCTTATTGTGAAAAAACCCCCTATAGTACTCATATTAATAGTATAATGGATTAAGCATTGTATGTCCGTGTGATAGCTTTAAATATTTCACTAACAACAAACTCCACACATTATTAAGGAGGATTTATATGCAAACTGTTGCTACAAGGAAACAACGGTTTATTGCTTTATTGATTGACTGGTTATGTATCAGTGCATATCTCATCTTACTCTTCGGCATCATGCAATTAGTCTACCTGGTCGCTTTTAATGGAATTCCTGCATTTTCAAATTGGCAAACACAACTTATTGCAACGTTAACCTCTGTGCTTCCAGTCATCATTCTACTTTCGATTCTTGAAGGCGGCTCTCGCGCTTCCACTGTTGGCAAAAGAATCAAAAAGGTAAAAGTAAGCTATCCTGATTATCCCAAAATAAGAAGTACGGTACGCAATATTGCGAAATTTCTACCGTGGCAGCTAGGCCATATGGGAGTTATTCATGGAATGTATCATGATTTCAATTGGATAGCCATGGTTTATATTAGTATCTCGATGTTTTTAGCATTTCTTTATATTATCATGGTCCTTGTACGTCAGGATCATCGTCATTTAGCAGATTTATTAGCAGGAACAACGGTAGTAAAACAGTAAAAACCTTTAAATCGCGGATGCGGTGCATGATCAATCATAGTATAATGAGGGCACAAAGGATGATCGTTATGTTCGAAGGAGTATTTCAATATGAATAAAACATATTTTATGTGGATCGCTATTCATTGCCTTGTATGGCCATTAGCTTTTTGGGGATCGGATTTGACTTTATCTTTACAACAGTTGTCCAGTTTCTGTTTGTTTTTGATTATCTTGTTCCTATTCCCACTATTTGCAGACAAATCGCTTTTACAAACGATATTATTCAGCACACAGACACTGACACTGTTGCATATTTTTTACCCTGTAAACCAGGATTTCAATCCATATTTGTTACTTGTACAAGCGTTGGTACTTGCAGAAGCAGTTTTTAGATTATCGTTGTTACAAAGTATGGTTGTAATGTTGGTTCAGTTTGTCGGGTTATGCTCAATCCTGCTGCAAACTAGCCTCTCCACGAACCAATTAGCATGGGTCGGATTGTTTTACCTATTAACTATGATCGGATTATTGTACTTTCAGCTTGTAAAAAGACGTGAAATAGAGGTCAGAGAAAAGAACGATGCCTTATTAGATGAATATAGAAGGATGAAAAGGCAGCTGGTTACGGAGGAAGAACATGCCAGGCAGGATGAACGGATGTTGATAGGGCATGAAATTCATGACTCTGTTGGTCATAAACTAACTGCTTTGTTAATGCAATTAGAAGCCTTTCGTATAACTGTGAATGAAAAAGATCAAGAAAAGGTCAAAAAATTGAAAGAACTTGCCGAACAAAGTTTGGAAGAAACGAGGCGAGCTGTCAAATCCTTTAAACAAACTGAAGTCGGTGGTTTACAAGGTCTCATCCGATTAATTCGTAAGTTAGAAGTGGAACGATTTATGAAAATCAATTTTTCGGTAAAGCACGGAGCATTTGCCGCATCATTGACAGGCGAACAGTCATTTGCAATTTACCGCGCTGTACAAGAGGCACTAACCAATATTATGAAGCATAGTTCTACAAGAGAGGCTCACATCTCTTTTGAAACACCGGGGGGTAGTATTTTTCGCTTTGAAGTGATGAATCCTGGCAAAACGAGTCCTTTTTTTGAAGAGGGGTATGGGTTAAAAGCGATGCGAGAACGTTTGGAAAAAGTGGGCGGTTCCCTAGATATACATCATGATGAGCGGCAGTTTGTAGTAAGCGGCAGTATTCGATTAACGAAAATGGAGAGGATAGAATGATAAAGGTTTTGTTAGCAGAGGATCAGGTGATGGTACGACAAGGGTTAAAGGCAATGATCGAAACGGATGAAGAAATAGAAGTAACCGGGGAAGCGGATAATGGTAGACAAGCTGTAGTGTTGTGTGAAAAACAGTTATTCGATGTTGCGGTGTTAGATATTCGCATGCCTGAGATGGATGGAATAGAAGCGGCAAAAGTATTACGCTCGCGTTTCCCTCATTTGAAAATATTAATGCTGACAACGTTTGATGATAATCAATATATTATGGATGCGTTAAAAGTGGGGGTTAGCGGTTATATGTTGAAGGATGGAGATACCGAATCACTGATACGCTCAATTAAGAGTGCAATAAAAGGAGGACTTTCCCTCCAAGATCAGGTGGCGGCAAAAGTGGTTCCGGAATTACTGAAAACCGAAGAACAAGAGTCAATTGATCCAACGTTAACACCGAGAGAAAGAGCAATCCTGAAATGTATTGGAGAAGGGCTGAATAATAGAGAGATTGCAGAACGATTGGGACTTTCAGTAGGTACAGTAAAAAATCAAACTAGTCAAATATTAGATAAACTAGCATTACGAGATCGGACTCAATTAGCAATATATGCTATTCGCCATCGTCTAGTATGATTGCAGAAAAAATGACTAAAGTAATATATGTAAGAAGAGTTCATGACCAGGGTCAGTAGTGACGTTGGTCTTTTTCATTTACGATATATAGTAAGAAAGGAAAAAAAGGAGGAAAACACATGCTTGAAACGATAAATGTTAGTAAGTCATTTAAGGGAAAAAAGGCGGTACAGGACGTTAACTTATATCTTGATAGAGGAGAATCAGTTGGTTTGCTAGGTCCGAATGGTGCCGGTAAATCTACAACGATTTCCATGATATCGACTTTGATCAAGCCGACTTCTGGTGAAATAAAGTTGAATGGAGTCAATACCGTAAACAAACCAGCAGATATAAGAAGAGTATTAGGAGTGGTGCCTCAGGAATTAGCTCTCTATCAAGAGCTTTCTGCTTATGAAAATTTAAAATTTTTTGGCTCGATTTATAAATTGAAAGGCAAGGAATTAGAGAACAGTATTCAACATGCACTGGAAATTGTCGGGTTGAAGGATCGTCAAAAGGATTTAGTGAAAACTTTTTCCGGAGGGATGAAGCGAAGAGTCAACATTGCTGCTGCATTGTTGCATAAACCGCAAATATTAATTCTTGATGAGCCGACAGTCGGCATTGATCCACAATCAAGAAGTCATATTTTAGAAACGGTACGATCATTAAATGAAACAGACGGTACAACGATTTTATATACGAGTCATTATATGGAGGAAGTCGAACAGCTTTGCGATCGAGTTTACATTATGGATCATGGTGAGGTGATTGCGGCAGGTAGTAAAGCGGAGCTGCTCAGTATTTTATCGTCTGAAGATACGATCAAGCTAGAATTAAGCATGATCGATGAACTTTTTGTGGAAAAGATAAAAAAGCTGGAAGGTGTTCGCAAGGTGGAAACAGCTAGTTCGCAGCTTAAGGTCATAGCAAAGAAAGGAAGCAATTTGATTAGTGAGCTTGTCTATTTAGCTGACAGTCATCAAATTCAATTGCTCAATTTTCAAACAGAGTCACCTAGTCTGGAAGATGTTTTCCTTCATCTAACTGGTAGGACATTGAGAGATTAAGGAGGTGTAATCGTGGGAAGTTTTATCAAAAAGGATTTATTTTTATTTTTACGTGATCGTAAAGAACTTGTAGTCGCGCTTTTGCTTCCGATTGTGATCATTTTTGTCCTCAATCTTGCCTTTGATGGGTTGTTTGACAGTAATGAGGAAGCCACGCTCGATATACACTTGGCATTAGTTAATCAAGATAATCAGGAGAAGGTAACGGAATCATTACAGGAAAAGTTGATTGAAGAGGGATCTTTTGACGAAATGGAAGCTACTGCAATTGCAGAACAAGCTAGCTATGCAGATCCGGTAGAAGCTTTAGCCAATTTTCTTGAGAGTGAAGATTTACAAAATTGGGTTACCATACACGATTTAGATGAAACGGAAGCGATAGATCAAGTCGAACAAGGTGAAATCGATGGAATGTTAGTAATCCCGAATGACTTTACAGTTGAAAGTTTATATGCGGCTTTCACCGGAGAACCGCCGGCAGTTTCACTTGCTTATAAAATGGAAGAAGAAACGGCTAACAACGGGACAATGTATGACATCATTAACGGTTTTATTGATAATTTGAATTATCAATTTGCCATGCAGCAGATCGCTGGTAGTAATGAAGTGGAAGTAGTACAACCACAAGGCGGTGTGGAGCAGTTAGGTGAAGGAGAAACTTTTACAATGTCCCAGTATTTCACGCTTGCAATGGGAATCCTGTTTGCATTATTCCTTTCCATTACGGTAGCGGCTAAAACAGGTGAAGAAATCAGACAACAAGTTTTTGATCGAATTTTAGTAACGAATAGTCATCCTATGTTATTTTTGATCGGGAAAATGGTATCAACATTTATTTTAGCATGGTTGCAAATCAGTATCGTCTTTGGTTTAGCGCATTTGATATTAGATGTATTTCCTGGTCGTTCCCTCGACTTTTGGCTAGGAGTTGCTGTGATTACGTTACTGTTTGCTTTAGCGGTTGCAGGTTTAGCGGCGGTATTCACTTCTATTGCTTTACAAATGCACAATATAGATGCTGCAAACGGTGTGTTTAATGTGATAGCAATGGTATTAGCAGTCCTTGGAGGTAACTTCGTGCCCATTTATGTATTTCCGGATTGGATGCAAAGGGTTAGCGAATGGACACCAAATGGCTTAACTCTGTCAATGATGATGGAGTGGCTTCAATACCAACAAGTATCGTCTTTAATAATGCCTAGTTTAATGCTAGTTGGCTTTTTTGTATTATGTACGTTAGTTGGATTGGCGATGTATCCTAAAAGGGGGGGAGCAAAATGAAGTCTGTTTTGTGGGCACAATTTTCTAAAGATAAACGAAATCCAATTTTAGTTCTTGCATTGATTATGGGAAGTATCCTTGCGACCCTCTTTTTTTCGGGTGGGATACAAACGCCTACCAAGGTGGTTATTTTCAGTGAGGAAGATAATGCGGAGGAGATCGAAAAAAAATGGGAAGATCGCTTAAATGTAGATAATGCCTTCGAGTTTGTTGTCACAGATCCTGATCAAGCACGTGAGGAAGTTCGTGATGGTAATATCGATGTGGCGGTTCAATTAATGGAGATGGACTATCGATTGTTAGTTATTTCTGAGCTTCCGACAGTTTCTATGGTAAGGCAACATGTGGATAAAGTATTTCAACAGGAAGCACAAATTAGCTCACTGATTGATGCTACAGGAGATGAGAACATCAGAAGTGAGATCGAAAATTATCTAGCAGATGCGCCTGTACAAATCGAAGCACAAGGATTGGATAGTAAAGAGGTGCCAAGTTATAACATGAGTATTCAGCTTATGTTTGCTTTCACCTTTCTGATTTCTATGTTTCTTGCAGGATTTAAAGTCAATAATGTCACAAATGATAAAGTTTCAGGTGTGTGGAATCGGATGATTTTGTCACCGATTAATAAATCGAGTATGTATATCGGCTATATTTTGTACAGCTTTTTGGTGACGATGTTTCAAATTGTCGTAGTTCTGATTGTCTTTAAGTACGTGATGAATTATGAGTTGGGTGATAACTTGTGGACACTAATCATCATTTCTGCACTCTTTACCTTCAGCATGATCAGTATTGCGATGTTGTTAACTGGCCTTGTAAAATCACCAGAGCAATTTTACGCTATCTATCCATCCATCATCCCGCTTATTCCATTAATTAGTGGAGCGTATATGATGCCGGGTACGATCACAAACAAAGTGTTGCTATTTATCGGAGATTTATTTCCAATGGCACACGCAATGGATGCAACGATGTCAGTTATCTTCTATGATGCCAACTTCAATGAGATTTTAATGCCGCTATTAATCATGCTCCTTATTGGGATAATAGCCATGGGTATTGGAGTAAATCTTATCGAGAGGCGTGGAGGGAGTACAGCTACAAAGTAAATGAACTGTTCTAATACGATAATATTGCTTGATTATTAATTGAATATTGTTTTTCGTAAAAACAAAAAGGACTACCATAATTCTATATCGGACTTATGGAAAAGTCCTTTATTTTTTTTCAGTAAACTCTGTACATAAAATGAGTACACCAACGATATATTGTATTAGGGCTAGTACGTTTTAAAGGTGGGGACCGAATGAAGCTGAATGAAGAGGTTATTCGAGTTGGGCAAGTGGCTTCAGACTGGGAAGAGGCGGTGCGACAGTGTGGACAGTTATTAATCGACAATGGAAATGTGGAGGCTCGTTATGTTCATGCAATGGTGGATACGGTTCATATTTTAGGTTCGTATATTGTTATTGCACCAGGAGTGGCATTACCGCATGCTAGACCAGAGGATGGGGTATTACGACAAGGAATAAGTGTTTCTGTTTTGCAAAAGTCTGTTTCTTTTTCCTCAGATAAAGAAGCAATTGTCTTTATCGGTTTAGCTGCGAAAAATAAAGTAATGCATTTGAATTTATTGAAAGCGGTTGCGGAGGTGATAGGTGACAGTGAAAAGTTAGCGCGATTAAAACAAGCACGAACGGTTCGTGAAGTACAACAATTGTTTGATGAGGAAAGCAGGTGAAGAGATGAAAATCTTAGCTGTTTGTGGAATGGGCTTTGGTTCGAGTATGATGCTGAAAATGACAGTGGAACAGGTGTTAAAAGATTTAAATCAAGTTGCAGATGTCGAGACTGCAGATTTTAGTACAGCTGCTGGGTTACAGGCAGATCTTATCGTGACGAATACCGAATTTGCGAAACAATTGGACGATGGATCAAAACCAGTAATAGCCATTAATAATATAGCGGATGGTCAGGAAGTGAAAGAGAAATTAATCGGATTTATTGGATAATACTAAAGACCGTTTTTGATGTCTAGCTCCGAGTGCCAAAAACTAGTCTACTTCCCGAGAGCACCTACGATAAGTCATCATCGGCTCGGAAAAGGACATCTGTTAAATTCGCCTACGTCCTGTAGGCAAAACAGATGTCAGTACCTCCTGTACAAGTCAGTGATTCCTTTATCTTAGTTGCTTTGGTTCAGACGCTACGTTTTTAAGCGGGCACTCTGCGCTTTTCTTATAACCTAAGGAGGTGGACCTAGTGGGCTTTTTTGAATTCTTGATGAATGAAGTTTTAAGTATTCCTGAGGTATTAGTTGGTCTAATAGTTTTAATTGGACTTGTTGCTCAAAGGGCTATCGTGTCAAAGGTTCTAACCGGCACATTAAAAAGTGTGATCGGATTTGTTATATTAGGTGCTGGTGCAGGGGTTATTATCGGTTCGTTAGATTCATTGGGTGGTATTATTGAAGAGGCGTTCCAAATTCAAGGGGTTGTACCGAATAATGAGGCAGTAGTTGCGTTAGCTCAGCAGATGTTTGGTGCGGAGACAGCCTTAATTATGGGATTTGGATTTATTGCGAACATTTTATTTGCACGTATTACGTCTTGGAAATACATTTTCTTAACTGGGCATCATACCTTTTTTATGGCAGCATTATTATCGGCTGTGCTTGGTACAGCAGGGTTAAGTGGATTTTGGTTAGTATTTGTCGGTTCTTTATTATTAGGGTTTTTAATGGTGATCATGCCGGCCTTGGGTCAACCTTTTATGCGTCAAGTAACGGGTAATGATCAGGTGGCAATTGGTCATTTTAGCACATTCGGATATATTTCTGCCGGATTAGTTGGAAAGTGGTTTGGCAATAAAGAAAAGTCTACAGAAGATATTAAAATTTCTGATCGCTGGGCATTTATAAAGGATTCATTAGTTTCTACTGCCTTAACAATGGTTGCTATCTTTATTATTATTGCTGTGTTGGCAGGTTCGGATATTGTCTCTAATTACAGTGGTGACCAGAATTATTTGATGTTTAGTATTATGCAGGGGATTACCTTTGCAGCAGGGCTGAGTATTATTTTGTTAGGTGTACGAATGATTTTGAATGAAATTGTTCCTGCATTTAAAGGGATAGCAGATAAAATTGTACCTGGAGCAAAACCTGCTTTAGATGTACCAATTGTTTTCCCGTATGCACCAACAGCTGTAATGATTGGCTTCTTGTTTAGTTTTGTAGGTGGATTAATTAGTATGGCTGTACTGGGAGTACTCGCACTTCCTCTAATAATACCAGGGCTTGTACCACACTTTTTTACAGGAGCGGGTGCAGGGGTGTTCGGTAATGCAACGGGTGGTCGAATTGGTGCTGCATTAGGTGGTTTTGTTAATGGAGTACTTATAAGCTTTATTCCTGCCTTTTTGTTACCTGTGTTAGGTGATCTTGGATTTGCTAATACTACCTTTGGTGATACGGACTTTGGAATAGTCGGAATTCTAATTGGTATTTTTGCATCCTTTTTTCAATAAATAAATCTAATAAACCAGTCGTGATCATTCACACGACTGGTTTATTAGATTTCCTAGCCTTTCACTGATCCCGCTGTCATTCCCTCGATCAATTTTTTCTGTGCAAAGAAGAACATAATACAGACAGGGATGATCGTAATAATTCCCCCGGCCGTTAATAAATCCCATTGCACACCGAGTTGCCCGATTAGATTCTTTAGTGTAACTGGTATCGTTCTAGTCGCTTCATTCGTAAAAAGTACAGCAAAGGTGTATTCATTCCAAGATTGAATAAAGATATAGACCCCAGTTGCAACGATCGATGGCATAAGGACTGGTAGGATTACTTTTATAAAAGCTGTTGCTCGATTGGCACCATCAATCATGGCTGCTTCCTCTAATGCATTAGGCAAATCTTTTAAATAGCCTGTAAGCATCCACACCGAGAAAGGGATGGTGAATGTTGCATATGCCATCACCAGTGAAATTGGTGTATATAGTAAATCAAAACTACGCATGATCGCAAATAAGGGGATAAGCAATAATACATTCGGAAACATATTATTTGTTAAAAATAAGCCCATTAGCAGACTTTTTCCTTTGAATTCGTATCTGGTAAAAGAATAAGCTGCCAAAGTAGAGACAAAAAGTGTAACAAAGGTGGTGATCGTTGCTACTAAGAAACTGTTCCACATCGGTAACAGGAAATTAAACTCGCCAAATAATTTTTGGTAAGAAGCCAATGTTAACTCTTTTGGCCAATAGGTGACAGTGGAACCATACAATTCATGCTCCGGTTTCATGGATGTAATAAACGTCCAGTAAAAAGGAAACAGTAAAAACAATAGAATAGTACCCAATGGAATATATAAAGAAACAATTCTCTTCCAACGCATCGCTCATTACCTCTCTTTAAACGCATTTTTGAGATATGGAACAGCTACCATTGCTAGCATGAACATTAAGAAAAGTGCCATACTGGAAGAATAGCCTAGGTCTAGTACTGTTGCTTTATTAAAAATATAAACACTCAAAGTCTGAGTAGAGTACGATGGGCCACCACCAGTCATGTTATGGATAATATCAACAGAGTTAGAGACCCAGATAATCCGAAGTAAAATAGTAATAATAATCACATTCTTTAACGATGGAATCGTGATATGAATCAATTTCTGTAGTTTGCTTGCTCCGTCAATATCAGCTGCTTCATACATTTCTCGTGAAATCACTTGTAACCCAGCAAGGATCATAATGGCGAAAAAAGGAATACCCTGCCAGATGATCGTAACAATGACAGATCCAAATGCTGTGGATGTTTGAGACAAAAAGGTGATTCCTTGATCAAGCAGCCCCAGCTTGATCAACAAATCATTTAAAACGCCGTAGTTTCCATCGTATATCCACTTCCACATCAGTCCGATTAACACACCAGGAGTAGCCCATGGAATCAAACTAACTGCCCGAATAATTCCACGTCCCCGAAAGGATTGATTCAATAATAAAGCTAAAATAAAACCAAATAAAAATTGCAGTCCAACACCAAAAACAACCCATATAATCGTGTTTTTAAAGGCAAGCCAAAAGATTGGATCGGAAAACATGTCCGCAAAATTTCGAAAACCTAGATAAGCGATCTTATCGGGTCGCCTTAAATCATAGCTTTGAAAACTCATGAATATGGCCTCAATAACAGGTATAAAAACAACAAAGGTGACAATTAATAATGCCGGTAACACTAGAAGATAGGGCCATATATTGATATTTTTACGTCGCATCTTTTTCACCTCTGTTTCGTAGTAGCTTGGTAAGAAGGAATCATGCCAAAGAATTGTTCTCTGTCATGATCCTTTTTGAATCCGTTTACATAATTTGTTATTCTTCGTGCAGACTTTCGTGTAATTGCTGCATAGCATCTTCTGCTGTGATTTCTCCTAATAATGCGGAAGCTGTCGTGTTAGGCCAAATTGTACTGATCCATTCTGTTGTAGTATCCTTTATCGGCAGAATACCGGCAAAAGGTACTCCCTCAATCGAAGCTTTCATAAATTCATCGTTTTGAAAATGATCCATTTCCTGAACACGAGTACTTACTGGTACATTGCCTGTTGCAATCGTCCAATCTTCTTGTCCTTTGCCAGTTGCTAGATAGGAAACCCATTCGAATGCTGCTTCCTTATGCTCGGTTGATTCAAAAATAACATTATTGGTATCCCCCATTGATGTCCATTGCCCTACACCTTCAGGGAAGGCAAAGGCAGATACATCATCACCGAATGTTTCCACCATTTCAGCGGAAGAACCTGTATGGTGAACGGTCATGGCTGTCTTACCTGATTTAAAATTAGCAATTATTTCATTAAAGCCATCTGTAGTAGCTGATGGGGGAGCATAGCCATTCTCGTATATATCAATAAAGTCTTGCATACCTTGAATAGCTTCTTTACTCGTCATATCTTCAAAATCACCACCACGGCCATGAATAAAACTCCCCCAAGGTTCTTGGCCACCTGTAGCACCCCGCATACCAAACCCATAAATATCCGTATTTCCATCACCATCGGTATCCATTGTTGTTTGTTCAATAGCGGTTAATAATTCCTCATAGGTGGTCGGAACTTCAACACCAGCTTCTTCAAAAATAGAAGGGCGATAATACATGTATAATACTTGGGTATTCCAAGGCATAACGTATAAATTGTCTGTGCCGCTTGCGCTTTTCATAATATCGTATAAGTTCTCTTCGATGTCGTCTTTATCTTCCCAACTGTCGATATAGTCATCAAGTTTAGCTAGTAAATTATTTGCGGTGAAAAGCGGGGTGGAGGTTAACTTAAAAGCAGCTACATCCGGCCCGCCACCTCCCATTGCAGCGGTAAACAATGTTTCACTATAACCACCACCGTCCCATGGGTACTCCTCACCGATAACGGTAATGCCTTTATCATTTGTTTCATTAAACTCTGCAATTATATCCTGCATTAAATTAGAGTATTCAGAGTTATCAGCCCAATACCAATAGGTTAGTTCAACCGGTTCATCAGCTGATTGTGTGTCTTCTTGCTCTGTATCGGTAGATTCATTATCTTGAGAGTCATTTGTTCCTTCAGTGGATGTGGAGTTATTACTAGAGACACAAGCAACTAAAATAATAGGTAAGAATAATACCAACAGATATGTTAATAGTCTCTTCATCTTATTTAACTCCTTTCTTTTGCTAAAAATTGTTCTTTTTGCTCGAGGGCTTTCTTACTTGCTGTGACAATATTGGCAGCCGTTAATCCATACTTTTCGAGCAGTTCTTCAGGTGATGCGGATTCACCAAAAGTATCTTGTGTTCCGACTTTACGTACGGGTACAGGATATTCCTCCGCTAAAAGTTCTGAAATAGCACCACCTAGACCGCCGATAATAGAATGTTCCTCTGCTGTTACCACACAATCTGTGTGTTGAACCTCGTTTATAATAGCTTCCTTATCCAGTGGTTTTATTGTATGGACATTAATAACGGATGCATTTATTCCTTCTGAAGCTAGTTGTTCACTAGCTTGTAATGCACGTTCCACCATGATTCCACATGCAAAAATGGATACATCTGTTCCTTTTTTGATTGTCCGAGCCTTACCGATTTGGAAAGGGTCGGTATCGTTTGTTACGATCGGAACTGGCGTGCGTCCCAATCTAAGGTAAACAGGACCGATCCATTCTGTGCTTGCTTTAGTTGCCTCATAAGCTTCTTTTTCATCTGCAGGTACAATTACCGTCATTTCAGGCATTGCTCTCATGGAGGCTATATCTTCTAATGCCTGGTGGGTAGCCCCATCCTCTCCGCATGTCAATCCTGCATGACTGACTGCGATTTTTACGTTAGCTTGATTGTAACAAGCTGCCAGACGTATTTGTTCGTTCGCTCGTTGTGCAGCAAACACAGCATATGTTGTAGCAAAAGGAATATAGTTTGCTAATGCTAAGCCGGAAGCTGTTCCGATCATATCTTGTTCAGATATACCAATTTGAAAGTACCTTTCGGAATATTTATTGGCAAAAGCTTCGACCCTGACAGATTCAGCTAAATCGGCACATAATGCGACTACCTTTTGATTTTCTTCGCCTAGTTCTACTAATGCTCTCCCAAAACCATCACGACCACTTTTTGCTTTTGTCATTTGTAATCCTCCTTCATTATCGTTCTGTTACTAAATCTGAGCCAAAACTGCTAGTACCGATTTCATCGAGTGCGCGAGTGGCTTCTTCCTCTGATGGTGCTTTTCCGTGCCAGATTGCTTCATGTTCCATAAACGAAACTCCCTTTCCAATGACCGTTTTCGCAATTATCGCAGTTGGAGTACCAGTATTTTGTTCAAATTGATCAAATGCTTTTTTCACTTGATTTACTTCATTGCCATCAATTTCGAGAGTATGCCAGCCAAATGCCTTGAATTTTTCGGCGATCGGTTCAATATTCATCACATCTTTGACATGACCGTCAATTTGAATGTCATTCCAGCTAATGATCAATGCGATTTGATCTAAATGATGGTGTGCAGCTGTCATAGCAGCTTCCCAGACTTGGCCTTCTTGAATTTCACCGTCCCCGACTAAGCAATAAATTTTTGCATCACTGTCTCGAAGCCGGTTAGCAAGTGCCATTCCATTTGCGATCGAAAGTCCTTGTCCCAGCGGTCCTGCAGATGTTTCAAGTCCTGGTAAGTCATGACGTGATGGGTGTCCTTGTAGTCTGGAGTTTAGTTTTCGGAACGTCCATAATTCTTCAATCGGGAAGTAACCACTTCTAGCCATGGCAGAATATAGCGCTGTACAAATGTGTCCATTACTTAACACAAAGCGATCACGGTCTTCCCAATCAGGTTGTGATGGTCGGTGGTGTAATCGATTGAAATATAATTCTGCGATGATTTCTGCTGCTCCTATTGCTCCCCCAGGGTGACCAGTGTTTTTACTTGTTAATTGAATAACATCACGTTTAATTCTTTTTGCGATTTCGTTAATTTCTCTCGTATTTGCCATTAATTCTGATTCCTCCTTTAATTAGGATTTGTCTCCATCATGTTGATAATCCGTTGTCTAACATCATGAAACTGCAATTCTAATAATTTTTCTGCTTCCTCGATATTTTGCGTTAGAATAGCTTGATAAAGTTGGTGATGAAGTGCTGCAGCTTGGATTAAATTTTCGGAATGATGCAGTTCACTTTTTTGCTCAAACAATTCCCAAAATGCATGAAGCAATTGGTCTAATATTAGGTTTTTCGTTCGTGAATAAAGAATTCTGTGAAATAATTGATCCTCTTCTTTGAAAATGCGCTTTTTCTGTGCTTTTGCTTCCATCCGGTTAACCAAATCTCTCATCATCTGTAAATCTTCTAAAGTTAATGCTTCAATGGCGGAAGGTAAAAACCCCCTCTCTAAGTTGTATCGTACTTCTAATAGTTCTAGTAAGGATGCAGGTCTTGCACGAAGTAGAATGTTCCAGCCACCTAATATGGAGTTGCTGACATCAGGAAATCGCACTTCTCTTCCTTTTCCTTGTGTAGGTACGATAATGCCGCTTGCCTCAAATTCACGTAACAACTCTCGTAAAACAGGTCTGCTGACACTAAGTCGTTCTGTTAATTCTTTTTCTGAAGGCAGATTTCTTTTTGTTGACAGGCATTCCACAATAATGTCGATAATTTCACTTTTTTGTGCTACTTTTTTCTCTCCATTCTTTTTCATGATTTCCTCCAACTAATAGGGACATCTTCACTTGTTAAACAATTATTAGATTTGTATGACAAATCGATAATAAGTATGACAATAATAAAAATGTGAGTTTTAGAGAGTAGTAGAAAAGGGATAAATAAAGAGGTTGACGTAGAAAGTACAGGACATATTCGGACTATTTACCTTACTTCCTCATCAGATTCTCTTCCTTGGATATCGTTGATTATCTAAGCAAGAGAAATACACTTCAGTGAACAAAAAACACGAACATTTTAAAATGTTCGTGTTTATAGCACGGTGTTTCATTCGTAAATATAGGAGATGACCTCAATAGCTTGATCAATAGTTTCAACGGTTACATTCGCTTTGTTGGAAAGCTCTTTTAATGGATGTATAAGTGAATCTGGTCTGACAATAATGGTAGGTATGTTCATCGCAATTGCAGTACTTGCGTCCATTGCGGTATTCCATTGTTTATATTTATCCCCGAAAAGCGCAATCACGATATCAGATTTTTTCATTAAGACTTGTGTTCGAAAATTGTTTATATCTGATGCTGCATCGTCTTTATAAAGCTTACCAGGTTGTTCACCTAGTATATCCTCGCCAACATTGTCTGAACGATCATGATTTGTTTGAGGACCTACAAAAGTTAAAGGAAGTCCTTTTTCTTTCGATTTTTGCTCTACCTCTTTTCTCCAATCATCATGAATCTGTCCCGCTAAATAAACAGTTAGCTGCATATGTAATCCCCTCTCTTATTATTATTACTTTCATGATATAAAAAAAGGGTTCCATTTTCAAAAATAGAATACTAGTGTATGTCTACTGAAGTGATTTTTAACTTATGTTAAATTATATGTTAACCTTTTATTAGGAAATAATTAGGAGGGACTAAGTGTGAAAAGTAAAACTCGGGCTATTATCACGCTTGTAAGTAGTTTGCTTATTTTTGCTGCAGGTTTATTTAGACTACTGACCGAGTCCCTTGTATCAACCCCCTTAGTTGTAGCATATATCTTTGTTTTCAGTGGATTCATTGGAGCTGTTGCAAACGGAATAATCTTAATGAAGAAACCGAGTTCTAGATAATTTCCTTGAGAGATATTGTTCGTAAGAGAGATAGCTCCTAGTCTCTATCTAGTAAATGATATTGAAGGGGGTTATGGAAAAATGATAATGAATATTGTACTTGGAGTCGGTGTTGTTTTACTATTATTATTTTCATTTGTAGTTTTTAACAGTTTTAAGAATAGGTGATTTTTAGAATGAAGGGAGAAGGTCATAATGTCTCCAAATAAATCTTTTAACGATGTCATAGAGCATAAACAGAAGGTCGAAGGTGTTCCTATAACTAGAGGTAGACGCCTACCACTCCCAATTAAAATAATCGGGTATTTCCTATTCGGTGGAATGGCGATTATGATCGTATTAGGCATGATTGCCAATTTTATATTTTAAAAAGAAATCATTTCAAGATTGAGGAGTGAGGATGATGGCGACACCAAAACATATCGTTTCGGCTTCTGCCTGTGTTTTAAATGATAAAAATGAGATTTTGTTAGTGAAAAGCCCAAAAAGAGGTTGGGAAATGCCTGGAGGTCAAGTAGAAGAGGGAGAATCAATAAAAAGCGCTGCAATTAGGGAAACAAAGGAAGAGTCAGGTATAGATATTGATATAGAAAAATATTGTGGCATGTATCAAAATGTAAGTCGTTCTATTTGTAACGCATTGTTTTTAGGAAAAGTGATCGGTGGAGAATTAACAACTAGTCTTGAAAGTTTAGAGGTAGGTTTCTTTCCTATTAACCAAGCACTTGAGATGGTTACATGGCATACTTTCAGAAATCGAATGGAGTATTGTTTAAATGAACATCTGCATCCATTTTTTGTGGAATGTTGAATAAGACGTGATATTAAATTACTTCCTAAAGCCAAATATTTTTCAACAGAATTAATTATCGATACATGGAATAAAGAAGGTAAATTATATAAGGTCCCTTTTTATCGAAGACCTTTAAATGAAATTATAAACAAAACTCAACAATATTTTTAGATTGAAGGATTAATAGAACCACTGCCTACCATGAAATTTAAAGTACAATCACCGAAAAAATATAATAGTCTAATGAAGTGCCCACAATTTCTCATTATAAAGGCAACTTTAAAATAGTGAATAACAAGGATATCTTTTTAAAAGAAAGATTAAATGGTGAAGGAGGGAGAAATGGATAAACATGTAAAACAAGAATTGTTACTAATATCCATTGTCCTAGTCATTGTGCTTGTTGTTGCATTCTTTTTCTGGCTATTGTTTAAGGATTTTTTAAGCCCGGAAATAGTGATAAGAGAAAGTAAGGTTGAGAAAGTAAATAAAGAAGAAGGAACGATTACAATAGAGTGTGTTCAAAGCAAAGTAGAAAAAATTAGTGAATTTGAAGAAGGACAAAACGTAAAGGTTTGGTTTGCGATACCAAGAAGTGATGAAGACGTTTGGAATTGCAATAAAAATAAAATAAAGGATGTAGAAATTATCGACTAATAAGTCAATCTAATTAATTAGGAGAAAACACAATGATAAGTATCATCATCTCATATATTTTTTTAGGTATATCACTTTCTGCGCCGGTTGGTCCAATTAATATTGCGCAATTTAACAAAGGAATTCATCATGGATTTCTAAATGCATGGCTTGTTGGCATTGGTGGTATGTTAGCTGATGTCCTATTTATGTTGATCATTTACTATGGTATTACGGACTATTTGACGACTCCTATTCCAAAATTATTAATGTGGACTTTAGGTTGCTTAGTTCTCAGTTATTTGGGATATGAGAGTATTCGTGATTCCAAAAAGAAGATAACACTTGCTGAGAGTAATCAATATGAACCTCCGATAAAGTCATTTGTAACGGGCTTTTTACTGGCAGCTTCGAATCCATTAAATATTATTTTCTGGATTGGTATATATGGATCGGTTTTGACAGAGGCAGTACATACAATTGGAAAGCAACAGGCACTTCTGTACAGCAGTGCTATATTTATTGGAATCATGATTTGGGATGTTTCCATGGCGGCAATAGCCCATTTTAGCCGTAAAAGAATTAATAAGACAATCATCAAATGGATTTCCATCATAGCTGGCATTGTATTATGGATATTCGGATTAAACTTTGGTTATCAAGCTATCATCACTTTTATAGATATTTACTAAATGAAACTTCCTTATCCATGAAACGTATGGATATATTAAAGGTGGTGATGGTAATGGGAGTAGGTTCTTGGGTTGCCTTAGCTGTTGCTGTAGCTATTGCGATAGGAGTATTTGGAAAGTCAAAAAAGAAATAACATAAGTAGAGATATAAGTTTCGCAATAAACAATTGCAATTTCGCAATAAAGGAGCGGGATTTCGCAATAAACGAGTGCAATTTCGCAATAAAGAAGCTGAATTTCGCAATAAACAATTGCAATAATAATAAAAAGCTAACTCCTTACGCGGAAATCTGTTCATTTGCTTGGACAGATTTCCCTGTTAATTCCGTTTTACAGGGAAATCTTACAGTTTTATTTTGCAGTTTTTCTCGTAAAACTAATAGTATCTCATTTGATTACGGACGCATTCTAATAATATCTGATTCCAACTGTAGCTAATTGCTGAATATCTTTATTTCTTTTGGAAGTTGATCTGATGCGTTAGGTACTTTGCGTGGAGTGTATTCCACTAAATCAGAAGAGTATATATTGATGATTACTTTACCATCAATGGCCTTAGAACGAATAAGCAAAGGTTGATTATAATTATTTTTAAATGTGAAATCAGGTCCGTACCAGCTAACTGTTGCATCACGTCCAGGTGGAACATAAGGAACTTTCCTGCTATGAGAATATCGCTCGATAATTTCTACTCCTGCACGATCAACAGCATTAAATAGAGTGGAGGACACTTGGCAAATCCCCCCGCCGATACCTTCTGTTAATTCCCCTTTCACTATCTCGGGAGCAGGCAAATATCCTTTTTCTTTCGTTCTTTTTCCAACCACTTCGTTAAAAGAAAAGGTTTTACCGGGAAATACAACATGATTATTAATTGCTTCTGCTGAAAGAGAAATATTATGAGATCTTTCTTCATTATTCGCATTAAAATAGGTAATATATTGCCCTATTTGTTGCGTTCGAATATCGGCGAGTAATTCACTGTCCACTCTGGGATGCAATTTAAGTATTGGTGCTTCTATTCGGATAGCATCCTTTTCGAAAAAATTGGTGTAAAACAGTTCTGTGAATTTTTGGCGGTGTAACGTATATCCTTCTTGACCAGGAACAATTATTCCATCATCGTCGATCGTTGCATCTACAGGTTCTTGCGAGATTTTTTCACCAAGTTCTTCTGTGAACTCGCTAAACTTAGAATCATCGATTAGCGGATCGTCTAAATAGGGAACCATCAAATCAGTTCGATTGATACTCGCAATTGGTTTCCCTTTGTACGTTACTACCAAGTCATGCGAAACATTGGTTTGAGTGAATAGTAAAAAAAAGATTGTTAAATAGGTCATTTTCATCTGCTAGTTGCCTCCTAATTTTAGTATGTTTCAGAGGCATGATTTCATGTGAGAAATTGCAAATATAATAAAATGGAGTAAATAGCTTGTGTTTTATGTCAGTTTCGTTTAATATCAATTACAGACAACATGAGTCTCTAATATATCTATGAGGTGGAAAAGTTATGAAATATTCCAGAGCCACAAACTATGCACTACACACAATGGCTTATTTAACATTAGCACCAAAAGGAAAATCACTTGGAGTAGATCAATTAGCAAAAATACAAAATCTTTCACCAACATACCTTTCCAAAATTTTAACGAAGCTTGTCAAAGCAGGATTGATTGAATCAACTCCTGGAGTTAATGGAGGGTATAGTGTTATCAGACGGTCGAAAGAAATTTCCTTTTTAGATGTTATTCATGCTATTGAAGGGGAAACAACCTTATTTAGCTGTTCGCTGGAACATGAAGAAAATAAAAATGGCGATTGTTTAATTGAAAATGTCATGATTGAAGCAGAAAGAAAGATGAAAGATGACTTAGATAAGAAATATATTGTGGATATTGCAAAACAAATCGAACAGCAAAAAATAGTAAACGAACAATCATCATAATTTTTTTACTTTAATTATAGATATTAAGAGTCTCTAATGTACTTATTTTTAGGAGGAGAATACATGTTATTAGATTGTGTCATTATTGGTGGAGGACCTTCAGGACTCAATGCTGCTCTAGTACTTGCAAGGGCTAAGAAGAAGATCATCTTGTTTGATGAAAATAAACCTAGAAATGCTGTAACTCATGAATCGCATGGTTTTATCACAAGAGATGGGATCAAACCTTCAGAATTCAAACGAATCGCTAAGCTGGACTTGGCGAAATACCCGAACCTGTCGGTGGAAAACCAACGAGTAATAGATATAAAAAAAGAAAATGAATCCTTTATTATTTATACAGATGATGGAAGTTCCTATCGTTCGAGTAAGGTTATTCTTGCAACTGGACTTCAAGATGTATTACCAGAAATAGCCGGAATTCATGAATTTTATGGCACGAGTTTATTCATTTGCCCATTTTGTGATGGATGGGAATTAAAAGATCGCCGACTAGTTGTTATTGCAGAAAACGATCGTGCTATCCATTTGACAAAAATGGTTTCTAATTGGAGTAGTGATCTTGTGGTATGTACAAACGGAAAACAGGTTTTCTCTGAGGAAGAAAAACAACTATTAGAAAACAAAAATATCAAGATCGTGGAAAATGAGATAGAAGCTTTGCATGGAGAAAAAGGCTACTTACAAAAAGTGAAGTTTATAAATGGAATGGAAATAGAGAGGGAAGGAGGGTTTGTAGTTAGTGAATTAAAGCAAGCATCATCTTTAGCAGAGTCATTGGGATGTAGTATCACTGAAATGGGTGGCATTGAAACAGATGATCTTGGACGGACGAATATTGATGGAATCTATGCTAGTGGAGATACTACCTTTTCCATGCCTCAATTAATTGTTGCGGCAAGTGAAGGTAGTAAAGTTGCGGCTGGGGTAGTAAGTGATTTAATTAACGAAGATTTTTAATACTTTCATCACGTGCTAACTGTTTGTAAGCCGCTATTTCAAGTTTCAAGTATCATATTATTAAAAAGGAGATTGATGGATGTGGATAAAAATGAGTATGGTCCTGAAGGAATGGCACATTTCGCAAAAAAAGTTGAATTTCTTGATAACCCTGAGAAAAGAGGGGATATACCACCAGAACAGTTGCTGCGTATGGTTCCTCTTGATAAAAAGGATAATATTTTAGATTTAGGAGCAGGTACAGGATATATTACCATTCCAGCAGCTAAAATGGTGGAAGGAATGGTATACGCATTAGATATCGATGCTAAAATGTTAGACTTTGTCCATACCAAAGCAAAGAAAGAAAATATAACAAATATCAAAACGGTGGAAGGAAGTATCAATAATATACCGCTACTTACTCATTCCGTTAACATCGCATTAGCTTCAATTGTTTTACATGAGGTGAAAGATTTGTCCGCTTCATTAAAGGAAGTGAAGCGAGTCCTTAAACCTGGCGGATATTTCGTTTGTGTTGAATTTGAAAAGAAAGAAGAAGATTCTGATAACCATCCGAGAATTTCTTCATCACTCATGGAACAAGAAATTAAGAAGGCAGGATTCAGGGTGATACAGCAATTGCAACCGACTGATGATTTGTACATTATTATTGCTAACAGGTAAAATCAAAAAAAGGAGCTGCCCATATAAGTTATTTAAAACTTACCGGACAGCTCCTTGTTTGTCTCATATTATCGTTGTTCCAGTTTTGCAATACGATCTTCTAGTGGTGGGTGAGAAGACATTAATGCCATCATGCCGCTTTTTCCACTGATTTTCATCGTTTGGATTGCGGAATCGTCGGTACGATCATCGATTTTGGCGCGATCAACATACATTTTTAGTGAGCGTAATGCATGCGCCATTTTGTCACGTCCCGCTAGATCGGCTCCACCACGGTCAGCGTGATACTCTCGGTGTCGTGAGTAGGCACTTACGACAAAACTTCCAAGAATAGAGAATAAAATTTGGAAGACAATTATCGCTACAAATTGTACGATCCATTGAATTTCTGAACGGACAAATCGCGATACGATAATGGCTGCGATTCGGGAGAAGAACACAACAAATGTGTTAACAATACCTTGTAAAAGCGTCATTGTTACCATGTCGCCATTTGCAACGTGTGCTACTTCGTGTGCAATAACACCTTCTACGGCATCATCATCCATTGTGTCTAACAGTCCTTGAGAAACAGCAACCAGTGAACGTTTTTTCGTTGGGCCAGTTGCAAAAGCATTTACTTCTCTGGATTGGTAAATTCCAACTTCCGGTGTGTGTGCCAGTCCAGCAGCACGGGATAATCTCTCTACCTTTTCATATACGGCACGTTCTTGAGCTGATGCTGGGCGGCTTGGGTCAATTACTTTTACTTTCATCATCATTTTAGCCATCCAACGGGACATAGCTAGTGAGATGAATGCACCCGTAAAACCAACCACCAAACTAAAGACCATGAGAGTTGTATAATTGATAGTTCCCCCACTATAATAGGAACCACCAAGATCAGTGTATCTAGTGATTACTGACCATACAATAACAATCGTTGTCATCACCAAGATATTTGTCAAGATAAACAAAAACAAACGCTTCCCCATTTCCTAACCTCCAATTCGGTGAAATCTTCATCTTATATCATATCATATTTTTGCCTCTAGGAAACAATTTTGATTATTAGATAAAATAAGAGACTTCCCTGTTTTCATAGAACAAGGGCTTATCGTCATATAACAATAACGATAAGCCTAAATAGATTATCTCAGCAATGATTCTGCACCGTCAATAAATAGTTCTGTCCCAGTGATATGATTCGATTGATCGGAAGCGAGGAAGGCCACTAGGTCTGCGACTTGCTCTGGCTTTCCTGGTTGATGTTCTAATGGTTTATCTCCTTCAGGGTACTCAACGGGGATATTAATCTTATCTAGTTCGGGTGTTTTCTCCGTGTTTTTACCGATATTAGTTTCAATCGCACCAGGACAAATAATATTGACTCTTATTTTATATTTGGCTAATTCTAATGCAGCCATTTTACCAAAAGCCATTTGTCCTGCTTTGGATGTACTGTAAGCCGACATCCCGAAATTAGAAAAAACGCGATTACCATTGACAGAGCTTGTGATGATCACACTGCCGCCTCTCTCTTTCATAAAAGGTATTGCATATTTAACCGTATGAAAGGTTCCTTTTAAGTTGGTATGAATTGTTTTGTCCCAATCTTCGGGAGTTAAATCCTCTATCGGTGCAAGCACACCGTTTATACCACCATTGGCAAAAATGATGTCAATTCTTCCCCAGGCATCAACTACTTCTTTCATGCCTTTTTCGACTCTTACAGGATCGGATAAATCAACATCGGTAATGAGTGCTTCACCACCGTCTCTTTCTATTTCTTTTTTTACCTTTTCTGCTTGTTCTTCCTTTAAATCCATTAAGCATATTTTTGCACCTTCTTTTGCAAGCTGGATGGCAGAAGCACGACCAATACCCGAACTCCCACCAGTTACTACAGCTACTTTATCTTTAAATCGCTGATTCAAGGATACTGCCTCCTTATGTTCCTTTTACCTAAACTTTCCCTATTTATCTCTTTCTTACACATACGATTGGTAAAAGAGGAAAGCTACAGACAGTAAAATTGTCTGTAGCTTTGGTGATGATTCTTGTCACAGCGTTTATCTGTTTTGTTGTGTTAAGTCTTGAAAAACTTGTTGTTGCTGTACTAATTCTTGGCGCACTAAGTTTAGCGCATTTTGATCATCCGTAACGTTCTCTGCTTGCGTTAATGAACGCTCTGCTCTGTCCATGGAATGTTTGATTTGTTCCAAAATATCTTCATTCATATGACTTTTAGCCTGATTAATTGCTCGCTGTAAATGGAGAATGGACTGTTGAGCTTGCGCAAGCTGATTTTGATCTTGCAAACTAGAGATATTGTTCCCTTTTTTCAATGTTACGCCTCCTCTGTAATTCCTCACAGTTATAATTTGCAGAAATACCAAGGTAATTATGCATAGGGAAAACAATGAAAAAGGCGAGAGCAGATACTCTCACCTTAATAGTAATTACTTATTTTTTTCTGGACCAAACAATTCATCGCCTGTTTCAATCGCAGGGCGTGGAGGTTCCTCCATATTGTACCCTAAGAAAAAGCCGGTATGTGGTGGCTGATTATAGGCAACATTTTGCCATGCGATTGAAAGACGGTAAACAGGGTCATGCATTAACGTATATATTTTTTCTTCTGTTATATCAGTCGTCGTGTATAGGCGTAATTCTTCGCTGTCAGCTGATGGCCAGATCACTTCCTCACGCCAGTCACCAACTAAATCTGCTTGTAATGAAGGGTTTCCTTTCGTCCAATTATTTGTTCGTGTTCCTTCTGGAGTTAATAGGTTTACAAGCTCTTCCTTTTCATAATCCCATTTGTCAATTCGGCCGACCCCGTGCGGATCATTATCTTGATCGAAATCATGATCTAGTAGTTCACGACCAAGGTCACCATCCCACCAGACAGCATGGTTAACAGATCTAGGTGTATTTTGGGAAATCAGTTCTCCATCTGCGGCATGAAGACCATTTCCGGTACTGCCATCCCAAGCGCCAGATGCCCAGAATTCGGCACCATCATAACGTGGATCGATGTCTGCAGCAAGTCCTCGACCTACATCAGCATTAAGATCTACACCGAATAGTTTTTCACCTGAAGCAGCATCGCGGATACCGTAACCAATAGGAATTGATCTATTTTCGTGAACTTGAAAAATTTCAAGACCTGGGCGATTTGGATTTAAATCACTAACATGTTGTGCGTCCCCATGTCCCCATCCTGTTGTATGAAGACCGGTACCATCGTGATCAATAACTGCTGCACCGTAGATGATTTCGTCGTTTCCGTCTTGATCCACATCTGCTACTGAAAGGCTGTGATTTCCTTGTCCAGCATAGTCTTGATTACCTTCATCATCACTATCAAAAATCCATTCTTGGGTTAGCTCACCATCACGCCAATTGTAAGCAACAAGTACGGAACGTGTATAGTAACCACGTGCCATTACAATGCTTGGACGTTCCCCATCAAGATAGGCAACACCTGCAAGGAAGCGGTCAGCACGGTTTCCATAGTTATCTCCCCAATCATTAAGATTGCCACGAGCAGGAGTGTAATCAGTAGTTGTCAATTCTTTGCCTGTTTCCCCTTCAAATACGGTGAGATATTCAGGGCCTTCTAAAATATATCCACTGCTATTTCGCCAATCAGCCTCAGGATCTCCAATCACATTCCCTTCGCCATCGACGGTACCATCACCAGTTTTTAACACAACTTCTGATTTGCCATTGCCATCAAAGTCGTATACAAGGAACTGGGTATAATGAGCACCAGCTCGAATGTTATGTCCAAGATCTAAACGCCATAATTTGGTACCATCTAATTTATAAGCGTCAAGGTAGACATTGCCGGTATAACCAGAACGGGAATTGTCTTGTGAATTGGACGGATCCCATTTTAAAATAATTTCATATTCACCGTCTCCGTCAAGGTCACCAACACTAGCATCATTGGCACTATACGTATAATCAACTCCATCTGGTGTTGTACCACCTTCAGGCTTATCTAATGCAATACTTAAGTAGTTTTCAGACCAAACATTAACTTCTTTGGTAATTTTATCACCACTGCCTTTAATAATTTTCACTTGATAGGTAGAATCTGCTGTTCCATCCTCATCCAAAAAGTTGGTACTGTTTTCAATTGGTTTCTTATTTACTTTTTTGCCGTCTCGGAACAAATTGAATTTGACGCCTTTTGGATCGGTGCCAAGCATCTTCCATCCGACATAAACACCATCGTCTGATTCAACTGCCACTAACGCGCGATCCAGTTGTTCCATCTGGCGTTTTTTCACTTCGGTTACCGGGGATTCTGTGGTGTTCGATGGATTTGAAATACCACCTTCATTTACAGCACGAATCTGATAATAGTAGTTGTTATACGTTAAAATCGAGTCATCGGTAAAGTTGTTTTCTGAAGTGGTGCCGATTTTTTCAAATTCAACAGCACCATCTGGATAATCATCTGGGTTAAAATTAGCGCGATACACATAATACAGACTAGCATTATCGACAGCATTCCAGTTTAATGTGATGTTATCAAGCTCCGCATTGCTTACAGACAAATTACTTGGAGGTTGTGGTTTTTCCGCATCCTCATTGATAATCGAAGCAGATACTTCATTACTTTTCTCTGATTCGATACCAGATGTATGCACAAGTGTTACAGCATACGTGTAACTGTAGCCTAATTCTACGGTAGTATCGGTATAATTTGCCTCTGTGGATTCATCTATTTTCTCGAAGTCTTCATCATTTTCTCCTTTGCGATAAATATTATAATAATTAGCGTTTGGATCACTTTGCCATGACAAAGCTACTTCACTATCTGCAGCATAGGAAATAGAGTCTACTGTCAGACTGTCAATTTGAGACATAGAAACAATCTCCAGCCCATTAATTCGTCCATTTTCCCCGATATCAATGGTTAGTTTTCCATCGGTAATCGTTACATCGGTTGTTAACTCGGCATATTCACCACCACTTGATGTTATATTGCCATAATCCTCACCATTAATGATAAAACTGGAACGATTGAAGGCGATATCATCACCGGCAACAATACGCACGAAATAGTCTCCGTTTGGTATGTCGACGATAAAAGAGTAATCAGCGCCGATTACGAAATCACGGCGCATATCATCCGGGTTACCACGATCACGGTTATCTACCGTATCACTTAATCCATAACCTCTTTCTTCATCATAAAGTAAGGTATTAGGCACCTGCGAGTAGCCATCTGCAACAGGGCTATCGGCGGAGCCAAAGTCAAATAAGTAACCATCAGTTGTTTCTGCCTCAAGAGAATTTGTTAAGTTGTTTGGAAGTAGACTAACCACTAATACAGTAATCAGGACGATGGAAATTTTCTTCATCAAAAGAAAAACCCTCCTATTATTTGGATTATTTTAGATTACTTTATGTTGGGGTCTATGCTGTTAGCGAGGAAGAAGGATGTATCACCACCTTTATTAAATTTTAGTGGGTCCATATGTCATAGGTCTAATTGATGATAACGCTTACATTTTTCTGCAGAAATAAATAAGTGCGTGAACTGCAATCAAGGATCCGGATTTCTTGATTACGTTTTTAGATTAGAGAAGTAGAATAGATTCGTCAAGGAAATGTCTGGTTTTTATACAAAGATATCTGATTTTTAGTGAATGAGATATAGAAGGGGACAAGATAAAAATCGTTAACACATTAATTGGGTAGTAAAATAGATCTAACATCTGTCTGATGCGGTAACTCAATGTCGTTTTTATTACGGTGCTAAACATCTGTACAATCTCCACTTCAAGCTTCAAGTGTTTAGGGATAACAGATGCTGACATCCTGATAAGTTTCGCTAGCAACAGTGAGGCAATCCCCCTCTGATCATAGTCTCACTTTATCAAGAACCATACAATAATGCAGCTTCAGCGTATACATTTACACTGAAGCTGCATAGCAATTATCGTATCGACTCAATAACAGTCTGAAGCCGTGCAGATCCATCACTTGCTTCAGGGTTAGATTGCTCGTATTCAATTACGAGTACATTATCATCTATCTGATAAAGGTAATATTCTTGTGAACCGGCATTTTGAGTTAAACCGGAATAAGGATTCTCGCCATCATTTGGTTCCATAATCTCACTTACATTGTTGAAGTTTTCATTATATCGTGCATCAAATTCATTTGCCAGCTCCTCTATTGTTGCGTTTTCCTCGACGTATAGCCGAATCGATGTATAATTATTCTTGTCATGGTGCCTTACTGTATTTTCCTCGATCGCATATTCTCCATAATAGGTATCAACCTGATATTCAATACCATATGGATCCATGCGATAATTGTATACAGATGTTTCTTCTTCTGTTCCTTCGATCGAGATCGTTCGCGTCTCTTTACCTAATTGATCTACTTTAAATTCCTGTTGACTAACTCCTTCACCACTGGGGTCATCTTGTTCTGGTGTTTCCTCCTCTTCTGCTGTTGAAGTATCATTGTTATCCGGATCTTCGACACCTAATCCTTCCATATCATTAGGGTCTTTTGCATCCTCTCCAGTATTACCAATTTCTTCGCTTTGCTCGTTATCACCAGCAGGGAGCGTGATTTGGTCACTATTTATAAATGTATACAAGATTACACCGCAAGCCAAAACCGCAGCAGTACTCGACAACCAGATGAATGTGTGCTTTGCCTTTGATCGTGACCGCTTTTTCTTGGCATGTTTTTGTAGTGCTATTTTCATCGATTCCTTTCTTTCTGGATCTAACTGGGCATTTGTTTTCAATTCTTTAAGCTCCTTTATTAATTCGTCTTCGTTATGACTCATAATAAACCTCCTTCACTTGCAGTTTTAAAGCTTTCAAAGCACGGTGGAATGTAACTCTTACCTTCGAATCAGACCATTTTAAAATATTTGCTGTTTCCGTTACAGATAGCTCCTCGATTCCGCGAAGGATAACAACATCCCGGTAATCCTGCTTGAGTTTTGTGATTGCTTTGTGCAGCTCCAGCTTTTTTTCAGTCAAAAGGTGTTTATCCTCAGGAGATATGTCGATTTTATGCTCATAGGTTTTAATCAGTTTGCGCCAATCTTGTCGTGTTTGTTTTCTTGCTTCATCTATCGCTAAATTACGGGCAATGGAAAATAACCAGGTTTTAGGGCTGGAATCTCCCTTGAAAGAATCATATCGATCGATTGCTTTAATGAATACCTCTTGTACTAAATCTTCGACATCTGATGTGGACGTATAATAGACCAGGAATCGATAGATATCATCAGAATAGGCATCAAACCAATCGGTAATTAACTCTTCATCCATTTCGTGACCTCCCTGTTTGTCTGTCTTTGGTTGTTCTTTACTTATTAGACGACGTTTATACGAAAACATTACACTTTTCGCATTAAAAAAGAAAGGTTCTTATGTAAAGAACCTTTCTTGTAAGGAATATTTAATGTGCCGATTTTATCCACTTCTCGGCAATTTTGTGGCTGATGAGAAATCCAGGTACTAAAAGGATCATCACAATTAATGAGCCAGTAATCGTGTTTACTGTTAAAATACCAGCCTTGTAGTAATGATAGAAAAGCAGAATATTATAGGGAAGAATCAGCAATATTGTTGTCCAGACACCTGGAGTGTAACACCTTAAAAACAATGACTGTAATGGGTGAGTAAAGATATTTAAAGCAAAAAAGAGGTTTACCCCTATAAATATAAAATAATGTTCTGTTATGACAGAGATTAATATAAAGATAGAGGTAATAACGGAAAACACAAAAACAACGACAGAAAACTGGGAGGATGTAATGTCTTTATACTGGTTGAGCTCCTTTTGAGCAAATGCAGGAATCTTCTTATTAACTCGAGGGTAAGATTTTTTAAACCAGCTTTCGATCATGATGATCTCTTCCAGATTATGAAGCATAAATATGATTACAAAAGATACAATCCATGTGTAAATATCCATCCCATTCCTCCTACTTCATTTTTAATACCTTATGACATGTCTCATGTCATTCTTATATGAGTTAATATTTTAATTGTACTAATGATTTACACAATATTCCAGTGAATAATATTACTTATCTAGCCTTCCTATAAAAAGTTGGTTGTTTAGATCGTTCAAGAGTGGTATCAGTATTTTGTTAAAAAATCACACCCGTGATATGATATGTGAAGCGAAATAGATAGAGTAGGAGCGTTTATCTTGAATACACAAAAAATAGTTAAAACGTCAATGGAAACAATCCAGTGGTTTATCTTTCTTCTAGCAAGTTCAGTTGCTTTACCAATTGTAATAGGTGGGATATTTGAAATGAGCTTTGCTGAAATAGCTGGACTGATGCAACGGACTTTTTTTGTAGTAGGACTTGCATCTTTTCTGCAAAGTATCATTGGACATAAAATGCCGATTATGGAAGGACCTGCTGGGATTTGGATTAGTATTTTCTCGGTAATGGCCGCTACCGGCTTGCAAAATGGTAGATCACTTGATGGAACGCTTCAGTTATTACAAACAACGATGATATTAACTGGCATATTTTTGTTTATATTTGGTATTTTTAAAATTTCTCAATTCATTTTACCTATCTTTACACCACTTGTTACAGGAACTTTTTTCTTCCTGTTAACAGTGCAGTTAAGTGGCACCTTTTTGGAAGGAATGCTAGGTTTGCAAGGTGAATCGAGCAATATTCAAGTGAAAGAAGCATTGATTGCTACGTTTATCTTTTTAGTAGTTTTAGGTTTATCCTTTTTTGCTAAAGGATGGTTGAAAAATTATTCGATGTTCATTGGGATATTGATTGGATGGATCATTTTTATTCTCGTCGAAGGGGAAGCACCTGCTATTGGGGATGTACAGCTGTTTGCATTGCCAGACGTGTTCGCTTTTGGTATGCCGAGTTTTAATATTAGCGTGATTCCGATTGCATTGTTAATCGCAGTGATATTACTTTCGAATATGATTGCATCGGTAGTTGCGGTTGATCAAGTATTGGGAAATGAAGGGAAGGACCGCCGTAAGGAAATTAATCATGGGACAGCAGTTTTTGGTATCAATCACGGCTTATCAGGCGTTTTCTCTTCGATTGCTAATGTGCCGTTGTCTACTTCTGCTGGGTTTATTGGCTTAACAGGGCAAAAACGAAAAGCACCGTTTATCTATGCATCCTTTTTGTTAATATTGTTTGCCTTTTTCCCGCCTATTGTTGCTTTTATCTCGGCGATTCCGGCACCTATTGCAAATGCAGCGTTAATGGCATCTTTTGTCCAGCTTGTTGGCTTGGCGATACGCAATGTCACGATCCAGCCATTGGATAATAGAAGAATGACAATCTTAGGAGTTGCTTATCTGATCGGGATGGGGACTATGTTTCTACCATCAGAGGTGTTCTCAGAATTTCCACTACTTATACAGAATATTATGAGTAATGGTCTCCTAGTAGGGACAGCACTTGTTATCCTTCTTGAGCAACTATGGCGTGAGTAGGGGAAAAGGACGGGACTACAATTAAGTATCTCCGTCCTGTAATCCAATTTTTTCTTTGAAGTCTATGATGGTTTCATGAGGATAAACTTCTTTTCTCGGAATTTGATAGATGTCTGTGCCTGGTCGGACAGTTTCAGGAACGACGGTGAAAGCCATGTTGAATCCTAGCTTTTGGAATAACTGAATGTTGTTTTCATCAAATGCTCCGTAAGGTGAGGCAAATGCTTGTGTGTTGCCATCGAGGTTAATGATACTTGTTTCTAAATCTTTGCGTACCAACTCATCCGGTTTTCCGATTAAATAAGGGGTGTGATCGTCCATTCTTTTATGAAAATTATAAGTATGGCTTTCGAATTCAAATACATCACAAGTATTTTGTATATCTTCAACGCTGAGATATTGGTACTTACCAGGTTCATATTTTGCATCATACAAATTGACTACTCCGGTAATAACAAAGCTGACTCCTGTAAAGCCATGTTCACGAAGAATTGGAGCCACTTCCACAGCATTGTCCTTAAAACCGTCATCAAAAGTTAGGACAATGCTATGTTTTGGCACATCTATTTTTCCTTCAATAAATGCTTCTAATTCCTTTAAGGTAAGTGTTGTAAATCCCTCATTCTTTAACAATTGCATTTGCATATCAAATTCAGATTTCAGCATTACTGTAGAGACTAAATCACCACTTGTTTCAAGGTGAATATCATCAATTTGATCTTCTTCGATCACGCGGTGATACATTAATACAGTGACTTGCTTTGCTTTATCTTCATCTGAAACATGGAATTGTCGCATTTCATTTCGCCAATTTTGACAAGCCAGGATATCAAACCCTTTATCTGCAGGAAAAATTTCATTTTCATATAACGCACGTGAGACATCATCATAATAAAGATTAATAATAAGTGAAAAAAGCCCTAAAAAAATAACGGTAAATATGATATTAAATAGGTGTTTACGAATCATATGCTACCCTCCTATATTGCATGTTTGTCTTGTCTAACTTCGATAGGAATTGAATGTTGACTATTACCGACCCGTTTCGAAACGTGCCAGCTGTCTTTGTTTCTGAAATACATAAACGTGCCTGTTATAACGAACAGCAAGCCCATCAAACGGTACGTAATAGTTTCGAAAGGAATAAAAACAATTAATTTTTTTAAATGTTTATTAGAATAAATTATTCCAAATCGCTCTCCGACAATAATGGTCACGATACTTTGATAGATGGAAAGAAAGATAGTTACCGAGAACAGTGCCACAGCTACCATGTAATGATTACTGTTTATAATAAGAGCAATAGGTATCAACATAATTGGAAAAACATTCAATGTTCCTAATAGTAATGACTCAAAGATGAAAAAGAAGGATAGACGAAATCCTAATTGACGAAAAAATGATTTTTTAAAATAGAAGACACAATCAACAAATGCTTTTTGCCAGCGAATTCTTTGCTTATAAAGTTCACTAAAGGATTCAGGACATTCGGTGTAGCATATTGCATGGGGAATGAATGCTAATTTGCTATTTCGATAGTTTTTATTTGTCTTTATTAACCTGTGCATTTTTAGTGTAATATCCATATCTTCTCCAACTGTTTTGCGATATCCATTAACATCAAATAAAGCTTGTTTTCGAAACGCCCCGAAAGCACCAGCAATAACTATAATAGAATTAAGTTTTGCTTGCGTTAATTTGTGTAAATAAAATGCGGTCATATATTGAACAATTTGATAACGAATGATTCCTTTCAGTTTAAAGGTGGGTTTAGGCTTTAAAATACTGCCGAGAAAACCTTGTTTAATTTGAACCATACCACCTGCAGCGATGATGTCCTTATCTGCAAATGTTGTGTTGATCGCATTTAGAGCATTTGGATCCAGTATGCTATCGGCATCCAATGTTACTACAATTTCCTTAGCGGCATATTCAGTTCCTGTGTTTAATGCATCAGCTTTACCACCGTTAACTTTATCAATTAGATATATTTTTGGAAATAGTTCGGAATGATAGATATCTTTAATCTCTTGATGTGGTATTTTGACAGCTGGTAATTTTTGAAATGTTGGCCTGAGGTCTAAATGTTTTTTTAAGATTGCTAATGTATTGTCGTTTGACCCGTCATTTACAAAAATGATTTCATAATTGTGATATTGTAAATTCACAATCCCTTCCAGACAGTTTAGGATAATTTTTTCTTCATTATAAGCTGGTATAATAACAGTAATTCCTTTTTCTTGATTTAATCTAGTAGCTTTCTGTTTCTTGCTGACGGCGTATAGTGGATAGAGTATATACAGTAATTGAAAAAAGATATAGAATAAGAATAAAACAAGGGTAATTTTCAATAGCATTACTGGTTCGCTCCTTTTTGTTGATAGACTCTAATGTAATCTACTTCAAATACTTGAGGGAAAACCGTTGTATCATCAGGACTACCTGGCCAATCTCCACCAATTGCAGTGTTCAGATATAAATACATATCTTCTTGAGGGATCGATTGAGTGGATTGAAATCTTTCTTTGTCATCAATTAACCAGGTGATTGAGCCAGGTTTCCATTCAATCGAAAAAGTATGGTAGTCCTGTGAATAATCATCACCTACAAAGTGGTCAGCGTTACTTTTTAGCTGTTGATCTTCATTTAACCAATGTTGTACCATCCAAATTTCATTCGGCTTGTGCCCCAGCATTTCCATAATATCGATCTCAGGTAACCAGGTGTTGTCGATATTTGGCATCATCCAAAAAGCTGGGAAGATACCTTGTCCACTTGGTAGTTTCGCTCGCATTTCCACTTTCCCATATTGGAAATAGAATTTGTCTTTGGAATGAATCGCTGCCGATGTGTATGATCGCCCCTTATATCTTTGTTTTTTACTGATAAGTTGCAATTTGCCATCTGAAACCTTGATATTATCTGGTGTATAAAATTGCAGTTCATTGTTTTTTTGAGCAGCCCAATTTTCGATGTTCCAAAGATCTGGATCTAACTGTTTTTGATTAAATTCGTCTTGCCAAACTAAACTCCAACCATCCTCTATGTATTTGTTTTTTATTGCTAATTGTTTGGTAAAACTGTCGATTTGGTTTGACTTATGAGTGTTTAATCGAAAGTCATAAACGGATGCTTTGGTCGCCTCAACTTGTGAATAATGATTCGCTGTAGGAAGACCTGGTAGTATAATTAGCAATAGAACGAAAATATAAATGGTGAATTTGTTCATCGTTATCACATCCATATTGATATGTTATATATAGAACGGTAGAAAAATAATTCGCGCTTTCTGTTCTTTATAAAGAACTGAATTAAGTATAGTCTATTTTACCTATAAAGAAAAACCTCAAAATCGTTCTTTTTAAAGAATATTAAGTTGTTTGCGTTCTTTTTATAGAACAAATCGTTTGCTTGCTTACGATTTCATCAATTTTTGCCATTTAAAAGGTTTTCTCTGTTATTGTGAGGAATATTTTGTGTACAATAGGAGCAATGATTCGTTTGTTAAGGTACAAAATGTCGATCACTGAGAGAATTCTCACTTTAACAGGGAGCGTGTTGTTATGTTTAGAGACATTCATCATATTGCGGTAATCTGCTCTGATTACCAGGTTTCGAAAGATTTCTATGTGAATAAGTTAGGACTATCGATCATAAAAGAGGTATATCGAGAAGAACGTAATTCTTATAAACTAGATTTGGCTTTACATGATAGATATGTGATGGAGCTCTTTTCTTTTCCGGATCCACCTGAGCGCCCTAGCTTTCCAGAGACATGTGGATTAAGACATCTCGCATTTTCGGTGGAGGATGTAAAAGAGACTGCAGCAGTTCTCGAAGAAAAGGGGATACCAGTAGAAGAAATAAGAGTAGATCCAATCACGAATAAACGTTTCACTTTTTTTCAAGATCCGGATCAGTTACCTATTGAGATTTATGAATGTTAGCGAGAAAACGCATTACTTTAGTGATGTGAGGTGCATGAGGTATAATAGATAATGTATCTCGTATAGGTACAAACTGGATAATAAGGAGCGGTCATATGAAGTTTCTTTCACGAATATTTCGCAGGAAAAGTTGTGGTGTTTGTGGGAAGAAGCCTGTTAAGCCAAGTTATTACTACAATGACAAGGATGAAAAAATCCCGGTTTGTTATAAATGTGTAGAATATGCAGAACGAAGAGCATATCAAAAAGCGTAGAGTAAGCTGCTCTACGCTTTAAAGTAACTTTGACAAGGAGGATAAAAATGAAAGGAATTATAGCAAAAGAACCAGGCGGAGCGGAGCAATTAGTTTATAAAGAAATGCCTGAGCCAACATTAGAAACAGGAGATCTGTTAATTGAAGTGCACGCTACAGCAGTAAATCGAACGGATATTTTAAATCGGGAAGGTAGATTAGGTTATGCCAAGAATCCGATTATAGGTGTAGAGGTAGCTGGTGAAGTTGCAGAACCTAATGGTCACCCTGATTTTAAAAAAGGTGACAGAGTTATGGGATTAGTGAATGGTGGAGGATATGCTGAGAAAGTAACAATGCCAGCAAACAGAGCGATGAAGGTTCCTAATGCCTTAAGTTTTGAAGAGGCAGCTGCCATTCCAGAAGTATTTTTAACTGCTTATCAAACCTTCTATTGGATCGCTAATTTACAAGAAGCTGAAACTGTTTTGATTCATGCAGGAGCAAGTGGAGTAGGCACAGCTGCCATTCAATTAGCTAAAGTGATCTCCAATGCACAAGTAATTACAACGGCTGGTTCCCAAGAGAAATTGGACTATTGTCGCAAATTAGGTGCTGATTTAGTGATTAATTACAAGGAACAGGATTTTGCTGAGGAAGTATTACAAGCAACTAACCAAAAGGGTGTCGATGTAATCCTTGATTTTGTGGGAGCAAGCTATTGGGAGAAAAATTACAAGAGTATTGCTGTCGATGGCAGATGGGTGTTGATTGGTGTACTGGGTGGCAGTACAGTAAATCAGGTAAGCCTGATGGATCTAATGGCAAAAAGAATTCAATTAACAGGAACATTACTGACGCCAAGAAGTGACGAATATAAAGCAGAACTAAGCAAAGAGTTTATCAACAAGGCATTCACCTATTTTGAACAGGGAAAAGTCCAACCAGTAGTCGACATTACTTTTCCAATTACTGAAGCTGCTAAGGCTCATCAACATATGGAAGCGAACAAAAATATCGGAAAAATCATTTTGCAAGTATAGACATTATGCAATGAAAGGCTGATAAATCTAGAGGGTGGGACACAACTAAATAGTAAAAACGATAATCCGAACAATCTGAACGAAGTGTTACGTGCACGCAGACATTAATGTTCGGATTTTCTCTATATAATTACTCTTTTGGCTCACTCTCTTTGCTAGTCATGTCAACCAGTTTACGTGTCCATTTCCCGGGAAATAACGAAAATTTTGCCGAATTGACTTTCGAAGAGGTAATTATATGAAATAAATCAAGACCGAATTGTCCAAAAAAGTCTACATCCAACTTCAAATTTTTGTTTTCGTTCCGCTCTTTCAACGTATTCATATGTTAAAATAATACAACAAAGGAGGTAATGAAAATGACTGATTATATGTTGTGGAACCATGAAATAGTGGAGCGTAAATCGGAAAATGTAATGGTTTCTTTTGAAGACCGTGGCTATCAATTTGGGGACGGTGTTTATGAAGTTATTCGTTTATATGATGGAAAACTTCATGCTTTGGATTGGCACTTAGATCGTTTGTTTTATTCGATGGAACAATTGGCAATTCGAGCACCATTTTCCCGATCTGAAATAAAGCAATTATTAAAGCAACTTACCGAAAAAAATAAATTTATGGCTGATGGCAAACTCTATTTGCAAGTAACAAGAGGTATGCAGCCCCGAGATCATGTCTATATGGAAGAATTAGATGCGATTTTCTATGCGACGGTTGATCGTTTTGAACAGCCAGTAGAAATGTGGGAAAAAGGGGTAAAGGTTACATTGCAAGATGATATACGCTGGCTCCGTTGTGATATTAAGTCATTGAATTTATTAGGTAATGTGCTTGCACGAACAAAAGCACAGCGCAATGGCTATCATGAACCGCTTTTTCATCGCGATGGCATTGTTCGTGAATGCGGTGCTTCTAATTTTTATATGATTAAAGATGGTGTGATACATACACATCCAACCAATAACTATATACTTGGTGGTATCACTAGGAAAAAAGTTTTGATGTTTGCTGAAGAACTAGCTATTCCTGTTGAAGAAAGAGAAATAGCAGTAGACGAATTGCAAGAGGCTGATGAATGTTTTCTTACGGCAACTCCTTTAGAAATAGTACCGATCACACAAATCGATCATCAACCTATTGATCATAATCAGATAGGGGAAATAACGAAAAGACTGCAGCAATATTATCGAAAACGAGTATATGATTTTCTAGAATAACGGGACATTTCCACTGTCCCGTTGTTCCAATTGATGGAGGTTTATGATGCGTTGGTTCTTCTTTGTTTTGCTTTCGTTACTATTTATGTTTTCTCCTTTACAACAGGGATTGTATTTTGATTCGGATTTGTATATGATACATATTTTCATTTACGTGCTTTCCTTTTTGTTGTTGCTAAGGGTTTTGTATGATCAGGATTTCACTACTTGGAATGATCTTATGTTTATCTTAATTATTCCAATATGCTATCTCATCTCATTAATTCAAGCTAAGCATCCCGAAGGTGCGTTTAACATGGTCTTTCGTTGGACTACTTATATTAGTTTTTTCTATTTATTGTATTGGAGTATCAACAAACATCCTAAAATAAGACAACTTGCTCCTTATATTTATTATGCTACTGGTGTTCTGATTGCTTTCCATATGTTACTTAATCAATTCGGATTGTTAGATGTTCCAGGGGCATTTATCAAAGATCGATTTGCTGGTGTCTTTCAATATCCGAATACTTTCGGCATGGTGATGATTGTTTTCTATATGTTTGGGTTAGTTATGTTGCTTAATAAAAAGCAAAAAGGGCGAAGGATATTCTTTTACGCTTTTCCGTTAACTGCTTTTATCGTAGCTTTTCTAGAATCCTATTCAAGAGGTATGTATCTTGTCTTTCCGGTTGTCTGGTTGATCGGAATTTGTTGTTTCTCGTTTCCTCATCAATTACGTTATATTCTAAATACTATGATAACCATGTTGAGCGGAATTTTGGTATTTATCCTTTTACAAAAAGGGAATATGTTTCTAACGGGTATCAGCATGGTTGTCCTGTCTTTAATATCCTTTTTGGTCATTTGGTGGATTTATCAACTAGATTTAAACGTTAGACTGAAAAAGTTTCATCGAGGTATTTTACCTGTAATCGTCCTTTTTTTCGGTGTTCTGTTTGGTTTCGACCTAGCTAATCAAGGATTGATATATAAGCAACTACCTGCCAATCTGCAAGAAAGAATGGCAAGTATTAGTGATAGTTCGACGGCAAGAGAAAGAGTGCTTATTGTAGAAGATGCAATGGAAGCGAGTTTGGATGCCCCTTTGATAGGGCAAGGAGGGAAAGCCTGGGAATCTATCTATCGTAATTATCAACAATTACCTTATCAAGCTAAAAAAATACATAATGCATATATCGAAATGATCATAGATATAGGTTATCCCGGATTTTTAATCACGATTAGTATTTTAGCTTATCTCATCCTCCGCATATGGCAAACGATGCGCTTTGCTGATGATAGATCGCTTTATATTGCGATTTTATTAAGTTTAGCTACGATTTTGGCTCACAGCTTTATCGATTTTAACTTTGCATATGGATTTGTTGTTTTTATGATTTTCTGGTTAATCGCCATGGGTTTAAGAACATTTGCTGAACCAAAGCGACTGAAAAAATGGCCGCTCTATTCATTAGGGATATATGCAATCATTCTGTTATTTGCCCTAACCTTTGCTTATCGTTTTATGCAAGCAGATTTTTCTTATCAAAAAGCCATGAATACTGATAATCTAATAGAACGTGAACAGTATCTAGAGGAGGCAACAAGTTATAATCAGTTTGATACAGAATACTGGTATAAGTTAAGTGATACATTAACCAATCAAAAGGACAAAAGGAAGACAAAAAATGCGATATATCAAATGGTAGCGTTGGAACCGATGAATTCGCAAGTCATCTATCAATCCGGCGTATTACTAGAAAAAATGAATGAAAAAAGAGATGCATTATATCAATATCGGGATGCATTAGAATTGGACCCATTTGATTCGAGAATTTATCAAGGGATTATCTCTCTTTCCGTTGACTTGGCTGGGGAACATGAAAGTAATAGGTATGCAAAGATTGCGATCGCAACCTATGACAGGATGTTAAGTCAATATGAGCAATTTGAAAAGAACCCCATTGGACAAGACCACAATAGACGCGGATTTGAAATGACGGATGCCATAGAGAAAGATATAGTGAAGGCGAAAACCTTACTTTCTCATGAATAGCGAGTTATCAGTTGTGGTAGGATTAACTAAAAATATCTAGTAGTTATACCTAGTACGTCCTTTCGTTATAGAGTAATTGTAGAAGCCTAATTCCTGCTAAGTGATAGTGGGAGATTAGGCTTTTATATTTTTGATTCCTTTTGAAACCATACTACCTTGAAGAAACATTTAAAAGATGCTATTGTAATGATACTTTTATGTAATCGCTATCATAAAAGAGAGGTGGTATGATTTGAAAAAATTGTTTAGTAGAGTGATTTCTTTTTTTGAAAAGTTAAGTTTGAAAAGCAGAATTTCTTTAGTGTTTGCTTTAAGTACTTTTTTGCTACTTATGTTTACGATCATGTTTTCCTATCAATCGATGTCGAATATTCTAACGAATAAATTACATGCTACCTTCAATAGTAATTTACAACAAATTCGCTTATCGATGGAAAATACAATAGAAGATTTAAACTATGTTGCACAACAAATTGCTTTTTCCGAAAACCTGACCTTTAAGCTAGATGATTATTTACACTCGTCTCCGTCTTACGATAGAGTCAAAGTTTATGAGGATATTAAAAATGAGTTGAATGTAATTCAGTTTAGTAACCCCGGCATCGGTTTATCCTTACTCTATTTAAAAGAAAATGAGGAGTATCTTTTTTATAATCATGGAGTAAAAGATGAATTCTCCTTAGACCATGAACCATTATTAGATGAAGGATATAATATGCATACTTATGGACCTCACATAAGTATGGAACAGTACAAAGATAAGTATGTACTCTCTGTTGCCAGGAAATTGGATGTTAATTATGCTGATGATATTTATATTTATCTGGAATCGAATCTTGATTTAACAAATGACCTTTTAGAAGTAGATAATGTATTGAATCACGCTGATTATATACTTTTAGATGATACGAGGCATATCATATATAGTGAAAATGACACTTTCCCCTTCAATAGTTCTTTCAGTGGTAATGAAAAGGGTTATGGCAAGCATAATGGATTTTACTGGTTTGAGGAGACGACGGAAAAAGGATGGAGTATTATCGCGTTAATACCTATCTCGGAATATAACGAGGAAATGAATCAATGGGTTATTTTAATGATTTATATTGCGATTCTTTTTGTATTTATCAGTCTTGTCGTTTCCCTGTTATTATGGAAAACACTTTACAAGCCTTTAAACGAATTCCGTCATGAAATAAAATTAATGGGCAACAACAATTTTCATTCGGAAATTGTTCATACCAAAATTCCAGAGTTTGTTGATTTGATAAAGCGTTTTCGTAATATGAGGGTACAAATTGTCAGTTTGATCCAGGAGATAGAACAAAAAGAAAGAAAACGTGCTGATTTAGAGGTGGAGAAATTAAAGCATCAAATCAATCCTCATTTTTTAATGAATACGTTAGATACAGCTAAATGGTTAGCTATCTCGGGAGACAAGCAGGAGCTTACCGGTCTATTAACCTCATTGAATAAATTACTCTATTACAATATGGGAAAATTAGGGGTATTGTCAACATTGGAAGAAGAATTAGATTCAATGACGCAATATTTAATGTTGCAGCAAATCCGGTATGATTTTGAATATGTAACCAGTATCAATGTCTCTGAAGAAGTCTTACAAGCTCCTGTTCCAAGGTTTATTCTTCAGCCATTAGTAGAGAATTCACTGTATCATGGACTGGTCGATGAAGGAAACATTGCAATTAACATACATCTTGAGGAGGAAATTATTGTTATCGAAGTCCGCGATGATGGCAGAGGAATGTCGAGAGAGAAAATGAACGAAATTTTAAACGATCAATCTTTTAAACAGACGAGAAACGGGATGGGTATTGGTTTAAATTATGTTAAGAGAATGATGGAAAGAACGTATGGTAATTATGCAGAGATTGAAATGGATAGCATGGTAGGTAAAGGAACGGTCGTCCGTTTGAGAATACCATATATAAAGGGTGATTTGAAATGATTAAAGTATTAATTGTGGAAGATGACAAATTAGTCAGAAAGAGTTTCATCTCTTCCTTTCAATGGGAACAATTTGACATGGAGATAGTTGGAGATGCAAAAAACGGTGAAAAAGCTTTGCAGTTTATCGAAGATCATCAGGTAGACTTGATGATTACCGATTTAGCAATGCCGATTATGTCAGGAATAGAACTTATTCGGATTGTTAAAGAAAAATATCCAGAAATCTTTATCGTCGTGCTTTCCTTGCATCAGGATTTTGAGTATATACAGGAAGCGATGAGATTAGGAGCAATCGATTATATAGCCAAAATTGAATTAGACGGGAATGACATGGATGATATTCTTATTCGCATTCAGCACAGAATTGAAAAAGAACTAGTAAAACAAACTTCTATGTCAAATCACGAAAAAACAACAATCACTAGTGGATATGCTCTCATTTCGAAAAAAATATCTGTTGTAGAACAGGCATTAAACAAGATTTTTCCTAGCGAAGATCTATGTAAATGGAATGATTATTGTCTGCTCGTAAAGAGCGATGCACTAACACCAAAGAATGTGATACAGCAAATATTGGATACGAAATATGATATCCGTCCATTACTTCTAGTTTATCCAGAAACAGAAGTGGATTTTAACGGTATGAAGGAATGGAAAGCTAATGACCACCAACAGTTATTATTTTATGAGGTGAGCCAGGATCAACCAATAGTAGTAAAGGCCTTCCGCAATCTCTATCAACCATTACAAGTAAGCAAGCAAGAATTGGAAGGTTGGAAGGAAAGGATCATTTCATCGGATTGGCTAGCAAATAAACAGCAAGTCACTGAATTATTAAGTGGTTTATATACAACTGGTTTTTCGATAAATCATATAGAGGAATTATTATCGTGGCTCGTTAATGAATATAAGCGGATTTATCGAGATATTCTCCCTGAACAGATTCATGCCCCTATAGAAGTAAAGTATTGGTCTGATGTGGAACAGTGGTTTAAACAATTTCAGCGTGTTATGTATACAACTTTATTTAGCCCAGTGTATTCTCCAGAGACCAATCAATGTATATTAAATGCGATCGCTATTATAGAACGTGAGCTCTCTTCACCTTTGACAGCCCAATATGTTGCACAACAAGTAAATATGAGTAGGAGTTATTTTTCAACCTGTTTTAAAGAAATAATCGGTGAAACCTTTAATGAATATGTGCGAATGGCCAGAATTAGTAAAGCAAAAGATTACTTACTGTATACAAGAGAAAAGATAGCAGTTATTTCCGAAAAGGTTGGCTATGCTGATATGAAATATTTTAGTAAAATATTTCGTCAAGAGACAGGACTCTTACCGAGTGAGTATCGAAAATTAAATAAAAAGGGGTCAAATGTTTCTATGTTGTAAGAGAAATGTTGTTTCCCTTTATAAAGGAGAATAGAGAAGGTTTGGAAAGTACAAATACCACCTTTTTTTCGAAACAACCCTCTTATTGAATACGCTTACATTATTGGTATGATTAAATTGAATATAAAATTCAAGGAAAAGAGGGGAAAAGGATGCTAAGAAAGTACTTATTTTTATTATTATTTGCGTTGGTGTTAGTTGCTTGTTCTGATGATGCAAGCTCAGATCCTAGTGATGGCAAAGAGACGGAAACGGAAACTTCTTCAGAGCCAGCTGATCCGTTTGGCGCTTACGAAGAAACACTTACAATTGCCATTGGTCAAGAAGTGGATCCAAGTGATACTAGCTTACAAGATGGTGATACACCACTCGATAATCAGTACACAAGACATGTTAAAGAAAATCTAAACATCGAAGTGGAGCATGCATTTACTGCTTCTCCTTCTAACTACGATCAAAAAGTAAGTCTTGCGATTGCCAGTAATGATTTGCCAGATGCGATGGTTGTAGGTCCAGTTGAATTAAGGCAGTTGGTAGAAGCTGATCAAATTGCAGACCTGACAGAAGTATATGAGAATTATGCATCTCCGGCAATAAAGGAAATTATTGATAGTTCAGATGGAGTTGCACTTGAGAATGTTACATTTGATGGAAAAATGATGGCAATTCCTAATTCACAAGCTAGTGCCGATGGTGTCCATAATTTATGGATTAGAAAAGACTGGCTTGATAAGCTTGGCTTAGAGCCACCTAAAACAATCGAAGAATTTAAAGAAGTAGCAAAAGCTTTTGTAGAGCAAGATCCTGATGGCAATGGGCAGGATGATACGATTGGTTTAGCCGGACCAGACACCAGTAATAAACTCTATGCTAACTTTTTAGAGTCAACCAATAATTTATATGGTTTTGATGGGATTTTTTCAGCATTACATGCTTATCCAGGGTATTGGTTAGAAGGAGAAGATGGACAGCCAGTCTACGGATCAATTTTACCAGAAACGAAAGAGGCTTTATCTGTATTAAGGGATATGTACAGCGAAGGGCTCATTGACCCGGAAATGGGTGTTCGCGAGGACTCTGGTGAATCTGTTATAAGCGGAAATACTGGCATGTTCTTCGGACCTTTTTGGATGCCATATGGACCTATTACAGACGCTGTAACAAATAACCCAGAAGCAAACTGGCAATCATATGCACTTCCACTTGATGCTAATGGTGAATATACACCTCATTTGAGTACGACAACCACTCAATTTGTAGTTGTCCGAAAAGACTATGAACATCCGGAAGCTGCGATGAAGATTTTAAATAATTTATTAGCAAATGAATCTGAATTCGATCCTAGTATTGGTGGACCGGGCTATTATCCATTACGTCTTGTCTATGCACCTGCAGATGAAATGGAAGTAACAACAGTAGCTCTAAGAGAGGTGCTTGCTGGAACGAAAGAACCAGAAGATTTTTATGACATGCCCGCCTATAAATTGCTGAAATCTGATGTAGATACGATTCATGAAGTGAAGCTAGAACCATATGACAATATGGATATAGAATATTGGGATCCTGAAGCAAATCTGGGTCAATGGACGAGAGCATACTCTGCGTTAGTTGGAACTGCTCCATTAGTTGATACTGAAATCAATGGTGTTATGAGCTTAATATATTCTCAAACAGAAACGATGGAGGACAGATGGGTAAACCTGAAAAAATTAGAAGATGAAACATTTTTGAAAATCATTATGGGTACAGAACCGCTAGAATCCTTTGATCAATTTGTGGAAAATTGGAAAAAACAAGGGGGAGAGCAGATTACAGAAGAGGTTGCAGAAGTTGTAAACCAATAATGAAACAGAAAAGGCGGCGAAGTGATTCGGCGCCTTTCTAATAAGATAGGTATATAACCATTAATATCACAACTTTTTAGAGATTTCAATGCAATACTTTAACAATTTTATGAGTGGACATTTGTTCCGCTATTTGTGATAAAAGTGCTGTTGTAAACCTTTTTGAGGTCATATGTTCCGTTATTCACCCAAAGTAAAGCAGATTTCTACCTAAAGTAGCGGAATAAGGGATTAGATGTCCGCCAACATCAAAAAAGGGATGTTATCTATGCAAATAACGAACTAAATGTCCGCTAACCCACGGTCTGATTTTTTGATTGGCCAAAGAAGGGAGAGATTGTTCATGAAGTCAAAGGGTTTTGCTAAGCATTATTATTTCATGCTGATACCTGGTTTTATCTGGTTAACCTTATTCAGTATTGTACCGATGTTCGGTATTATGATTGCCTTTCAAAACTACAATCCCGGAGCAGGTGTTTTCGGTTCAGAGTTTGTGGGATTAGAAACATTCCGGTATATGTTCGAATTGAGCGATACCGTAAACGTATTTTTTAATACAATCTTTATTGCAATCATGAAAATTATTGGAAATCTTATCGTTCCTTTAGTTTTTGCCTTAATGCTCAATGAAGTGAGATATATGGGGCTAAAAAGGTCGATCCAAACGATTGTGTATTTACCGCATTTTTTATCATGGGTTATTTTGGGTGGAGTAATGCTCGATATTTTTGCTTATGGTGGTCCGATCAATCAAATGTTAGCTGCATTTGGAATAGATCCTATTTTATTTTTTGGTAGAGAAGACCTTTTTCCTTTTTTAGTAGTAGGCAGTGATGTCTGGAAGGAATTCGGCTTTAACACGATTATTTATTTAGCAGCATTAACCGGTATCAATCCAGCGCTATATGAAGCAGCAGGTATTGATGGTGCATCAAGACAGCGTATGCTTTGGCATGTTACATTACCTGGAATTCGCACTACGGCGGTATTGCTAGCTGTATTAAGTTTAGGAAATGTACTAAATGCAGGGTTTGATCAAATATTTAACTTATATAATCCGCTCGTTTATTCAACAGGAGATATTATCGATACATGGGTTTATCGGGCAGGATTATTAAATTTACAGTATGAATTGGCAACGGCTGTCGGCTTATTAAAATCAGTTGCAGGGTTTATTTTAATCAGTTTGTCATACTATCTTGCTTATCGATTTACGAATTATCGGATTTTCTAATGGAAGGGAGAAAAGCATATGTTAAGAAGTAAGTCATTATCTTCTAAAATAGCGGATGTTGTTCTGATTATCATCTTAGTAGCGATTGCGATTACTTGCATTTTACCTTTATGGTATACGTTATCTTTATCTTTAAGCTCCAAGACAGCTGCGGCGGCTGGTGCTGTTGCTTTATGGCCAGTGGAATTTAATTTTAATTCTTATCAACAATTATTGCAGGATAGTCAATTTTTTAAATCCTTCTGGATATCAGTCCAACGGGTAGTGTTAGGGGCAGGGCTGAATTTTATTATTGTACCTTTGATGGCGTATCCGTTATCTAAGACAGTAAAAGATTTTAAAGGTCGTAATGTATTAATGTGGACGCTCATTTTTACGATGTTATTTAATGGTGGTTTGATCCCTCTTTATCTAACAGTTAAAGCCTATGGTTTAATGAACAGTATTTGGGCATTAGTGTTAGTTGGTGGTGCACAAACGATTGTGTTTAATATTATTCTTACTATTAACTTCTTTCGAAACCTTCCTTCTTCTTTGGAGGAGGCAGCATTAGTAGATGGTGCCGGACCTTGGTATATTTTAACGAAAGTATTTATTCCACTATCGATTCCGGTTCTTGCTACCGTATCCCTCTTTAGTATTGTTTATCACTGGAATGAGTTTCTGTATGGTTTGATTTTTATGACGAGAGAAGAATTCTATCCATTACAGACGTATATTCAACAGCTGGTCGTATCGGTTGATCCATCAACGATGACAGAGGATCAGTATAAACGATTGAGTGAGTTGTCAAACCGCACGTTAGATGCTGCCAAAATCTTTATTGCGATGATCCCTGTATTAGTAGTGTACCCATTTTTACAAAGATACTTTATTCATGGTATCACGTTAGGATCAGTTAAAGAATAAAAGGGAGAGTGACGGAATGGAGCGCGTGTACTATCTTGCAGATTTTATTATAAAACTTGTTTATTTAAATATACTTGCTTTTTTCTTTAGTTTGCTAGGCTTAGTTGTTTTTGGGGTGTTCCCTGCCGTGACTGCTACTTTTTATATTGTGCGAAAATGGTTAACAGGTGATAGTGATATAAAGATAACAAAGAACTTTTATCGCATTTTTAAAAAGGAATTGCTTAGAAGTAACGGGATCGGATGGTTGTTAACAATAGTTGGTTTATTGTTGTATATTAATTTAACGATTGCTGAAGTGATCAACCATTCACTCATACAAATAAGTTATTATCCAATCTTAACGGTTTTTATCTTGTTCCTTTGCCTATGTTTATTTGTCATTCCTGTTTATATCCATTTTCGAACTTCTTTTCTTTCTGTTCTAAAACATGCATTCTTGATGATATTTGTTCATCCAGTGAATACATTGTTATTGTTGATAACGGTTTCAATCTTTTGTATGATGATGAAGACGATACCGGGATTTATTCCTTTATGTGGTTTCAGTGGTCTCGTATTGATTGTTATGTATTTTAGTTTGAAAACGTTTGAAAGAGTGACAACGATACAAGGAAAGCGAAAGGAAGTCGCATTATGATCCGTTTGTTTAATAATCATCAAGTAAGAGAATATCAAGAATTAGATGGACTGTGGGATTTTCAGCCGATTGATAAAAATTGTACGATAAAGGATGTGGAGAATTACGAGTATCAACTGCCTGTACCAAGTTGCTGGGAGTCACATCCTTCCTTTGCCAATTATCGTGGAAAAGCAGCCTATCGAAAAAAGATCTTCATCCAAAATGACACACATGTACATTTAGTTTGTAAAGGAATTAGTCACACGGCCGAAATTTATTTTGACAGAAGTTATGTTACTTCTCATTATAATGCTTATACACCTTTTTCTCATGTCATTAAACATGTAAAACAGGGTGAGCATGAGCTGGTGATCCTCGTTGACAATCGTTTCACGGATCAATCTTCTCTGCATATTCCTAATGACTATTATACGTATGGGGGTATCATAAGGCCGGTTGCAGTCGAATTAATGGATAGTATCATGGTAAATCAAGTGAAAAGCGTCCCAGTCAAAGTAGGGGAAAGTTGGAATTTAGAATTAGAAGTTGATATGGAATTATTAGACGATAGTCCGGACAGTTATTATCTAAAAGGAATCATTGCTAACCATACATTTACGATTGATCTTAAGCAAACAGACAAAAACAAGAGAATTAGTCATTCAATAACAGGGTTGGATGTGTCTGCATGGTCACCAAATAGTCCTCATTTGTATCGGTTAGAACTTCAAATCGTAAGAAAAGCGGATGAAGTGGCTGTAGACGATTATATCGAACGAATCGGATTTCGCGAAGTCACAACAGCAAATGGAAAGATCCAAGTGAACGGTGAAGATATCGTGTTAAAAGGATTTAACCGTCATGAGGATCATGCAATTGTCGGTGCTTCTTTTCCACTTAGTCTGATGGTAAAGGATCTGGAACTGATGAAGGATATGGGGGCTAATGCCGTTCGTACAAGCCATTACCCGAATGACGAGCTTTTTCTTGATTTATGTGATGAACTGGGATTTCTTGTTTGGGAGGAAAACCATGCCCGTGGACTAAGCTTAGAACGAATGCAGCACCCGCTTTTCCGAAAGCAATGTGAACAAGTAAATCGGGAAATGGTAGAAAATCATTATAATCATCCCTCTATTATTATTTGGGGGATTTTAAACGAGTGTGCCAGTAATACCGAACAAGGACGTGAAATATATCAGGAACAGCTCGAACAAATTCGGGCACTCGATCAAAGTCGTCCTCTGACTTTTGCTTCCCATCATCGAGCGGCGGAACTATGTTTTGACTTGGTAGATATCGTATCGTTCAACCTCTATCCACAATGGTACACAGATGAAAATCCAGGTGATCTAGCTGACCAGGCCAGAAAGTGGGCAGATGAGTCAGGTGGGGCAGGAAAACCGATGATAATGAGTGAGTTTGGTGCTGATGGGTTATATGGTTATCGCTGTCCAACTACAGTCAAAGGAACAGAAGAACGGCAGGCAATGATTATCGAGGCTAATTTGACTGCTTATATGAAAAAAGATTATCTATCTGGTATGTTCATCTGGCAATTTGCTGACTGTCGAGTGACAGAGGAAGAGTGGTTTATGACAAGAGCCGGTACGCAAAACAACAAAGGTATTGTTAATGGCTACCGTCAACCCAAACAAGCCTACCATATTGTTAAAAACAAATGGGGCTAAGAATATGATCGGAAAGGAGGCATCAAGCAGTGTCAATCAAAGTAGGAATTATCGGACTTGGTCTCCAAGGTACAAAATACGCATCACTCCTTCATGACGGGAAAGTAAAAGGAATGGCATTAACAGCCGTCAATTCACGAAGCGAGGAGAAAAGAGACTACGTACAGGAGCACTTTAAAGAGGTGTTATTTTATCAGGATTATCACGATTTAGTAAAAAATGAAGCAATTGATGCTGTTATCATTTGTGTTCCTCATTTTCAGCATGTCGCAATTGCTATGGAAGCACTTGCCCATAACAAACATGTATTGGTAGAAAAACCGCTCAGTGTACATACCAAAGAGCTTGAAGAACTAAATCGATTAGCCGAAGAAAAACCGGATTTGCGTTTTGGTATCATTTTTAATCAACGGACAAAGCCAGCTTATCAAAAGTTGAAGGATGTATTAGTGGAACGTATTATCGGTAATATTAGAAACTGGCAATGGACAGCTACTAAAACATGGCGTCCGCTAGCCTATTATGAACAGAATGAGTGGCGTGCAACCTGGAATGGAGAAGGTGGCGGCGTCTTAATCAATCAAGCATCACATCATATTGATTTAATCACTTGGTTATTTGGGATGCCTGAAAAAGTGTTTGCACACCTTAAATATGGATCTCAACGAGACATTACAGCTGATGATGATGTAACAGCAGTCTTTACTTATATGAATGGTATGTCTGGTGTTTTTACATCCCGTACGCATGATTTTTTCGGGACAGATCGGCTTGAGATCCTGGGAGATAAAGGCAAGATTATGATAGAAAACGGGGATTGGATGAACATGAAAGTATTTGATCAAGAGGAACAGCTCTGGAGTAAGAAGTTAAGTTTAGCAGAGTTCAAGACGATGGAGCAAAATTCCCCGTATTATCAAGAAAAGATGTTGGATTATAGGGAGGTTAAGCAAAATCCATATGTTAGCGTCATGGAAAATTTCATGGAAAGCATAACAGAAAATACTCGGTTATTTGCGACAAAAGAAGATGGTGAACGTAATGTGGAGCTTATTAATGCTATTTATTTATCGGACTGGCTGCAGCAAGAAGTATCTATACCTTTTGACCAATCGCTTTATCTTGAAAAATTACATGCCCTAATGGAAAAAGAAAGAGAAGGCTGAACCGGATATGGTCTTCTCTTTCTATATGCAATTTAACTTCTGGTAAGTTCAGGAAAAACGATATTTTGAAGCTTACATTATTTTGATTTATTTTTATTTTGTGGCAATGTTGTATTCGTTGCTAAGAAATTACGTTCTGTATTTGCTCTAACATTTTTTAGGTTATATTTCCTCTTTGGCACAGTATTCAACTCCTTCTAATGGCTTATTGATCACGGTTATTAACCCGTGATATGTTTCCTTTTTAATATGTGCACCTGCAAAATGTTTATGAATGTTTGCAGAAAAATTGTTCATCCCCTCCAGGTCCCATTATTTAATTATGAAATCGAAACATATCCATTTTTCAATCTACCTAAGATTTCTTGTGTAAGCCCTTACTTTTATTTATTTAATTGAAACTGCTTACAATATAAAATGAACTTAATTTAATAGGAAAGGGGTTATTAGTGATGAAAAAGTGGTATTTATTTTTAGTTTTAGCATTTTTTACTGCATTGGTGGTTGCCTGTAGTTCGGATTCTGCTAATGAAAATGAGGAAAATACAGGATCTGAAGAAGATACAACAGAGACAGAAAATGACGAAGGGGCATCAGATAGTGAAGAGGTCACTTTACGAGTAGCATGGTGGGGTGGTCAGGAGCGACATGACCGCACATTACAAGTGATTGAAATGTACGAAGAGGAAAATCCTCATGTAACGATTGAGGCTGAGTATTCTGGTTTTGATGGTTATTTTGACAAATTAAATACACAACTGGCAGCTGGAAATGCTCCCGACGTTATACAATTTGGTGGTAATTTAAACGACTTTGTAGCTCGAGACGTAATTTTACCATTAGATGATTACGTAGGAAATGAATTAGATATAAGCTTACATGATCAAAGTATGTTAGATTCGGCAACATTTAATGACCAATTGTATGGGGTGACACTTGGTACAACAGCATGGGGCTTACTGTTAAATAAAACAGCGTTTGAAGAAGCTGGTATTTCAATGCCAAGTAAAGACTGGACATGGGAAGATTTTAAAGAGATAACACCTCAATTATCTGAGAATCTGGATGGAACATATGGTGCAGGGGATTTTGGTGAAGATGGTTTTGGTGTATTTCTCGCACAAACAGATAAGTATACCTATTTAGATGGTGAAGTTGGTTTTGAAGCAGATGATGTTAAAGAATGGTTCAACTTATGGAAAGAACTTCGTGAAAGTGGCGGCGCTGCTATTCCGGAGGTACAAGTGTCAGCATCCCAAACTCCAGAACAATCCTTGATTGTGCAACGTGACGTAGCGATTGAATCTGTTGCAAGTAACCAGCTCGGTGCTTACACAGGTGCGACAGAGGATGAGTTTGAACTATATCCTTACCCAGCTAATTCAGAAACGGGTAAAAACGGTGTATCCCTAAGACCAAGTCAGTATTTTGCGGCGTATAAGGATACAGAGCATCCAGAAGAAGCGGCAAAATTTATGGATTTCTTCGTTAATAACATCGAGGCTACTGAAGTATTAGGTAATGATCGTGGTGCACCGGTTAATTCTGATGTTCGTGAAAACTTGATTGATCAAGCTACAGAATTAGATGAAGCTGTTTACTCTTACATTGACTTAGTTAGTGAAACATCTGATGCACCATTTATTCCTAACTTACCTGGTTACAATGAAAATACCCAATTATTCACGGAAACAGAGCAAATTATTTACTACGACCAAAAATCAGTAGATGAAGCTGCAGAAGACTATTACGAAGAATTACTTGCCAATATTGAAAAATACGAAAATGAAGAAGTTGAAGAATAAAATGAACCACTGCCCATAATAAAAAGCTTGATAACAAAGTGACTCCTAGCGGGTCACTTTGTTCCATCCATGTTTTGAAGTCTTAAGCTGAAAAGAAAGCATAAAATTAGGTATTTGTCTAGCTCCGACTAAATGTTAAGTGGATCTACGATTGTTTTAATAGTCATTTTGAAATATATCAATCGCATAACCATCGCTTCGGCTGCCCACTTCCCATTACACTGGGTTTTTCAGTAGCCTCGTTTGAAAGTGGTCGGCCTCCGTTATAAAGCAGTTCTACAACGTATGTGACAGCTAACTTTATGAGGTTTTATACAATGTGAAATAAAGACGTATGTCCGTACGTTAAAACAATGTAGAACGTTATTTAGCGTAGGCGTCCACTTCGACTCCTGTGGGATCAGCGTGATCTGAAGATCCACTTTTGTAAAGCGATCTTCTTTACAAAAGTTAGCTGAAGACACGCCCCACGGAAAGCGAAGTGGGCAAGCCGCAGCGGTTGTTACGCTTATCATTCATGGCAAAATAACTACTTTGGACAGGACCGGGTGGGCTTTCTCGTTTTTTTCAATTTCAGGAAATCAACAGAGATTGGTTTACTGAGATGAAGACTTCAACACACAAAAAGATTTAGGAGGGGTGACAATGAAAAGTACAGAAGCATTAGAAACACCGATGATAAAGAAAAAATCGAAGGAAAAACGCAAGCAATATATCGCTGCATATGTGTTTCTTTTACCTTGGTTAATCGGCTTTCTTGGGTTGATATTAGGACCAATGATCAGCTCATTATATTTATCATTTACACGTTTTGACTTATTAAATACACCGGAATGGATTGGTCTTTCCAACTTTCAAGCAATGTTTCAGGATGAAAGGTGGATTGCATCTGCAAAAGTTACCTTAACCTTCGTATTTATTGCAGTACCAACACAGTTAATCGCAGCTTTATTAGTAGCTGTATTATTGAATAAAAAAATGGCAGGTATTGGCTTTTACCGAACGACCTATTATTTGCCTTCATTACTTGGCGGAAGTGTTGCGATTGCGATCCTTTGGAAAAATTTATTTGAAATTGATGGGTTAGTCAATCAGGTTTTAGCCTATTTCAACATACAAGGACAAGGATGGATATCACACCCAGATTATGCATTAGGTACGATCATTATTTTAGCAACATGGCAGTTTGGTGCTTCCATGGTTATTTTCTTAGCAGGGTTAAAACAAATTCCGAAAGAACTCTACGAGGCAGCAGCAGTTGACGGAGGAACGAAACGTCAAGTTTTTTTCCGTGTTACATTGCCATTATTATCACCAGTTATTTTCTTTAACTTAGTAATTGAATTAATTAAATCAATTCAAGTGTTTACTTCAGCCTTTATTATTAGTGAGGGGACAGGTGGACCAATTAACTCCACGTTATTTTACACTCTCTATTTATACCAGAAAGGTTTTACGCAATTTGAGATGGGATATGCCTCTGCAATGGCATGGGTGTTAGTGTTTATTTTAGGTGTGATGACACTGATTATCTTCTTCTCATCAAAATATTGGGTGCATTATGAAGACGGGGGGAAATTGTAATGAATCAAAGTACGAAAACAAGCAGGATTGTAACACATGTTTTCATTATCGTATTCGGTTTATTGATGCTATATCCGGTGGTATGGATGGTCGCGAGTTCGTTTAAGCCGGAAACACTTATTTTCTCGTCGCCGAGTATTTTTTCGAAAGAGTGGACATTGGATAATTATACGAATGGTTGGAATGTAGTAAGAAATGTTACATTTGGCCAGTTTTTTCAAAATTCGTTCTTAATAAGTATGATTGCGGTGCTAGCCAATCTCATTACTTGTTCGATGGCAGCATATGCTTTTGCTAGGTTGAAATTCCCATTGAAAAAGCTCTGGTTTGCATGTATGCTAATGACGATTATGTTACCAGCACATGCAACACTTATTCCGCAATATACAATTTTTCATAATTTAGGATGGGTTAATACGATTTTGCCATTAACTGTCCCGAAATTATTAGCGACAGATGCTTTTTTTATCTTCCTCATGGTACAATTTTTTAGAGGGATTCCTCGTGAGTTAGATGAAAGCGCGATCATGGATGGTTGCGGTATTTATCAGATTTATACAAGGATCATTATGCCTTTAGCGGTCCCGGTATTAATTACGACAGCGATCTTTACCTTTATCTGGACTTGGGATGATTTCTTTAGCCAAATTTTATATTTAAATACCGTTGATACGTTTACAGTTCCATTAGGTTTACGGTTATTTTTAGATTCACAAGGGGAGTCCTCCTGGGGATCTGTCTTTGCGATGTCCGTGCTTTCCTTAATTCCAATAACAACCGTATTTTTCATTTTTCAACGATATATTGTGGAAGGCATAGCAACTACTGGTATAAAAGGTTAGTAATGGTTAGAAAAGAGGGATATCAATGATTCGAAAATTAAAAACGATAATGGTCGTATGTTTTGTTTTCGTCAATGCCCTCTTTCTTGCAGGTGTCAGCTATTCTTCTTACCAATATTTTTTTAATTTTACCTCTGATGAAATTAGTGAGGCAAAACTGACGTTATTAAATGAAAGCGCTAATAAATTATCAGGTGTAATCCAAAATATTCGTGAGGCGGGAACGTTTATTGCCATTGATCGTACTGTTGTTGATATGTTTGAAAATACGGGCACCACGCCATATGAAGCATTAGTGGAACGTAATGAACTGAAGAATTTGGCTAATAATGTTGCTTCTTTAAAACAAGAGGTTTATTCGGTTGAAATATATACGGATCGTTTTCAGGAGTATTCGTATCTTTATGACTATAATGTACAGCCACAATCCAACCTGACCGAGCAGGAGTGGTTTGAACCTTTCATTGAGAATGTTGATAATGGCTGGGTGCCAAGGCATACCGACGAACTGATGGATAGAGAAATGATTAGTTATGTTCACCGGATTTTAAACCAGCGCAGTGAGACAGTCGGATATATTAAAGTCAATGTGCTTGCGGAAAACTTTCTGGAATATTTAGTGGATATGGATTTATATGATGAAATTAATGAACCATTTATTTTATTAAATACTGGTGGAAGAATTATTGCGGAAACACACTCACGGGAAGAGTATCCGATTCTAAATGATATTACCGTTTCTGTTGAAAGTGAAATATATGAACGGTTAATTCCAGAATATGATGAATTAACGGACCATCATCAATTAATAAAAAAAGACAATGAATATTACTTATTATTAATTTCCCGCCCAAATTATGAACAGTGGCGACTCGTACAGGTTATTCCAGTTGATGGTTTATATGCAGAAACCCAAGAGCTTGGTGTTCATGTGTTAGTGATTGGGTTAATTGCGATTCTGTTATCGATACCGATTGTGTACGGTATTGGAAAATGGATTACCAAACCAATTAGTCATATGGTTAAGGCCATGCGTAAAGTGGAAAAGGGAGAATTCGATGTTCAGGTGAAAAGCCATTTCGTTGAAGAGTATGATATTTTAGGAAAGAATTTTAATCAGATGACGAACGAATTGTCAGAGTTATTGGAAAAGCTGGAAGAGGAAAATGCCAATCGTCGTGAAGCAGAAATGCGTGCATTACAAAGTCAAATAATGCCCCACTTTCTGTACAACACATTAGATATGATTAAGTGGAAGTCACTTGACCATGATGCAGAAGATGTTGGAGAAATGGTTAATAAGTTAAGCAAAATGCTACGAATCGGCTTGAGTGGTGGTTTGAAGTTTATTCGGTTGCGTGATGAGTTAGATCATGCCAAATGTTATATTGATATCCAAAAGCAACGTCAGCCACAAGCTATTGATTACAAAGTTCGTGTACCAGCTTATATGAAGGATTACTATGTTCCCAAAATTATTCTCCAGCCTTTTATCGAAAATAGTATTAAACATGGCTATCATAATGCCGGATCTAAAAGAATGGAGATTACGGTTCTTGGAGAAATGTGTGGAAAGAACGACTGTATCAAGCTAACTGTTAAGGATAATGGGACAGGATTACCGGATAATTGGAGTTTTTCTAATGTGAAAGGGATTGGTATTCAAAATGTAAGAGAGCGGATTGCCATGTACTGTGGTGAGCAGTTTGATGTTGACATTTATAATCATGAAAAAGGTGGAGTGGTCGTGGAAATTCGCGTACCGATTTATGAAGCACAACCCGCTACACAACCTCAGACAAATGAATCGGGGGAATAGAGAGTGAAGTCCATTATAATTGTTGATGATGAATTATCGGTAAGAGAAGGCTTACTCAAGCACGTCAATTGGGAGAAATTACAGATACGAGTATTAGGTAGTGCCAATGATGGAGAACAAGCTATAAGGATGATCGAAGAAGAAACACCAGATCTGATGATTACAGATATTTATATGCCTGGGATGGATGGTCTTTCCTTGATTAAAAAGGTAAGCGAAAACTATCCTTCTATCCGGATCATTATTCATAGTGGTTATAATCACTTTGATAATGCTAGAAAGGCGATTCAATATGGTGTCAAACATTTCTTTTTGAAACCTTCACCAGTGACGGAAATCGAAACTGTGATTCAGGAAGTATTGCAAGAAATCGAGTCAGAGGATAAACAACAGGCAATCCTTGAAACTTATCGAGAACAAGGCCCTGCCTATTTAGCCTACCGAAAAGATACATTTATCCGTAATCTTTTGTTTAATCGGTACAAATCAAAGGATTTGTCTGTTGAAAGCAAGGAGCTTTTAGAAGTAGATGTAAATGCATCCCAAGTGGTGACATCGATTATGATTAATCGACCACCATATTTAACGAAAGCACATGAGCGTGAATGGCAATTAATGAAGTTTAGTGTAGGCAATATTTTGGCGGAAACCATACAGCAGTTTTCTGAGCAATATCGCTTTGTTACACATCTTCTTGATTATTCTGATTCTACTTATGTAATGGTAGTCTTTTTGCCCGGAAATGAAATTTATTTAGAGCAATTAAATGATAAGCTCGTCCATAAAATGTTGGAGAATGTCCTCTATTACTTAAAAGTATCCGTTATGATTGGGGTCAGTAATGTCAGAAAAAGCTTGCATCAGTTAACAGACGCGTATTCGGAAAGTATGCAAGCTTTAGAAGTTGCGGAGTATGAAGAATGGAACAAAGTATTTCATTACCAGGAGACAAAGCAGAAAGGCTCTGGTGATGCATATGTATATCCTTTTGAAACGATTAAAGAAATTCATACAAAAATTAGCGATAAGGATTACGATGAGTTATTAGCAATCTGGGATCAATTTGTAAACGGTTTATCAGAAGGAGATTATTCTCCTTTTTATATGATCCAAACCGTTTCGATCAATATTTTAAGTGCATTAATGATGGAAGATCAGTCAATCGACCATGGTGAATCCCAACCTGAAGGGCAGTCATCTTTATTGATTGAAGTCTATAATTATCATACAACGAAAGATTTACTAGCATGGATGACAGAGCAATTAAGAAAGTGGGTGGAGCATTCTAAGGAGGCACTAGCTGGCAAGAAGACGAGTAAATTAGTAGAGCAAGTGAAGGAGCATGTTCATCATTATTATGATGAAGAAATCACGTTAGCTGAAATTGCCGATATGCTCTATGTGAATCGCAATTATTTATCTCAGTTATTTAAAAAAGTAACCGGTGAAACGTTTGTTAATTACTTAAATCAGTATCGAATCACCAAAGCGAAAGAATTATTACGCGAAAAAAGGTATATGGTCTATGAAGTGAGTGAAATGGTAGGATATCAAAACTCTACTTATTTCAGTCAAGTATTTAAAGCCATTACCGGTGTAAGCCCATCTGAATATTTTTAGGATGTGAAGTGCTCTCGAGGGCAAAAGAAAGGTAAAGGTGGAAAAAGTGTCTTCGAGAAGAGGAGTTTAATTTGATAAGGGAGGGGATTTAATGAAGGTAAATCAGGAAGTCCAGATTAGAGATCCATTTATTTTTGTAGATCGTAAACAAGGAAAATATTATTTATTCGGCAGTACCGATAAAAATATCTGGGGAAAGGGTACTGGCTTTGATGTTTGGATTGGTGACGATTTGAAGCAATGGGAAGGCCCCTATCCAGTATTTCGCCCTGATATAGAGTTTTACTCAGACGAGAACTTCTGGGCTCCAGAAGTACACGCGCATAATGGTTCTTATTATATGTTTGCGACCTTTCTATTAAAAGATGGTGGTAAACGTGGTACAGCTATTTTAAAATCTGATTCATTAACAGGTCCGTTCCATCCGCACAGTGAAGGGATTGTCACACCGAAAGGCTGGTTTTCACTAGACGGAACATTACACATTGATGAGGAAGGTAAGCCGTGGATGGTATTTTGTCATGAATGGGTTCAGATTGGTGATGGAGAGATTTGTGCTGTTCGCCTAAGTGATGATTTAAAGAAAGCTATCGGAGATCCGGTAACCCTTTTTGCGGCGTCAGAAGCCCCTTGGCCAACATCATTTCAACATAAAACACGAAATACAAAAGAAAATTATGTGACAGACGGTCCCTACATATATAAAGCGGAGAATGGAGAATTATTAATGTTGTGGGCTAGTTTTGTTGATAATGTCTATGCCCAAGGGATTTCCCGTTCCACAACTGGGGAAGTAACAGGTTCATGGGTGCATGATGAAAAGCCATTATTTGAAAGTGATGGTGGTCATGGCATGTTATTTCATGATTTACAAGGACAATTACACCTGACATTGCATTCACCAAATAAAACGCCGAACGAACGACCGATTTTTATTCGAATGGAAGAGCATAATGGTGTGCTTAGGAGGGCTGACGATGAATAGAAAAAAGATCGTCGATAAACATGCTCCTGTCGTGACTAAGATAGAACCTAGGGCGCCATTATCCATTGGAAATGGTGAATTCGGAATGTCTGTTGACTTTACGGGGTTGCAAACATTCCCTGAACAATATGTGACACCATTAAGTACACAATCAAATTGGGGTTGGCATGCTACTGGTGGAAAAAATCGTTACACATTAGATGATGTGAACATGCAATATTACCAAGGGGCGCCATATCCACTTTATCCAGAAAACAAAGAAGAAGCCTATCATTGGTTAAGACAAAATCCTCATCGTTTACAACTTGGACAGATTGGGTTTTTGTGTGATGCTGGGGAGGTCAAACCTGTTAAGCAAAGGCATGATTTATGGTCAGGTGTGATTGAGAGTGATTTCATCTTAAATGGCGAGAAGGTTAAGGTCAAGACAGCTTGTGATCCGGAAGAGGATATCATCGGAGTAACCGTAGCCTCATCCTTGTTAAAAAAAGGTCAAATCGCAATACAATTAGCTTTTCCCAGTCCCAATATCACCGATCGAAAATGGGAAGATGCGTTTGCATTAAATTGGGAAGAAAGTGGACATCAAACAGAGGTATTTAACCAATCTGATAACTCGATTAAGTTGAAACGCATAATGGATGATACGTCTTATACAGTAGGATGGAACTGGAACTCTGGAGAAGTTCGGCAAACAGAAGCAAATAGATGGGTATTAACATCAGATGCTGAAACATTGACATTTACACTGTCTTTTTCTGAAAATAAGCTGATAGAAAAGACAACAGATCAGGTGTTTACAGAATCGCGTGAGCATTGGAAGGAATTCTGGTCTAACGGAGGTTTCCTGTCTTTTGAAGGAAGTAAGGATCCTCGTGCAGATGAACTGGAACGGCGGGTGATTTTATCACAATATCTTTTAGCTGTTCATAGTGGTGGTTCGGTTCCACCACAAGAAACAGGTTACATGTATAACAGTTGGTTTGGGAAGTTTCATTTAGAAATGCATTATTGGCATGCTGCACATTTTCCGTTATGGGGAAGGCCAGCTATTTTGAAAAAAAGTATGAACTGGTATCTCAATATTTTGCCTAAAGCTTATCAGCTAGCAGAATCTCAAGGGTTTCAAGGTGCTCGTTGGCCGAAAATGGTTGGTATAGAAGGAGAGCAGACGCCATCACCGATTGCTCCGGGTTTAATCTGGCAGCAACCACATCCAATATATTTAGCTGAATTATGCTATCAAGCAAATAATGATGAAAAGATGTTAGAGACATTTAGTGAAGTAGTTTTTGCTTCGGCTGATTTTATGGCATCATTCGCTACCTATGATGAAGAGCATGATGTCTATCAACTAGGACCTGGACTTATACCAGCACAGGAGAACCATCGGATGGAAGATAGCATTAATCCACCATATGAACTAGAATATTGGCATTTTGGTTTAGGTATTGCGATCGAATGGTGTGAGCGAATAGGTAAAGAAATACCGGAAAAATGGAAAGCAGTCAGAAAAAAAATAGCAAAGCCACGTGTAAAAGATGGGGTCTATTTAGCACATCGAGATTGTGAAAATACTTTCACTGAAAAAAATCATGATCATCCATCAATGGTAGCGGCTTTTGGCGTATTGCCGGGAGAATTAATAGATAAAAAGGTAATGCTTGATACATTGCATAAAGTTAAAGAAGAATGGCAATGGGAAACAGCATGGGGATGGGATTTTCCAATGTGTGCCATGACAGCTGCAAGGCTTGGGGAGCTAGATCTAGCTGTCGACTTTTTGTTAATGGATCAAGTCAAAAATACTCACTCTATCAATGGACATAACTACCAACATGATGCATTAACGGTCTATCTTCCTGGAAATGGAGCTTTGTTGATTGCAGTGGCAATGCTCGCAACGAAAACAGGTTTCCCAAAAGGATGGGCACTCGAACAAGAGGGATTAAAAGATATATATAGTTAAACTAGATCAACTTACGGACAAAACAACAGAAAAACAGATGAAATTGTCCGTAAGACTGAATCTAAGGGACACCAGTAAGGGAAATACGTCAGGAGTGTCCGTAAGAATAGATCTTGTGGACAAAGCTAGATCAAAAACGAAAAAAGTGTCCATAAGAAAGCATCTAATAGACAAATTCAAGAAAAAGCAAGCAAAACTGTCCGTAACAAAAACAAACCTTGATTCATCCAAATATATTCAGCATTTCCGTTTCTTTCATTCTTAAAAAAATAAGTGACAGATGCTTTGAAAATTGGTACACTATTTTAGTATATATTTCGAAGTGGAACAGTAATGGACGTTGTTCTATTACTGTTTTTTCTGTGTTTTATCACGGTGCTGTCCAATCCATTCCAAGGTTATCAATGAAGCTAGGGACGGATATGGACGCTAACACCTTGATTAGTTTCGCTAATCATCAGTGAGGGGCCAAAACTCCCACTGATAGAAGTCTTACTTTATGGACAGGATAGTAATAGTGGAGGTTATGTTTATGGAAGGTACAATATATTCTTTAATTCCGGCGGTTTTGATGCTGATACTAGTATTAACGACAAGACGAGTATTGTTGTCTTTAGGAACCGGAATTGTTGTTGGGGCTTTGCTTATTCACGAATTTAATATCGTAGACAGTCTTCAGCAAATCTGGCTCGTATTTCGAGATATCTTCTACACAGAAGATGGTTGGAATCTCGGAAGTATTTATTTACTTGTCTTTTTGTTGTTATTAGGGATTATGACAGTTGTGATGACAGCTTCCGGTGGCAGTAAAGCTTTCGGAGAATGGGCTATTCAAAAAGTAAAAACAAGACGTGGTGCTCAACTCGTCCCATCTTTTCTTGGTGTTGTCATATTTATTGATGATTATTTTAACAGTTTAGCTGTGGGACAAGTCTCGAGACCATTAACAGATCGATATAAGGTATCCCGAGCAAAATTAGCCTATTTTATTGATTCTACTTCTGCTCCGATCACGGTAATTACACCAATTTCAAGTTGGGGCGCTTATATTATTGGGACGCTAGGTTCCATTTTTGTTGCAGCTGAAGTGACGGAATTCCAGCCGTTAGAAGCATTTGTTAAAATGATCCCGTTAAATATGTATGCTTTTGCAGCAATGTTGTTAGTATTTTTAGTCGCTATTTTTCGGATTGATATTGGAGCAATGAAAACTCATGAGAAAAGAGCAGTGGAAACAGGTCATGTAGTAGACCCTGCAAAGCAAACGATGTCAGCGGACATGAGAGAGAACGCGGTAGTAAATGAAAACGGAAAAATCATGCATTTATTAATCCCAATTATTGTATTGGTAGTTGCTACCGTTGCGACGATGCTTTATACAGGGTATCTGGAGACAGAAGGAAATGCAACGATCTTAACCATGTTTGAAAACACGAATGTAAACCTATCCCTTTTTGTCGGTGGATTATGTGCTGTTGCCGTTGGACTGATCATGTATATTTTCTTAAATGGCACTAAGTTATCAGTGGTGAAAGTGGTAAAAGATGGTTCCATGTCAATGATGCCAGCGATTTATATTTTAATTCTTGCCTGGATGATTGGAGCTATCATTGAGACTATTGATACTGGTGGTTATCTGGCTGAATTAGTACAGCAATATTCGTTTAACGTGAACTTTTTAGCACTGTTATTGTTTGTGATTGCTGGTTTTATGGCATTGGCAACTGGAACATCATGGGGAACGTTTGGTATTATGCTTCCGATTGCTGCACAAATTGCTATCGAGTATGATGTTGATTTAGTACTTCCAGCAATGGCTGCGGTGCTGGCAGGATCTGTTTTTGGGGATCACTGTTCTCCAATATCTGATACGTCAATCCTATCCTCTACCGGTGCTGGGGCAAATCACATGGATCATGTTATTACTCAATTGCCATATGCGTTTCTCAGTGCTTTAGCAGCAGGAATCGGCTATTTAATATTCGGTTTCACCGGTGAAGTAATGATCTCGTTAACAGTTACATTATTATTTATTGTGATGATTGCTGTTTTATTTATTGTTTTAAAACGGAATGCAAAATAGTAAAAAAAGCGCAGAGCGCCCGATTAGAAACGTAGCGACTTCAGAATTAACTGAGATAAAGGAATCACAGTGAGTTTACGAACCGATGATAACTTTCACCTAAAGGCATAAGTGCGACTAAGCCTCTGGTTTCACCAATCGGCAAGTCTTCTTTATCGTAGGGCAATTCGTGAAGTCGCCTAGTTTCTGGGCGCTCGGAGCTAGACATCTGCGCAAAATTTATACTTTCTTATCTTATAAAAAAGGGCCTTTGCAAAATAGCTAAGGCCCTTTCCTATTTATTCACCTTTTATCTTACGATACCAAGTAAAACTGCCAATCCCGATTAAAACCAAGACTAACCCAATCCCCATATAATTAAATTGAGCAGTAGCTGTATCAGGTAATCGATTGTTTTCCTCATGGTTTGATGCTAAATATGGATCAGCTGTATCTTCTGATTTGGTATCATCCTCATCAGAATCAGTCGACGTTTCTTTTTTATGGGAATCGTCTGTTGGATTGGTTGATTCGTTTTCTTCGTCAACAGGTGTTTCCCCTACTTCACTTGCTTCTTCTTGTGTACGGTCATCCCCTGTCTCTTCTTTAACTGGATCCTCCTCGACAGGTTCCTCCTTCTCCGGTTCTTCCTCTACTAAAGAAGTAACACTTTCCCCATTTTTGACAACCGTATAGTCTACTGTTTCACCACTCCAGAAATGGAAGGTGAGATCAACTTCTCCATGCTCTACTTCATTAAAAAAGGTATCCTTTAATTCGATAAATCCTTCTTGATAATCCGGGGCAAAAGCATAACCAAATTCCTTAAATGCCGTCCAATTCTGTGGGCCTGCAAAAGATCCATCTTGATAATATGCTTCCATTGTCGCTAATTGATCCCCATTAAAGTTTGTAGGAATCAGAAATTCGGATGTTGTTCCTTCTGTTCCTTCCAATACAGGTGTTTGATAGACCCGTACATCAATATCCCAATCAACACCACCACTAAATGTTACAGTTAAAGTAGCAACCGTACCAAAGTCATTTTCCGTTACAAGGGAGCTCAATAATTCTTTAGAAAAAGTGATCGTATTTCCCTCGATTTGATAATCGATCCCTTCTTCTAACTGTTGATCAGCCAGATAAACTTCTGCAAAATCATTGTCATGCAGTTCAAACGTAATGGATCTATCTGTGATTTCCTCTGAGTCTTTTAAGTAAATGAAGTTATCGTTGGGAACTGCAGATCTAGTATGCCAGCTTGTTTGTACTATATTAAAAAATTGTTGATCTGACCATTCCAATGTATCGCGTTTTAAGTGTTGGCCATTATCCCAAAGCATGTGAACAAGGTCTTTCTCCTGAGCATAGTGAAGCATATATTCAAAGAATTTCAGTTTTTCGCCTTGTTGGATAACACCTGTATCTACGTCAAAGCCAAGCAGTCCATATTCACCAATCACTGTTGGAATCCCGTTCGCTGTAAAGGTATCATGCACTCGATCAAATGTAGCGTGGATATCCTCTTTTGTATCTTGTTCAAAGCGTGTATATCCAGCAATATTGACACTAAATGGCCAAAAACCGTAATAATGAACAGTTGCAATAATATTGGGATCTTCTAAGTTGTCGATAAAATCATATAAAGCAGTAATTTTTTCTGGCTCTGATCCGGTATCAAGAGTAGGTAACACTAATGGTCGAATATCATTATTTCCACCAGATTCTCTAACAATTTGATAGAAGTGAGTATTCAATTCGTCTAAGTATTGCTGGCTCTCTTCCTCGGTTCCCCAAAATCTAGGTTCATTGATGCTTTCAAACATTAATTTCGGTGATTCATCTTTAAAACGATCTGCTAGCTGTGTCCAAATAGCATTAAAACGTTCTACCGTTTGATCATGGTTTTCTTGCATTCCAGATTCTATCCAAATCCATGAATCATGATGAATATTAATCATCACATATAAATCTTCTTCTAACGACCATTGTACCGTCTGATCAACTCGATCTAAAAAATCTTCATCAATTTGATAGTCGCCACTTTCAGCCATTCTTTGATCAAATGTGATCGGAATGCGAATGCTTTTAAAGCCTTCATCTGCAATTTTTTCAATTAAATCTTTCGTAACATAAGGGTTTCCCCAAGCTGTTTCATCTTCACCAACAGCGTCATACGTATTACCAAGATTCCAACCCGGCTGCATGTTTTCGGCATATGTCTGGATATTGATTTCTTCGGTGGGGGTTTCTTCTGCGAATGTAGTGATGGAAGTAATACTAAGCAGCATAACAAAGGTAAGCAAAGTTAAGGTGAACTTTTTCTTCACTATCAATCCCTCCCAAAATATATTAGAAAGCGCTTTCTAATATATAAATCTATCACATCAGTTTTTTTGCGAATACATCAAAAATAAGTGTTATTTTCATGTAAAAAGGAGACATCCTTGGAGATAATGATAAATTTTACAAACTATTAACACTATTAACATATTCAATTAATGGTAGAGAAGTAGAATGGCAGAAGAATATGGAAAAAGGAGTGGAATGATGAAGAAATTTGCGATTGCTATTTTATTTATTTCTTTTCTTCTATCAGTAAATCCCATCATGACAGCTGCCTCTTCAGAAGTTACCTATTATTCAGAAAGCGAAGACTCGTTGGCTGTGAAACTGCTAGGGCGTTATACCAGTGGAGCTCCAATTGATGAAGGCGGAACAGAAATCGTTGCATATGATCCGAATACATATTTAGCTTACTCTGTGAATGGATATGAAAAAACGCTAGATATTATTGATTTATCGGGACTTGCCGATGGTCAAACTGAAATCGAGTTAGAGAAACGAATTCAGCTCAATGATTTTGGGGTTGACGCTGGTGACTTAACAAGTGTAACCATTGCACCAGATAGCAGTTTTATCGCTGTGTCTGTCCCAGCTGCGAATAAAGTGGAAAATGGACATGTTGTTTTTATGTCAACAGAAGGTGATGTATTAACAACAGTTGAAGTCGGTGCTTTACCGGATATGGTTACGATTACACCTGATGGCAATCATGTATTAGTAGCAAATGAAGGTGAGCCAAGTGAAGATTACTCTGTAAATCCAGAAGGTTCAGTATCGATTATTGATGTTTCTAGTGGTGTAAATGAAGGTGACCATTTAACAGTGAAGACGGCAACTTTTTCAGATGAGATAATAGAGGAAGATGTCAGAAAAGTACATCCTGACAGTACTTATGCAGAAGATTTGGAGCCTGAGTACATTGTAGTAGATGGAACAAGCCAATTTGGTTATGTTGTCTTGCAGGAAGCAAATGCGATTGCAAAATTGGATATTCAAACAGGTGAATTTCTTACAGTGAAAAGTTTAGGTTATAAGGACTTTTCTTTACCTGAAAATAAATTAGATGCATCAGATAAAGATGATGAAATCAATATCCGTAATTGGCCGGTATTATCGCTCTATCAACCGGATGGAATGGATATCGTAGAAATCAATGGTAAAAATTATTTATTAACAGCTAATGAAGGAGACGCCCAAGATTGGGATGGTTTCTCAGAGGAAAAGCGTGTAAAGAAATTGGTGGATGATTATCAATTAAATGCAGATCTTTTTCAAGGATATAATCAAGAAGAATTGGACAAAATGGTCGAGGAAGGTCTATTTGATGATGAGCAACTAGGCAGATTGAAGACTTCGACTTCACATCCAACAAATGCAGACGGAAAATATGAAGCTATCTATGGTTATGGTGGACGTTCTTTCTCTGTATGGGATGCAGAAACATTAGAATTAGTTTATGACAGTGGTTCAGAGTTTGAAGAATTAATTGCAGAAATCGAACCAGAGTATTTTAATAGTAATAATGATGAAGATACATTTGAAACAAGAAGTGATGATAAAGGGATAGAACCAGAAAGCGTGATATCTGGAGAAGTATATGGAAAGACTTACGCTTTTACAGGGTTAGAGCGACAAGGCGGTATCATGGTATATGATATGAGCAATCCAACTTCGCCAAGTTTTGATAGTTATTTTACTTCTCGCGTGTTTCAAGGACTTGATTTAGATGTAACACCAGCTAGCGGTGATGTTGCACCAGAAGGTTTAACATTTATTCAGGCAGACGATAGCCCAACGGAAAAGCCAATTTTATTAGCTGCTCATGAAGTGAGTGGTACGATTGCAGCTTATGAATTAGGGCAGTCTTCTAATTCTTTATTAAGTGAATTAATGGTAGATGCAGGTGAGTTAAATCCTTCATTTTCACCAGAACAAATGGAATATCAATTGGAAGTTCCAAACGAAGTAGATGAAATCCAATTATCAGCTATGACACAATCAGATGATGCTTATGTGCTTGTCAATGGAGAAGATCCAGCGGAATCAATTACACTAGCAGAAGGAAACAATGAAATAAATGTAGAAGTTATTGCAGAAGATGGATCTATTTCAACTTATACACTGTTTGTGAAGAGACTATTTGCTACCGTGAGTGAACAATTGCAACTATCTGATAACAGTTTTATTGTTGAAACGGATATTGCTAATTTAGATGAACAGGCTAGGTTGAATCTTGTTTTTCCGGAGGATCATGGAGAAGTGAGCGACATTAGCTTTACAAAGGAGCAACTACAGCAATTAAAGGATAAGGATATTACCGTTACTATAGAACGAGAAGATATTATTGTAACGTTTAATGCTGGATCATTTACTGATGAAGCACCTCTTTCTTTGTTGATTGAAACATTAGATCAGGCTAAATTCGAAGATGGTGAACACGCCCTAACCGACATTTATCAGCTTGAATTTACACAAGGTGATCAAGTAGTTTCTAACTTTGATGTACCAGTGACACTATCCTTTCAATTAGCTGAAACAAATGAAGCTGCTTCTGTTTATCATTGGAATGAGGAAGACAAAGAGTGGGGTCAAGTCGGTGGAACACTGCATGATAATTGGATCTCTGCTGAGACAGATCATTTCAGTATATTTACTGTACTAGATTCAACTGCTTTAGCTGAGGGAGAAGAAGATCCGAATGGAAGTGAAAATGTGTCAAATGGCCAAAAGGAAGATAATAATCCTTCAACTTCTGACGAAGAGAATCAAGAAGACCAAGAACAATCCACTTCATCTTCTAAGGAAGAAAAGAGCAACAATAAGTTACCTGATACAGCAACGAATATGTATACATTCCTACTTATAGGTGGTTGTTTGTTATTAATAGGAATGGCCATTGTTGTTATCAGACAACAGAAAAGAAAAATCTCCAATGATTAAATAAACAAAAAATCGTCATGGTTGAAAAGATCATGACGATTTTTTGTTGTCTAGGAAAAGGTGATTCATCACGTATATTTTAAGAAGCGAGAATAGCTATACATATGGAGTTGCCATTTTGAAAGCTAGCTAGTGCAAGTCAATCGCTACGGCTGACAGTTTCGCTTTCCAAGAGCATGCTAACGCTAAAGGAGTCGAAACGGTCTCCTTCGCTATTCTTGTACTACAATGAATAATAGAAAAAGGATATTGGGTTTTCTAACTTATTAGTAATTTCCTATGCCATTACCTTGACTTTCACAGGGATAACAACTCAAATTGCCTGATCTGACAAATGTTGTAGCACATGTATAAAGCGAAGGCCGCCCACTTCCACTCCTGTGGGAATTGTGTGACCTGAAGATCCACTTTTTCGAGCGGTTTTGGCTCGAAAAAGTTAGCTGAAGGACAAACCCCACGGAAAGGGAAGTGGGCAGCCGGAGTGGCGGTTAAGTGATTGATATATTTCAAAATGACTACTAAAACAATCGCAGATCTAGGGATAAGGACTGAGAAAATTTTGCTAAGTTTTTCCTACATTCTTCAAGCTATTGAGTAACGATTAGTGCCAACAGCAAATTTAAGAGTCAAATCCCATACGGGAGTAAAGTGATGCCTTTTATCTAGCACAAAGCACTACTCTTCTATATATTCGATTAAATCACCCGGCTGACAATCTAGTGCTTTGCATAAAGCATCCAATGTGCTGAAACGAATTGCTTTTCCTTTTTCATTTTTGAGAATCGATAGGTTTGCTGGAGTGATGCCGACTTTTTCGGATAACTCATTTAAAGACATTTTTCGTTCTGCCATCATCACATCTAATTTTATTCTAATCATCGAATCGCCCACTTTAAATTGTATATTTGTTCTCTTCTACTGCTTTTACAGCAACCTTCAATGCAACCCCTATTAACAGACAAGAAATACCAGTGAAAATGGTATCGATATAAGACAGGTTGCTAAATCCAATGGAAGCATTGGTAATATGTAACGCTTCAATGGTTTTGTCAAAGATAAGACCTTCTGTATAAAAGAAAATAGTCCCAAAGCTGAGAATGAATATGCCTATCATATAAAAGAGTTTAACATTCTCCATCATAAACAAACTCTCTTTATAAATATTTTTAAAAAGTTTATCAACGATTCGTAAAATACCTAATACAAGGATAAATAAACTTATCTCACAAATAAAAGATAAAATTTTTAAGTCGGTGTTGATAAAAATATCGGGCTGTGTTTCGAATTCAATCGTTAAATAGCTAATAGTCGGTTCGAACTCGCCAAAAGATTCAGCAAAGCTGGAATTTGGAAAAAATAAAAATGCCATATGATATAGAAAACTGAATAATCCAATAGGTATAATTAGAAAGAATAAAGTTCGACATATCAAGTATGTTACTTTAAATAAAGCTTTTGTATTCATTATATACTCTCCTCAACTAACAGGAAGTCTCATTTATCACGGTGCTAACCGTCTGTAAACCTACCACTTCAAGCTTCAGCACGGGTTTATTAACCCCCTGTTGATCATAGTATGACTTTATTATACAACAAAAATTTATCGAAAAACAATAAAAAAATATTGAAATTACATAATTTATCCGTTATAGTGAAATAGAAAATTATGGATTTAGATGCAAAGGAGCTACAGGAATGGTTCGAACACAGAGGATTTCACTCATTGATGCAATAAGAGGTTTTAGTTTGTTTGGAATTTTACTAGCCAATCTACTAATCTTCCAATACGGAATTTTTGGAAAAGATGAAATTACCTTTTTTAATTTGTCATCAATGGATATGCTAGGTTATCACGCTACTCATCTTTTTATTGAAGGGTCATTTATGCCTATTTTTGCTTTTATTTTTGGCTATTCACTGGTTTTGATGACGAACAAATTAGAAGACAGGGGATTACCGGTAAAAAGGTATTTATTCAGAAGATTTTTGATGTTGATAGCATTTGGCTATCTGCACAGTTATTATTTATGGGAAGGCGATATTTTATTATCTTACGGTTTAATAGGACTCTTCCTATTATTTTTTGCAAAGCGAAAGGCTAAGACCATTTTCATTTGGTTTGTGATTCTTTTTGGACTTCTGTTATTAATGAATATTCCTTGGGGGTCAGAAGAAGAATATGCACTTTATAGTGACACAACTATTAACCATTACTTAGAAGAAACATTAACTATTTATCAAACTGGTACTTACCAGGAAATACAACATCATCGCAATAATGAAGATCCGTTAGAAATTGGAGAAATCGAGGCATTGCTCATTTTATTACTAACACCGGTAGTTTTTTTACCAATCTTTTTACTTGGTATTTATGCTGGCAAAAAAGAATGGCTCCATCAAACCGAAAAAAATAAAAATAAATATAAACAGGCATTTTTCTGGCTAATACCGATTGGATTACTGCTGAAGATTATACCGTATTTCTCAGAAACGATCGCTTTTAGTGATGTTGGAGGTAATATTTTGGCTATCGGGTACATTTTCCTGTTTGCCTATTTGTATACCGTTTGTCAAAAGAGTGTGATCGTATATGCGTTTGAGCAAGTCGGGAAACTATCACTTACTAATTATATCTTACAGACGGTGATCTGTACTTTTATTTTTTATGGGTATGGGATAGGATTATTTGCCCGTTTAGGAGTATGGTTTGCTATTTTTCTAGGGGTTGCTATCTACATATTACAAGTGTTTTGCAGTAAATGGTATATGGCCCGCTTTACACAAGGTCCACTAGAAAGGTTGATGAAACTAGTAGTTTATCTTTCGTTCAAGTCGAAACCGAAACCGAAAACAAAAACAAAGGATGTTGCGGTATGAATGAATTAGAACATCAATTATCATCGAAGTTTCCTAAAGCGAGAATCATATCTGAAACGATTGGTAATATCATTGGTCTTATCGTGCTGGCAGTATTATTTTGGTTAGATTATTACTTTGACTGGCCCATATGGGCTAATTGGATCTTGATAGCTGTTCTACTATTTGTGGTTGTTGGTACAATCTGGTCGTTCATTGAGCCTCATTATCTCTATCGAAGTTGGCGTTATCAGATCAGTAATGACTATCTTCAATTAAGCTATGGTGTGTTCACAAAAGAATGGGTTACCGTTCCCATGTCTAAAATTCAATCAGTATCTACCAGTCAAGGGCCTATTATGCGGGGGTATCAACTGCGTTCGATAAAAGTCGAGACAATGGGGTCTTCACACGTTATTCCTGCCTTAGAAGAACATGTGGCACTAGAATTACGTGCTAGGATAGCTGAATTTGCTAAACTAAAGGAAGTGGATGAATGATGAGATATCATCCTTTAACTATAATATATCGAATTTATCAATTAATAAAAAATAGTTTAATACTAGGGATTCTCTTGTTTGTTGTGAAAAGAAATTCTGACTTTTGGTTGTTCGAATATGGTCGTTATCTGTTTATTGCCGGTGTTTTATTACGGTTGATCTATATTGTGGTAAGTTGGTTTGTAGAAACTTATGAGTGGGATAATCATACCTTTCAGCTCAAAAAAGGTCTTTTTATCAAACAAACAAGCACGATTCCTATTTCAAAAATTCAAAATGTAACTAGACATACTACGCTTTTTCACAAACTATTTAATCTGACTTCCCTTACATTTGAAACCGCGATGGATGGCGAAGATGATTCAATTGCCTTTGAAGTGGTGTCGAAACAACATGCAACCTTTTTGTTAGAATTAGCCAATATAGAGGAAGAACAACTGCCTAAGCAGGAAAACAAACAACAAGAACAAGCTCAACATGAAGCAGAAGTGAATGATGCTGAAAAGAAAGTGGAAACAGATCATGTCATACATTTTGAGCCTTCCCATCAGGATTTACTAAAAGCTAGCTTTACTTCTCTTAGTTTTTTAGCGATCATACCGATCGTGATGGGATTGTATGATATTATTGGGCCACTATTACCTGATTCAGATCATTATCAAGGTATATTCTATCAAATTATTGATAGCAGATGGTTAATTATCATGTTAAGCGTCGTTGCTGTTGTGATTGCAATAATTATCGGTATTGTCAGAACATTTTCACGTTATGGGAAATACCGTATTTCATCTAGTGCTACTCATATTTATATTGAGAGAGGTCTATTAGATGAGACACAATTTGCAATAGAAAAACAGAAAATACAAGGTTTAGAAATCGAACAAACTTTACTTAAGCGCATTTTCGGATTAGCGGAAGTGAAGTTAATCAGTTCTGCCAGTCCTCAATCAGAAGATCATGCCGTTAGTGTAAATTCGTTATATCCGTTTCTGCCGATTAATCGAGCTTATCAATTAATGGAAGCTCTATTACCGGATTACTATGTAGAGGAATCTATGAATCGATTAACAAAGTCTTCTTTATATATGAAACTATTAAAACCGAGTTGGTTCTGGATAGTGGTAACTGCTGGACTCATTTATTTCCAACCAACTATTTTTCAAATGGATGCAGCGTGGTGGTTATTGTCATTGTTGTTATTACTGATCGTTATCGTGAATAGAATACTAGATTATCTCCATACGAAGTATTCGATCTCAGATGATCAATTGCAATGGTGGCATGGCGGCTTAACTAGTAGAATGTTTATTACGAAAAGGAGACGGGTCATCGAAATGAGTTATTCGCAATCGATGCTACAGAGGATTTTCCAGCTCGCTTCTATTTCGACGATGAATCGTTCTACACCAACGAGAATTGAAACGATCAATGATGTACCGCTAGATTTTGCTAAAACCTTTCACCATTGGTATTTGCAAAGACAGAAAGATGCAATCTATCAACAGAAGAAGCTAGAACATAACTAAAAACAGGAAGAACTAGAATCCGAACAAATCTAAACCTAGCGTAGGCAAAATACGTAGTCTCCTGTGGAAATAGCACGAGATGAAGATCCACTGTGTGAAGTGTTTTGCCGAAGCGGGATATGTTCTCAGACATTAATGTTCGGATTTTTACTTTTTAATTACTCTTTAGTCCAAGTCTCTTTCATCAATAGCAATCTCGGAATATTTTTTCAACAATATTTCGTTATTGGAATAGGTAATATTTATGCTATAATACAAAATGAAAACGTTTTCTAATATTGCGGAGGTGAAAGGGTGTTAATAGAGAAACTAGAAACCGTACAAAAACAAGAGGAAGTGCCAACAACATTCACCATCCAACATAAGGTGGATAACCAGACACCACAAGATTTCCACTCCCATCGCGGTTATGAAATTGTATGGGTGAGAAATGGAGAAGCGCAGTTTATTTTTGAAGAAAGCGTCTTTCATTTGAAGAGAGGTCATGTTCTTTTGTTTAACAGTGAGAAGCTGCATAAAGTGAATTTGCCAAATAATCAGGCATATGATCGCGTCATGATCATGTTTCAGGATGATTTATTTTGCTATGAGCAGCCAATCTTTCAAGCATTTAAACGCCTATTAAATCAACAACCTACACCACATTTCTTTTTGCAAATAGAGGAACGAGGCTATGAAAATTTCCAGCATATTATTCGTCAACTATTACAGGAAGATATGTCCCCGAATAATTGGCAACATCAACATGCATTAATCCTTTATGTATCAGAATTATTACTCTTTTTCAGTCGATCAATACAGACTTCAAAGGATCGAATCTTTCAACTATCAGCGTCAAATCCAGTTCGTACTCAAGAAAGAATTTTAAAAGAAATCAACAGTTTATGGAATACCAATTGGCAATTAGAGGATCTTGCCGATAAGTTACACTTTAATAAATATTATTTGTGTCACTTTTTTAAAAAAGAGTTTGGTATGACGATTCATCAATATATATTACAAAGAAGAATGTATGAAGCGAAGAAATTACTGAAAGAAACAAACATACCTATTGCAGAAATAGCTTCCCGAATTGGTTTTTCAACAGCATCTAACTTTATTAGATGCTTTAAGAAATATCAGCAAGTCACTCCTAAGCAATTCCGTAATCAAGTATAACTGGGAAGGGGGGAAAACGTAATTTCCTGTACTACATGTCATGCTACTATTTAAGAGAAGGGAGATTCATGGATGAATGGTAAAAAAGCAATTAACTTATTCCTAATTTTTATGTTAATGTTTACGACCATATTTTCTACAATACCAGTCATGTTGGTAAAAGCTGAGTCTGATTTTAACAACGTTGTTATTTTTGAGGATGATTTCAATGATGAGGAAACAGGTACAGAACCGGCGAATTTAGATGTATCTGCAGCTGGTGGAGAAGTCACCGTTGAGGCGTTACCTGATGCAGAAAATAAAAGTGTATATCTGAATGACACAAGTGAGAGTGATGATGTATTAATCTCTAAATCATTGGATGACTTGGATAATCAGGTAACGATCGAGATGAAATTTATGCAACCAACTTATACAAGTTCATCAAAAGTTATGCGTCTTAAAGGTGACGGTACCTCCGTCATTATTGAAACGAATGATGGCCATATTGGTTACCGAAACAGTGATGATTCCTATCAGAATTTAGTAGAGTTGCAAGAAAATGAATGGTACGATCTAAAAGTTGAAGTAGATTTAATAGAAAAAACAGTTGATGTTTCTATCAATGATGAGTTAAAAGTAGAAGGGGCAGCCTTTTACGAGGATGCATCGAAAATCAATTATATAGAATCCTTTACTCCTGGAAGTAAAGCATTAGGCCATTATATTGATGATCTTCGTATTTCACAAGTAGAAGAAGTAGAACTGCCACCGGAAACACCGGAAGCTGATTTTGTTTTTGAAACAGATTTCAATGAGGATGTAACAGGTGAGGTTCCTACAAATGTTGATGTATCCGAAGGCGGGGGAACCGTAACGGTAGTCGATGTGCCGTCTGAAGAGAATAAGAGTGTATTCCTTGATGATACTAGTGACGACACAAATGTTATTTTAAGTAAAACGGTGGAGGATCTTGGCGGTGTAGCGACATTTGAAATGTTATTTATGCAGCCAAACTATACTAGTTCAACCAAAGTGATGAGAATTAAAGGTAATAGTACACCGGTAATAATTGAAACAAAAGATGGGTCTATTACGTATCGCACAGGTGATCAATATCATCCGTTAGTAGAAGTAGAAGAAGAAACATGGTATAAAGTAAAAGTTGAAATTGATTTAGACGGTCAGCATGCCAATGTTTATATTGATGATGAACTAGTGCATGAAGAAGCGGAGCTTAATCAACCGGCAGAAAAAGTTAATTTTGTGGAGAGTTTCACTCCTAACAGTGGAACAGATGGACACTATGTTGACGACTTAAAAATCTCAGGTAATCTTTATCAAGAACCGGAGGAAGAAGAGCCGCAGGAACCAGAAGAACCATCAGAGCCTGTTGCTGGAAATATTTATGAAGCGGAAGATGCAAATTTAAATGATGCGATTATTGATAACAAGCATCCTGGTTTTACTGGTACAGGCTTTGTTGACTATGTTCCGAATGCTCCAGGTGGCTGGATCGAATGGGTAGTCAATGTGCCTGCTGATGGTGAGTATACATTGGATTTTCGTTACGCTCATGGTGGCACAGATCTTCGTCCTGCTGAAATTGAGGTGAATGGTGAAGTCGTAGAAGAAGAGCTAGCTTTTGACCCGACAGGTGATTGGACAACATGGGAATATACCACCACAAAAGCTACATTAACAGAAGGTGAGAATGTTATTCGCGCAACTGGAGTTGGTTCAAGTGGTGGAGCGAACATTGATCACTTAAGCGTGTTAATGGAGTATGATGAAATTTATGAAGCAGAAGAGGCGGAATTAGAAGAAGGCACGGTGATAATTGATAATAAACATGCTGGATTTACCGGAGATGGTTTTATCGATTACAGCCCTAATGCTCCTGGAAGCTGGGTGGAATGGACAGTCCATGTTCCAGCGGAGGGAGAGTATTTCTTGGACTTCCGTTATGGTCATGGTGGTACAGATCAGCGTCCAGCAGAAATTCAAGTGAATGGTGAAGTAGTAGAAGAAGAACTTGCTTTTGACCCGACAGGTGATTGGGCGAATTGGGAGTATACATCTACGAAAGCTCTGCTTGTAGCTGGTGAAAATACCATTCGAGCTACCGGAGTAGGTCCAAGCGGTGGAGCAAATATTGACCACCTGCGTGTGCATAATAAATCTGATGCAGGTAATGATCGCCCGATTGAAATGGATCATGCTGAACTCGAAGAAGTGATTAGTGGTGTCGAATTGAAAAAATTGAAAGAATTAGGCATCGTAGCTGATGAACTTCCGACGAATGAAGAAGCGATTACAAGAATTGAATTTTTCTCTTTAGTGAATCAAGCCTTTGGCTATGTGCATGAGGAACAGTTCAAAAGCCTGACTGAGAAGAAAACGGTTTGGGAAACGTCAACTGAAGAGTGGTATTCCTTTGTGCTTGAAACTGCTGAAGCATTAGGCTATGCAGATCACTTAGTAAGTGATGGGAAGGTAAGTCCAAATGAGACAATTACTGGTGATGAAGCAGTACAAATTATAGAGGCAGTTTCTGATCAAACAGCGGAGTCTGAAAGTGAACAAGTAACATGGGGTGAAGCTAGAGATTTAGTTGCTTTACTAGAAGCAGAAAATGAAAGTGAAACGGTCGATATTGCAGGTGTACATGCTGTATCGAACCATTTACTTGTTGTTACATTAAATGGTTACTTTGAAGACTTTACACCAACAGATCTGGAGGTAGTAGCTCCGACGAGAAGATGGGAACTCTTAGCACCAGGATTTACAAATTTAAATATAGATAAGGCCGCAGTGGCTACGAATCAATTTGGTCAAACCGTTATTGTGATGCATAGTTTAGACGAATGGAATGAGTATGGTGAGTATCCAGTCGAATTTGAGGAAACAAGATTCTCTGGAGATTTAGATACGGCTGTAGAAGAAGCAGATAATCTATTAACATGGCAAATGGATCACGGCGGATGGACGAAAAACTGGCCACATATCTACACCCGTCCTTGGGATGGTAAAGAATCACGCTCAGAGTGGGTCAATGATGGTGTTGAGTTAGGTACAATTGATAATGATGCAACCATTTCAGAGTTGCAATATTTAGCAGAAGTGTATCAAGAAACGAAAGATCCTAGATATAAAGAAAGCATTGAAAAAGGTTTAGATTTCTTATTCAAGCTTCAGTATGAAACAGGTGGTTTTGCACAGGTTTACCCTGAAAGGGGCAACTATTCTGATTATGTAACCTTTAATGATGAAGCGATGATTAATGTATTGGAGTTATTGGATTTAGTTGCAGAGCAACGTTATCCATTTGATTCTGATCTAATCAGTGAAGAGTATGTTATCAAATCGCAAGAGTCGATTGAATTAGGTATTGACTATATTTTAAATGCGCAAATTGAAGTGGATGGTAAACTAACTGCTTGGTGTGCACAGCATGATCCTTATACCTATGAACCGAAAGAGGCTCGATCTTATGAGCATCCTTCCATCTCAGGATCAGAGTCAGTCGGGATTGTTCGTTATTTATTGTCTCGACCACAGACCGAGGAAATTAATGAAGCTGTATTAGCAGCGTTAGAATGGTTTGATGAAGTGAAATTGGAAAATACCAGATATGTTAGTGGTGATCCTAACAATGAATATTTTGTAGAAGATCCGAATTCAACTGCGTGGTACCGTTTCTATGAAATAGGTACGAATAAACCGATATTCTCTGGCCGTGATGGGGTGATTAAACATGATATTATGGAAATAGAAGCAGAAAGAAGAGATGGTTACTCCTGGGGTGGCCATTGGGCAACTCAATTGTTGGAAATCATGCAAACGACAGGAGATTATACGGATAAAGTATTTGTTCAAGTAACAGGTACCGACTCTGTTGATGTAAATGGCAGGACATTAGTGCAAGGAGATATTAAAGTATTGGAAGGACAAACAAAGCAAATGAATGAGATCGAAAGTCATTTAGTTGTTGCACAGGATGGATCAGGAGATTACGAGACTGTTCAAGCTGCAATAGATGCTGTTCCGGAAAAAAATCGTAATCCTGTAACCATTTTTATTAAAGATGGTATGTACAAAGAAGTAGTCACTATTTCAACGAATAAACCTTTTATTACTTTATTAGGTGAAAGTAAAAACGATACGATCATTACGTATGATAATTATGCTGGTCGTGACAATGGTGTAGGTGGAACGCTTGGGACAAGTGGCAGTGCTAGTGTCTATTTACGAGCAGATGATCTTCGTATCGAAAATCTAACTTTGGAAAATTCCTTTGATGAAAGTGCTGATGTCGAAGGAAAGCAAGCTGTAGCAGTTTATGCCAGTGGTGATCGTCAATATTTCAACGATGTCCGTTTTATCGGTAATCAAGATACGTTATATGCACATTCCGGTACGCAGTATTATGGGGATGTCTATATCGAAGGGGATGTTGACTTCATTTTTGGAGCAGCAAGTATTGTCATTGAAGATTCTGTTATTCATTCATTGGATCGAGGTTCTGACTCAAATAATGGTTATGTGACCGCAGCCAGTACGTTAATTTCAGAAGAATACGGCATGTTATTTATCGACAGTAAATTTACAAGTGATGCACCTGCAGAAACTGTATATTTAGGTAGACCATGGCCAGCTGGTGGCAATCCGGATGCAATTGGAAGTGTTGTCATCATGGAAACTAAACTTGGTGCGCATATCAAGCCAGAAGGCTGGACATCAATGAGCGGCTTACAACCTGAAGATGCACGTTTATATGAGTATAAAAATGAAGGACCAGGAGCAGTAATCAATGATTCACGTCGTCAATTAACAGATGAAGAGGCTGCTGACTGGACCGTACAAAACGTATTAAAAGGTTGGGATCCATATGCGTTAGATCCGATAGAAGAGCCGGGTAAAGATCCAGATGAGGATTCAGATAAAGAGCCAGGTGATGGGTCTGATGAAAAGCCTGGTAAAAAAGCAGAAAATGATGATAAATCACCTGGAAATGGATCTGAACAAGATGGTGATGGCGAAGGAACAGAAAGCCCTGAAGGTGAAAATGAAGATAACAATGAGTCAAGTAATAACACGAAAGAAATGAAAGTTGAATTAGGTGAAGAAATAGAAGTAGCTGCAGATATGATAATTGCTATTGCTGATTCACCAACTAAAGTGATTTTACCGAGCGACTTACCGGAAGGAACGACTTTAGTTGTTAAACAAGCAGAACCTCAAAATTTAGGGGATCTTCAAGTTGCAGGTGATGTATATACCTTCGAATTTACTTTCCCTGAAGGTTTTGAAGATTATACTGGTGAATTCCAATTAATCATGGGGCATGATGATAATACAGAAAATGTAGCGATCTATTATTACAATGAAGCAACTAATAGCTGGGAGCTTATTGGTGGTGAGGTAAGCGATGGTGTCGTAACTACAACAGTTGACCACTTCTCAACTTATGGTGTATTAGCTACTGCAGATGATGAACAAGACCAAGATGCAACTTCTGGTGAAAAATCAAGCGGAGGTTTTGGTTTGCCTGATACTGCAACTAATATTTTTAATTGGTTGTTAGCTAGTGGAGTATTGTTAGGATTGGGAATTGGGTTATTAGTAATTGTTAGAAAAAGAAATCAAAAGATGGTACAATAATGAACAATAGCATATCGTAATTGTTTTCTAGGGTTCCGCAACAAATGTTGGACTGGTCCGAGAGAAAACACACAGTAACTACTGTGACACGGAAGGATAAAAGCCTGGGAGATTCATTCTCCCAGGCTTTTATAGTGTGTAAGGAAAGTATAAAATTTGCGCAGATGTCTAGCTCCGAGCGCCCAAAAACCAGGCGACTTCACGAATCGCCCTACGATAACTCATCATCCTTTCGCTTTCTGACATGACACTTTTGGGAATCAATATGCCTTTAATTTAAGTACCAAAAATAACTTGCATAAAGTCAAAATGGTACTAAACAGTCAATTAAGTACCAAAAATAAAAAACAAACTATTAAATTGGTACTTAAAACAGGTTTTAGTACCAAAATCAACCTTCTTGAATACTAAATTGGTACTAAATCAAAATATTTCTTAACTTCGAGTACATGTGTATCTGTAAGGAGTTTCAGTTTTTCTTTAATGAATGGCAGTTTTACTGCACATCAAAATATTTTTTTGTGAAAAAAGTAAGGAGGAAGTTGTTATGTTAAAAGAATGGCTAAAAGTGATAATCGCTGCAGTATTTGAAGTTTTATGGGTAATTGGCTTAACACACTCCGATCAAATTTTGGAGTGGATTGGTACAGTTATCGCTATTATTATTAGTTTTTATTTCCTAGTTATGGCTGGAGAAAAGATTGCAGTCGGAACGGTCTATGCCGTATTTGTAGGTTTAGGAACAGCTGGGACTGTAGTAGTTGGTGCTTTCTTTTTTAATGAGGAAATTAATCTTACTAAAATTGCACTAATTTTTCTGCTGTTGATCGGTATTATTGGTCTAAAATCGACATCGGAACCAAAGGAGGAAAGTAACTAATGGCATGGATACTTTTAATTATAGCAGGGGTATTCGAAATGTTAGCAGTAATCATGATGAATCAGTGGCATCGACAAAAATCAAAGACAGTATTTAGTTTTATGATTGCAAGTTTTGCGTTAAGCTTTTTGTTTTTGTCTAATGCGTTAGAAACCATTCCAATGAGTATGGGTTATGCAATATGGACAGGAATTGGTGCAGCAGGCGGAGCCATTGTTGGGATTTTATTCTATAATGAATCTAAAAGTGCTAAAAGAATTTTCTTTCTAGCATTAATCATATTAGCAGTTGTTGGGTTAAAATTGCTAGGTTAAGCGCAAATTCGACAAAAAAATATTAATTTCAACAAAAAATATAGTTAAATATCCCTATATATGATATAGTTATCTTGAATTGAGATCAGGAGGATGGATATGAGATTCAGTGAACTTATAAAAAGTATCAATCATGCTACAGAGAATCTTGACTTAGTGACATCCAGACGTTATATAGAGGATAACCTTGAAATATTAAAAGAAAAAAGGCACTTATTAAATCATAACGCCCGGGAGATCTTAAGTTTTATGATGAAGCGTCAGGAATCTGGTTATAGAAGTTTGGATAAGAAAGAATTAGCTTCGATTAGAGCTGTCAATGTGTATGCTGAACAATTCGACGTAAGAGGTATTAAGTTAATCTTAAAGGAAAACCCTAATCTTTTTATGGAAAAAGAAGCATTAAATTTTTTGACTAATGACGCAAAAGTAATATTAGCTGGAATAGGTGTTTTGAAAAAAGATGCCTGATGAGTGAACGAATATGTCGTTCAGTTTGTTTTACTTTGTAAGGAAAGCATATAAATATTGATATCGCAACTTTTTTAGAGATATCAATGCTATATTTTAGTGCTTTTATTGGATAATAAATCAAGTTTTTAGCTCTGACATATGTTGTAGAGCAGATCTTAACGGAGACCGCTCACTTCAACTCCTGTGGGAATTGTTTGACCTGAAGATCCACTTTTTTGAGCGGGTTTTGCTCAAAAAAGTTAGCTGAAGGGCAAACCCCACGAAAAGGGAAGTGGGCAGCCTGAGTGGTGATCAAGTTGTTCAACTATTTCATCATTACTACCAAAGTAATTATGGACGGCGTTGTTTGCCAGTTTTCTTGTCATTAGGTTTTCTGATGAAAAGGTTGAGAATTTAATAATCAATAGTAAAAGGAAAAAGCCGTGATCGTGTTCACGACTTTTCTACTTTATTACAAGATTAAAAGAATCGATAATTGGCATGATGCAAGTACAATAAAAACAAATATGATAGTGATAGGATCATGACATTACTGAAATCATGAATAATCTATAAAAAATTGCCTTGTTTATTCTTTTTCCGCATCGCCCGAGGTATATAAACACAATAGGGCTCACTTTCCAAATAATCTCCGGTTGCTGCATAAGCTCGAGAACGAGATCCTCCACATACATGACGGAACTCACAAATGCCGCATTTTCCTTTATACTGGTCTGGATCGCGCAACTGTTTTAAAATAGGTGATTCCCGATAGATTTCCGGTAATGATTGCAAACGGACATTTCCTACTTTGACAGGGAGTAGGCCACTTGGGTAGACATCGCCAATATGAGAAATGAAAATAAAACCATTCCCGTCATTGACACCTTTAGGCGCTCGACCTAATCCATCCACTGTACCAATTGCACCTTCTGATAAGACATTCTGAAATGCGATATCATCTTTTTCGATTTTTTGTTCTCTTGCTTTTTGCTGAAGCACGACACGACGATAATGTTGTGCAGCAGTTGTTTTAATATCAAAACTAGCTGTCTTTGATACTTGGTATAACCAGCGGAATACTTTCTCATGTTCAGTTGGTGAAATCATATCTTTATCCTGTCCACGTCCAACAGGCACAAGAAAGAATACGCTCCATAGCACGACATTTAATTGTTCCATTAATGCTCTCATCTCTTCTAAGTATTCGATGTTATATTGAGAAATGACGGTATTAATTTGCAGTGGCATCCCAAGTTCGTGTAAATAGTTAATGGCTTCAATCGTACGATCAAAAGAACCAGTAGTGCCCCGGAAGAAATCATGCACCTCTTTGTTTGGACCATCAATACTGAATGCCCAACGAGATAATCCGACCTCTTTTGCTTTTTGCATCACTTCTTTTGTTACATTAGGGGTAGCGGATGGTGTCATGGAGACACGAACTCCTTTTTGGACAGCATATTGAACAATATCCAGTAAATCCTCACGTTCCAGTGGGTCACCACCAGTAAATACAAGAAGCGGGTTATTCATAGACTGGATTTGATCAATTAATTGTTTTGCTTCATCAAAATTTAATTCACGGGGATCACGATGATATTGTGCATCAGCTCTGCAGTGAAGACATTTCAATGCACAAGCACGTGTAACTTCCCATATAACAATAAAAGGATCTTTATGATAGTCTCTCGGTTTAAAAAACGGTGGTTGCTGAGTCAATATAGTACCTCCTTAAAAGGTGTTAACTATATTGTATCGTTCTTGTCATCGATAGGATGTGATGAAATGCACACATATAGATAAAAAAAGAAGCACCATTGACTGGAGCTTCTTTCATATTATTGAATTGGCAATACATATAACAAAACAGCGAAAAAGTGAGCAATTGATCCTGCTAAAACAAACAGATGCCATAATGCATGATGATAATTAAACCCACGCCATACATAAAAAACAGCACCAACTGTATACAATACACCACCGATAACTAAAAGTTTGAGCCCGTTAGGATGCATATTTTCTACTAGTGGCTGCCAAGCAAATACAATAAGCCAGCCCATCAATACATACAGTATCGTGGAAAAATATAAAAACTTTTTAACGAAAAAGGCTTTAAATATTGTTCCGCCAATTGCAAGTCCCCAAATAACGCCGAATAATGTCCAACCTTCCCATCCTCGAACAACCACTAATAAGAAGGGAGTATAGGAACCGGCGATAAAGAAATAGATCGATGAATGATCCAATATTTCAAAAACATTTTTTGCTTTCCCTTTTCGGAGACTATGCAACAGAGTAGAGGATGTGTAGAGGAGTACCATTGTAACACCAAATAAAGTAAAACTAACGATATGCCATACTGTACCGTATAGTGATGAATAGACGATCAAAATAACTAATCCTGCAATACTTAATGCCATTCCAATTCCGTGAGTAACAGAATTAGCAATTTCTTCTTTTACTGAAAATTCATGAGTAGACCCCATTTTGACACGTTCCTTCCATGTTTGAAAAATTCCTGTTATTATTATCTGCCTTTTGCTATGGAAATGCAAGTATTCGTGATTAGCTGTAAAAATCTGCACTTCTCGATATATTTCCTTGATATACTCATACAAAAAATGAGATAAATTGCTAAAAAATGCAAAAGGAATTTCCTTTTTGTAGTCTTATTGTGCTATAATGATGAAAGATTAATTAGAAAAATCAGATAGGATGTTGATTGAGAGTGGAAACAAGATCAAATCGAAGAAAATCAAAAAAATGGTGGATTTTAACACCGCTTATTATTTTGTTGGTTATTATATTAGCAGTGGGTGGTTATGTTTGGTCGATTGTGAATAATGTGGAGGATACATTCGATACTAAAATGCATGATCCGGTAGAATCGATCGACATGGAAAAAGTTAAAGAGAAAACTGAAAATGCTGAACCTTTAAATATATTGTTATTAGGTGTGGATCAGCGCGGAAATGATTCAGGTCGATCAGATGCTTTAATGGTATTATCATTAAAGCCAGAAAAAGATGAGATGCAGTTAATTAGTATTCCACGAGATACGCGTACACTGATTGTAGGTAGAGGTAATGAGGATAAAATTAATCATGCCTATGCATTTGGCGGTGCTGATATGGCAGTACAAACAGTTCAAAATTTCTTAGACATTGAAATTGATTATTTTGTTCGTATCAATATGGAAGGCTTACAAGAATTGGTCGACGAGCTCGGAACGATTACTGTTGACAATGAGATAGAGTGGAGTGACAACAAGTACCAATTTACAGAAGGTCCAGTTGAAATGGACGGTGCAAAGACGCTTGCGTATGTAAGAATGAGAAAGCAAGATCCAGCTGGTGACTTTGGAAGAACGGAACGTCAGCGTAAAGTAATACAAGCAATTGTTAATGAAGGTGCTAACGTAGCAAATGTTACCAAAGTGAACGAGCTAATCGATATTATGGGTAATAATATGTCTACTAGCCTTGATTTTAATGCAATGAAGTCACTACTGAATGGTTATACCGATACAAGAAAAAATGTGACAAGCTATCAAGTGCAAGGGTCAGGAACAACGATCGACGGTATTTATTATTACATTGTTCCGGAGGAAGAAGTAGCGAAAGTAAGAGACATGATCAATAGCTAAAGCCTGAAAAGGGCTTTAGCTTTTTTTGTATGGAAAGTATATAACATTGGTATCACAACTTATATAAAACAGACTAAGGTAGGGAAAGGGATGTTGGGAGCTGGAGTGGCGATATATTTCATAATGGCTACTAGAGGAATCGCGGGTATATTTAGTATGAAGTGATAAGGCCTGGAGGGTTTAGCACAAAGAATAAACGCAAAAAAGTGACGGTAAGATTAAATTAATTCTTACAGTCACTAAAATGGCAAGCCTTTGGGAGTTAATTGAAAGACATACTTAAATATCGAGCCCAACACGCGAGACCGGCACCATGCCGAAAAATGCCTTGTTCTACCAGTTTGCAAAAATCTTTCATATTAACTATTTCAACCTCGATGTTTTCTAGCTCATCTAAAAATTGATCATCTACTTTTGTTGCCTTTGTTGCCAAATACAAATGAATTTTTTCGGTTGTGGAACCAGGAGATGGATAGAAATAATCGAGAGATTGCCAATCTTCTGCCTGATATCCTGTTTCTTCTAATAACTCCCGTTGTGCAGCGTAAAGAGGTTCTTCATCTTCTTCAATCATACCTGCGGGAAATTCAAGTTCAGTGGATTGTAATGGATGACGATATTGTTTTAGCATGACCACTTTATTATCGTTTGTAATTGCTAAAACACAGACACCTTCCCGAAATTCAATATACGAAAAATTCTGTGTCTGTTCATTTGCAAGTAACACTTCATCGATCGTTATTTTAAACCGATCTACTTGTGTAGTGGAACTATGGTTTATCTTCCATTCATTATCTGCCAATGAAACTCCCTCACTTTCTTTTTTTGGGGTAAATCAAAATCATTTGATATAGGATTATATATAACAACACTAAACCAACCAAAAAAGCAATGGAAGTTGGTAGTGGCGTGAAAAATAACAGGTGATAAATGATTAATGGCCATAGTAACGCAAAGCAAGTCATCTTCCATAATTGTTGATATGCTAATTTGCGCTGCAGGAAGATTTTTAGTATCCAAGGACCGATTGCTAATATGGAAACCCCTGTAACAACGATAAACAAGATAAAAAAGGGATAAAAGACAATAACTTGCAGTAGAAATTGACTAAAAGAAATGTGAGATTGACCTTGTTCAAAGTTTGCTATCATTAAAATGACATTAGGTAAGAAGCTAATAAAGAATATAAGAAAAAGATAAACGAGTGTGTCCCTCATGTTTACTCGATTTAACCAAAACATCGCTTCTTTGTTAGGTAATATTGCACTATTTCGTAAGATTGCAAGAATGGCCATGACTATCCTCCGTACTCTTCTCTATTCATCCACTATTCTTTTATATGTACTGTTGTAATAAAGAATTGGATTACCTTCGTCTAATTTGATTTCGTCTACTTCTGCAATAATCAGTAAGTGATCACCTGCTTCAACCGTATTGACTACCGTACATGCCAATGTAGTGAGTGCATGATCTATGACTGGTATACCATCTAAAGTTGTAAAGTCTTTATATTCTTTTTCTATTTGTTTAGCAAAGATCATGGATATTTCTTGTTGTTCTTCTCGTAAAATACTAACGCCGAATCGTTTAATTTTATCGGCATTTTGGTAGAAATTCGTTTTGGAATCTAGTGAAATGGTAATTAACTGTGGATCCAAAGACACAGACATAAATGCATTGACTGTCATTCCTTGTATCTCATTATCAAATTCCGATGTTACGACAGTAATTCCTGTCGCAAATTTACTCATCGCTTTGCGGAACTCCTGCTTGCTCATCGATTAAAACCTCCTTTATAGAATATATCGGGAAATTATACTGAACATTCTATTAAGTTTGCTTTACCACGTTACTAACTGTCCGTAAGCCCCTAACTTCAAGTGTAAAGTTATGAAGCGGATGGTGACGGTCGCTAACTTCCTGATAAGTCTTCCTTTATTTTAACATAATTTCTTCCTGTTTCGTTGTATTTGGTTCGAGAGGGAGGAGATTTAGCTAAAGAAAAAGAGTGAGGGATTTCCTCACTCTTTACTGGATTTCTTCATAATCATATGCAACTTCATCTAGTTGTTCATTATATTCGACAATTAAATTATACCCTTCAAAATACCATGCATCTGTCGCATCAATAAAAAAGGTGATGCCATCTCTTTCCGTAGTTGTAATCGTATCTTCCATTGGTTCATTTAGTGCAAAGGCTAGTGAAAAACCTTCATGTATTGGGCTATAACCACCATATTTAGCTTGAAATTTTATTGTATCTCCATCGCTTACCCCAACGTCATCTTTAAACCATTGTAATGCTTGATCTGACACTTTGATTTCCATGCGTATGCACTCCTTTAATGACACTAAAATAATTCTCTTTAAGCTATTCCCAATATTTATCATTCTTACACTATATTATTATAAACTAATACAATTATTTGGAAATATTCCCCGGGAAATTGTCGAAAATATGTAAAAGACGCTAATCCTACTATTAGCGTCTTTACTATCCTATGAAATGGACTTAAAGAGTATATTGTTTTCCAAGTGTATATGTTGATACGTGTTTTGTTCTAGCTCTGCTAGTCTAGCATAGGTGATCCTGTATGAATTACATGCACCTTCTGGCAATGTATAGTCATTGGTTATTTCGTTCATTTGTTGCATGAGTTCACCTACAAATTCGTGATCCTCGATCATCGTTTTGTTCAATTGGAAAATGTTCTCTCTTAATACTTGGCTAGGCTCTACTTGATATTTTTCAAAGAGCGGGAATAAATCACGTTCTTCTTCTATCATATGACCTTCCATTTCCATTTTGAATTGATGAAATAATTTATATAAATCTTCAAGGTGCGGATGATGCGGACCGTGTACTCGGTATATTTTCGTAACAAACTGACTGAGTGGTGTTAACTCTTCATGTAAATAGTGATGATGATGTTGCATAATATAGTCGACCAATTCTGAAGGAGTGACATCATCCCAATTGATCTCTTTATTCCCGGCTTCTATCCATGCTTGGTAGGATTCATTGATCGAGCCAATAAGCTGTTCCCCATCAACAGGTCTTTTTTTCTTATCAAGAATAGATTGAAGAGGTTGGTCACCGCCACAACAAAAATCAATTTTTTCTTTTTTAAAGAAATCACTTGCTTTCGGGTATATTTTGACAATATCTGCAGGTGTATCAGTTAGTTGGAATTCTCTCATGATATTGATCCTCCTTTACTTGTGTTACTTTTACTGTAACAAAAGGATCAGAAATTATTTGTGATGCAAATCACATTATGTAAATTTTAATCAATTGCAAACATGGTTTTTTCAAAGTTTCACTTTATTCTGATTTTTGTTATACTAATGAAAGCAAAATCTTGAGATTACGTATCGGCTATGAAACTAAAGGTGGTGTAAAGATGGCAGTGAAATATACGAATTTTCGTGGAGATGAGTACTATTTACATGTAAGGAAAACGAACAAAGGTAATCCGTCCTTTTATTTTAAAAAAGATGATTCTAATACTTCAGTTGATAGCATTCCAGAAGGGTATGAAATATATGAACACCCGAATGGAAGAGTCTTTTTAACAAAGAAGTCAAGACGGAAAATAACTGATGAAGAAGTGCAGTTACTTAAAGAGAGTATGGAAAATAATAGTCCAATTAAGGATTATAAGTTAGATATCAGACAAAAAAGTATCTATTTATATACGTACGAAAATCCTGTCCCATTCGATGAGAATCCTTTGATTGTTGAGGCATTGTCCGATCCGAAATATAAAACATATGATGCGCAGTTATGTTTTACATTATTGGATAAAGATACGAGAGCTTTTCAAGTAGAACGTAAATCTTATACAGGTGAAAAAGATGATCAGTGGCTCTTTTTAGAAGAATCTACAAATTTAAAAGAGTTGGCGGACAAATATGTACAGCACCTAGGACAAGAAAGCTATTACGAATTATTTTAATTAGGAAGCTTGGCTAAACAAATGCCAGGCTTTTTTAAAGGTCTGAGTGGGAAGTCGCTGTGTTTGTTCCAAGCAGCGAAGTAACGTAGACATGATTATGTCAGGGCTGAGCGCGGACATCTATTACGCTATTCATCGAAAAAAGCTCTAATGTTAACTTAAATGAACCGAATAACGGAATAAATGTCCGCTCGACAAACGGTTATCTGTTAATTAGTTCTATTACTGCTAATCGAAAATATTATCCATAATTTGGATTAAGTTATGAAAGTGTGGTTTGATGATAAAGTCTTTGGCTCCATATTGTAATGCCCTTGTTACGTTATCGTGAGTGGCGAGGGAAGAGGCCATGATGACATTAGCGCTTGGGTCTAAGTCTTTGATTTTTAGTAAGGCATCTAATCCGTTCGATTTTGGCATAACGATATCTAAGATGATAATATCTGGTTTATATTGTTGATATGCTTTCACTGCTTCTAGACCAGTTGAGGCTTCTGCAACAACTTGATAGGGATGTTGTTCGATTTTCTGCTTAAGCCACTGTCTCATAAATCGTGAATCATCTGCAATGATGACTGTTTTTTTCATCGCTGTTCCCTCATTTTCTTTTTCATTTCACAATTCGACATTCTTCTATCATTATTTTAAAGGAAGTATTAGGCATTGTGAAGCTGTTTTTTTACACTTTAGAAAGGAAAAAGTTTTAGAAGGATAGTAATTTGTGATGTAGTAAAGATATGGAATATATGATTATTCTAATAGAAAAGAATCCGTCCAATAAATTGAGACGGATTCTTGTTATTCAACTTCATTATGAAATAACTAACTATTAAATATAATATAATTTAAAATTAATATCCTGATCATGGTTTCCGAACTCTTTTCCGAACAATGTAACTCCACCTACATGTTCGGCATCTTCTTTTACTTCTACTCTGAATTTCCATCCATCTACAGTAGTGTCTAAATCATGAATGGTTACATCTGACAAAGGTTCCCCATCCATATAGGTGCCATGTGATGTGATTCGAATCGTTTTTAGTAGTCCGTATTGGTTAATATTGTGCGGCCACCAGTCAGGAGTATATTTACCTCTAGTATCCGCAAAATCACCTGGGCTTTGCCATGTTCCTAACTCGATATTGTTTAAAGTGAAAGTAATGTCAGATGGCCATATTTCGTTTGAAAATGGAAACTCCGATGAGATTTCAAAACTGATATCCATTTGTTGTAATTGATCTTCTTCTTGCAAAAAGTTCGGAGTTTTATATTCAATAAATCCTTGAGTAAACCATAATATTCTTGCATCCATTCTTTTAGGGTCCATAAAATATTTGGTTTGATCTACTGGGCCAACAAAGTCTTTACTAGTTGCTAAGCCACAAGTAGGTACAACATGGTAGTCTGTGTAATGACCAATAGGTACTGACGTTTCATATGTAGCAAATGAATGATAGATTTTTTTAGGAAAATTGACTTCAATGTGGTCGACTTTTAGTATGGAGATTCGTTGTAACCCTGATTTTCCCGGTATCTTTTCTGTTCGAATGATACCAGCTTTTTCTAACTTTTCAATATGTTTGGTCACAATCGGACTACTGATCCCTAAAACACTGGATAATTCCTTTATATTCATTTTATTTTTCGATAATAATTGGATAATTTCTAATCTGACTTGGCTTGCTAATGCTTCATATACTGGTAGGGACGACTTATCTATTTCTAATTGCATAATTCCACCAACTACTTTCTGAGTACTAATTAAATTATTTTTATTATCACATATTAAGAATATATTTTCTATTATAATCTATTATGACATATTTTGTAACAGGTTTCATCCGAATTTGACATTTTTAATCATGTATTATCAAAAAAATTGTCTTGTTATCGTTTATTTTGGGTATAACAATGATAAGACTGGTGAAAAGTGGGTGGTATTTTGATATTATCTTTTCTTATTCTTGTATTACTAATATTAATCAATGCGTTTTTTGCAGCTTCTGAGATTTCGCTAGTAGCTTTGAATGATAATAAAATAAAGAAAAGAGCGGAACAAGGTGACAAAAAATCAATTAAATTACAGGCTTTATTATCAGAACCTGGCCGCTTTTTGGCAACGATTCAAATCGGTATAACCTTAGCGGGTTTCCTCGCTAGTGCATTTGCTGCCGATCGTTTTGCCGGGCCATTAGCAGAATGGTTAGTGGCTATCGGTGTACCGATCGCTTTACCATTAATGAAAACAATCGCTGTTGTTACGATTACGATTCTACTTTCGTACTTTACATTGGTAATTGGAGAACTAGTACCGAAGCAATTAGCCTTGCAAAAGGCAGAGACAATAGCTTATAAAACAGTTAGTCCATTATCGATGCTATTTAAAATTAGTTATCCGTTTGTTAAAATATTGAATCTTTCGACGAACTTAATCGTAAAATTGTTTGGAGTAGACCCACATGCCAAACAGGAAGAGGCAAATGAAGAGGAAATTAGAATGCTGGTGGATATTGGTGGTGAACGTGGAACAATTGAAAATGATGAAAAACGGATGATTCATAATATATTTGAGTTTAATGATAAAACCGTCTCCGATATTATGACACACAGAACAGATATTACAGCGATTAATGTGGAGTCAAGTATCGAGGAAATAGTAGATATCATTAATGATAAACGTTTTACTCGTTTTCCTGTTTATGAGGAGGATATCGATCATATTATTGGTATTTTACATATGAAGGACATGTTTCCTTATTTAAAAACAAATGACCAAACGTGGAATCACTTCTTACGTGAGCCTTATTATGTAATGGAGTCTCAACCTATTGATGTCGCCTTTCGCGATATGAAGAAACATAACATCCATATCGCGATGGTTGTCGATGAATATGGTGGAATTGATGGTCTTATTACAATGGAAGATATGATCGAGGAGATTGTTGGAGAAATATTAAGTGAACATCATTTACCAGGTGAAGATGAGGCAAGCAGTGTGAAAAAGGTTAATACGAATCAATATGAGGTAGAGGGAACGACTCATCTCTATTTATTGGAGGAAGCTTTTCAAATGGAGTTACCTTCCGAGGATTTCGAGACGGTAAATGGTTTTATGGTTCATCAGCTAGGATACATTCCAAAAAATTCAGAACGTCCAGCCATTTCTTATAAAAATCTGATATTTGAAGCAGTTGAAATATCAGATTATCGTATAGAAAAGGTACTGATTACGATCGAATCAGGAGGGGATAAATCTTGAGCAGTTATCAAAAAACAAAGCAGGAAGTATTAGATAAGTGGGAAGTATCACTATCCGAGGGATTGACAGCAAACGAAGCCAACAACCGACTTGAACAGGAAGGCTATAACGAAATCGCTGATAAAGAAAAAATACCAACATGGAAGCTGTTTTTAGAAAGTTTTAAAGACGCAATGGTCGTTGTTCTCCTCGTGGCTGCAATCGTCCAATTAGTATTGGGTGAATTAATAGAATCGATCATTATTTTCGTCGTTATTTTGTTAAACTCCATTATTAGTGTGGTGCAAACGAAGAAGGCAGAAAGTTCGCTAGATGCACTTCGGGATATGTCGGCGCCAGAGGCTAAAGTAATTCGCGATGGCACAAGTCATACCATAATGGCTCGTGAATTAGTGCCTGGTGATATTGTCTTGCTTGAGGCGGGCGACTACATACCAGCCGATGGTCGTCTTATGGAAGCTGAATCATTAAAAATTAATGAAGGTATGCTGACAGGTGAGTCTGATGCGGTAGAAAAAATCACTGAACCGATCGAAGAGGAAGTATCAATCGGTGATCAGAAAAACATGGTGTTTTCCAGTTCGTTAGTCGTTAATGGACGAGGTACTTTCGTTGTGACAGCAACTGGCGAGAAAGCAGAGATTGGAAAAATTGCCGAAATGATTGAAACAGCGGAAGCAAAACAAACACCATTGCAACGAAAACTGGATTCTTTCAGCAAAAAGTTAGGGATTGCGATTTTACTTATTTGTATAGTTATCTTTGCCGTACAAGTTGGTCGGATTTGGTTTAATGATGCTAATGTTGATATGACAAAAGCAATCTTAGATGCTTTAATGTTCTCGGTTGCAATTGCAGTAGCAGCTATTCCTGAGGCTTTGCAGTCGATTGTGACGATTGTTTTATCAGTAGGTACTAATAAAATGGCCAAGCAGCACGCGATCATTCGTCGTTTACCGGCAGTAGAAACACTTGGTTCTACGAGTGTCATTTGTACCGATAAAACCGGAACATTAACCCAAAATAAAATGACTGTTACAGAAGTATATTTGCCGGAAATAGAGGATCCGTTTAGTAATAAAAAATGGGCGAAAAGTGAACGACTAATCATTCAAACTGCAGCACTTTGTAATGATTCCTATATTAATGAAGATAACAATGAAATTGGAGATCCGACAGAAATTGCACTGATTCGATTGGCAGATAAGCAAAACCAGCCATATAAGGAATTGCGAAATAAATATACGCGTGAAGCAGAACTGCCTTTTGACTCTGCAAGAAAAATGATGTCGACTGTCTATACAATTGATGGAGAACGGTTGATGTTAATCAAAGGCGGTCCAGATGTAATGTTAGACCGTGCAAGTACTATTTTAGTTAACGGAGAGCAACAAGAACTAACTTCAGAATGGCTAGAACATTTAGCGAAGCAAAATGAGCGTTACTCCAAACAAGCTTTACGTGTTTTAGCATTTGCATATAAAAAAATAGAAAAAGATCAACAGATTACGTTAGATGATGAACAAGATTTCACGTTAATCGGTTTTACGGCAATGATGGATCCACCAAGAGATGCCGTTTATGGATCCATTGAAGAGGCGAAAAAAGCAGGTATAAAACCTGTCATGATCACCGGTGATCATAAAACAACCGCAGAAGCGATCGGTAAGGATATCGGATTAATGGCTGAAGGTGATTTAGCTGTTACTGGTAGAGAATTGGACGATATGACTGATACAGAATTAGATGAGAAATTAGAACATATTGCTGTTTATGCCCGAGTTTCACCTGAAAATAAAATCCGAATTGTGAAAGCATGGCAGCGCAAAGACCAAATTACTGCAATGACAGGTGATGGGGTCAATGATGCACCAGCGTTAAAACAGGCTGATATTGGAATTGGCATGGGAAGTGGAACCGATGTGGCGAAGGATTCGGCAGCAATGATTTTAACCGATGATAATTTTGTATCGATTGTAAAAGCAGTAAGTGTAGGACGTACGGTCTTCGATAATATCAAAAAATCGATCGCATATTTATTTGCTGGTAACTTAGGTGCAATTATTGCGATTTTGTTTGCCGTAATCATGAATTGGGCCAATCCGTTCACAGCATTACAATTATTATTTATCAACCTTGTTAATGATTCTTTACCGGCTATCGCTTTAGGGATGGAAAAATCAGAACCAAACGTCATGAAGCGTAAGCCACGAAAAATCGATGAGGGGATTTTTGCTGAAGGTACATTACGATCGGTCATTATCCGAGGGTTGTTAATTGGGGTGGCAGTTATTATCTCTCATTATATTGGATTACAGCACTCAGAGGGAATGGGGGTAGCAATGGCATTTACCACTCTTATTCTGTCGCGGACGTTACAAACCTTCCCAGCAAGGTCAAATGTCCAGACTGCTTTTGGTGCAGGATTTTTCCAAAATAAATATGTGCTAGGGGCTGTCGTAGTTGGGTTTGTACTATATTCGATTACGATTATGCCTTTCGCAAGAGAAGTGTTCCATATTCCAGCTGAATTTGGCTGGAGCCAAGGATTCATTGCTTTTGCATTAGCACTCGGAAGTGTGATATTAATGGAGAGTGTGAAGGTGATTAAAAATAAAGACTAAATAATGGTAAGACTAGTGCTACTGTGGGCGACCTAATAAGAATATCGCGTCAACAGTAGCACTATTTCATTACTTTTTCACCAATTAGATGGGAAATTATGATAAGATATATGTAAGGGTTTTCAATAATAAAGAATGGGGTGAAATAATGAAAGTTTTAGTTACAGGAGCTAATAGAGGCTTAGGCTTAGCCTTAGTGCGTAGTGGTCTGAAACAAGGCAATATTATTTTTGCTGCTGTTCGTTCTGTAGCGGATAAACATATAAAAGAATTGCAAAATTTAAAAGAATCTTATGAAGGACAACTTCGAATTATACATATGGACGTAACGAATGAAAAATCAGTCAAGCAAGCCGCGGAAGCTGTGAAATTGACTGATCAATATTTAGATGTGATTATAAATAATGCAGCTATTTTAAATGAACGGGAAAAGACGATTGAAGAATTGGATATGAATGCCGTAATGCAAGCATTTGATGTGAACACTTTAGGACCAATGCGAGTAGTGAAACATTTCCTTCCGGTTTTACGAATAGGACTTAAACAACATGTGGCAGAAACACAAGCGATTATTAATATTAGTTCCGAAGCTGGAAGTCTTACCAATGCTTATAGTGGTGACTATCCTTATGGTATGACAAAAGTGGCTTTGAATATGCTGACTGAGAAATTAAAGGTGTATTTGAAGGATGAACCAGTGGAAGTTGTATCTGTACATCCAGGATGGATGAAAACAGATATGGGGGGAGAGAAAGCACCAAAAGATCCTGATGATACAGCCGATCATATATATCACCTTATAGAAAATGGCTGGAAATCGAGTCCATTTGCATTTATTGATGATAATGGGAATCATATGGATATCTAATTTGTTAATCTAATCCGTCTTCTTTTGTAATCGTATACATTAATATTAATGTTATGCTATAATGTGTACGGAGAATTACAGAGAAAGGTGGATTTTATTTTGGATAAATTAAATATGTGGATTGCTATTGTAGTAGCATTAGGTATATTAATAGTTGTTAATCTTTATAGTGATGAACTAAATGGTTTATCAAATGGTGGAAAAGCTAGTTTATTGGAAATGACTGGGGAATATGGTGACTATGACCCTGCATTAGGGATTGATGATCCAGTACATGATCCGTCGATATTCGAGGCGAACAATGAATATTTCGTAGTATCTACAGGGATAGCAAGGAGTACAGAAGATCCTGGAGGTATCTTCGTAAGAAAATCTAGGGAATCCTTAGCAGGTCCATGGGAAGGGATGGGAGAAATAGCGGTGCCGGAATGGATTTTTGAGTATAATACAGCACATTTATGGGCTCCTCATGTTGTAGAAAAGGATGGTACATATTATCTCTATTATGCAGCGTCCATCTTTGGTACAAACCAATCTGGAATTGGTGTTGCTAGTACGACTACACCAGGCAATATAACTAGCTGGGAAGACCATGGACCGATTGTTACGTCAGCACCTGGTGAAACAGAATATAACGCAATAGATCCGATGGTTTTCAATGCCGAAGATAGTTGGTGGATGGTTTATGGCTCGCATTTTGGTGGAATTGTCGTTCAAGAGCTTTCAGATAATATGAAAGAATTAAATGGAGAACCGACGAAAATTGCTTCCAGACAAGCTACAACTCAACACAATGCTATCGAAGGACCGACTATTTTTGAACGAGATGGTTATTTTTATCTATTAACTTCTTGGGATTCTTGCTGTAATGGAGTAGATAGTACCTATAAAGTAGCGGTAGGTCGTGCTGAAACTGTAACCGGACCTTACCTAGATTCAGAAGGGGAAGAGCTATTACAAGGCGGTGGTGATATTATATTAGATAGCCAGAGTAATCAAATTGGTCCAGGTGGGCAAGATATTATACAGAAAAATGACGACTATTATATGGTTTATCATTATTATGATGGAGATGCCGATGGTGTCATTCGTATGCAAATCCGAAAAATAAACTGGCATAATGATTGGCCAACATTTTAACTACATGAAGAAAAATAGGCATCTGATAGCGGATGCCTGTTTTTTTTTGCAAGTACCCAAGTATTTAGGATCCAAATGATATTCTTTCATTTCATTACTAGATAATAGTATAATGGTGCTAAGCATAGAAAGGGGTAATCATGATGATGAATCCATTAGTATTACAATCAGATTTCGGATTAGAGGATGGAGCAGTTAGTGCAATGAAAGGTGTTGCACATAGTGTAAGTAAAATCGTTAACATATTTGATAATACTCATGATATACCACCATTTGATATTTGGTCGGGTTCTTATCGATTATTACAAACTTTGTCCTATTGGCCAGAAAATACTGTTTTTGTATCTGTCGTAGATCCAGGAGTCGGTTCTGAACGTAAAAGTGTGGTTGTCAAAACAAAGAATAATCAATATATTGTTACACCAGATAATGGTACGCTAACACATATTTATCATAAAATTGGCATCAAACAAATTAGAGAAATTGATGAAGAGGTCAATCGGTTACCAAAGTCAGGAGCTTCTCATACTTTTCATGGCCGAGATATTTATGCCTATACAGGTGCTCGAATAGCTGCAGGAGTGATTTCTTTTGATAACGTTGGACCGGAATTAGAAATAGAAGATATTGTACGTCTGCCATTTTATGAACCAAAGCTTGAGGATCAAATGATAAGCGGGACTATTGATATATTGGATGTCCGTTTTGGTAATTTGTGGACCAATATTAGTAGAGAGCTTTTTCTCCAATTAAATATTGATTATGGTGAAGCAGTAGAGATAGAAATTCTCCATGACACGAGAAGGGTATATCGAAATAAGATGACGTTTGGTCGTTCTTTCGCAGCCATTCAGATTGGAGAGCCGGTGCTGTATGTGAATTCTTTGGATAACCTGGCAGTGGCCATCAACCAAGGTTCATTTGCTAAAGCTCACAATATTGGAACTGGTTCAAGCTGGCATGTTTATATAAAGAAGGGTTAAGGAGTTCAATGAATGATTAGTGTGTTGACAGAATTAAAGTATTTATTTAAACGATTTGTATTAATTGCGAATGTGTTACCAACAGTACTCGGATTTATTATCGCAGCACGTTATTATAATATTAGCTTCGGTGACTATTCGGTTGATTTCTTATTGCTGCTGATCGGCAGTGCAATGTTGGTTGCAGGTGCTTTAACATTAAATAATTGGTTAGAAGCAGATGTTGATAAACTAATGGAACGGACTAAAAACAGGCCAACTGTCACCGGATCTATCTCTTTACGTACGATTCTGATAATGGGAATAGTTTTGAGTTTAATTGGGCAATTTCTAGTACTTTTAATTAATTTAGAGGTTGCCATTTACGGTTTTATTGGTTGGTATACGTACGTTGTTGTATATACAATTTGGACGAAAAGAAAAGTAACGTGGAATACGCACATAGGCAGTTTATCAGGTGCAGTTACACCATTGATGGGGTGGGGAGTAATAGATTCAGCGTTTCACCCTATTCCACTAAGTCTTTTTGCGATTATGTTTCTTTGGCAAATGCCCCATACCTATGCAATCGCTATTCGGAAGTATGAAGACTATGCAAGATCAGGGTTAAAAATGTTACCCGTTGTACGTGGATTTCCGACTACAATTCTCAGGACGAATATTTATATAGTATTGTTGCTATTTATTCCTTTATTTTTGAGTGGATTCAGCACTTTATTTTATGTCCTTATCACATTGCTAAATGTTGGTTGGTTAATCATTGGAGTTAGCGGGTTTAAAACACCATCAGTAACAAAATGGGCAAATCTCTTATTTGCGAGTTCATTAGTTTATTTGTTAGTAGTTTATGGATTATATGTTGTTTTTGTTTGATGTCCTTTTTGCTAAAAAAACAATTTTATCGAGTATCTAAAAAGATGCCCTTCCTTCCACTGGTGAGGGGCATCTTTTGTGTTGGGAAAGTATAATAATTGGGTGCTTGTCAGCTCCGAGAGTTGAAACTAAACATATTGTGAAATAACTTGGCGTAGTTTTGAATTCAAATAAGTACTTTGATACGCTTCAGCAAGATACTTCGCTTTGTAATAAGGCGTTGGTGGACATTTGTTCCGCTATTTGTGACAAAAGTGCCGTTTTTATGATGTTAGCGGACATCTATTCCGCTATTCATCCAAAATAACGCTGTTTTTTAACAAAAGTAACTTAATAAAGGATTAAATGTCCACCTCCATAATAATAGTGTCGTCTACCTTCAGAACTTTGCGCTTGCTTGAGTATATGTTAACTTGTCAAATAGCTTTAGTCTTCATCAAGTTCATCTTTAGAAATGGAAATAATGGAACCGGTATATGCATCAATCTCCAAATCAATTTCTTCTTTGTCAGTTATCAATTCGATTTCATATAGGTATCTTCCATCATCTTCGTCCTGTTCAAAATCGGTGATTTCCGCACCTGGATATTGATCTAATGCAATATCTCTTGCTTCTTCTGCAGATATTAATGTGTTATTTGGTTGCTGCTTCGTTTCTTCATTGCTACTATCATTACGATCTTCTTTATTGTTAGTTCCACTGTTATCTTCTTGTTCCGTATTATCATCAACTGCAGTATCCTCATTTCTAGTAGAGTTGTCACTTTCGGTTACAGCTTTTTCATTTAACAATAATACTTCTCCAGATTCTGCATCTATTTTCAACTCATAATCACGATCTGTTCCCTTGATTTTTACTTTATATATTTTTTGGTTATTTTCCTCTTCTAATTCTATTTCTGCGATTTCACCGGAGTATTGTTTTGATATTTTTTCTTTTGCTTCTTCTTCTGATAAATAGGCATCAGCCGGAGAAGAAGTGAAATGGTAAATGGCAAATACACCACCGATTATGGCAACTACAATCAAGGGATATAAAAGCTTTTTTTTCATCTATGATCACTCCTCATTCCTTGTGTTCTGGAAAATTATAAAATTTCCCCCTTTGAATAAAGTGGCCTTAGCATCATCGGATCCCATGCTCACCGTGATTTCTTTATCTCAGTTAATTATGATGCCGCTACGTTTCTAAACGGTCGCCTTCGCTATACTTTATCTACAACGAACAATAGAAAAAAGATATTGGGTTTTATAAACCTTATTAGTAATTTCCTATGCCATACATTGCACTTTCACAGGGATGACAACTCAAATTGCCTGATCTGACAAATGTTGTAGCAGATGTATAAAGCGAAGGGCGCCCACTTCCACTCCTGTGGGAATCGTTTGACCTGAAGATCCACTTTTTCGAGCGGTTTTGGCTCGAAAAAGTTAGCTGAAGGACAAACCCCACGGAAAGGGAAGTGGGCAGCTGGAGCGGTGGTCAAGCTGTTCAAATATTTCCTCATTACTACTAAAGTAATAAAGGACCAGCGGGGTTTGCCGGTTTTTCTTGTTACGTATAGTTTACCGCAACACGATGAGTAAACCATGAGAGAAAAATGAGAATTTGATGAGAAAAATAATCTCATTTTGGTAATGTAAGTGTAAAGGTTGACCCTTCATTCACATGACTCGTGATATGGATTCTTCCTCCATGTGCCTGAATAATTTGATGGCAAATAGCTAGACCAAGACCTGTCCCACCAGCTTTTCGACTGCGAGCTTTATCAACACGGTAAAAGCGGTCAAAAATATGTTCCTGATCTTCAGCAGATAAACCTTCTCCTTTATCCACCACATCAATCGATAACAGTTGTTGTTTATTTCGCATTCTTACAATCACGATGTCTTCACTATATTTGCATGCATTATCAACTAGAATATAAATCGCCTGATGAATTTTTCTACGGTCTGCACTTATGGTGATGTCTTGATCCACTTCATGATAATATTTAATTTCACGTTGATAAGCAGTGGATAATGACCGAATGATGTCACGTGTAATCTGACTGATATTCACTTGCTCAAATAATAAATTTTCTTGATCTTCATTTTTGGCTAAAATAAGCATTTGTTCTGTCAAATGCTGCATCCGATCAGATTCCGAAAGAATGGCATCCGTTGCTTCCTCAAAAATTTCCGGTTTATCTTTTCCGCGTCGTTGTAATAATTCCGTATAGCTTTTAATGACAGAAATAGGGGTGCGAAGCTCATGAGAAGCATCGGAAACAAAGCGCTCTTGCTTCTGTCTATTTTCCTCGATTCGATCTATCATGGCATTATAAGCTTGCTGCATTTCACTAATCTCGTCTTTATTTTTTCCCTTAATTGCGAGCTTCTTCCATTTTCCGTTCTTGGGGTTTTCCTTCATTTCTAATGTTAGTGTCTGAATTTGATTGGTAATATAGCGCGACAAAAAATATCCGGCAAATAATGCAGGGAAGAGCATGACTCCTGTGGTAAGAAATAAAACAAAACGAAGTGTACGTAATGAATCTTCCATGGAGTACAATGCTTCGTTGACTTGCAATGTAACTATTGAACCATCCTCCCAAATGATGGGCATCGATACTTGTGCATATGGTGTTTTATTTGCATTTTTTGCTATTTGACTCTTTTCAGTTTGTGAATAGGAAAATGGCCAATCATTAAATTGATCCTCTGTACTGACATTTTCAATAAGCTCTCCGTTTTCATCAATAATTCGGATAATGCCATTGGCAGGAAGAAATGCTGTCAGTAAATTATTTTGTTCAATCGCAACTGTTGAGCTTTTCACTATCGCCTCCATAATGCTTTCGGCATCTGCCTTGACCCGATTCAGTTCATTATCACTAACCCGATCTTCATATAAAACATAAACAGCACTATTGATGAGAAAAATAACGAGAATCATAAATCCACTAAGAAAAAGTTGTACTTTCGTCCGTAATTTCATTATTTTACATCCTTTATCGTATAACCTACACCACGAACGGTTTGAATAGTTACCTTTTCGAAGGGTTTATCAATTTTATTGCGAATATAGCGGATATAGACATCCACAACATTGGTATCCCCGGCGTAATCAAAGCCCCAGACTTTATCCAATAATTGATCACGGCTGAAAACTTGATTTTTGTTTTGTAATAAGAAGGTAAGCAGATCATATTCACGCGGAGTGAGATCAATTATTTTACCGTTTCTTGTCACATCTCGTGACTGCAAATCAATCGTTAAATCTTGATAGTTTAGTTGGTCTTGCAGAGAGTTAGCTGGTCCGGCCTGCCGTAATTGTGCTCGGACTCTTGCTAACAATTCTTCTATTTGAAATGGCTTGGTTATATAATCATTAGCTCCTAAGTCTAGGCCAGAGACTTTATCATGTACTTCATCACGAGCAGTTAATAGAAGAATTGGTGTAGCAGTATTCGTTTTGCGATAGCGTCTGAGTATTTCAAGTCCGCTTATTCCTGGTAGCATGATATCTAATAAAACAAGATCATAATCATTTTCCTGTAAAAGTTGAAAAGCCGTCTGTCCATCAGTAGCAATCGTAGTTTGGTAGTCTTCATAGCCTAATTCTAGTTCTAATACACGAGCTAACTTTTCTTCATCTTCCACAATCAGAATCTTGGTCATGTAATCCTCTCCTTAGCAATAAATATAGCACAAATTTGGAAAGGTAGCAGTCAGTAAGAGATGAAAAGTGATTAATAATTCTTTGTTTTTGTTGCAAATACAATAAAAATAAGGTATGTTAGATAGGTATTATTATTGTTGCATATACAACAAAAATAAGTGCTGAGGAGTTAATGATGAAGGAAATACTTCGTGAAATCGGGATGATAGCAAGGGCTTTAGATTCTATAAGTAATATAGAATTTAAAGAATTTGACCTAACAAAAGGTCAGTATTTGTATCTTGTGCGCATATGTGAAAACCCAGGCGTTATTCAAGAAAAGCTAGCTGAAATGATCAAAGTAGATCGAACAACAGCAGCACGCGCTATAAAAAAACTTGAATTAAATGGTTTTATTGAAAAGCGAGCAGACAACCATAACAAGAAAATTAAAAAACTCTTTCCAACAACGAAAGGGGAAAATGTTTACCCTTTTATCAAAAGAGAAAACGATTATTCCAATACGATTGCATTGAACGGGTTTTCCGAAAAAGAGATAGATACCATCTACAACCTTCTTCAAAGAGTAAGAGAAAATATAGAAAAAGATTGGGAATTTGTTAAAAAAGGGAACAAGAGAGAGTATTGATTAAAGGAGCGCCATATGAAAATGATGATCAATATAAGACAGTGTACCTTTGAAGATTTGTATAAACTTCAAGAAATTAGCTATGAAACATTTAATGAGACATTTAAGCATCAGAATTCACCTGAAAATATGAATGCTTATTTGGAAAAGGCATTTAACGTGAAACAGTTAGAAAAAGAATTATCCAATGTTTCTTCGCAATTCCATTTTGTTTATTTTCATAATGAAATTGCTGGCTATTTAAAGGTCAATACCAATGATGCGCAGTCTGAAGAAATGGATGATGATTCACTTGAAATTGAAAGGATTTATATAAAGAGTGAGTTTCAAAAACTGGGGCTAGGCAAATATTTGTTAGATAAAGCGATGGAAATTGCCATCGAGCAAAATAAACAAAAAGTCTGGCTTGGCGTATGGGAAAAAAATGAAAATGCTATTGCCTTTTATCAGAAAATGGGGTTTGTTCAAACAGGGATCCACTCTTTTTATATGGGTAACGAGGAACAAACGGACTTTATCATGTGCAAAACACTCATATAAAATTCAATAAGCTAGAAGTAAAAGCTTAGTTAAGCTACAATCATTCTTCACTGCGATAATTTTTAAAAGCCAATGAGAAACAAATTTCTAGGGCATGTGAAATACAAAAAAAGGATAGATAGAGCATATTTATCCAGCTCCTCTATCCTTTTTATAAAACTTAGAACTGTTTCTTTAATGTTTCTGAATCCTCAACAGCTTCATCTAATAATTCAGCCAGCTCTTTGTTGCTTTCGGTTAAAGTGGTAATCGTTGAACTCATTTCTTCTAAGCTTGCAGAAGTCTCTTCGATAATCGCTGCTAAATCATTTGTGGACCCATCTACACCGTTTGATTGTTGCTGTACTTGCTTAGCTAATTGGGAAAAGTTCTGTAACGCGTCATTTAATGTTCCCATCGTTGTCGTGAGTCTTTCAAAATAGCCAGTTACTTCCTCAGACGTTTGCATACCATCGACAAAATTTTGCATACTCTTATCCATCTGGGCAACCGCCGAGTCGTTTGTATCATTTAATGCGGATAAATTGCTTGTGATTTTTTCAGTTGTCTCACCAGTTAAGTCAGCGAGCTTTCTTATTTCATCCGCTACAACGGCAAATCCTTTCCCTGCTTCACCAGCACGTGCTGCCTCAATAGATGCATTTAAGGCAAGTAAATTGGTTTGTTCGGTAATTTCTTTAATATTGTCAGCAAAACCATTTGTTTCTTTGATTTTATCGGTTAATTCAGCAAAGGTCCTGCTTAAATCACCGATCGTCTGTTCTAGGATACGATTATTTTCATTTAATGTGTCCATTTTTTCTTTGCCAGACAATGTTAATTCACTCGCTTGTAAAGCTTCGTCATAGAGGTGCTGAGATGTCTGTTCAACAATATCTATATTTTGCCGTGTATCATTGGTGGCATTGGAAATATCAGAAATTTGCTCTGATTGTGATTGACTAGCTTGAGAGATTTCTTGAATGGTAGCATTTAGATCATTTTGAGTTTTGACATTGTCTTGCAATTTGTCATTAACCTGTGCGATTTTTTCCAAGATGTTCGTAACCGATTTTTCGACCACCTGTCCTTGTTGTTCTCTGTTATGACTATTTAATTCAGACGATTGTAACAGGTCGGCAAGTTGTGTCATTTGGTTATTCGCCATTTTAATAATAAAGTGAAAAATCACTGCCGTTAACAAAAAGGTGATTAAAGAATATAGGAATAAATCTACCATTAATTGGTCCGATTTATCCATTACATAGAAATTATATCCTATCACCAATAAACCAATAACAAATCCTGTATAAAACACTTTACGATTCATTTGAATGCCTGAAAATATACTTAGGAAGAGAACGATCATAAAAATCGATGCACTTGCTCCTTGAATTGCTATAAAAACAAAGATAAGACTGAAGTACATGATAACAAGTAAATATGGTAAAACATGAGGTTTATTTATTCCTTTTTGAAATATGATAAAAAAGATAACACCTAAAATGAGCTCACTACTATAGAGTATAGTTGAGGTCGTTTGATTCGTAACGAATGATAATATAATTCCAGCACTCATCATAATCGCTAGAATGCTTATCATTAAAATATTCTTATGCTTGGTATCATTGTGTTTCATCGTTTGAATAAGGTCCATGTCTGTAGTCTTCCTTTCCTATGTGTGAAATGATGTTCTATTACTTTAAGTATAAATAAATAAGTAAATAGTTACAATACATTTTTACAATTATAGGTATATAGACATATTTATTTTTATCGCGGAAGCTCTTTGTCATATTTTTTTCTTAAAGAGGATAAGTGCTCCAATCTTTCAATATTCTTTGTGTGGTCTCTTAAACTTAATCCAAGTATAAGGTTTTCTACTAATATAGTAGGTGCTACCATAGAATGGAATTCGTTAGCATCCCCTCTACTTGCAAATAAAGTAATAGTCGACAAGGATGTGAAATCTGCTACTAATTGATCGGTAATCATAATGGTTTGAAAATGAATTTCTCGCTGGTAGTCCAAGATGACTCTCGCTTCAGGCAGTAACCTTCCAAACGCAAAGACGATCACAACATCCCCTTGTTCAAAATGAATCAACTCTTCTAACAATTCATTTCCTTGATGTTCTATTAAATGAATCGATATGCCAAAACGTTTCATTCGATACACAAGTAATTCACCTAGTCCTTTAGAAGGTCCGCTAGCAAAAATATAAACATGATTGGCCCGATAAAGTAGGTCAAGTGCTTGTTGGAAGCGGACTTGGTCCATATTATCAAACGTTTCTTGCAGTAAGGATAGACTTTTTTCTAATGTAAGATAATGTGATGGTTGCCTTGGTACTCGTTTAATCTTACCTGCAGGAGAAACTTCTAGCTTCTTTTTCATCTGTTGTTTAAAATCTTTTAAATTGTGATAGCCAATCATCGACCAGAAGCGAGAAACGGTGGCTATACTTACTCCCACCTCTTGTGCAATTTCCTTCTCTGTTGACAGTAAGACTTGTTGCAAATGCTTAGAAATGTAGTTTGCTATTTTCATTTGACTAGGTGTTAATCGGTCTTTTTCAATGGAAAATGGCAGCATATGATCCCTCCTCGTTTTGTATTCTAGCAAATGAATCTTCCTCATAACTCATAATGAAAAAAAATTTACATTATGAAAATAAAAGTTAACAAATTTACACTCTCTTAACTTCATTCCAAACATAGATTAATAAACCTTCTTTACAATGAAGTTAATCAAATAAAGGAGGTAGAAAAATGGCAACATTAAATCAACGTTACACGCTAACACAGTCACAAAAGATGATGGTCTTTATTTTATCTATGTCGTTGTATGGTCTGTCGAATATGATTACGGAATTGGTGCCAAGTGCATACCTTGGTCCAATCGAATTTTCGATTGAGTATTTTGCTTTTATTCCTTTAACATTATGTATTTTATTCCATCCGTTATATGCTGCGATTGGTGCATCTTTAGGAGAAGTAATTTTCGGTGAGTTGATGCTCGGCCAATTCGGTGGCTTTGGTGAATTGGAGAAGTTTATCGCTTTTTCATTAGCGATGTATGTAGCAGGGACATTTGTACGTGACCCAAAAAACAAGTTGCAAGTCGGAACTGCTGCGATTTTAGGGGTAGTTATTCATCAGGCGATCAGTGCAATGGTCGATATTTTAAAAGTTTGGGTCGGTGTCGAAGAGTTAGAAGCTGTACCAGGGTTAGCCGAAAGTGTTGTAGTTGTGGAAGGCTTTGCTTTTCTTAATGATGTCTTGTTCTCAGGAATTCTATTTGCCTTGTTACCAACTTTATATTTAGTACCACGATTATATGGAAAGATCGAACCGTTATTAGGTATGAAACCACGTGATCGTCATGACCGCTATTCATTAGGTGAAATCGTTGGTCCACGATTAATCGTTACAGGTATTTTTCTTGCTGCTGCAGCTTTTCTATTTGAATATCTTTCAGAAGCAGGCTTTAATGTCGAATGGGAAGCAGATTTCTTAGAAATGTTTGGTGACTGGTTTATTTGGGTAAGTCTTGGAGTTGCATTAATAGTAGCAATCATTACGATTACATTTATGATCAAGAAAAAATCAAACACCAACGCTGCTGATCAACAGGAGGAAAAGATTCCATCATGACATCTCAAATCGAAATAAAAAACGTCACCTTTCAATATCCAGGTGCCGAACATCCAGTATTAAACAATATCAATTTATCGATTGAAAAAGGGGATTTTATAGCAATATTAGGTGGAAATGGTAGTGGTAAGTCAACAATGTGTAAGCTGTTGAATGGTTTAATTCCACATTATTATGTTGGTGATATGTCTGGAGAAGTGACAGTAAATGGTTATAAAACAACAGATTACAAAGTAGCAGATTTATCCAAGCATGTTGGCTATGTTTATCAGGATTTTGAAAATCAGATTGTTAGTCCAAGAGTGTTAGAGGATGCGTCTTTTGCTCCTCTGCACTATGGACTGCCTGATTTCCATGAAAGAGGACTCCAAGCCTTAAAATTAGTTGGCTTAGAAGAGCAGAAGGATGCTTTTATCTGGCAGTTAAGTGGTGGACAAAAACACTTATTAGCATTAGCAAGTGTATTGTCATTGAATCCTGACATCATTATCATTGATGAGCCGGTTGCCCAACTTGATCCACATCATGCCAAAGATATTTATGATATTTTAACGGAATTAAACGAAGTGCACGACAAGACGATCATTGTTATTGAACATCATACGGAATTTGTTGCTTCCTATGCTAAGAAAGTGGTACTGATGGATCAAGGCACGATCCATTTTTCGTTACCAGTTACAGAGGCGTTAAATCAAGTTGATACCTTACTTGCACACCAGATTTATCCGCCACAGGTGACACAAGTAGCACGGGAAACAGGAATGGACGGAAAGTTACCTGTTACGTTAGAAGAAGGCTTGACTCATTTTTCCACTGCAGAACCAAAAGAAAGTACATATATTTCTAGTAGGGAGCAGAAGCAAGCAATTGTGTCATACGAAGATGTTGACTTTGCCTATAAAACGATCACAAGAGAAAAGAAACAAGTATTACATGAAATTGATTGTACGATTCATGAAGGCGATTATATCGCTTTAGTTGGAAATAATGGGGCAGGAAAATCATCGTTTATGCGTTTGATGACAGGATTGGTAAAGGCTGCAACTGGAGAAGTAACCGTTGATGGAGAGAATACAAGAGATGTCCCTCCTGAATATTTAGCGGAAAAGGTAACCTATATTCACCAGAATCCTGAACAAATGTTTATCGAGGATTGTGTTGAGAAAGATGTAGCATTTTTTATGAAATCTCGTAAAGTAAAAGATTATCAAACAAAAGTGGATAAATTACTGAAACAATTTGAGCTTACTGAACTTGCTGATCGTGACAGCCGCCTATTGAGTGGTGGTCAGCAACGAAGAGCATCACTTGCGATTGGAGTAGGAATGAATCCTGAGATTATGTTGTTAGATGAACCAACAGCTAATTTAGATATCGCAACGAGAAAGCATATTACCAAATTACTGGACGACTTAAAAAGACAATTAAAAGCAGTCGTGATCGCTACACATGATATGCAGTTAGCCAGTGAATTTGCTAATAGGATTATAGTTATGCATGAAGGAAGAATCATTCATGACGGAGATCGTGTTTCGGTATTTCAAAATTATCGATTGTTAGAAAAGGCAGGACTTATGCCACCACAAGTTTTTTCGCTTACGAAATCATTAGGGTGGGAAGAGCCTGCATATACAGTACAGGAGTTTATCGAGCGTTATCAAAGAGAGGAAGTCGATAATGGAGTATACGCGTAAATTTGCCGATAAATTATCGGTAGAACAAGTAAAAATTGAATTACTTAATACGGCATATGGAAACGGGGATACTTTCTTAGCAAAATTGGACCCGAGAACATTATTTATTTGGTACCTGTTCTTTGGTATTATACCGTGGTTTATTCATGATGTACGTGTGTTGATTGGTATGTGTTTGTTTATGATGGTGACAACATATATGGCGAAAATTAGTCCACTTATTATTTTTATTCTTTGTTTAGGGTTATTGGGGCAAGGTGGCTACTTATTAGTCGTATCATTATTTTTTGGTGGTAATTGGACAACGATGCTACCACTGCTTGTCTTAACCGTTAAATTATCGACGATTTCATTAGCAAGTATCTCGGTTTTTTGTTCGATGAATCCAGATAAATTAAGTGATGGCTTACTCAAAATTAAGGTGCCAGGTCAGGTTTCTTTCAGTATTGCCTATGGTTACCGGATGTTACCTACTTTAATAGAGGAATATCATCATGTGTTTCAGTCATTCCGTTTACGAGGGAAAACTCCTGAAAAACATGGTTTCTTATATATCCGCTCGATTGCATATTTTGTTAAAATCGCGATGCTTTCTTTCTATCCATTGTTGTTATCGACAGCGAAAAGCGCACGAACAACGGTGGAGGCGTTAGAAACAAAGGGAAGTATGTATGGGTTTAATCACCCTGAAGTAAAGAAATTAAAATTAGCTTCATTAAAAATGAAACGACAAGATTATTTATTTTTGCTCGGTTCTGCTATTTACGTGATAGCATTATTTATATTGTTATAGGAAGGTGTTTGTATGATTATTGATTTTCACAGCCATGTAAAGATTTCAAAGAAATCTAATTTTATGCCGGATTATTTCCGCGAAATGATAGTCGAGGCGAAACAGAATGGATTAACAGCATTAGTGTTAACAGAGCATTTTAATACGATTCGATTCTTTGATATCTATTCTTTTTTAGATGAACATTATAGCTATGTAGATGGTTATTATGATCTGGATGGATTGAAGTTGTTCCCAGGAATAGAAGTGGATGTTCAAGAAGTGGGGCATATTTTGTTAATTGGTGATCGAAAGGAAGTTTGTGCTGTACGTGAGCAATTATCAGATTATATCGAGGAGGATCATTTTATTCCGTTTGATTTGTTGATGGATCTTGCGGAAGGGTATTCTCTGATAAAAATTGGTGCACATCCTTACCGTGATAGTACGCCATTAGCGCAAAACGTTTCGAGGGAACAGTTGAAAAGGTTAGATGCACTTGATTTAAATGGCAAGGATTTATATGCCAAAGGAGTAGAGACTTGTCGCCAAGAATTGCTTGAATTAGCGGAAGAAATTGATTTACCTGTTGTAGGCGGAAGTGATACTCATCAATTTTTGCAATATGGTAGTATCGTAAATGTATTTGAGCAAGATTGTCGCAATAGCGAAGAATTAAAACAAGCTATTGTCCAGCAAAAATACCAAGTGAAAATTTCCGATCAATTACCATTAAAAGTGAAATCTGCTACATTAGTGAAAAAATATATGAAAAAATATTTGCAGGAAGTAGACACAGTCTCACTTTAACAGGCAGGATATCACCAAGGTGGTATCCTTTTTTAATTATAAGGAAAGCATATAATCATTGATATCACAACTTTTATAAGCAAGTATGATAGGAAAAGGTGATTCATCACGTATATTTTAAGAAACAAGAATAGTTATACATATGGAGTTGCTGTTTTGAAAGCTAGCTAGTGCAAGTCAACCGCTCCGGCTGCCCGCTTCCCTTTCCGTGGGGTTTTACCTTCAGCTAACTTTTCCAAGCAAAAACCGCTTGAAAAAGTGGATCTTCAGGTAAAACAGTCCCACAGGAGTTGAAGCGGGCGGCCTCCGCTATAAAGCAGCTCTACAACGTATGTGACAGTTAACTTTTTGAGGTTTTATACCATGTGAAATAAAAGACGTAATGTCCGTACGTTAAAACAATGTAGAACGTTATTTAGCGTAGGCGTCCACTTCGACTCCTGTGGGATCAGCGTGATCTGAAGATCCACTTTTGTA